>JBIKLV010000177.1:0-3379 GCA_044359585.1 Sulfuritalea sp. | reverse complement strand
TCCGAATTGATGTCGTAACCGATGGCCGGCCGGTTTCCTTCCAGCGGCGAGATGTAGCCGACGACAACATAGTCTTCGCGCTCGCCGGCGCGGATCAGGCGCCGCTGCGCATCGCGCTCCTTGATTTCGAAGTCGGGCTTTTGCGTGGAGCGCGCCATGCGCTGTTCGACGCCGGCACGTTCTTCGAGACGTACATAGGGATTGAAGCTCAGCGCAAAGATGTCCGGGTTCTCGCGCAAGGTGATGCGGGTGAAGTGATCGAACTGCGCGTAGCTCATGTCCGGCGTGACTTCAATCAGGCGCTTAAGTGCGGCCAGGGCTTCCTGGTGTGCGATGAAGCGCTGTTCAAGTCGCTTGGCCAAACGCTCGGCGTGGTTGCGCACCTCCATGTCATGCTCCGTGCGCTCCCATTGCGAGACGGTCCAGTATCCTCCGGCAATCAGCCCCAGAGCGACCAGCATCGGCATGCCCAGCGCCACCGGCCGCGAGCGCCACGGGAATTGCGAGCGCAGCAACCAGGTCAGGCTCAGCGGCAGGGCAACCAGTACGCCCAGGGTGTCGCCGGCCCACCAGTTCCACCAGGTAAACAAGGCCTCGGATGCGGACGTCAGGCCATTGACGTAGAGCGTGCCGACGCCGGTGCTGGCGGAGATCAGGCAGGCCAGCGGTCCCGCGGCAAAGAGTACGCGCACGATATCGCGCTGGGAATCCATGCGTTGCCAACTGCGCCCGGCTGCGCGCTCGGCCAGGAGGGCGGCGACATAGGCCTGCAGGGTGGAGCCGGTGGCAATTCCAAGCGCGGTGATGACGGTGGTGGCGCGCGCCGCCTGGCCCAGGTCGCCTGAAATCAGGTTGAGCAGCAACGAGCCCAGTGCAATTCCGGGCCACGCGCGCCGTCCGGACCAGAGCATGATCGCGACTGCAAATCCCGCTGCCGGAAAGACCGGGCTGGCGTAGCCGGGCGGGATCGCCAGAGCGAGGCCAGCCAGGCCGAGCACGAGATAAACCAAAGCGGTGAGCGTGGAGTGCTTGAAAGCACTTGCTGGCAACATCGCGGGAGTCGGGTGAATGTCAGTCATGCCGTTCGGCAGGGATGACCAGCATTTCGTTACGCTTAGGTTCAAGCCGCTCGACGAGTTCGATCACGGTTCGTAGCGAGAATGGCTTGATCAAATAGGCATTGATGCCGAACCAGGCGGCCTGACTGATATCCTCCGCAGCGTCATGGCCGCTGATGATCACGGTTTTCATCGACCACAGCCTTGGTTTGTCGTCAATGGCCCGGCAAATCGTGAAGCCGTCCAGTCCGGGCAGGCCGATGTCGAGCAGGAGCACATCGGGCACGGTATAGAGCGCAAGACGCAGACCTTCCTCGGCGGTGGCCGCTTCAAGGATCACGCGCCGGCTGCTCGCGAGAGCAAAGCGCAGGAGCTTGCGCAGGTCGCTGTCATCGTCGACGATGAGTACCGTTGTGTTTAACGTCATGCTTTTTGCTCCTTTGGTGGCGAGGAAAAAGCATCCGCCGCTTGCGTGCCGACTTCGACATCACCGGCAGGCAGCCAGAGCGTCACCGTGGTGCCGGCGCCGACTTTGCTGGCAAGCTCCAGGCGGCCGCCGTGCAGTTCGATGATCTCCTTGACGATGCTCATGCCGAGGCCTGTTCCCGGAATTTTCCCCGAGGTATCGGCGCGGTAAAAGCGTTCGCAAACGTGCGCGAGCTGCTCAGGTGTCATGCCGATGCCGTGGTCGGTAATGCGGATGCCGAGCAACGCGTGGTCGCTGACAGGCGGTACCAGCTCGATGTCGATCGCGCCACCCTCCGGGGAATACTTGCCGGCATTGGAGATCACATTGCTTAGCGCCTGAGCAACCTTGTTGCGATCGGCGCGAATCGAGAGGGGATCCGGCGGCGATGAGATGGCAACAAATGAGCGGGAGTCAGTCATCTTGAGGCCGCCGACAACTTCTTGCAGCAAGGCATGGATATCGATGCGCCCGATCTTGAAGTCCTTGCCGCGCCGCGCCTCGATGCGGGCGAGGTCGAGCAGCTCGTTGAGCAGCTCATTTACGCGCCGCGACTGGCGCACGATTATTTCGAGAAGTTCGCGGCTCTTTTCCGCGTCATAGTTTCGCAGCAATAACAGTTCTGCGTAACCGAGCACGCTGGCCATCGGTGTGCGCAGTTCATGTGCGGCCGTCGCCAGGAATTCACTCTTCATTTCATCAACCTCGCATGCTTTGGTGATGTCCTGCAAATAGAGCAGCAGTGAAGTGCCATGGCTGCCCTTTTGGGCGCGGCGTGCGAGAGTTCTTTTCTGCGGGTGCTGCAGATGAACTGTCGTCTCACGGTTGTTGATGCAACCGAGTTTCTTCACCTCATCAAAATCTTCCGCAACACGGCGAAGAGGGTTGCCTGATTCGGCGCACTGCCGCGCAAGGAGCAGATCGAAATCAGCAAATGTCAGCCCCCGCAGTTCAACGGTCGCCAAGCCGGTGAGTCTCGTAAAGGCGTCATTTGCATAAGACAGGATGCCATGATCGTCAAAGGTGACCAGACCGTCGTCACTCATGGTGGTGAGCGCGTCAAGACGCATGGACCAGGTAATCAATGCCTGCTCGGCTCGCTTCCGGTAACCAATGTCGTTCAGGATCCCGACGAAGTGGGTGAGCTGGTTTTCGGCGTCATGCACCGGCGAAACAGACAGTTCGTTCCAGAACAACGTACCGTCCTTGCGGTAGTTTCTCAACACGACCGTCACCGACCGATGTGCCCGGATGGCCTGTCGCAGCACATCCAGGTCGGGTTGATCGGAGTCTCCTTCGTGCAGCATCCCCGGAGGCCTGCCAACTACCTCGTCGCTGGAGTAACCGGTAATCGATTCAAAGGCCGGATTCACGAATACGGTGGTGAGTGTGTCAAGGCCGACTTCAACAATCATGATGCCGTTGACGCTGGCCATGATTGCGCTTTCCATGATATGGCACTGTATTCCGTTCTGCTTGGCCAGGAACGCCGGGCTGTTCACTTTGTATCCTGGGTCGAGATGCCGGCATCGTTCGCATACTTGCAAACCATATCGAGCAATTCCAGCGGGCTGAAGGGCTTGACGAGATAGGCATCTGCGCCGGCAGACTTGCCTGCGTCGAGATCGGCTTGTTGCCCTCGTGCAGTGAGCATGATGACTACGGTGCGGGCGAGATCCGCATCAGCCTTTATCTGACGACAGGCGTCCAGCCCGTCCATCTCGCCCGGCATCATGATGTCCATCAGGACAACCTTGGGGCGGATACGATAAATCAGGTCCAGTGCGCTCGCCGCGTTATCGGCCTCATACACCTCGACATCTGCCATGTCGAGCGTCATGCGTACCAGTTTGCG
>JBIKLV010000030.1:0-40634 GCA_044359585.1 Sulfuritalea sp. | reverse complement strand
GCGCCGCTGGAGCTCAAGCACCTGAATTTCCAGCTCGACAACAGCGGCAGCCGCCACCGCTTCGGCCTCACCGCCGACCCGCCGCGCCAGCTTGCAGCACGCGTCGACATCCGCGGCGATTTCCGCGGCCGCGACCTCGACCAGCTCCAAGCCTGGAAGGGCGAAGCCTATGCCGAGCTGGACTACGCCGACCTCGCCGGCTGGCGCGCCTGGGTCGACTATCCGCTGGCACTGCCACAAGGCAGCGGCGCACTGCGGCTCTGGCTCGGATTTGCCAGCAAGCAGCTGATCTCGGCTACCGCCGACGTGCGCCTGGCGGACGTGCGCCTGCAACTGCGTCCCGACCTGCCCGAGCTTGACCTGATGCTGCTTGAAGGACGCTTCGGCGGACGCCGCCTCGACGGCGGTTTCGAAGCCGAACTCAAGCACCTGACGCTGGCCACCCGCGACGGACTGGCGCTGCAGCCGACCGACCTCAAGCTGACCTGGCAGGAGGCCGCTGCCAACCGCCCCTCGCGCGGTGCGGCAACGGCCAATGGCCTCGACCTCGATGCGCTGGCCCGCCTCGCCGCGCACCTGCCACTGAGCGACGTGAGCCGCGCCCGCCTGGCGCGCCACGCACCGCGCGGCCGCGTCTTCGACCTCAAGCTGGATTGGCAGGGCACGCCGGAAAACATCGGCGCTCCCGAAAAATGGAGCATCAAGAGCCGTTTCGAGGGCCTCGGCATGACCGCGCTGGGCCCGGTGCCGGGCATCTCCGGCGTCAATGGTCGCGTCGAGGGCGACGAAAAGGGTGGCCGGCTGACGCTGGACGGGCAAAAGGCCTTGTTCGAACTGCCCGCCGTGTTCGCCGAACCGAAGCTGGAGCTGGAAGCCTTTTCCGCCGACCTCGACTGGAAAGCGGCGGCCGGCGACCTGCAGGTGCGTTTGCAGAAAGCCGCCTTCCACAACAAGGATGCCGCCGGCGAAGCCAGCGGCGAGTGGCACGCCCTGCCCACCGGCCCCGGCCGCATCGACCTCGGCGCGCGCCTCACGCGCGGCAGCGGCGAGGCGGTGTGGCGCTACATGCCGCTGGGCGTCGGCAAGGACGTACGCGAATGGCTGCATGGCGCCATCATCGGCGGCAAGGCCAACGACGTGACGCTGAAGCTGCAGGGCGACCTGGCCCACTTCCCCTTCCGCGACGGCAAGCAGGGCCTGTTCGAAGTGCGCGGCAAATTCGTCGACGCCGGCCTGCGCTATGCCGAAAGCTGGCCGGTGATCGACGGCATCGAAGGCGAGCTGCTGTTTTCCGGCCAGCGCATGCTGATCACCGGCAAGCGCGGCCGCATCTTCGGCGTCGCCCTGCGCGAGGTCCGCGCCGAGATCGCCGACCTCGAAGAACTCGACGAACTGCTGACCGTGACGGGCAAGGCCACCGGCCCCACCGCCGACTTCCTGCGCTTCATCGAGGCCAGCCCGGTCGGCGAACGCATCGACCATTTCACCGAGGACATGAAGGCGGAAGGCAGTGGCGAACTCGATCTCAAACTTGGCCTGCGCCTGCGCAAGCTGTCCAGTTCCAAGGTCGAAGGCAGCTACCGCTTCGACGGCAACCGCCTGACGGTAGACAGCGACCTGCCGCCGCTGGGCGAGGTGCGCGGCGCGCTGAAGTTCTCCGCCGACCACCTCGAAGCGCGCGGCATCCGCGGCACCCTGCTCGATTCGCCGCTGAGCGTTGACCTGCGCACGGCGGGTGACGGCAACGTACAGGTCAATGCGGCCGGCGAGATCAACGTCGCGACCCTGCGCCGCCAGTTTCCGCACCGTGTGTTCGACGATCTGGCCGGCAGCAGCAAGTGGACCGGCAGCGTGCGCGTGCGCAAGAAGTCCGCCGAAGTGAAGCTGATGTCGAACCTGGTCGGCCTGTCCTCCAGCCTGCCCGCGCCGTTCAACAAGCCGGCCACCGACGCGATGCCGTTCAGCTTCGAGCGCAAGGCGGCGCCGGAACCCGCGGCGCGCCCCGCAGCGCGACCGGCCGCCGTGTCGCGGGCGTCGTCCGCAAGGGATACCGCCCCCGGCTCCACCGGCGGCATAACTTTCAAGGACAACGGCCCCGCCGCCCCCTCAGGAACTCCCGGCCCAGTGCAGGACCTGCTCGAGCTCAATCTTGCCCGCGCGCTGCGCGTGCAGCTGGTGCGCCGCCATGACAGCAATCCACCCGCGATCGTGCGCGGCGTGGTCGCCATCGGCGACACCGGCAGCGGCCTGCCCGACCGCAACCTGCTGGTCGCGGTCAACCTGCCGCGCATCGACGCGGATTTCTGGCGGCGCCTGCTGGCCGCGCCGAAGAACGGCAACGGCGCCACCGAGT
The DNA here is from genome assembly GCA_044359585.1 of Sulfuritalea sp. Lineage (GTDB taxonomy): Bacteria > Pseudomonadota > Gammaproteobacteria > Burkholderiales > Rhodocyclaceae > Sulfuritalea. The sequence continues at coordinate 38,281 of JBIKLV010000030.1, read as the reverse complement.
CCGCGCTGCCGGCCCTGCCAGCGCTGCAGTTCGACCTGCGCAGCGCCGAACTGAACGTCCAGGAGAAGGCCTTCCATGACGTTCGGATCACGGGCAGCCGGGCGGATGCCGCCGGCAGCACCCGCTTCGAACTTAAGAGCCGCGAACTGGCGGGCAATTTCGAATGGAGCAGCGCCGGCGACGGCAAGCTGACGGGCCGCATCGCCCAGTTCGCGCTGCCCGAATCCGTCGCCAACCCGGCCACCCTGCAAGCCAGGACCAGCGAAGTAATCGACCACATCCCGGCGCTCGACATCACGGTAGACCAGCTTTCCTACAAGGACCGCACCCTGGGCACGGTGCGCGTCGCGGCGGAAAACAAGGACGATGGATGGAACGCCAAGGTCGAGGTGAAGAATGACGATGGCACGCTCGATGCCAGCGGGCGCTGGCGGCGCAGCCCGACGCTGCCCGACACGCGCGTCGAATTCAAGCTCGCGGCGAAGAGCATCGAAAAGCTGCTGGCGCGCATCGGCCATCCCGACGCGGTGCGCCGCGGCAGCGCCAACCTGGCGGGCAATCTGTCATGGAACGGCACGCCGTTTACCATCGATTACCCCTCGCTCAACGGCAACCTCAAGCTCGACGCCGCCAACGGGCAGTTCGTCAAGCTCGAACCCGGTGTCGGCCGCCTGCTCGGCATCCTCAGCCTGCAATCGCTGCCGCGCCGGATCACCCTGGATTTCCGCGACATCTTCAGCGAGGGCTTCGCCTTCGACAGTATCGGCGGCCAGGTCGCCGTCGCGCGCGGCGTGATGGAAACGAAGGAGCTGCAGATCCAGGGGCCCTCGGCAAAAGTGCTGATGAGCGGCACGGTGAACCTCGGCAGGGAAACGCAGGACCTCAAGGTCCGCGTGCAGCCCGCCGTGGGCGAATCGATTGCGGTCGGCGCCATGATCGCCAACCCGATTGCGGGTGCCGTGGTCTGGGCGGCGCAGAAGATATTCAAGGATCCGCTCGATCAGGCCTTCGCCTTCGAATACGCGGTGACCGGCAGTTGGGCCGATCCCAAGGTAGACAAACTGGGCCAGCAGAAGCCCGAGGAGGAGCGCAAATGAACGACGTATTCCACATTGCCAGCGGCGCGCCGTGCTCGCAGATTGTTGGAGCGGTCGCCTTGGGGCGGCCCGACGGCAAGCCATGAAGATCGCTGCCGTGCAAATGATCTCGGGGCCGGACGTGGCACCGAACCTGGAAACCGCCGGCCGCCTGATCGCCGAGGCGGCCGCGGCCGGTGCGCAACTGGTGGCGCTGCCCGAGTACTTCCCGCTGATCGGCGCCAGCGACGTCGATCGCCTCGCCGCGCGCGAAACCGACGGCAGCGGCCCGATCCAGGAGTTCCTCGCCGCTGCTGCACGCAAGCACGGGCTGTGGCTGGTCGGCGGCTCGATCCCGCTGCAGGCCGACGATCCGGCGAAGCTGCGCAATTCCTGCCTGGTCTACGACCCGCAAGGCCGGCGCGTGGCGCGCTACGACAAGATCCATCTCTTTGGCTTTCGCAAGGGCGCCGAAGCCTACGACGAGGCGGCGACCATCGAGCGCGGCGACCAGGTCGTGGCCTTCGACATGCCGTTCGGCCCGCATTTGCTCCGGGTCGGCCTCGCCATCTGCTACGACCTGCGCTTTCCGGAACTTTTTCGTGCCCAGGGCACTCTCGACCTGTTGGTGCTGCCCGCCGCCTTCACCGAGACCACCGGCCGCGCCCACTGGGAGATGCTGCTGCGCGCGCGTGCCGTCGAGAACCAGTGCTACGTGCTGGCTGCGGCGCAAGGCGGGCTGCATCCCACGGGGCGCATGACGCACGGCAATTCCATGGTGATCGATCCCTGGGGCGAGGTCGTCGCCCGCATGGACAAGGGCGAGGGCATCGTCGTCGCCGAGTTCGACCCGCAGCGCATCAGTGATACCCGCGCCAGCCTGCCGGCGCTGAAACACCGGATACTATGACGCGCAGAATCGCCGACGACAATTCCGAACCATGAAATTCGCGCAAGCAAACGGGCCCGCCCCCTCCCATCCGCTACGCGGCCCACGGCTGGCTTTGCACAGCCAGCCGGCTGCGGCGGCGTGACGCATGCGTCACAAATTCCCGCCTCGCCCCCCTCGCGGGGGAGGCTACTGATATGCTCGCTGCGCTCGATTGCCACGGGGCGCCCACTCGCTTGCAACCCGTAATGACAGGACTCCCATGAACGCCATCGCCAACGCCATCCCCCATTTCGAAATTGCCGAACAGACCCTGCTCAAGCCGCACGGCCTGGCACCTCACCAGCTGGAGCGCGTGTTCGGCCAGTTGTTCGGCAACCACGTCGATTACGCCGACCTGTATTTCCAGTACGCGCGGTCCGAGGCCTGGAGCCTCGAAGAGGGCATCGTCAAGTCGGGCAGCTTCAACATCGAGCAGGGCGTCGGCGTGCGCGCGCTCTCGGGCGAGAAGACGGCCTTCGCCTATTCCGACGACATCAGCATGGCCGCGCTGCTGGCCGCCGCCGGCGCCACGCGCGCCATCGCCGCCGCAGGAGCCCAGCGCCTGGCGCCGATGCTGAAGCGTGGCAGGCAGCCCGCCGCGCTTTACGCCGACAACGATCCGATCGCCTCGCTCGACGACACGGCCAAGGTCAAGCTGCTGGAACGGATCGAAGCCATGGCGCGCGCCGCCGACCCGCGGGTCAAGGAAGTCATGGCGCACATCGCCGGCACCTGGGAAGTGGTGCTGGTGGCACGTTCCGACGGCCAGATGGCGGCTGACGTGCGCCCGCTGGTGCGCGTCTCGATCACGGTGATCATGGAAGAAAAAGGGCGGCGCGAGCAGGGCTCGTCCGGCGGCGGCGGCCGCTTCGACTATGGCTATTTCAGCGACGCCGTGCTGAAGGACTATGCAGAACGTGCCGTACATCAAGCCAGCGTCAACCTCGCCGCCAAGCCTGCCCCGGCCGGTGAGATGACCGTGGTGCTGGGCCCCGGCTGGCCCGGCATCCTGCTGCACGAAGCGGTCGGCCACGGCCTCGAAGGCGACTTCAACCGCAAGGGCAGTTCCACCTTCGCCGGCCGCATCGGCACCCGCGTCGCGTCGAAGGGCGTCACCGTGGTCGATGACGGCACCATCGCCGACCGCCGCGGCTCGCTGACCATCGACGACGAGGGCAACCCGACGCAGCGCACCGTGCTGATCGAGGACGGCATCCTGGTCGGCTACCTGCAGGACACGCTCAATGCGCGCCTGATGGGAGTCCCGGTGACCGGCAACGGCCGCCGCGAATCCTTCGCCCACCTGCCGCTGCCGCGCATGACCAACACCGCCATGCTCAACGGCGGGCATGATCCGCAGGAAATCATCAAGTCGGTGAAGAAGGGGCTCTATGCCGCCAACTTCGGCGGCGGCCAGGTCGACATCACCAGCGGCAAGTTCGTCTTTTCCACCGCCGAGGCCTACCTGATCGAGAACGGCAAGATCACCAAGCCGGTCAAGGGCGCGACGCTGATCGGCAGCGGCCCGGATGCGATGAACCGCGTGTCGATGATAGGCAACGACATGGCGCTCGACTCCGGCGTCGGCACCTGCGGCAAGGAAGGCCAGAGCGTCCCGGTCGGCGTCGGCCAGCCGACGGTGCGCATCGATGGACTGACGGTGGGCGGAACGGGCTGACTTTCTTGATGCGGGAAACATCACCCCGCACCATGAAAGTTAGCCCTTTTTCAAACACCCGCCCCCCTTCGCCCCCCTCTCGGGGGGGGCCTGGTTCGCTCGCTACGCTCGATAAATTACCCGATGCCGTATGAGTGGCTTTCGTTAGCGTTCTTGATGCGGGAAACATCCCCCCGCACCATGAAAGCCAGCCCTTTTTCAAACACCCGCCCCCCTTCGCCCCCCCTCTCGGGGGGGGCCTTTTTCGCTCGCTACGCTCGATAAATTACCCGATGCCGTAAGAGTGATTTTCGCTAGGCCGCCGCCTCGACCCGGTCGCGACCGTTGTCCTTGGCGCGGCGCAAGGCCGCTTCGGTGCGCGCCAGCAGCATCTCCAGTGTTTCGCCCGGCTGCATCTGGCCCACGCCGCAGCTCAGGGTCACGCCCTCGCCGGTCTTGAGGCCGCTGCCGATCGCGACCAGTTCGCGCAGGCGATCGGCGATCGGCACCGCCTCGTCCAGCGTGGAATACGGCAACAGGATGAGGAAGGCCTCGCCACCGAAGCGGACGATCAGATCCTGCGCGCGCAGGCCATCCGCCAGGCGCCGCGCCATGCGCTTCAGCACCGCGTCGCCGGACAGGTAGCCGAAGCGCTCGTTGAAATGCCGGAAGTGGTCGATGTCGGCGACCACCAGGCAGACCGGCTCGCCGTCATGCTCGCAGCGTGCCATGGCGCGCGGAAAGGCACTACGCAGCCAATGCCGGCTGTGGATTCCGGTCAGCGCATCGACGCTGGCGGCATCTTCGAACTCGAGGCTGCGCTCCTGCAGGACCACCAGCGCCCGGTTGCTGTCGCGCATGCGGCCGGAAATGACCGCCAGAAGGTTGCGCGCGATGGCGTGCGAGCAATCCACCAGCGACCAGAGCACCTCGTGCGGGATCGCCACCAGCTTGCTGTCGCGCGCCGCAAGCACCAGCGCCGAGGCGACCTGTCCGTCGAGCAGCGACATTTCGCCGACACATTCACCGGCGCCGAGCACGGCCTGTGGCGGCAGGGTTCGGTCGCTCAGATAGACGCGCAGTTCGCCTTCGAGGACGATGTAAAGGTGGCAGTTGGCAGCACCCGGTTCGAGCAGGTGCTCACCGCGTTCCAGCGTCCGTTCCTCGCAGTGCTCGAACAGATACTCGACGCTTTCGTGGCCGACGTTGACGAACAGTTGGGTGCCCCTCAGTTGCTGCCGTTTCAGTTCATCCATCGGTACCACCCATGTCGTAAGCGGAAAAAGTCATCATAGATTACTTCGCCGGCGCGGGCTTCTCATCCCAGGCGTAGCCCAGCGCAGCAACTTCGCGCCGCATCAGGTCCATCGCGGCCGGCACCTCTTCGGGCGCGCCGCGCACGCCGAGTTCGATGTTGCGGCGGACCTCGGCCGAACCGAGGAAGGGCAGGCTAAACACCTTGAGCCCGGGAAACTCCGCTTCGATGCGAACCATGAGCGGCGTCAGCACGCTTTCCAGGCCTTCCCAGACCAGGATCGCCGCTTCGGCCGAGGGATTGCGGTTGAAGCGATCGGCATACTGGTGGTCGAGCACCCATTCGATCATCGGCCAGGCCATCTGCGGAAAGCCAGGCACGAAATGGTGGTCGCCAAAGGAAAATCCGGCGATGCGATTCACCGGGTTGGGGATGATGCGGCTGCCGGCCGGAAAGCGCCCCATGTCGAGCGCAAAGGCGGTGACCTCGCGCCCGATCTCGGCATAGCGCCCGCGAATCTCGCGCTCGGCGTCCGCATGCAGTTCCAGTTCGACGCCGGCCGCGGCAGCGGCGGCCTGCCGGGTATGGTCGTCCGGCGTGTTGCCGATGCCGCCGCAGCTGAAGACGATGTCGCCGCTGGCGAAGCTGCGGCGCAGGGTGTCCGTCAGCCGCACCCGGTCGTCGCCGGCATAGAGCGCCCAGGCCAGCGTCAGTCCGCGCGCGGCGAGGATCTCGACGATGCGCGCGAAATGCTTGTCCTGGCGTCGACCGAGGATGATCTCGTCGCCGATGATGATGGCGCCGATGCCTTTGCCTTGGGTTGTCACAGCTCGATACCCCCGCTTTGGCGCTGGCGGCGAAGCGCCGCCAGGCCCAGATGGACGAAGACCAGCGCCGTGAAGGCCGGCACCAGCAGGTTGACCAGGGGCAGGTGCGCCGCTGCGGCGGTGGCCAGCCCGGCCGTGTAGAAGCTGCGGCGATTCTCGCGCGCCAGGCGGCGCATCTCGGTCGCCGTCGCGTGTTCGGCCAGCGCATCGAAGCGGAACGTGCGCTGGTTGAGCCAGGCGCCCCAGAGCAGCGGAAGTACCAGCAGCATGCCGGGGATCAGCAGCAGCGGCAGCAGGATCAGGCTGCCGAAGATGAAGATGGCGGCGGCGGCCAGGGTATTGGCCAGGCTGCCCCAGAATACGTTCTCGCCGTGGCGGCCGAGCTCGGGATAGTCGCGCGCGGCGACCAGGCTGATCAGGCGCGGCAGGGCGAAGATCGCCACCAGCATCGTCGCCGTGATGTAAATCAGGGCGGCCAGCGCAGCCAGCATTAGGAACATGGCGGCCCAGCGGGCGACCCATTCCCAGCCGGTCCACGGCAATTGCGGCAGGATGCGCGCCATCAGCATCTGCCCCTCGGACCAGAAGGCATAGCCGGCCGTCAGCCACAGCGCGAGCGAGGCCAGCGGCGGCCACAGCGCATGCCACAGGATCTCGCCGCGACCGAGGTCGCGCAGCGAACGGGTAAAGGCAGCCAGCAGTTCCGTCATGGTGTGTCCTTGCCTTTAAGCTGAAACAACTGGTTCGAAGCCATGGGTGATATCCGAGCAAAGCGAGCGGACAGGCACCCCCCCCGCGAGGGGGGCATGGGGGGCGGGCGACCAATTCGCTTTGCGCGTGTTGCATCTTCCACGGGTGGCACTTGCTACCGTGAGCGTTGGCAATGATCAACGCCGCTCCCGACTATCCCACATCTTCTGCAGGCGCTTCACGGAGACCGGTGACGAGGTCTTGAGTTCCTGGGCGAACAGCGCAACGCGCAGTTCTTCGAGCAGCCAGCGGAACTCGTCGAGGAAGCCGTCCTGCTGCTGGCCGGACTTCTGCATGGCGTTGCGCTCGCGTTCCCAGGGTTTGCCCAGCGCCTGCCAGTCCGCCATCAGGCGCGCGTCGCGTGCCGGGTCGCTGCGCGCCTTGTCCAGGCGCAGGGCAACGGCCTTGAGGTAACGCGGATAGTGCTGCAGGCGCTCGAAGGGCGTGGCCAGGATGAATTTCTTCGGCATCAGCTCGGCCAATTGCGCGGAGACGTCGGCGGCCGCCTGCGGAAAGGCCTTCTGCATGGACGCGAGCTTCTTCGCCAGCGTCGCGTACTCGGTGAGGATGGCCGCCACCAGGCGCAGGATTTCCTGCGCCACCAGCAGGATGCGCCCGCGCGCCGCCTCGCGCCGTGCGGCGAACGCCGACTCTTCGGCAGGCAGCGGGTCCATCAGGCAGGTGCGCTCCAGCGTCACCGCGACGAGTTGCTCACGCAGTTCCTTCTCTGTCCCCAGAGCCATGAACTGCAGCGCGAGCTCGCGCAGTCCCGGCAGCTTTTCGATGGCCTTGACCTGGGCCGCCAGTTGCAGCGCGAACAGGCGCGCAAGACCCCTGCGGTGCTCGCTGCGGGCCTTGTCCTCGGTGTCGAAGGCGGTGAGGCGTACGCTCTCGCCCAGGTCGACCAGCGCCGGGAAACCTACCGTGGTGCCAGCGCCGACTTTCAGTTCCATGAGTTCGGGCAGCGCGCCGAAGGTCCATGCGGTGTACCCCGGCGCATCGCTGGCAGCGGCCTCATGGCTGATCTCCGCGTCGGCGTAGGCCTGCTCGACGCGCCCGCGATACTCGGCGCGCAGTTCGGCCAGGTTGCGCGATATCGCCAGCGTGCCGCCGTGCTCGTCGACCAGGCGGAAATTCATGAACAGGTGCGGCCGCAGCTCGCCCGTGCGGAAGGCGTCGAGCGGCAGCTTCATGGCCAGGTGTTCCTCGGCGGCGCGGGTCAGGGCACGCACCAGCGGCTCGTCGAGGTCATGTTCGGCCTCGCAGAAATTCGTCGCGAACTCGTCCAGCGGCTGCAGGCGGTGGCGATACTTCTGCTGCACCGTCTTCAGCAGCGCCACCACTTTCTCCTTGAGCAGGCCCGGCACCAGCCATTCGCAGCGGTTGGCCGGCAACTGGTTGAGCGCCGCCAGCGGCAGGGTCAGCGTCACGCCGTCGTCCGCCGCGCCGGGGTCGTGGTGGTAGGCGAGCTTGAAGCCGCGGCCGCGATGGATGAGCTCGGGAGGGAATGCGTCGGTGGTGATGCCCGCCGCCTCGTGGCGCATCAACTGCTCCTTTTCCAGGCAGAGCAGCTTCGGCTCGGCGGCTTCCGCCTCGCGCCGCCAATGGTCGAAGGCCGCCAGCGTGATGATGCCCGCCGGCAGCTTGGAGTCGTAGAAGGCGTAAATCAAATCGTCATCGACCAGCACGTCGGGCCGGCGCGACTTGTGCTCCAGGGTTTCGATCTCCTTCTTCAGCTTCGCGTTGTGCTGGAAGAAGCGCCATTTGCGCGCCCAGTCCTCGCCGACCTGGCCTTCGACCAACGCCTCGCGGATCAGGATCTCGCGCGCCAGCTTCGGATCACTCGGACCGTAATGCAGGCGCCGCTTGGCATGCAGCATCAGGCCGTGCAGGGTGACGCGCTCCCAGGCCACGACCTGGCCCGGACCCTTTTCCCAGTGCGGTTCGTAGACATGCCTGCGGATCAGGTGGGCGCCGACCTGCTCCAGCCATTCCGGCTCGATCCGGGCGATGCAGCGCGCGAACAGGCGCGAAGTCTCGACCAGTTCGGCGGCGACGATCCAGCGTCCGGCCTTCTTCAGCAGGCTGGAACCCGGATGTATGTAGAAGCGGATGCCGCGCGCGCCGAGATAGTTCTTGTCTTCCTCGCTGACAAGGCCGATGTGGCCGAGCAGGCCGGTGAGCAGCGCCTTGTGGATGGCCTCGTAGGTGGCCGGCAGCTGGTTCTCCTTCCAGCCGTGCTCGTGGCATAGCGTCATCAGCTGGCCATGCACGTCGCGCCACTCGCGCAGGCGCAGCCAGGAAATGAAATTGTGCCTGCACCACTGGCGCTGCTTGTTGCTGGTCTCGTGCTTCCAGACCTCGTCCGCCGCGGTCCACAATTTGAGGTAGGAGAGGAACTCGGACTTCTCGTCTTTCCATTTGGCATGAGCCTGGTCGGCCGAGCCGGCCGCCTCGGCGGGCCTGTCGCGCGGGTCCTGGCTGCCCAGCGCCGAAGCGATGATCAGCACTTCGCGCAGGCAGCCATGTTCGCGCGCGGCGAGGATCATGCGGCCGATCTTGGGGTCCAGCGGCAGCTTGGCCAACTCGCGCCCGACCGGCGTCAGCTCCTTGCTCGCCTCGTCCAGCGCACCGAGTTCGGCGAGCAGGTTATAGCCATCGGCGATCATGCGCGGCGCCGGCGCTTCGAGGAAGGGGAAGTCCTCGACGTCGCCGAGATGCAAGGACTTCATGCGCAGGATCACGCCGGCCAGGCTGGAGCGCAGGATTTCGGGCTCGGTATAGGCCGGGCGCTTGTTGTAGTCCTCTTCGTCGTAAAGCTTGAAGCAGATGCCGGCGGAAACGCGGCCGCAGCGACCGGCGCGCTGGCTGGCAGCGGCGCGCGAGATCGGCTCGACCTGCAGTTGCTCGACCTTGTTGCGATGCGAATAGCGCTTGACCCGCGCCAGGCCCGAATCGATCACGTAGCGGATGCCGGGCACGGTGAGCGAGGTCTCGGCGACGTTGGTCGCCAGCACAACGCGTTGCCCCTGGTGCGCGGCGAAGACGCGGCCCTGCTCCACCGCCGTCTGGCGCGCGAACAGCGGCAGCACCTCCAGCCCCGGCGGATGGTGCTTCCTCAATGCCTCGGCCGCCTCGCGGATCTCGCGCTCGCCGGGCAGGAACACCAGTACGTCGCCCGGTCCCGTGCGATGGGCTTCGTCCACGGCATCAACGATGGCATCGTTGAGGTCGCCGTCCTTCTTTTCCTGCCAGGGCCGGAAGCGCGTTTCGATCGGGAACAGGCGCCCCGACACCTCGATCACCGGGGCCCCTTCAAAATGCTTCGAAAATCGCTCGGCATCCAGCGTCGCCGACGTGACGATGACCTTCAGGTCGCGCCGCTTCGGCAGCAGTTGCTTGAGGTAGCCGAGCAGGAAATCAATGTTGAGGCTGCGCTCGTGCGCCTCGTCGATCAGGATCGTGTCGTACTGGCGCAAGAGTGGATCGGTCTGCGTCTCGGCGAGCAGGATGCCGTCGGTCATCAGCTTGATGTAGGAGGCCGGCGTCACCTTGTCGGTGAAGCGGATCTTGAAGCCGACGTGGCGGCCGAGTTCCGACTTGAGTTCCTGCGAAATCCGCGTCGCCGTGGCGCGCGCGGCGATGCGCCGCGGCTGGGTGTGGCCGATCAGGCCGTTGAGGCCACGGCCGATTTCAAGGCAGATCTTGGGCAATTGCGTGGTCTTGCCCGAGCCGGTCTCGCCGCAGATCACCACCACCTGGTGCTTGAGTATCGTTTCGCCGATCTCGGCGCGCAGCACATTGACCGGCAGCGCCTCGTCATAGGTCAGCGCCGGCCGCGCCGCCCGTCGCGCCTCGGGATCGAACTTCATCGCCCGGGCGGACGACTGCCGAGCATCGCCAGTGGAAGATAGAGACAGAGCGGATTGTCGTTCACGGACACGAATCCGAGACGCGCATAAAAAGCCCGCGCCTTTTCATGCTTGGCATCAACAACCACCGCATAAAGCTCGACTCGCTGCGAGAAATCCAGCGCGAGGTGCAACGCGAATGACAATAACTCCTGTCCGACACCCTGCCCCTGCTGCCGCCTATCGACAGCCAGTCGCCCAATACGAAGGATCGGCGCGGGATAGCGCGGCAGCTTCAAATGTGCCGGCAGTTGCGCGGTCGCCACCTGACCGGCACTGACGGTGACGTAGCCTGCAACCGCAATGCCGTCGTCAGCCAGCGCGACGTAGGTCTTGCCAAAGCCGCGCCTTTGCTGCTGTCCCGCCTGCGTTGCCAAAAACTCGTTGAGCGCCGGTTCGCCGCAGTCGAAACCGGAACGCCGATGCTGCCCCGCCAATGGCTCGATTCGTATCGGCGGCATTCAGCGCCGCGCCATCAGGGCACGTAGCGCCTCGTTCGGCTCCGACGGGTTCTCGCAAGCGGCAATGAAAGCCTCAAAGTCGCGCTGCGACAACATGATCGTATCGTTATCGGCGACCACTCGTCGCGCCGCCTCGTAGGCGTTCTGCAGCATGAAGCCGGACACGGTAGTGCCCATCAGCGCGGCGGCGCGCTCAATCAGCGCCTTGGCTTCGGGGCTGGTGCGCAGGTTGATGCGGGCAGATTCAGGGGCACGACTGGCGGCGGACATGGCAGGTGTCTCCATAAACTCAGGAGCTTATTGTACGTCAATTTGCCACATCCAAAAGACGTCGCCTTGTTCGCCCGCCGGCGACAGAATCATTTCGCGCGGAGCAATCGGGGACTGACCACACCCGAAAGTCGGCGCCGGCGAGACGGCGCAAACGACTATTGCGCCAGCTTGTGGATGGTAAAGATGCCGAGCCCGGTCATCAGCAGCGAACCGAACAGGTGCAAGGCGGCGGCTCCGGCCGCCCAGGCGTAGCGCGCACTCTGGATCAGGTGCACCACCTCCGCCGAAAAAGTCGAGAAGGTGGTCAGCGCGCCGAGAAAGCCGGTGATGAAGAACAGCTTGAATTCGGGCGGCATCTCGGCATTGAGGTGGAACACCATCACCGCCACGCCGACCAGGTAGCCACCGATCAGGTTGGCGGCCAGCGTGCCCAACGGCACCGTGGCGAACACCGGATTGAGCCACAGACCCAGGCCATAGCGAAGCCACGCCCCGAGCACGGCGCCGCCGCCGATGGCGAGAAGACTGGTCCAATTCATCGTCGCGATTTTACGCCTGCCGGTAGAATCGCCGTTTTGCCACACGCTGCCGCCGATCATGGCCGAAACCGACACCAAAGTCTCGATCCCCGTGGATACCGCACCCGGCGCCAGCGCGCGGGTAGCCAACTTCATCCGCCACATCATCGATGCCGACCTCAAGGCCGGCAAGTACGCGTCCCGGCGCTGGAGCGGGCAGCCCGGCCCTGCCGCGGCGCAAGAAGTCGGCGCCGACGGCACGGAGCCAAAACTGGACACGGCGAAAATCCGCACCCGCTTCCCGCCGGAGCCCAACGGCTACCTGCACTTCGGCCATGCCAAGTCGATCTGCCTGAATTTCGGCCTGGCGCTGGACTACCAGGGCGCCTGCCACCTGCGCTTCGACGACACCAACCCGGAGAAGGAAGAGCAGGAGTATGTCGATGCCATCATCGACGCGGTGCGCTGGCTGGGCTTCGACTGGCGATTCGGCGACGAAACCAACCAGTACCTGGCGTCCGACTACTTCGAGTGGATGTACCAGTTCGCCGAGAAGCTGATCGAGGCCGGCCACGCCTACGTCGATTCGCAGACGGCCGACGAAATGCGCGCCAGCCGCGGCACGCTGACCGAGGGCGGCCGCAACTCGCCCTACCGCGGGCGTACGCCGGCCGAGAACCTGGCGCTGTTCCGCGCCATGCGCGGCGGCGAGTTCGCCGACGGCACCCACGTGCTGCGGGCGAAGATCGACATGGCCTCGGGCAACATCAACCTGCGCGACCCGGCGATTTACCGCATCCGCCACGCGACGCACCACAACACGGGTGATGCCTGGTGCATCTATCCGATGTATACCTACGCGCACCCGATCGAGGACGCGCTGGAGAACATCACGCATTCGATCTGCACCCTGGAGTTCGAGGACCAGCGGCCCTTCTACGACTGGCTGCTGGCGCGGCTGGCGGAACTCGGTTGCGTCAATACTCCCCTGCCGCAGCAGTTCGAGTTCGCGCGCCTCAACCTCTCTTATGTCGTGCTGTCCAAGCGCAAGCTGATCCAGCTGGTCGAGGAAAAGCACGTCGATGGCTGGGACGATCCGCGCCTGCCGACCCTGGTCGGCGCGCGCCGCCGCGGCTTCACGGCGGAGGGCTTCCGCGCCTTCAGCGAAATGATCGGCGTCACCAAGTCGGATTCCTGGATCGACATCAGCGTGCTGGAGGAATGCCAGCGCGAACACCTCAACGAGACCGCGCCGCGCCGCATCGCCGTGCTCGATCCGGTGAAACTGGTCATCGACAATTATCCGGAGGGCCAGGAAGAGGAATGCCTCGCCCCCAACCATCCGCAGAAGCCCGACTGGGGCAAGCGGCCGGTGCCATTCTCCAAGGAACTCTGGATCGAGCGCGAAGACTTCATGGAGGCACCGAGCAAGGGCTACTTCCGCCTCTTCCCCGGCAACAAGGTGCGCCTGCGCTATGGCTTCGTCGTCGAGTGCACCGGTTGCGACAAGGATGATGCCGGCAACATCACCGCCGTGCATTGCAACTACTTCGCCGATTCGAAATCCGGCACGCCGGGGTCCGACACCTACAAGGTCAAGGGCAACATCCACTGGGTCTCGGCCAGGCATGCCTATGCCGCCGAAGTGCGCCTTTACGACCGCCTGTTCGCCGTCGAAGCGCCGGGCAGCGGCGACCGCGACTTCATCGCCGACCTCAACCCGGCATCGAAGCGGGTGATCGCCGCGCAACTCGAGGCGGCATTGAAGGGCGCCGCGGCCGAGGAGCGCTTCCAGTTCGAGCGCCACGGCTACTTCGTCGCCGACCGCGTCGATTCGAAGCCCGGCGCGCCTGTGTTCAACCGCGCCGTGACGCTGAAGGATTCCTGGAGCAAGGGCAAATAGCCGGGACGAACGCCACCGCCGCCGACCGGGGCCGGGAGAACCGCGCGCTGGCCGTCGTGGTGGTCGCCCAGTTGCTGGGCACCTCGCTGTGGTTTTCCGCCAATGCCGCGGCGCCTGACCTGGCGCGGGACTGGGGCCTGGGCAACGCCGAGATCGGCAGCCTGACCAATGCAGTGCAGCTCGGCTTCATTCTCGGCACGCTGGGCGCCGCCATCAGCGGCCTGGCCGACCGCTACCCGGCGAGCCGCATCGTCGCCGCCAGCGCCCTGGCCGGCGCCGCCGCCAACGCCGCTTTCGCGCTGTTCGCCGCCAACCTGGAGCAGGCGCTGGCGTACCGCTTCTGCGTCGGCCTCGCGCTGGCCGGCATTTATCCGCTGGGCATGAAACTGGTGGTGGGCTGGGCGCCCGACCGCGCGGGACAGGTGCTGGCCTGGCTGGTCGGCATGCTGACGCTGGGCACCGCCCTGCCCCACGGCCTGCGAGCGCTGGGCGGCAACTGGCCATGGCAGTACGTGGTGCTGGCGTCCTCGCTGCTGGCCGTGGTCGCCGCGCTGATGATCTTCCGTCTCGGCGACGGGCCGCACCTCAAATTGCGCGGCAAGGGCCAGCGCATCGCCTTCGGCCACGTGCTGCACGCGTTTTCCATCGCCGATTTCCGTGCCGCCGCCGGTGGCTACTTCGGCCACATGTGGGAGTTGTATGCCTTCTGGACGCTGGTGCCGCTGCTGCTGGCGGTGACCGGGCTGCCGGCGCAGCTGGGGCTCGATCCGGCTTGGGGCACCCCGCTGCTGGCCTTCACCGTGATCGGCAGCGGTGGGCTGGGCTGCTTCGCCGGCGGGCAGCTGGGCCTCTCCATCGGCGGTGCGCGCGTCGCGGCCTGGGCGCTGGCCGCGTCGGCCGCCTGCTGCCTGCTGTTCCCCTTCGCCGCCTCCGCCCCGGCGCCAGTGCTGCTGGCGCTGCTGCTGCTCTGGGGCTTCGCCGTGGTCGCCGATTCACCGCAGTTCTCCGCACTCTCGGCGCGCGCCTGCCCGCCGCAGGACGTCGGCAGCGCGCTGGCGATCCAGAACAGCATCGGTTTCGCCATCACGCTGGTCTCGATACACCTCGCCACCGCCCATGTGGAACAATGGGGCGCCAAAATCGCCTGGTGGCTGTTGCCAGGGCCGCTGCTCGGCCTCGTGCTGCTGGCCCCGCTGTGGCGCCGTCCTTACCCTCAGGAACGCAGACCATGACCTTCACCCAATCGCTCGCCGCCGCCTGGAAGACCAACAACTCGCTGCTCTGCGTCGGACTCGATCCCGACCCGGCGAAATTTCCCGCCCACCTCAAGGACGCGCCCGACGCGATCTTCCGCTTCTGCAGCGAGATCGCCGACGCCACGGCGGACCTGGCCTGCGCCTTCAAGCCGCAGATCGCCTACTTCGCCGCGCGCCGCGCCGAGGACCAGCTCGAAGCGCTGATCGCCCACATCCACGAAAGGCACCCCGGCGTGCCGGTGATCCTCGACGCCAAGCGCGGCGATATCGGCAGCACCGCCGAGCAGTACGCGATCGAGGCCTTCGAGCGCTACCGGGCGGACGCCGTGACGGTGAATCCCTATATGGGCCGCGATTCGGTCGAGCCCTGGCTGGCTTACAAGGACAAGGGCGTGATCCTGCTCTGCCGGACTTCCAATCCGGGTGGCAGCGACCTGCAGTTCCTCAAGGCAAAAGTCGGCGCTGGCGAGACGGCGATTTTCGAGCATGTCGCGCACCTGGTGGCCGGTGAATGGAACATCACGGGCCAGTGCGCCCTCGTCGTCGGCGCCACATTCCCCGGAGAGATCGCCCGCGTGCGCGAGATCGTCGGCGAGATGCCGTTGCTGGTGCCCGGCATCGGCGCCCAAGGCGGCGACATCGAAGCCACCGTCATGGCCGGCAAGACCGCCGCGGGAGCCGGCCTGATGATCAATTCCTCGCGCGCCATCCTCTATGCCGGGAAGGGCGAGGATTACGCCGCCGCCGCGCGCAAGGTAGCGCTGGAAACCCGCGACGCGATCAACCGCTGGCGCTGACCCCTGGCCGGCGGCGCTTGAAAACGCCGGCCTGCGGTCCATCTATATCGCCGGGATACCGTCCCCGCGGAATGCAGGGACCTATAATTCCCCGCTCGTTCATTCCGGAAAGTTGCCGCCATGAGTTCCCGCCACGTTCGCCTGCTGATCCTCGGTTCCGGCCCCGCCGGCTACTCCGCCGCCGTCTATGCCGCCCGCGCCAACCTCAATCCGGTGCTCATCACCGGCATGGCGCAAGGCGGCCAGCTGATGACCACCACCGAGGTGGACAACTGGCCGGCCGACGCCGATGGCGTGCAAGGCCCGGACCTGATGGCTCGCTTCGAGAAGCACGCCGCGCGTTTCAACACCGAGATGATCTTCGACCACATCCATACCGTGAAGCTGGCCGAAAAGCCGATGCGCCTGATCGGCGACGCCGGCGAATACACCTGCGACGCCCTGATCATCGCCACCGGCGCCTCGGCGCAATACCTCGGCCTGCCCTCCGAGGAAAAGTTCTCCGGCAAGGGCGTCTCCGCCTGCGCCACCTGCGACGGATTCTTCTACAAGAACCAACCGGTGGCCGTCATCGGCGGCGGCAACACCGCAGTCGAGGAAGCGTTGTACCTGGCCAACATCGCCAGCCACGTCACCGTGGTGCATCGCCGCGACAAGTTCCGCGCCGAAAAGATCATGCAGGACAAGTTGTTCGAGAAGGAAAAGACCGGCAAGGTCACCATCAAGTGGAACCACACGCTGGACGAGGTGCTGGGCGACAAGACCGGCGTCACCGGCATGCGCGTCAAGCACGCGCAGACCGGTGCGACCGAGGACATCGCGCTGATGGGCGTCTTCATCGCCATCGGCCACAAGCCCAACACCGACATCTTCGCCGGTCAACTGGCGATGGAAGGCGGCTACATCGTCACCGAGGGCGGACGCAACGGCAATGCCACTGCGACCAGCGTCCCCGGCGTGTTCGCCGCGGGCGACGTGCAGGACCACATCTACCGCCAGGCGGTGACCAGCGCCGGCACCGGCTGCATGGCGGCGCTGGACGCCGAACGCTACCTCGACAATCTGGGCGGCTGATCCCGTGCGGCAGCGGTCGCCCCCCGCCGAGGAGGAGGACCGCGCGGCATTTCGCGCCGCGGTGGCCGACGCGCAGCCCATCACCTGGGACCGGGTGGAGCACGAACCGCCCCTGCCACCGGCGATCCCGCGCCACTCGCGGCAGGACGAAGCGGCCTTACTGCGCGAAGCGATCGACGGCTCCGACCTGCTGGACCTGCAACTCGAAGGCGGCGACCAGGCCGCCTGGGCCCGCCCCGGCCTGCAGCGCGCGGTGCTGCGCGACCTGCGCCGCGGCCGCTGGGTGGTGCAGGCCAAGCTCGACTTGCACGGCATGAACCGCGATGAGGCACGTCGCGCCGTTTCCGAATTTCTGCACGAATGCCATCGCCGCGGACTGCGCTGCGTACGCGTGGTGCACGGCAAGGGCATGGGGTCACCGGGGCGCGAACCGGTGCTGAAGAAACTCGTGCTGAGCTGGCTCAGCCAGCGTCGGGAAGTGCTGGCGTTCTGCCAGGCACGCACCATCGAAGGCGGCGCCGGCGCGGCAATGGTGCTGCTCGCCGCCCCGAGGTGAGTCTACGGGAGGCTTCCGATGACACGCCGGGTACGGCACGGCACCAGCCCGGCCTACAATGCCCTTGTAAGCCTTAAGGAATAGCGCCAGAATCTCCCCCGTCGGCCGAAACCACGCATCGAAGTCTCGTTGGGCCATGCCTTTTTCCCTCGCTCGTTAGTCCGAACGGGCCGTTGACGCCGCATCGCATCGGAGGAGAATCGCAAGCTGCAAGCAAGAATATTTAATGTGTCTACTAGTCAACCAAGTCCATGAGCGAAAACGCTGTAGCCGAAGTCGTCGGATTCAACCTTAGGCGGCCTTTGTTGCCTGAGTTGGAGGGCTTGGTCCATCTTGGTAACGGATCCCGGTACGAGGAAGAAATTTTCGAACTCGTCGACCGGATTTCACTGTTCCAGGAGTTGAGCCGAGGTGAGATTTCGCGCCTCTGCTCCAAGATGGAGTGCTTTTGTGCCAAGCGCGGCGAGATCATCGCAAGGGAAAACGAAGACGGCGACTTCCTTTGCATCGTGCTTACCGGCGAAGTTTCGGTACTCAAACAGGACGCCGACGGACAGCAAAAGCTCCTGTCGGTGATCGGACCGGGTGCCACGTTCGGGGAGATGTCGATCATCGACGGCAAGCCAAAGTTTGCCACTTGTGTCGCCCGCGTACCGACGGATTTCGCCGTTCTGACCCGCGACACGGTCTACGACATCCTGCTATTGGAACCCTCGCTGGGCAGCAAACTGCTGCTGCTGCTTCTATACCACAGCCTGGAACGACTCCGCGAAACGGGTGACAGGCTGCTGCCGTTCATCGACGGCTCGAAGAAATAATCGAGCGTAGCGAGCCAACTCGGTCACCCCCTTTCCCGGAAAGGGGGCGGGGGGATAGCTAACCAGTTTGCCGCAGGCGAAGCGAACGAAGCAGCGACTAAATCGCTGCTTCGTTCGCTTCGCCAGTCCTGATCCGCACCACCTGTTCCACCGAAGAAACGAAAATCTTGCCGTCGCCGATCTTGCCGGTGCGCGCCGCCTTGATGATGGCTTCGATCGCGGGTTCCACGGTTTCGTCGGCGACCACGATCTCGATCTTGATCTTGGGCAGGAAGTCGACCACGTACTCGGCGCCGCGGTACAACTCGGTGTGGCCCTTCTGCCGGCCGAAGCCCTTGACCTCGGTCACGGTCAGTCCGGTGACGCCGACATCCGACAGCGCTTCGCGCACTTCGTCGAGTTTGAACGGCTTGATGATGGCTTCAATCTTCTTCATTTCCCGATTCCTCTTTGTCAACAATTCGAAGCCGCCCCGCGGCTGAGTCGCCGTCACCCCCTTCCACAGGGAAGGAGGCCGGGGGGATGGTTCACCATTCGTCGGCGTAAGCCGATGTTATCGGATAGCGCCAGTCCTTGCCGAATCCGCGTTGCGTGACGCGGATTCCGACCGGCGACTGACGCCGCTTGTATTCGTTCTTCTTGAGCATGCCGACCACCTTGCGCACGTCGGCTTCGGCGTAGCCCGCGGCGATTATCTGGCGCGGGCTTTGGTCGCGCTCCATGTAGGCCTCGATGATGGCGTCGAGCACCGCGTAGGGCGGCAGCGTGTCCTGGTCGGTCTGGCCGGGCTTGAGTTCGGCCGACGGCGCGCGCGTGATGATGTTGCGCGGGATGGCGTCCGAAACCGTGTTGCGATACTCCGACAGGCGATAGACGAAGGTCTTGAACACGTCCTTGATCACCGCGAAACCGCCGGCCATGTCGCCATAGAGGGTGGCGTAGCCGACCGCCATCTCGCTCTTGTTGCCGGTGGTCAGCACGATGCGCCCGGTGCGGTTGGAGAGCGCCATCAGCAGCATGCCGCGAATGCGTGCCTGGAGGTTCTCGTCGGTGGTATCCCACGCCGGCTTTGCGCCCAGGGCCGCAAAAGTCGGCGCCAGCAACACGGCGAATTGCTCCATCGCGGCGGCAATAGGGATCTCGTCGTATTGCACGCCGAGCCGCCTGACCATTTCGCGCGAATCGTCGAGGCTCATCTGCGCCGTCCATGGCGATGGCATCATCACGGCACGCACCCTGTCTGGGCCGAGGGCGTCGGCGGCAATGGCCAGCGTCAGGGCCGAATCGATGCCGCCGGACAGGCCGAGGATGGCGCCGGGAAAGCCGTTCTTGCCGAGGTAATCGGCCACGCCCAGTTTCAGCGCCGAATACACTTCCGCTTCAACCGTCGGTGCTTCGACCATCCTGCCCGGCAACAGGTGGCCGTCGGCGTAGTCGATGATCGCCAGGTCCTCGACAAAGGCCGGCGACTGGTGGGTCAGGCGGCCCTGCCCGTCGAGCGCGAAGGATGCGCCGTCGAACACCAGTTCGTCCTGGCCGCCGACCAGGTTGGCGTAGATCACCGGCTTGCCGGTCGCCGCCACCCGGTCGCGCAGCACCTCGTAGCGCCGCGCCTGCTTGTTCATGTGGAAGGGCGAGGCGTTCAGCGTCAGCATCAGTTCCGCGCCGGCCAGCGCCGCGGCCTCGGCGGCGCCGTACTCCCAGACGTCGGCGCAGATCGCCAGCCCGCAGTGGACGCCGTTGATGTCCACCACGCAGGCCTCGCTGCCCGCCTCGAAATAGCGCTCCTCGTCGAACACCTCGTAATTCGGCAGGCGATGCTTGCGGTAATTGGCGCGCACCGCGCCGCCCTCGAGCAGGGCCGCCGCGTTGTAGCGGCGGCTGCCGGACTGCTCCGGATAGCCGAGCACGATGGGCAGCGGCGCGGCGCGGGCGAGCACTTCGACCTGCGCCGCGCAAGCCCGATAGAAATCCGGCCGCATCAGCAGGTCTTCCGGCGGGTAGCCGCAAAGCGCCAGTTCCGGCGTCAGCAGCACCTGCGCGCCCGCCTCGCGGGCGCGCTGCGCGAACTCCAGTATGCGGGCTGAATTGCCGGCCAGGTCGCCGAGGACGGCGTTGAACTGGGCGACGGCGATGCGCAGGC
This sequence comes from Sulfuritalea sp., assembly GCA_044359585.1. Classification (GTDB taxonomy): domain Bacteria; phylum Pseudomonadota; class Gammaproteobacteria; order Burkholderiales; family Rhodocyclaceae; genus Sulfuritalea. The sequence continues at coordinate 18,075 of JBIKLV010000030.1, read as the reverse complement.
GGGTCATGGGCTATCCTGGGATGCGGTTCCCGGCCAAGGGAAACGGGACACAACTATAGCGGATACAAAAAAGCCCGCCTTGCGGCGGGCTTCGCTGGCCGGATGCTCGCGTCAGTACGCCGGCTTTTCCTTGGCGGCCTCGTAGGCGGCGACACCGTCCATGATTTCCTTCTTCGCTTCCTCGACATTGACCCAGCCGTTGATCTTGACGAACTTGCCGGGCTCCAGGTCCTTGTAGTGGGCGAAGAAATGCGAGATCTGGTCGAGCACCAGTTGCGGCAGGTCGCGTGGACTGGACACGCTGTGGTACATCGGCGTCAACTTGTCCACCGGCACCGCCAGCAGCTTGGCATCCTCGCCGGCCTCGTCGGTCATCTTCAGCATGCCGATCGGGCGGCAGCGCACCACGACGCCGGGCGGCAGGGCGAATTGCGACAGCACCAGCACATCCACAGGGTCGCCGTCGCCGGAAATGGTGTGCGGGATGTAACCGTAGTTGCAGGGATAGTGCATCGCGGTCGACATGAAACGATCGACGAAGATAGCGCCCGACTCCTTGTCGACTTCGTACTTGATCGGTTCCGAGTGCATCGATATCTCGATAACCACATTGAAATCATTGGGCAAATCCTTGCCAGACGGAACGCGATCGAGACCCACGGCCAGCTCCTTTTAGCTAAAGCCTGAATTATACCGTCGCCAAGGTTTCGCCTTCCTGACGAAATCCTTCGTGGAATGAACCACGGTCCACAGGTACGAGCGGCATTTCCCTGTTGACAAAGCGGTCCATATCAATGAGAATCATTCTCAATACGATTCATCACGACGAAGAACTCATGAAATCCTCGCCCCAGTTGCCAAGCAGCACGCCTGAACGCCAGCACCTCCCGACAGGGAACGCATCCCTGCTGGAAAGCTCGACGCTGTTCGGCAAGCGGGACGAAGTCCTGATCGCCCACGGCGACGAAACCTACCGCCTGCGCCGCACCCGGCAGGGCAAGCTGATCCTCACCAAATAGACCTGGAGCCACCATGTACGTCTGCATCTGCAATGCGGTAACCGAACGCGATATCCGCAGCGCCGTCGCCGAAGGCTGCGGTAGTCTGCGAGAATTGCGCGAGCAACTGGGGGTCGGCGCCTGCTGCGGCCGTTGCAACGATTGTGCGCGCAACGCGCTGAAGAGCTCGCTGCATGCCCACGCGCCCCATCGAACCACCCCCGCCGGCCAGCAGCTGGCGACAGCCTGATCAGGAGAACACCATGAAAGGCGACAAGAAGGTCATCCAGCTCCTCAACAAATGCCTGGTCAATGAACTGACCGCGATCAACCAGTATTTCCTGCATGCGCGCATGTACAAGAACTGGGGCTTCGCCGCGCTGGGCAAGCACGAGTACGAGGAATCGATCGAGGAGATGCACCATGCCGACAAGCTGATCGAACGCGTGCTGTTCCTCGAAGGTCTGCCCAACCTGCAGGCGCTGAACAAGCTGAACATCGGCGAAAACGTGCCCGAATGCCTGGCCGGCGACCTGACCCTGGAACGCGGCGCCCACGCCGACACCAAGGCTGCGATCACCTACTGCGAAAGCGTCAATGACTACGTCTCGCGCGATATCCTCGGCGACATCCTGGAAGACACCGAGGAACACATCGACTACCTCGAAACCCAGATCGAACTGATCGAGAAGGTTGGCATCCAGAATTACCTGCAAACGCAAATGGGAGCGCCGTCCGGCTCCTGACGCACCCGCAGCACGCGGCGGCCATTCTGCCGCCGCCATTGCAACCAGCCAGCCAGCCGGCGCCGTCCGGCAAGCCAGCCAAAGAACCGCGAGTCCTCTTTGGAGCTTGACCATGATGCTGGCAGCTTGCGAATCCCCCTCCCCCGCCGGAACGCTGGCGCAGATGATCAGCAGCGCATTTCCCGGCGGGCCGCGCTGCCTGTGCGCGCCCGACGAGGTTCCCATGGCGCGCCCGGGACGTCGCCGCAAGCTGTGGGAATTGGCGCATGCCTACCACTGTGCGCTGATTGGCACCTGCCTGCCGGTCGCCGAAATGCGAAAACTGGCGCCTCACTCCGGCTACGACGTCAGCAAGATGACCGACTACAGCCTGCACACCGTGGTAGTCGGCTATTGCGCAGAGCGCAGCGCCCTGAGCGAGGCCATCCAGCACTTCCTCGACAAGCGCCATTCCCGCGCCGTGGCCCGCTACGCCCCGGCCGCCGACGCTGCGGCAGTCGCCTTCCTTTGGCGCGAAGCGCTGGCAAGTGGCGATGACATTCCCGGCGCACTGTGGGCCGCCTGGACTCATCCGGCGATGGACGACGACCTTGGCCGTGACATCCACGGCGACATCCACATGCTCTCGCACCAGGTCGGCACCAGCGTGCGCGCCGACCTGCGCCAGCTCGAACGCTACAAGGGCGCGGCACAGGCCCTGAGACAGGAACTCGACGCGCTGCGTCGCGGCATGGAGGACGAACGGCGCGCCCACGCGGACGAGCTTGCCGCGCTGCGTCGCAAGCTCGCGGCAAGCGAACAGCAAGCCGCGCGCGTCACCGCGCTGGAACGCGAACTGGCCGGCGCCGCGCGCGAGCGCAAGGACTACGCCTCCGTTCAGCAACGGGCCGCGATGCTGGCGGCGCGCGCCGAAGCCCTGGAGGAATGGAACGCCGCCAACGCTCGCCGCGCCGCGCAGCTTGAGATCGAGCTGAACAAGGCGCACACGGTACTCGCTGCCACCGAAGCCACCGGCGACCCGGCCTCCTCCTGCGGTCGCGACTGCCCGCCCGGCGCCGCACTGGAAGGCCGCTGCGTGCTTTGCGTCGGCGGCCGCAGCGGCCTGGTCGATGGCTACCGCAAGCTGGTCGAGCAACGCGGCGGACGCTTCCTGCACCACGACGGTGGACAGGAAGAACACCTGCATCGCATCGACGCCGCGATCGCCAATGCCGACGCCGTGGTCTGCCAGACCGCCTGCGTCTCGCACGCCGCCTACTGGCGCCTGAAGGAAGCCTGCAAAAAATTGGGCAAGCCCTGCGTCTTCGTCCAGTCGCCCGGCGTCGGCAGTTTTGCGCGCAGCCTTTCGGCGCTGGTGAACGCGGGACCGGCTGACCAGGTCATCCGGATCTCGAACTGACCATGTACGCCGGAGCCTTCGACCAGACCGCCCGGCCGCGCCTGTCGCCGCTCGGCCTCGGCATGGTTGTCGCGGTGCACCTGCTGGTCCTCGCCGGCCTGGTGCGCCTGAACGTGATCACCTTGCCCACGCCGCTCGCAGTGCTCAGCGTCAGCCTGCTGCCGCCGTCGCCCGAACCCAGGCCGCAGCCGGAAATCGTGCCGCCCAAACCGAAGCCCGTGGAGCGGCGCCCGACTCCGCTGCCGCAGCCGGTCCAGCTTGCCGCAGCGGCCGATGCGCCGGCACCGACCCCGATCGCCGTGGCGCCAGCGCCGACTCCCGCAGCCGCTACCCCGGCGGTCGCGGCGCCGGTGGCAGCGCCGACCCAGCCGCGCTTCGACGCCGACTACCTCGACAACCCAAAGCCAAACTATCCGGCCATCTCGCGCCGCCTCAACGAGCAGGGCCGCGTCACGCTGCGCGTGCATGTCGCCGCCGACGGCAGCGCCAGCGAAGTGCAGCTGCAGGCATCGAGCGGCTCGTCGCGCCTCGACCAGTCGGCGCTGGACACCGTGCGCCGCTGGAAGTTCGTTCCCGCCAGACTCGGCAAGGACCCCATTGCCGCCTGGGTGCTGGTTCCCATCGCATTTACCCTGAAGGACTGACCATGGAAAACTCGCTGGGCTTCGGCCATTTCCTCGCCAACTCGGATGGCATCGCGCGCTTCATCCTCGCCCTGATGCTGATCATGTCGGTCGGCACTTGGTACCTGATCGTCACCAAGGGCGCCCAGGCGATCCGCTCGCAGAAGAAAAGTGTCGAGTTCCTCGCTGCCTTCTGGGCCGCCCCCAGCCTCGACGCCGTGGCGCGCCACCTGCGCCAGACCGGAGTCACCGAAGCCTTCTCTCACTTGGTGCATCACGGCTTCACCGCGATCGAGCAGCACAAGGCCGGGCGCGAGACGCGCGGCCTGGTCGATGCCGGCACGCCCGACGAATTCCTCACCCGGGCGCTGAAGCGCGCCATCGCCCAGGACAAGTCGCGCCTCGAATACGGCCAGACCTTCCTCGCCACGGTAGCGTCCTCCGCACCCTTCGTCGGCCTGTTCGGCACCGTATGGGGCATTTACCACGCGCTGATGGCGATCGGCATGAGCGGCCAAGGTACGCTGGACAAGGTTGCCGGCCCCGTCGGCGAGGCGCTGATCATGACCGCCGTCGGCCTCGCCGTGGCGATCCCGGCGGCAGTGGCCTACAACGCCTTCGCCCGCGCCAACCGCAACACCCTGGCGGAACTCAATTCATTCGCCCACGACTTGTTCAACTTCCTCGCCACCGGCCTCAAGAGCGCACCGCAACAGGCCGACGTTGCCGCCACCTCGGAGCGCATCATCGCCCGCGTCGCCGCACGTGCCGTGACTTGAAAAGGAGCACGCCATGAGTTTCGCCTCACTCAACGACGACGACGGCAACGAAGCGCTGGCCGAGATCAACATGATTCCGCTGATCGACGTCATGCTGGTACTGCTGGTGATCTTCATCGTCACCGCGCCGTTGCTGACGCACGCGGTGAAGGTCGACCTGCCCAAGGCCTCGTCCAGCGCCAACCTGACCAAACCCGACAACGTGCAGGTCGCCATCGACGGCGCGGGCCTGGTGTACTGGAACGGCGAAGTCATCGCCGCCCCCGTGCTGGAACAGAAGCTGCGCAACGCCGCTGCACTCTCGCCGCAACCAGAGTTGCACCTGCGCGCGGAGCGCACGACGCCCTACGAAAAAGTCGCCGACGTCATGTCGGCTTCGGCTCGCGCCGGACTGACCCGGATAGCGTTTGTTACAAGCCCGGTTACGGATGCTTCACGAACAAAGTAGCCACATCGCCAAAACCATTTCACCCATCGGCAAGCCAGGCGATTTCTCCCAGCCAGCCACTTTTTGAAGAGAGAAATTGCCCATGTCGTTCCCGACCCGCAGCAAACCGATCGCCATTGTGGTCCTCACCGCCCTCGGCACCCTCGCCACCAGCGGACAGCTTCACGCCGCCGACACGACCCTGCAACAAGTCACGGTACAGGATCAGAACGAGCGGGCCGACGGCCCCGTCACCGGCTACCGGGCCACGCGCTCGGCGACCTTCAGCAAGACCGACATGCCCCTCAAGGAAGTGCCCGCCTCGGTCAGCGTGATAACGGAAGCGCTGATCAAGGACCAGGCCATGCAAGGCATCGCCGATGTCCTGCGCTATGTACCGGGCGCCCACGGCGCGCAGGGTGAGGGCAACCGCGACCAGGTGATGTTGCGCGGCATCAACACGACCGCCGACTTTTTCGTCGACGGTGTACGCGATGACATGCAGATCTTTCGCGACCTCTACAACCTCGAGCGCGTCGAGGTCCTCAAGGGGCCCGGCGGCATGGCTTTCGGTCGCGGCGGCGCCGGGGGCGTCATCAATCGCGTGGCGAAGAAGCCGCAATTCGGCCATGTCGGCGAAGCCGGCATCGGGCTGAGCAGCGACGGTCGCCTTCGTGGCAGCGTGGATCTGGGGGAGAAGGCCAGCGACACGACCGCCTGGCGGCTCAATGCCGTGGCCGAAAAGGGCAAGGGCTTCCGCAATGGCGTCGACCTCGAACGCCATGCGGCGAACCCCACGGTGACCGTGCTGGTGTCGCCGCGGACCACGCTGACGCTGGGCTTCGAGCACGCCCGCGACGAACGCACCGCCGACCGCGGCATCCCCGCTGCGGCCACCACGCTGCGACCCTTCGACACCGATGCGGCAACCTTTTTCGGCAATGCCGCCCAAAGCGAGGCCCGTTCCACAGTCAACGGTGTCTCCGCCGTGCTGGAACACGATCTCGATAGCGGCACCCAGATCAAGAACCATTTCCGCGTTACCCACTACGACAAGTTCTACCAGAACGTCTATGCCAACGGCGCCGTCACTGCCGCCGGCCTGGTGCGCATCGAGGCCTACAACAACACCGACAGGCGCAGCAACGTCTTTAACCAGACCGACCTGACGACCAGGTTCAATGCCGGAGGCTTCGAGCACACCCTTCTCGCCGGCCTTGAACTCGGCCATCAGGGCAGCAGCAGCGTGCGCAAGAACGGCTTCTTCGGTGCCTCCACCTTCCTCAATGTCGCCGCCGGCGCACCGCTGGCAACCGCCACCGATTTTCGTGCCGCCGGCGCATCTGCCGACAATGCGACCAGGGGCGACCTGGCCGCCGTGTATGTACAGGACCACATTGCACTGAACAAAGAGTGGAAGCTGCTTGCCGGCCTGCGCTATGACCATTTCAAGACCCGTTTCGACGATCGCCGCACGCTGGTCGCCGCGACCGACCTTTCGCGCACCGACAATGCCTTCAGCCCGCGCCTCGGCCTGACCTGGGCGCCGACCGCGAACACGACCTGGTACGTCTCCTACAGCTCGGCCTTCCTGCCTTCCGGCGAGCAATTGAGCCTGGCCGCCAACACCGCCGACATGGCGCCGGAGACGGCCAAGAACTACGAGGCCGGCGTAAGGTGGGACCTGCTGCCGAAACTGACCCTGTCAGGCGCCGTGTTCCGCACCGATCGCGACGACGTCAAGGTTGTCGATCCGGCCAACGCCGCATTGCTGATCCGTACCGGAAAGCAGCGCACGGACGGCGTGGAACTCGAGTTGCAGGGCGAAATCATGAAGCACTGGGAGATCGTCGCCGGCTACGCCAACCTCGACGGCCGCATCCTCGCGGGAACCACGGTCCCCGCCGGGCGCCGCGTCGGCCTGGTGCCGCAGGGCAAGCTTTCGGTGTGGAACAAGTTCGCGCTGGGCGGCGGCTGGAGCGCGGGCCTCGGTGTGATTCACCAGTCGGACGCCTATACCTCGACCAGCAACACCGTGACACTGCCGGCCTTCACCCGCACCGACGGCGCGATCTACTACGCCTTCGCCGACGGCAGGACGCGGCTGGCGCTGAATGTCGAAAACCTGTTCGACAAAAAATACTATCCGACGGCGCACAACGACAACAACATCAGTCCGGGCGCACCGCGCAATGCCCGCCTGACCATAAGCACGCGTTTCTGATGCACCTGCCGGCCCCGTGACGACACAGCGCCGCCAACACCCGGCGTGCCAGAATCCCGAGCCCGGATGACTGACGTGAAAACGACCAGAAACGTCACGAGTCGCCATTCGCTTTCCGTTCCCCATCCACTGGCGCGGGACAAGCACTCGGCGTTGCTCACGGAAAGCTGAGCTACACCGCGGCGGCACCTTCGCGCTGCCCGGCATTGCCGCGCGGCCAAGCATCTGCGTGCACCGGGGCTCGCCGACCTCCGGCTCAGTTGGCCCCGGCAAACAGGCCGGCGTGGGCATGTTCGCTGACCGCGCGCGCGGCCGGGTGGGACAGGCGCCGTTCCGGGGAAATCAGGAAGAAGCGTTCGCGAATGTCCTCGGTCGCCCCGACCTGCTCGACCCGGTAGTGGGCCACGACATCGGGCAGGCTGGCGATGGCGGCGGGAAACACGCCCGCCCCGCCTTCACCGAAGGCCTTCATCAGGGCACTGTCGTCGAACTCGCCGACGATTTGCATCCGGACGCCCTGCCGATCCAGCCAGCGCGGCAGGGAACCATGCAAGGCGCTGTCCTTGCCGGGCAACAGCAGCGACTCACCCTCAAGACTGCCGGGGAAGCGATCTTTCAGTTTTTCGGCGAGTGCCGGCGCTGCCATGAAAGCCACCCCCGATTCTCCCAGCGGGTGGCTGTAGCCCTTGATCTCGGTCCCGGGCGGCATCGGACGATCGGCCAGCACCATGTCGAGGCGATGGATCGCCATCTCGGCCAGCAGGCGTTCCAGCCGGTCCTCCTGGCAGACCAGGCGCACCGACTCCGGCAGTTCCAGTACCGGCGCCAGCAACCGGTAGGCGACGAACTTGGGCACCACGTCGGCAATGCCGACCCGAAAGGTGACGAAGCGCTCCTCGCCACCGTGGCGCAGCATGTCCTCCAGTTCCGCACCGGTCTGGAATATTTCCTCGGCGTAAGACAGGGCCAGTTTCCCCGCGGGGGTCAGCTCCATGCGGCGGCCGGTGCGGTTGAAAAGCGCCACGCCGATCCGCTCCTCGAATTGCGAGATCTGGCCCGAGAGGGTCTGCGGTGCCAGATGCAGCCGCTCCGAGGCGCGGATGATGCCGCCCTCGCGGGCAACGCTGACGAAGTAATGCAGGTGTTTGTAATTCAGCATGGGGCTTTTCCTTTGTTCGTCTTTTTCGACTATATCGCTAATTATTATCTGTTTGTAACGAACAGTCATCATCCCCATACTCTGAATACCTTGCTACGAATGGGGAATCACATGCACATCCAGATCCATGCCAACGACTTTGCCCTGACCGAAGGCCTGCGCGATCACGTCGCCAAACGCCTGGCGTATGCCCTCAATCACGGCCGCGACATCGTCTCGCGCATCGTGGTGCGGCTTTCCGATGTCAATGGGCCAAGGGGTGGGATCGACAAGCGCTGCGGCATCGAAGTACGCCTGAAGGGAGCATCCACCATCGCCATCGATGACACCGAAACCGACCTCTATGTCGCCATCGACCGCGCCGCCGAACGCACCGGCCGCACCCTGGACCGCCGCATCGCGCGGCGTCACCACCTCGCCACTCGGCAGCCCAACCCTGACCACGCGAATCCCGCCCCCGCGGAGCAGCCGTGAGCAAGGGTGGCTTGCTGATCATGGCCTCGCAGTTCGCCCCGCGCCTTTTCCCGATTCGCCGCGGCACCTGGCTGGCCATTGCCGTCGGCCTGATGGCGCTCTTGGTCATGTCGGCCTGGGCCGCGCTTGCGCTCTTCGGCTGGCTGTGGGGCCAGGGCAAATCGCTCGCCGAAGGCGCGCCGGATGCCGCCCGTGCTGTCGTTGCGCAGGTCGAGCAGGCCGTTCCGGGCGCCCGCGAGACGCTGGGCGAACTGGTGCCGGCACTCAAACCCGAACCGCCGCCGCGCGATGTGTCGGGCACCGACATCGGCCCGGTGGCTCGCTATCCGGGCCTGGCGCGTTCGCACTGGCATCGCGATGGTCGCGAGATCACGGTGCGCTACGAAGGGCGTGCCGATTATGCCGCCGTCCTCGACCACTACGCTAGGGGATTCGCCGCGCAGGGCTATGCGCAAAGCGTGGTGTCCGCCGCTCCCGAGGGCGAGGAGCATGACTACCGCAAGGGCGACGACAGGGTGCGCTTCAAGATCGCGCAAAGCCCGCAAGGCAAGGTCAAGGCGACGATCGTCGCCGTCCTGCCATGACCGACTTTTGAGAAAAGAAGAAACATGACACCCCAGGAACAGAAAGCCATTCTCGCCATCGCCATCCATGCCGCCTTCGCCGATGGAGCGAAGGACGAGCGCGAGCGGGAGGAAGTGCGTCGCGTCGCCGAGAACCTGGCGGACGAGAGCGGCGCGCCCGACCTGTCGCGCCTGTATCAGGACGTGCTGCTCAAGCGCCTGACGCTGCCCGCTGCGACGGCGATGCTCACCGATACCGGCCAGCGCCAGTTCGCCTACGAGATGGCGCTCTGCGTCTGCGAGGCCGATGGCCGCCTGGCCGACGGAGAACGGCGCTTCCTCGACGAACTGAAGCGCCTGTTCGCCCTGCCGGCAACGGCGACGGACCTGATCGAGGGCGAGGTCGAATTACTGGTCGACCAGACCGAATTCGTGCCGCCGCAGACGGCAGCCGGCGCCCCCGCAGCCCAGTCGGCGATCACAACTGCCGAGCACGACAAGTCCATACTCAATCACGCGCTGCTGGCCGGCGCGCTGGAGCTGCTGCCGCAGTCCTGGGCCTCGATGGCGATCATCCCGCTGCAGGTCAAGATGGTCTATGGCTTAGGCAAGGCCCACGGCGTCGCGCTAGACCAGGGCCACATCAAGGAATTCATCGCGGCTGCCGGCGTCGGCCTGACCTCGCAATACCTGGAACAGTTCGGCCGCAAGCTGATCGGCGGCCTGCTCGGCAAGGCGGCGGGCAAGGCCTTCGGCAAGGTCGGCGGCGCGGCGACCGGCATGGCCTTCTCTTTCGCCACCACCTATGCGCTGGGCCAGCTTGCCCGGCGCTACTACGCCGGCGGGCGGACGATGAGCACCGCCCTGCTGCGCGAGACCTTCCAGGATCTGCTCGGCCCCGCCAAGCAGTTGCAGGCGCAGTACCTGCCGCAAATTCAACAAAAGGCCGCGACGCTCGACGCCGGCCACGTCATGGCGCTGATGCGCGCCTGAGGACAACTTCATGAACGATGCCGCTTCCACTGCTGTCGTCAGCTTCGCCACCGGCCCGATGTGGGCCGGCTTCATCGCCTTCGTGCTGGCCATGCTGGCGCTCGACCTGTTCGTCTTCGGCGGGCGCAAGGCACATCGCGTCCATGTCAAGGAAGCGGCCGCCTGGGTGGCCGTCTGGGTCAGCCTCGCGCTCGCCTTTGCCGGCCTGCTCTGGTGGTATCTCAACGACACCCAGGGCGCCGAGGTGGCGAAGACCAAGACCCTCGAGTTCCTCGCCGGCTACCTGATCGAACAGTCGCTGTCGGTGGACAACATGTTCGTCTTCGTCATGATCTTCAGCTACTTCGCCGTGCCGCCAGAGCTGCAGCGCCGCGTCCTGCTCTACGGCGTGCTCGGCGCCATCGTCATGCGCGCCGGCATGATCTTCGCCGGCGTCTGGCTGGTGCAGCAGTTCGCCTGGATCCTCTACGTCTTCGGCGCCTTTCTGGTCGTCACCGGCATCAAGATGATCATCTTCGCCGAAGCGGAACCCGACCTCGAAAAGAATCCGCTGCTGCGCTGGCTGCGCGGCCACATGCGCATCACGCCCGAGTTCCACGGCGAGAAGTTCTTCGTGCGCAAGAACGGCATCCTGTGGGCGACGCCGATGTTCCTCGTGCTCATACTGATCGAGGCCAGCGACCTGGTGTTCGCGGTCGACAGCATCCCGGCCATCTTCGCCGTGACCACCGACCCCTTCATCGTGTTCACCTCGAACATCTTCGCCATCATGGGTCTGCGCGCGCTCTACTTCCTGCTCGCCGACATGGCCGACCGCTTCCATTTGCTCAAGTATGGCCTGGCCCTCGTGCTGGTGTTCATCGGCGGCAAGATGCTGGTCATGCCCTGGTTCCACATGCCGATCCAGTGGTCGCTGACCATCGTCGGCAGCATCATCGCCGTTTCGGTGGTGGCCAGCCTGGCGCTGTCGAAACCCCGCGCCGACATCGCCGGAGAAGAAGCATGAGCCCCACCCGCATGACCCCGGTCCCACCCGGCAGCGAATACGACGTCGACGGCCGCCTTATCGGCATGGTCTACGACAGCGCGCCGCCGCTGTCGGCCCCCGCCACCAATCCCTGGCTGGTCGCGGTGGATAGCTCGGACAACGCCCTGCGTGCCGTCGCCCATGCCGCCGGTCAGGCCGCTGTAATGAATGCCGTGGCCCTGCATCTGGTCCATGTCCAACCCTGGCTGTCGAAGGAGGCCGCCGAGGCGGAACTCGCGCACCGCGCACTGGGTGCCACCGCACGGGCGCGCGACCTGCTCGATGCCAAAGGCCTGCCGTGGCGCCTGCACGTGGCGCTGGGCGAACCGGCGGAACGCATCATCCATCGCGCCGTCAGGATCTCGGCCAGCGGCATCGTCATCGGCAGCCGCGGCCTCAACGTGGTCGAAAGCCTGCTGTTCGGCTCGGTGGCCTACAAGGTCATGCATCTTTCCCCCTTGCCCGTGATGGTGGTGCCGTGAGGCCCGCCGTCCCGCCAGCGCCGTCCGGTGGATACCGCTGCGCATAACTTTTTATTCGCAACCCCAAAGGAGACTGAAATGAACCTGAACACCCGAGGCGAACAAACGATTGCCCTGCCCCACGGCGGCGAGCAATCCGTCCTCGCCACCAACAAGGTGATCCGCAACACCTACATGCTGCTGTCGATGACGCTGGCCTTTTCCGCCGTCGTCGCCGCCACGTCGGTGGCGCTGAGGCTGCCGCATCCGGGCATCATCCTTACCCTGATCGGCTTCTTCGGCCTGCTGTTCGCCGTGCATAAGCTGAAGGACAGCGGCTGGGGCATCGCCGCCGTGTTCGCCATGACCGGCTTCATGGGCTACACGCTGGGTCCGGTCATCAGCCGCTATCTGGGCCTGCCCAACGGCGGAGAGATCGTCATGCAGGCGATGGGCGGCACCGCCGCGATCTTCATCGGCCTCTCGGCCTACGCGGTGACGACGAAGAAGGATTTCAGCTTCATGGGCGGCTTCCTCATGGTCGGCATCCTGCTCGCCTTCCTCGCCGGCCTGGGCGCGATCTTCTTCCAGATCCCGGCGCTGTCCCTGACGGTCTCGGCCGCCTTCGTGCTGCTGATGTCCGGCCTGATCCTCTATGAGACCAGTAACATCATCCACGGCGGCGAGACCAACTACGTGCTGGCCACCGTGACGCTGTTCGTCTCGATCTTCAACCTCTTCACCAGCCTGCTTCAATTGCTGGGCTTCATGAACGGAGACGATTGAACGCGATGTCCGCACTTATCCGGCGCCTGCGGGCGCTGGCCCCCAGCCGCGAGCAACTCGAGGCCAATACCTGGCTGCGCCGGCTGGCGCCCCATCTCGCCGACCCGAAACTGTGGTGCTGGTCGCGCCGCGGCGTGGCGCTGGGCGTGGCGATCGGCCTCTTCATCGGCTTCCTGATCCCCGTCGCCCAGATCCTGCTTGCCGCCGCGGCAGCTGTGGTCCTGCGCGCCAACGTGCCGATCGCCGCCGCCGGGACATTCGTGACCAACCCGTTCACCGTGCCGCCCATCTACTACGGCGCCTATCAGCTGGGCGCCTGGGCGACCGGCACTTCCGCGACGGCGGCCGTCTCGTGGGCCGATCCCGTCGGCATCCTGGAAAGCCTCAGCTCGATCGGCCTGCCACTGTTCACCGGCCTGGCGATCACGGCAAGCGTCGCCGCCGCCGCCAGCTACCTTCTGATCTCGCAGCTCTGGATCTGGCACGTCGCCGCCAAGCGGCGCGCGGCGCGCCCGAACGACAGGAGAGCCAAATGAAACTGCGGCAAAAACGCATTGCCCTGATCGTTGGCGGCCTTGCCTCCCTGGCGGTAGCGACCGCCCTCGTCATGAACGCGCTGAACAGCAACATCGCCTTCTTTGTCACGCCGACCGAAGTGCTCGAAGGCAAGGCGCCGCAGGACAAGGCATTCCGCATCGGCGGCCTGGTCAAGGAAGGGTCGATCCGCCGCGACAACCTGACCGTCCATTTCCTGATTACCGACACGGCCAGGGAAGTCCCCGTCACCTACACCGGCATCCTGCCCGACCTGTTCAAGGAAGGAAAAGGCGCGGTGGCCCAGGGTCGCATCAAATCCGATGGCACGTTCGCGGCAACCGAGGTGCTGGCCAAGCACGACGAAAACTACATGCCGGCAGAAGCGCAGCACGCCATCGACGAGGCGCAAAAGACCGCGCCGACCTACAAACCGAAGCAGACGAAGATCTAACCATCAGCAGTTTTTCATCAAAGGAGATTCACAATGAAACGCATTGCAATCGCACTTTTCGCCGTCGTCATGGGCGCCGGCCTGATGGTTCAGGATGCCGAGGCCGCCAAGCGCCTGGGCGGTGGCAAGAGCACCGGCGTCAGCCGCGATTCAACGGTGATGAAGCGCGACGCCATCCCCGCCAAGCCCGCCGCCTCGCCCGCTGCGGCCGCACCCGCCAGCGCGGCCGCCGCAGCGCCTGCAGCCGCCGCCCAATCCGGCATGAGCCGCTGGATGGGCCCGCTGGCCGGGCTGGCAGCCGGTATCGGCCTCGCCGCCCTGTTCTCGCATCTGGGCATGGGCGAAGGCATGGCCAACATGATGATGTTGCTGTTGCTTGGCATGGTCGTCGTCTTCGCCGTGCGCTGGTTCCTCAAGAAGCGCCAGCCGGCCGCTGCGCAGCCGGCCATGCAGTACGCCGGCATGCCCGCCGGCATGGAGCCGCCGCGCGCCGCCGAACCCTTCGTTCCGGCAGCCGCCGGCGGCACCGCTGCTGCTGCCCCCACCAAGGCATCCGCGGCGAACATTCCCACCGACTTCGATGTCGATGGCTTCCTGCGCCAGGCCAAGCTCAACTTCATCCGCCTGCAGGCCGCCAACGACCGCGGCAACATGGAGGACGTTCGCCAGTTCTGCAGCCCCGAAATGGCCGCCGAAATCCAGATGCAGTTCCAGGAGCGCAACCAAATCGTGCAGGAAACCGACGTCGTGCAGCTCGATGCCGAACTGCTCGATGTCAGCACCGAAGCCAACCGCGCGCTGGCGAGCGTGCGCTTCTCCGGCCTGATCCGTGAAGAGGCGAATGCCGCGCCCGAAGCCTTCAGCGAAGTCTGGCATCTAAGCCGGCCCAGCGACGGCAGCCTTGGCTGGTGCATCGCCGGCATTCAGCAAAGCTGAAGTTCGCGCTGGCATCCGCGGCTTCGTCGCCAGTGTTTCCCTGGGCAAGGTTAACGCACCGCGCCGATAGCCTGCCGGAAGTGGTGTCGCAACCGCTCAAAGGAAAGGTCCATGTTCTCGATCTACGGAGTTACGGGGCAGGTCTTCAGCGGCACGCTGGAGGAAATGAATCGCGTGAACGCCCTCGCCAGAACGCGGGCGGCACGCGCCATCGCCCAGGACGGAGAGGAACTGGGCATCGAGGCGATACTGGGCGCATCCACCCGCCTGCGGGAAGACGCGGTCAAGGCCTATCGGTCCATGCTGCCCCGGGATCTGGAACGCGGGCCGCTGTATCACGCCGGCCAGATCATGCAGACCACGGTGGTACGCCTGAATGCCGGCGATTCGGTCGCCCATGCCTGGCGCACCTTGCGCGACCATGCCATCCGTCAAGCTCCCGTGATGGATGACGATGCGCGACTGGTCGGCATCGTCAGCGAGCGAGACCTGCTGACCGCGCTCAACATCGAAGGCGGACTGATCGTCGAATCGCTCGGCAGGCTCGTGCGCGACGTGATGACCACCCCGGTGGTGGCCGCCGTTCCCGTCACCGACATCCGGCGCATCGCGGCGGTCATGATCGACAAAGGTGTCGATGGCGTGCCGATTACCAATGAAACCGGCCGCCTGCTGGGTTTTGTGTCGCGCGGCGACATCCTGCGCGCCGTAGTGACCGATCCGCCGCTGAGCCTGTGGCGATGATTTCACGTTCTTGCCCGCGCGAAAGCCGGCAAGAACAATCGGCTCGATCGACCGCGCCGGCCTGACTCCACCGCATTGCCAGCCATCCGCCCGGATGATCCGGCCGGAGCGGATAGCCCACGGCTATCTGATCGATTTCAACAATCAATTAGACGATAGCGATTGAGATAATTAATATTCACTCCATCGCAGCAAACCAATCAACCCACCAAGGAGCCACACCATGAACGCCAGCCTGATCAACACCGAAATCCAGCCCTTCAATGCCACCGCCTTCCACAACGGCAAGTTCGTCCCCGTCACCCAGAACGACCTCAAGGGCAAGTGGTCGGTCGTCTTCTTCTACCCGGCCGACTTCACCTTCGTCTGCCCGACCGAGTTGGGCGACCTGGCCGATAACTATGCCGAGTTTCAGAAGCTGGGCGTCGAAATCTACGCCGTCTCGACCGACACCCACTTCACGCACAAGGCCTGGCATGACTCGTCGGAGACCATCGGCAAGATCAAGTACCCGATGATCGGCGACCCCACCGGCGCGCTGACCCGCAACTTCGGAGTGATGATCGAGGAAGAAGGCCTGGCCGAGCGCGGTACCTTCGTCATCGACCCGCAGGGCAAGATCCAGATCATCGAGATCAACGCCGGCGGCATCGGCCGCGACGCCACCGAACTGCTGCGCAAGGTCACCGCCGCCCAGTACGTCGCCAGCCATCCGGGCGAAGTCTGCCCGGCCAAGTGGAAGGAAGGCGAAGCCACCCTGGCGCCGTCGCTGGACCTGGTTGGAAAAATCTAAGGAAGCACTGAATTGACCGTCACACCGGCGAACGCCGGTGTCCAGTGCGTGATTCATCTGGATTCCGGCCTTCGCCGGAATGACGAAACGTGAGACAGGAGAAAATCATGCTCGACAATGCCATCAAGACCCAGCTTTCCGCCTACCTCGAAAAGCTCCAGACCCCCATCGAACTCGTCGCCTCGCTCGACACCTCTGACGCCGCGCGCCAGATGCGCGAACTGCTGGCCGACATCGCCGCGCTCTCGCCCAAGGTCAATGTGCGCGATGACGGCGACGATGCGCGCAAGCCTTCGTTCTCCATCGGCCGCCCCGGCGAGCCAGCCCGCATCCGCTTCGCCGGCATTCCGATGGGCCACGAATTCACCTCGCTGGTGCTGGCCTTGTTGCAGACCGGCGGCCATCCGCCCAAGGTCGATGCCGCCGTGATCGAGCAAATCAAGGGACTGGGCGGAACCATGCGCTTCGAGACCTACATCTCTCTCTCCTGCCACAACTGCCCGGACGTGGTCCAGGCGCTCAACCTGATGGCAGTTCTGAACCCCGGTATCGAGAGCGTGATGATCGACGGCGCCTTGTACCAGGACGAAGTGAGTGCACGCAAAATCATGGCCGTGCCGACCGTGATGCTGAACGGCGAAGCCTTCGGCCAGGGCCGCATGACCATCGAGGAGATCCTCGCCAAGGTCGACACCGGCGCCTCCGCGCGCGACGCAGAAAAGCTCGACGCGAAGGACGCCTACGACGTGCTCGTCGTCGGTGGCGGCCCGGCCGGGTCGGCGGCGGCGATCTACGCCGCGCGCAAGGGCATCCGCACCGGCGTGGTGGCCGAGCGTTTCGGTGGCCAGGTGCTCGACACAATGGCGATTGAAAACTTCATCTCGGTGCAGCGCACCGAAGGCCCCAAGCTCGCCATGGCGCTGGAGCAGCACGTCAAGGAATACGAGGTCGACATCATGAATCTTCAGCGCGCCGAAGCCCTGATTCCAGCCGGCGACGATGGACTGGCCCAGGTGCGGCTCGCCAACGGCGCGACACTGAAGGCCAAAAGCGTGATCCTCGCCACCGGGGCGCGCTGGCGCGAAATGAACGTGCCCGGCGAGAAGGACTACAAGGGCAAGGGCGTCTGCTTCTGTCCGCACTGCGACGGCCCGCTGTTCCGCGGCAAGCGCGTCGCGGTGATCGGCGGCGGCAACTCCGGCGTCGAAGCGGCGATCGACCTCGCCGGCATCGTCAGCCACGTCACGCTGCTCGAATTCGACAGCAAGTTGCGCGCCGATGCCGTGCTGCAGGCCAAGCTCGGCAGCCTGCCCAACGTCACCATCATCACCAGCGCGCTGACCACCGAAGTCACCGGCGACGGCGAAAAGGTGAATGGCATCGCCTACACGGATCGCAACAGCGGCCAGGTCAAGCGCGTCGAGCTCGAAGGCATCTTTGTCCAGATCGGTCTGCTACCGAACACAGACTGGCTCAAGGGTACGATAGGCTTGTCGGCGCGCGGCGAGATCGAGATCGATGCGCGCGGCCAGACCTCGCTACCGGGTGTATTCGCCGCAGGCGATGCGACGACCACGCCCTACAAGCAGATCATCATCGCCATGGGCGACGGCGCGAAGGCATCGCTATCCGCCTTCGACCACCTGATCCGCAGCCCGGCGGTGAAGGCGGCAACACCGACCCTTGATCTGGGTCAGCCCGCCTGAACGCCAGTCGAGTATTCTTTTCGCATCACCGTCCCAACCCATCCGCCAAGGAGCCAACATCATGAAAGCGAAGAAACCTGCCAAAGTCGCCAGCGTCGCCAAACTCGACATCGGCATCAGCGACAAGGATCGTGCCGCGATCGCGCAGGGCCTCTCCGGCCTGCTGGCCGACAGCTACACGCTCTACTTGATGACGCACAACTTCCACTGGAACGTTACCGGTCCGATGTTCAATACGCTGCACGTGAT
>JBIKLV010000176.1:0-3399 GCA_044359585.1 Sulfuritalea sp. | reverse complement strand
TGCAGCATCTCGATCATGCGCGCCCAGTGGTAGCCCAGCGTGGCGCCGGCGGCGCTGCCGCCGTCGAAGGCGAGGAAGGTCTCGCGTTCCTTGTCTGCCAGCGGCGTGGGAATGTGGTCGCACATCGTGACGCGCGACAGCGGGCCGACGCGGTAGGAGCCGTCTTCGGTGCCGAGCGACTTGAAGAAGGGGAACTTCATGTAGGACCAGGGCTTGACGTCCTCGCCGATCACGTCCCAGTAGCGGCTGTAGTCGAAGTGGTCGAACAGGGTCTTGCCGTCGATGTCGCGTGCGCGCAGGCCGCCGTGGTACAGGTCCATCGCGCCATCGGCGCGTACCAGGCACATGCCGGCCGAGCGGAAGCGGCCGAAGGCGTTGTACTGCGTCAGGTTCTGCTCGAACAGGCCGCGGATGATGCCCACCGCATCGCGGCTCCAGGCCACCATCTGATAGATGTCCTTGAGCAACTCGGCGCGCTCCTCGGCCGAGAGCGACTTGTTCACGCCGCCGGGCACCGAGCCGGTGCCATGCACGCGCTTGCCGGCCGTCATGCGGATCACCTCCTGGCCGTACTTGCGCAGCAGCACGCCCTTCTTGGCGACCTCGGGATGCGCGGCGACGACGCCGACGATGTTGCGTTTGGCCATGTCCGAGCCGAAGCCGAACAGCAGGTCGGGCGACGAGAGATGGAAGAAATGCAGGGCGTGGGATTGCAGCATCTGGCCGGCGTGCATCAGGCGGCGGATCTTGTCCGCGGTCGGCGTCAGTTGCTTGATGCCGAGCATCATGTCCAGCGCCTTGGAGGCCGCGAGGTGGTGCGATACCGGACAGATGCCGCACAGGCGTTGCACCATCACCGGCACTTCCCAATAAGGGCGGCCCTGGATGAATTTCTCGAAGCCGCGGAATTCGACGATGTGCAGGCGCACTTGATGCACCTTGTTGTCGTCGTCGAGCAGGATGGTGACCTTGCCGTGGCCTTCCACCCGCGAGACGGGATCGATGGCGACGCGGCGCAGGGTTTCAGGGGATTTGGCGGTTTCGAGTTCGAATGTCATGGTGTTCTCGGTGGCGCATTGAGTGAAACAAGAAAGAGTTCAGAGCGACGCGTGATAGCCGAGCGAAGCGAGCCGACCAGTAGCCTCCCCGCGAGGGGAGGATGGGAGGGGCGGGCCTTCAATTCGCTTTTCGCGTGTTCCATCTTCGGCGGACGGGTCTCGGTGCAATAAGCGTTAGTCGTAATGCATCAGGCCGTGGCCCAGGGTGGGCGTGCGGCCGGCGAGCAGGTCGGTCAACAGTTTCCAGATGGCGTCGGCCGGCGGCGGGCAGCCGGGCAGGAAATAGTCGATCTTCACCACCTCGTGGATCGGGTGCACCTCGTTGAGCGGCAGTGGCAACTCGGGGTCGTTGGGGATGCCGCCGTGGGAGAGGCCGACGTCGGTCTGGTACACCTCTTCCAGTACGTCGCGCAGGTCGAGGTGGTTGCGCTGCGCCGGCAGGCCGCCGTTGATGGCGCAGGCCCCCATCGCCACCAGGAACTTGCAGTTCTTGCGGAACTCGCGCAGCACATGGACGTTCTCGGCATTGCACAGGCCGCCCTCGATGATGCCGAGGTCGCAGGGCCCGCAATGCTTGATGTCGGTCAGCGGCGAGCGGTCGAACTCGATCAGGTCGAGCAGCGGGATGATGCGTTCGTCGATGTCGAGGAAGGACATGTGGCAACCGAAACAGCCGGCAAGGCTGGTGGTTGCGACGCGCAGCTTTTTGACTGCAGGGGCAGGGGCGTTCATGGTGTCTCCTCCGTAACCTGCAGGTTGATCGGCAGTTTGTCGTATTTGCGCTCGCCGATGGGCACGGCGAAGCCCTTGCGCTTGGGCAGGATGACGCCGACCGGGCAGATGCTGGCGGCGCGGTCGGTGAGTGCGAAGTCGGTGTCGGCAAGCTTGCCCGATTCGCTGCTGATGTGGATGCGGCGGCCGAGCAGGCCGCGCCCGCCCATCGAGAACACGTTCTTGCCGTCGACCTCGCGTGAAGCGGTGACGCACAGGCTGCACATGATGCAGCGGTTGAAGTCGAGCAGGATGTCGGGGTGCGAGGCATCCACCGCGCGGTCCGGATAGAACATGTCGAAGTGCGGCGACACCATCTTCAGTTCGTAGGCGGTCGCCTGCAGGCTGCAATTGCCGCTCTTCTCGCAGGAGGGGCAGAAATGGTTGCCTTCAACGAAATACATCTGCAGCATGGTGCGGCGCTTGTCGTCCAGTTCGGTGGTGCGGTTCTCGACGTTCATGCCGGCCTGGGCCGCCATGGTGCAGGAAGAGCCGAAGCGGCCATTGACCTTGACCGTGCAGATCTTGCACGAGCCGTGCGCCTTGAACTCGGGGTGCCAGCACAGGTGTGGAACGTAGACGCCGTGTGCGGTGGCCGCCTGGATGATGGACTGTCCCGGCGAGAAAGGAATTTCCTCGCCGTCCAGCAGGAAGGTGTTGGTCTCGTTCATGCTTTGGCCTCATCTGGCGAATGCGTTGCAAAGTGCGCGTCGGCGTCGTCGCGGCCGGTCATCTGGCGCGCTTCGGAAAGGGCGGCGTCGAGGTCGAATGCCGGTTCGTAGTCGAGCGACAGCAGCCGGTGCTCGTAGGCCGGGCGGAACTTGTTGAGCGTGTCGAACACCGGGTTGCAGGCGGTGTTGCCCAGGCCGCAGTGGCTGGCGCCCTGCATCAGGCGGTGCAGCTTGAACAGTTCGTTGATGTCGTAGGGCGAGCCGTGGTGGTTGGCGATCTTGTCCATGATGTTGCGTACCAGCGTGGTGCCGACCCGGCAGGGGGTGCAGAAGCCGCAGGACTCATGGGCGAAGAAGTGCGAAAAGTTGCGCGCCACCTCGAACATGTCGCGGCGGGTGTTGAACACCATGAAGGCGCCGGCGGTGGGTACGTCTTCGAAGGCGATCTTGCGGTCGAATTCGTCTTCGGCCAGGCACATGCCGGAGGGGCCCGAGATCTGCACCGCCAGGGTGTCGGTGGCGCCGCAGTCGGCGAGCACCTGGCGCACGGTGACGCCGTAGGCATACTCGTAGATGCCGGGCCGGGCGACGTCGCCCGAGACCGAGAGGATCTTGGTGCCGGTCGATTGTTTGGTGCCGATGGCGGCGAACCAGTCGCCGCCGTGCAGCGCGACCAGTGCCGCCGAGGCGAAGGTCTCGACGTTGTTAACGATGGTCGGCTGGTCGAGGTAGCCGTTGGTGACGGGGAAGGGCGGCCGTACGCGCGGCCGGCCCGGCTTGCCTTCAAGCGATTCGATCAGGGCCGATTCCTCGCCGCAGACATAGGCGCCGGCGCCGAGGTGGATCTCGATGTCGAAGCGGGCGCCGGGAATGTCGAGGATGCTCTTGCCCAGCAGGCC
>JBIKLV010000106.1:0-12373 GCA_044359585.1 Sulfuritalea sp. | reverse complement strand
AGAACTTTAACGTGAAACGATCGATTTGGCGTCGCCAAAATCATCGAGGACGGCAAACTATCCGGCCGATTTCCGGGTTTCGCGTGAAGTAACCCATTCGGAGCGACTGGTGATAGTCGAGCCAAGTGAGTTGATCGGTAGCCCCGCCCTGGGGCGGGGATGGGGGTGTGGGGCCTTCAATTCGGATTTCGCGTGTTTCATCATCACTGGCTGACTCTCGCTGCCGTGGGCGTTAGGGGATCAATGGGCGACGGCGATCGAGCCGTCGTTCTGTGCGATGCCGCTGATCACCTGGCCCGAAGCGAGGCGAACCTGTACCACTTGCCCCGCCAGTGCATTGGCCATGGCGCGGCCTTCGCCGGACACCTGGAATCCGGCTCCGCCCGAAACTACCCTGACGTTCTGTCCCTGCCTTACCACCATTGGCTGGCGCAGCATGTCGGCACGCAATGGGCGATCGGCTGAAAGGGTGACCGCGAGGGTCTTGCCGATCGCCTGTCCCGGATCGGTCAGCACGTCGGCCGGAAGTTCGGCCAGGTCGCCGCGTCGCTGCCCGATGTCGTCAGCGACGACGCTTTGCCCCGCGCGCAAGGAACGGACGCTGATCACGTAGTTCGCCTCGACATGAATCCGGACCGGCACAAACAGGCTCCAGGTCGCGCCCCGGGCGCAACGGGCATTGACATGGGTGCGGCCCCATGGCGCGCCTTTCGCATCCATTGCAACCTCGATGTCACGGCAACCCTCGGGGAGGCCGTCGGCCTTGATCGGGCCGATGTCGAAACGCGCCGGTCCGGGCAGGCTTGCCGAACGGGCCTTGAGAAAGTCCATGATGGCGCGGCGTATCGGTTCGCCGTCGGCGGCGTGGCTCGGGGCGGAGACGAACAGGAAATTCGAGATGAGCGCCGCGGCGAGGAGTCGTGCCAGTTTTTTCATGGGTGGAGATTACCGCGTTTGCCTCGACTGCGTGCGCAGCGAACGGGGTGTTGCCGGGTCCGGCAAGTTTTGCCGCATTCATGCGCCGCTTTTGCCTGACGGACCGGCGGAAATTCTTGCCGAAGAGACCGTCGGCAGGCGGTTTTTCAAATTGAAATAGTGACTTGCGATGGGTGGCATGGATGGTGCATTAAAACCCATGAAATGACTCTTTACGACGAATGCGCGACATCATGACCACCCGACTCGACGACCAACTGAGCATCCAGCGCGCAACGCTAGGCGTCCTGACCTATCGCCAGGAACTGCTGGCGTCGAACATCGCCAATGCCGATACGCCACATTTCAAGGCGCGTGACATCGATTTCCGGGATGCGCTTGCCGGCGCGGTTGCCGGTCGCAAGGATGCCAGCCTCGGCCTGACGGTCACGGCGCGCGGCCATCTCGGCGGTGGCATGGAGTCGAAGCTTGCCGCAAGTGCCCGCTACCGCACCGAGTTCCAGCCCAGCATCGACGGTAATACGGTCAACATGGACATCGAACGTGCCGCCTTTGCCGAGAATGCACTGCGGCTGGAGGCGGCGCTGTCCTTCATCAACGGCAGTTTCAAGTCCCAGCAGCTGGCGCTCAGCCAGTAAATGCCATGAGCCTTTTCAACATCCTTTCCATCGCCGGTTCGGCACTTACCGCGCAGTCGGCCCGCCTCAACGCGGTGGCCAGCAACCTGGCCAATGCCGACAGCCTGCCGGGCGCCGATGGCCAGCCTTATCGATCCAAGCAGGTGTTGTTCCGCGCCACCCCGGTCGAAGGCGGTGGCGTCGGCGTGCGTGCCGTCCAGGTTCTGGAGAGCAATGCACCGCCGCGCCTGACCTACGACCCCGCCAGTCCCGCCGCGAACGAACAAGGCTATGTCGCAATGCCAAACGTGAATGTGGTGGACGAGATGGTCAACATGATTTCCGCCTCGCGGTCCTACCAGAACAATGCCGAGGTGATGAACGCAATCAAGTCACTGGTGCAGAAGACACTGGCCATCGGCCAGTAACCATTAATCGGAGCAAGCCATGACAACTTCCACTTCCGGCGTATCCACCACGTCCCAGGCATTGCTTGATGCGGCCAACGGGGCGGCGGCCAAGCCCAAGAGCGCGATTGACGATGCGCAGAACCGGTTTTTGAAATTGCTGACCACCCAGCTCAAGAACCAGGATCCGCTGAACCCGATGGACAACGCGCAGATGACATCGCAACTGGCCCAGATCAGCACGGTCGATGGCATCGAGAAGCTGAACGCCACCCTCCAGAAGCTGCTTTCGAGTTCGGTGGACGGCGAGGCGATGCAGGCGGCGGCCCTGGTTGGTCATCAGGTAATGGTGGCTGGCAACGGCTTGCAACTGGGCGATACAGGGGCGATCGGTGGCTTGGTGCTGACATCGGGCGCCGACCAGGTGGTGGTCTCCATCAAGGATCAGAACGGGCTGGCGATGAGAACGCTGACCCTCGGTAATCTCGATGCGGGCACGCACAACTTCGCCTGGGACGGCAAGACCGATGCCGGCGTGCAGGCGGTAAATGGCGGTTATGGAGTATCGGTGGCGGCACACAGGGGAACCGAAAAAGTGACGGCGGAGACACTCGAGCTTGCCTCGGTGTCCAACATCAATCGCAGTAGCCAGGGCGTGACCCTGGATCTGGGTCGCCTCGGGCTGGTCAGGTTCAGCGACGTCAAGCAAATTTTCTAAGCAGGAGATAACCATGAGCTTCCAACAAGGATTGGCCGGACTGAATGCTTCTTCCAGGGCACTCGACACCATCGGCAACAACATCGCCAACTCCGGCACGATCGGATACAAGACTGGCTCGACGCAGTTTGCCGACGTGTTCGCGGCATCGCTGAGCGGCGCCGGATCGGCTCCCGTCGGACTGGGCACCAAGGTCTCCGCGGTGGTCCAGCAATTCACCCAGGGCAGCATCGGCGTCACCAACAATCCCCTCGACCTGGCGCTCAACGGCGGCGGTTTCTTCCAGATGGATGACGGCAACGGCTCGACGCTGTTCAGCCGCAACGGGCAGTTCCAGCTCGACCAGGCCGGCTACATCGTCAATGGCAATGGCATGCAGCTGAAGGGCATCATGGCGACCAACGGCGTGATTCCGCAGGGCTCGCCGCCGGAGCCGCTGCGCCTGTTCGATCCGACCAAGAGCCTGGCCGGGGCGCCGCTGCAGACCGGCGGTACGGCAGGCAGCCTGGGCATCGAGGCCAACGTCAACTTCGACGCGCGGATGGCCGTGCCGGTGACGCCGGTGTTTTCGTCCGCCGACCCGTCGTCCTACAACCAGTCGACCGCGACTACGATCTACGACAGCCTCGGCAACCAGCACACCTACTCGATGTATTTCGTGAAGAACTCGCTGGCACCGAACAGCTGGCATGTCTATGCGTCGGTCGCCAACCCGGCCGGCGCATCGGTAGCCTCGACTGACCTGGGCCTGCTCGGCACCCTGGCGTTCGACACGGCGGGCAACATCACCCCGGGCTCGGCAATCATTGCCGCCGGCGCGCCCAGCATCACCGCCGCGCAACTGGGCTACGCCGGCGCCGTCGCCAACCTGAGCTTCCCGGTAACCTTCACCGGTTCCACCCAGTACGGCTCGGGGTTCTCGGTCAATGCATTGCTTCAGGATGGTTATGGATCCGGCACGCTTGCTGGCTTCAATGTCGGCGAAGATGGAACCATCCTCGGACGCTACACCAATGGTCAGTCGTCGCCGGTCGGCCAGATCACGCTGGCTGCTTTCCGCAATCCGCAGGGCCTGCGTCCGCTTGGCGACAACATGTGGGACGTGACCCCGGCCAGCGGCACGGCGATCGTGGACAAGCCGGGTGCCTCGGGGCAATACGGCGTGCTCCAGTCGGCGGCACTTGAAGAGTCCAACGTCGACCTGACTGCGGAGCTGGTCACCATGATCACCATGCAGCGCTCCTACCAGGCCAACGCGCAGACCATCAAGACCCAGGACAGCATCCTGCAGACGCTGGTTAACCTGCGCTGATGATCCTGACTGATCGCGAGTGAGACGGCGGACACCATGGACCGGATGATCTACACCGCCATGAGCGGAGCCAGCCAGACGATGAGTCGGCAGGCCGCCGTGGCGCATAACCTGGCCAATGTGAATGCGACCGGCTATCGTGCCGAGGAGCACCGCCTGCGCTCGGTAGGCGTCCAGTCGCAGGCAAGCCAGAAGGGGCTGCCGACGCGAAGCTTCGCGGTAGATGCCAGCACGCATACGGACTTCACCGCCGGGCCGATGGCCCATACCGGGCGCCCCCTCGACATGGCGGTGCAGGGCGAGGGCTGGATTGCCCTGCAGATGCCCGACGGTAGCGAGGCCTACACGCGCAACGGCAGTTTCGAAATGAACGTTAACGGCATCATCCAGACCCGCGGCGGGATTCCGGTGCAGGGTGACGGCGGTCCGATTTCGGTGCCGCCCGAAGTGACGCTCAGCATCGGCAAGGACGGCACGATCTCGGCGCTGCCCGAGACCGGTCCGCGCAACACGCCCAGCGTGATCGGGCGCATCAAGCTGGTCAAGCCGCCCAACGACGAGATGATCCGCGGCGAGGACGGGCTGTTTCGCGTGCGCGGTGGCGATCCTGCCCCGGTCGACGAAACGGTCGGCATCCTGTCGGGCACCCTGGAAGGCAGCAACGTGAATGCGGCGGAACAGATGGTCACCATGATCTCGCTGGCCCGCCAGTTTGAAATGCAGATGAAGATGCTGTCGACCGCGGACGCCAACGACCGCGCTGCGACGCAGATTCTGGCGTCGCGCTAGTCGCCAGTGATGGCGCGCCTTGCGACGACCGGAACGGCTGAACAAGCGAAAGGATAGAAAATGACTCTTGCAAACAGCATGAGCGGACTAATCGCCGCGGCCAAGGCCATCGACGTGGTCGGCAACAATATCGCCAATTCGCAGACGATAGGATTCAAATCCTCCATTGCCCGTTTCACCAGCGTCACGGCTGTTGGCAATGCCAGCGGTCCCACGGCCAAGGGCGGGGCTGCCGGGGTAAGTGCCGACAACATCTTCCAGCAGTTCACCCAGGGTGATGTCGCGCTCAGCGACAGTCCGCTGGACATGGCGATCAACGGGCTAGGGTTTTTCCGCCTGTTCGATGCGGAAAACAACCGGGTCACCTTTACCCGCGACGGACAGTTCCGCCTCTCCTACGAGGGTGACAGCTTTCCCAGGCTGGTGACCCGTTCCGGGTTAAACCTGACCGGCAACCTGCCCGACTTCAGCACCGATCCCTATGGCACCATCGATTCCACCCCGGCCCCGGTGCCGATCGCGGTCGATCCCTACTTTCCGCCCAAGCCGAGCAGTGCCATCCATCTGAACATGAATCTCGATTCGCGCGTCGCCGCGCCGGCAGCGCCGTTCGACCCGGCGAATCCGCTGACCTACAACAGGTCGACCCTGGCCACCGTTTTCGATGCGGTGGGCGAGTCGCACGACTTGCGCCTGTACCTTGTCAAGCCAGGCGCGGCGAGCGCATGGGATGTCTATACCACGCTCGACTTCGACGCCAATGCCATACCGCCGCTGGCGCCGGTCGTCTCGGGCCCGGTCGGCCTGGCATTCGATACGCAGGGCGTGCTCAATACCGCCATGCCGATGCCGCCGATCACCCTGGTCACCACCAACGGCAATCTGCAGATCAGCCTGGACTTTGGCGGCACCACGCAGGTCGGCACTTCATTCGCCATGAACTCGGTCACGCAGGATGGATACGGCGAAGGCAAGATCCAGGAGGCCAGCGAATTCATGGTGCTCGCCGACGGCCACATCAGCGCGCGTTATTCCAACGGGCAACGACGCAACGTGGCGCAAGTGGTGCTTGCGAATTTCACCAATCCCAACGCCTTGGTCAACCTCGGCGACAACCAATGGACGACCAATGACGATCCGTTGCGCGGCACGGGAACGGTGACCCTGGGCTTTCCCAACTTTTCGACCTTGAAGGCCGGCGGCACGGTCGGCAACAGCGCTCTTGCAGAGGGCATGGGCTCCCTGCAGGGGTACGCCGTCGAGCAGTCAAATGTCGACCTTTCCGTGGAGCTCGTGTCGCTGATCGAGCAGCAGCGCAACTACCAGGCCAGCGCGCAGACGTTCAAGATCCTCGATCAGGTCTTGCAGAACCTCGCGAACATGCGTTCGGGTTGATGTCGATATTCGATAGCTGTCTCGTGAATTACCGATTGCATTTTCATTCGCGGGCATTGTCCGTCCTTATTTCCGCCGCCGGCTCCAGGGAGCGGGCGTGCTTCACCAGGAGTTGTTCCAAATGATGCGTTCCCTCTGGATTGCCAAGACCGGCCTGGATGCCCACCAGACGTCGATGGACGTCATCACCAGCAACCTCGCCAATGTCAGCACCACCGGCTTCAAGCGTTCGCGCCCGGTGTTCGAGGACCTGCTCTACCAGACCCTGCGCCAGCCGGGTGCAGCCTCGTCCCAGGCGTCGACGGTACCTTCCGGCCTGACGCTGGGTACCGGGGTGCGCGTCGTTGCAACCGAACACATCTTCACTCAGGGCACGGTGCAGAAGACCGACAATCCCCTCGACCTTGCGATTCAGGGCAACGGCTTCTTCCAGATCCAGATGCCGGACGGCTCGCTGGCCTATACCCGTGACGGATCGTTTACCAAGGATGCCAACGGTCTCATCGTAACGGCCAACGGCTATCCGCTCAGTCCGCCGATCACGATTCCGGCCAATGCGCTCAGCGTGACCATTTCCCCCGACGGCGTCGTCACGTATTCCCAGCCCGGCAACAATGCGCCGCAGCCCGGCGGCAACATCCAGCTGGTCGGCTTCGTAAACAACGCGGGCCTGCAGAGCAGCGGCCAGAACCTGTTCGTCGAAACCGCGTCGTCCGGCACCGGTACGCCGACCACGCCGGGAACCAACGGCACGGGACTGATCAACCAGGGTTATGTCGAGACCTCGAACGTGAACGTGGCGGAGGAATTGGTGAACATGATCGTGGCGCAGCGCGGCTACGAGATGAATTCGAAGGCCGTGACGACATGCGACCAGATGCTTTCGCGCCTGACCCAAATTTAACGCTCATGGCACCAAGCGCCACCCGCTGAGATGAAACACGCGAAAAGCCAATTAGTTGCCCGCCCCCCTTCCCCCCTCGCGGGGGGTTACCGTTCAGCGCGCTGCGCGCGTCTATCACAGGGGACTCCGTACGAAGTATTTCCCGTTAAGGCAATGGGTGACACCATGAAAAATGCACTTGTTACGGTTTCCCTGCTGGCCACCCTGGCCGGTTGCGTGACCACCGCGCCGACCACGGCGATCCACCAGCCAATGAGCCAGCGTCCCGAGGCCCGCGCCGCGGTGCCGACCACCAACGGCGCCATCTTCAACGTCGCGTCCTCGCGCCCCCTGTTTGAGGATCGCCGGGCCCGTTTTGTCGGCGACACCATCACCATCAGCATCGCAGAGAAGGTTCAGGCCTCCAAAAAGTCCGAGAACAAGTCGACGCGCAGCCAGGCGGTCGACGTCACCGTACCGACCATCGTCGGACTGCCGTTCAAGGGCGCGCAGGGTACCGCGCTATCCGCCAGCGATACCAACAATTTCAGCGGCAAGGGCGAGAACACCTCGTCCAACGACTTCACCGGCACCATCACCGTGACCGTGATCGAGGTCTACCCGAACGGCAACCTCCTGGTATCCGGAGAAAAGCAGATCGGGCTCAAGGAGGGCGAGGAGTTCGTCCGCTTCTCCGGTGTCGTCAATCCCAATACCATCAGCTCGGCGAATACCGTCGTATCGACCCAGGTGGCCGATGCGCGCATCGAGTACAAGGCCAACGGCTTCCTCGACTCGGCGCAGGTCATGGGTTGGCTTGGCCGCTTCTTCCTGACCTTCCTGCCCTTCTGAGGAGTTCGCCATGACAAGTATCCAGACCCGTCTTCTCGCCACATTGTGGTTGCTGGCCGCGCTGCTTGCGACCGGAACTACGGCGCGCGCCGAACGCATCAAGGACATCGCCTCCGTGGCCGGCGTGCGCGCCAACCAGCTGGTCGGCTACGGCATCGTCGTCGGCCTCGACGGCAGCGGCGACCAGACCACGCAGACCCCCTTCACGGTGCAGAGCATGATCAGCATGCTCTCCGCCCTGGGCGTGAACCTGCCGCCGGGCCAGTCCCTGCAGTTGAAGAACGTCGCCGCCGTGATGGTAACCGCCAGCCTGCCCGCCTTCGCGCGCGCCGGGCAGGCCATCGACATCACCGTATCGTCGATCGGCAACGCCAAAAGCCTGAAGGGCGGAACCCTGATCCTGACCCCGATTAAGGGTGCCGATGGCCAGATCTACGCCATGGCCCAGGGCAACATCGCGGTGATCGGCGCCGGCGCCACCAGTGCCGGCTCCAAGGTGACGGTGAATCATCTGTCGGTGGGCCGCATCGCCGGCGGTGCAACGGTGGAACGCGAGGTGCCGATGCCGCTCGGTCAAGGGGAGTTCGTCCATTTCGAGTTGAACACGACCGATTTCGGGACCGCCCAGCACGTGGTGGAAGCCATCAATCGGGTGCTGCCGGGCACGGCCGCCGCGGCCGACGGACGTCAGGTCAGGGTGCGTGCGCCGACCAATCCCGACGAGCGGGTGAGCTTCATCGGCCGCGTCGAAGGCATCGAGGTGACGCCGGCGCGAATGGCGGCCAAGGTGATCGTCAACAGCCGCACCGGATCGGTGGTGATGAACCAGTCGGTGCTGCTCGAAAGTTGCGCGGTGGCCCATGGCAGCCTGTCGGTATCAGTCAGCACCGATAACGCCGTCAGCCAGCCCGGCGCGCTGTCGGCCGGCCAGACCGCGGGCGTCGCCAATGCACAAATCGAAATCAAGCAGGAAGGTGGCGCGCTGATGAACGTCAAGGGCGGCGCGAATCTTGCCGAAATCGTCAGGGCGCTGAACTCGCTGGGCGCCAACCCGCAGGACCTGATTGCGATCCTGCAGGCCATGAAGTCGGCCGGTGCGCTGCGCGCCGAGCTGGAAATCATCTGAGCGGGGCGGCAATGGAAGAAATTGCCGCTTTTTTTGCTTGATTGCCAGCCACCCGTCCGTGACATCCTGCAGCCTGTCATGAGCAACTCCAACGCCGCCGCCGGCATTGCATCCACATCGAGCGTCCTCGATATCGGTGCGCTGGCGAACCTCAAGCGCCAGGCGAAATCCGGCGATCCCGCGGCCAACAAGGCCGTGGCGAAGCAGTTCGAGGCGCTTTTCCTGCAGATGGTGCTGAAGTCGATGCGCGAAGCGACGCCGCGCGAGGGGCTGCTCGACAGCGAGGCGGGACGCCTTTACGAGTCGCTGCTCGACCAGCAACTCAGCCTCAATCTCGGCGGCGGCAAACGCGGGCTGGGGCTGGCGGAGATGATCGAAGCCCAGATGAACCGGCAGAATGCGCCGCCGCCGACCTCGTCCGAGGGCCTGCCGCTGCAGCGCGCGCCGCGGGCTTTCCCGTTGCCGGAGCAGAAGGCGCTGCCGCTGAGCAGCGAGGCGGCGATCAATCCGCTTGGCACCGCAGGTGTCGCCGTGTCGCCAGCGCCGACTTCCGTGACCGATGTCACGAACGTGCAGCGAAAGTTCGTCGATCGCCTGCTGCCGGCGGCGCTTACCGCAGAACGCAGTACCGGCATCCCGGCCCATTTCATGATGGCCCAGGCCGCGCTGGAAACCGGGTGGGGCCGCCACGAACCCGTCCGGCGCGACGGCAGTTCCAGCTTCAATATCTTCGGCATCAAGGCCGGTACGGGCTGGAACGGTCCGACGGTCGAGGCGAGCACCACCGAAGTGGTGGCGGGGCTGGCGCAGACCCGGGTCGAACGTTTCCGCGCCTACGCGTCCTACGAGCAGTCGTTCAACGACTACGCCAGGCTGCTGCAGGACAACCCGCGCTATGCCGCCGTGCTCGGCGTACGGGAGCCGGACCGCTTCGCGCGCGGCTTGCAGGCGGCGGGCTATGCGACCGATCCGCAGTACGCCAGCAAACTGGAGCGCATCATCGGCGGGGCCGCGCTGCAACAGGCCATGAACGGCTGATCAACTGGCCCGGCCTGCCTGCTTGGCACGCCCATTGCTAAATCTCCTGTGAGTGCTCAACTAGCGGCAATTCTTGCCGTTATATGGGTTCAATCGTGGAGCGATCATGAGTATCTTCGGTATCGGCGTCAGCGGGCTCAGCGCGGCACAAGCCGGTTTGCTGACGACCAGCCACAACATTTCGAATGCCGCCACGCCTGGCTACAGCCGGCAGGTCATCGTGCAGGGAACGAATTCCCACCTGTTCACCGGCGCAGGTTTCCTGGGTCAGGGCGCGCACGTGGAGACCGTCCGCCGTGTCTACGACGAGTTCCTCGGTCGCCAGGTGCTGAATGCCGAGACCGGTGCGGCGGAGATGGAAAGTTTCTCCGCGCAGATAAGCCAGATCGACAATCTCATGGCCGATCCGGCCGCCGGTCTGTCCTCGGCGCTGGCCGCGTTCTTCAAGGGCGTGCAGGATGTAGCCGCCAATCCGACGTCGGTCGCGGCGCGGCAGTCGATGCTTTCGGCCGGCCAGGCGCTGACTGCGCGCTTTCAGGGATTGAACGAGCGCCTGACGGAAATCAGGGAGGGTGCCAACCAGCAGATTGCCGCCCAGATTACCCAGATCAATACCTTCAGCACCCAGTTGGCGGACATCAACCAGCGCATCATCCTGGCCAGGGCGGCGGGCACCGGCCAGCAGCCAAACGATCTGCTCGACCAGCGCGACCAGATGCTGAAGGACCTGAACAAGCTGGTCCGGGTCAGCACCGTAACGCAAGGCGATGGCAGCCTGAATGTCTATGTCGGCAGCGGCCAACCTCTGGTGGTCGGCAGCCAGTCCTACAGGTTGCAGGCGGTCAGCGCACCCGACGAGCCGGAGCGTACCTCGGTCGGAATAGTCGGCGCTGGCGGCACGGTGCAGGTGCTGTCCGATGCGCAGATCAGCGGCGGCAGCCTGGGTGGCGTGCTCGCTTTCCGCAGCCAGTCGCTCGACGAAGCGCAGAATGCGCTGGGCCGGATTGCTCTGACCCTGGCCAAGGATGTCAATGACCAGCATCGTCTGGGTCAGGATCTCGCCGGCACGCTGGGCCAGGCGTTCTTCAGCGTCGCCGCGCCATCGGCCCGCGCCAGCATCCTGAATACCGGAACCGGAACACCGGTCGTGAGCATCGACGCGACCAGCATTGCGGAACTGACCACCAGCGACTACCGGCTCAGCTTCGTCGGCGGCAACTACCGGCTGACGCGCCTGGCGGACAGCCAGGTGCAGACCTTCGCCACCTTGCCGCAGACGGTGGATGGCATGACGATCACGGCAGGAACGTGGGCGCCCAATGCCAATGACAGCATCCTGATCCAGCCGACACGCACGGGCGCGGCGACACTGTCGATGACATTTTCCGATCCGCGCCAGATCGCGGCCGCGGCGCCGATACGCAGTTCGTCCGCGCTGGACAATACCGGCACGGCACGCATCGCCGGTGGCACGGTCAACGGCCCGCCGCCGACCGCAGCGAACCTGAAGAACACGGTCACCATCACATTCACCAGCGCAACGACCTTCGACGTGGTCGATACGACCGCGGCGACCACGCTGGCCAGCGGCGTTGCCTACGCCACGGGCGCGGCGATCAGCTACAACGGCTGGACCACGCAGATCAGCGGCAATCCGGCTGGCGGCGACGTGTTCACCATCGCGGCAAATACCAATGGCGTTGCCGACAACCGCAATGCGGTTCTCATCGGCGCCTTGCAGACCCGCAACACGATGGGCGCCAGCGGCGGCGGAGCGGCCACTGCCAGCTACCAGTCGGCCTACGCCCAGATCGTCAGCGCGGTCGGCAGCAAAACCAACGAAGTGAATGCCATCGGCGCTGCCCGGCAAGGCCTGGTCGCCAGTGCGGCCGAAGCACAGGCATCGCTTTCGGGCGTCAATCTGGACGAGGAGGCGGCCAACCTCCTGCGATACCAGCAGGCCTACCAGGCGTCGGCCAAGGTACTTGAAGTCGCCAGCAGGGTGTTCGACGAGATTCTGTCGCTCGGCCGCTGAATGGCATTGATCAAGGGGGGAACCCATGCGAGTCAGTAGCGGAATGATCTTCGACGCCGGAGTCTCGGCAATCAACCGGCAAACCTCGTCATTGCTGGCGACTCAGCAACAGGTGTCCTCCGGGCGGCGAATCCTCAGACCCAGCGATGATCCGGTGGCTGCGGCGCGCGCGCTCGAAACCCAGCAGGGCGCCGATGTGGTCGCCCAGTTCAGGCAGAACCAGGATTCCGCCACGGCCACGCTCGGCCTCCAGGAGGCGCAATTG
>JBIKLV010000105.1:0-12385 GCA_044359585.1 Sulfuritalea sp. | reverse complement strand
TTTGTTTCATCGCCTTATCCCTTGTGATCACAACTCTTTGTCTGACTTCATGACAAAGAAATCGTTCACCGCGTTTGATACTTATTCAGTGTTTCCCTAGTCTTACTGTGTCACAAGCGTCGCCTTGCGTTTTGTCGCCCGCAACAGGGGCATTGTCCGAGGCGCTCGATCAACTGAAGGCTGAGTTGGTAACGGATTGTGGTGATTGAGTCTGTCACGTGTCGCTGTGCGCGCTGGGCTGCCGCGAGGGATGTAATCCGCGGGAAGCGCAGGAACTTTGCGGACGGCGAAGTTTTTTTTGGCGCCGACGGGTTTGCCGGTGGCAATGCGTTCAGTGATCAGGAATCCATAAGCGGCAATACTCAATGTCGCATGATGATGAAAGCCTCGCCAACCTCGCCCTTCATAGTGACTCAGCCCCAGTTCCTGTTTCAGGTCCTGGTAGTCCCGCTCGATGCGCCAGCGCATGTGCGCTTGAGCGACCAAGTCGTTCAGCGCGATGTCGTCAGGCAGCGTCGACAAGTAGTATTTGAGCGGATCGGCGTCGCCCGCAGGCCATTCGATCAGCAGCCACTGCTCGGGGTGGAGGCGGGCCTTGCCAATGTTTCCCCCAGCGTGGCGCACCCGAACGGCGGCAAAGCGCCCACTGAGCATTTCGTTGGTTCCCTGGCGCCAACTGATGATCTGGAAGGCACTGGTTGGCAGCGCATGCGCCAAGTCCTTGACCGATACCGGCTGACGGGCCGGCGTCCGGCGCGGCACCACAGGCGGGCGTCCCATGCCGCTGTAGTGCTTCGGCGGCAGGGGTTCTATGCCGGGCGGCCAGACCACCACCGACGACTTGATCCCGACGACGTAGGGCAGGCCCAACTCGGTGAGCCGCTGACGAAATGCCTGATCGACCCCGTAGCCGGCGTCGGCCAGCACGCAGTACTTCGGGGCGCCCTCGGCCAACAAGGTTTCCAGTTGCTGCAAGGCGATCTCGTTTTTGGTGGCAAATTCAATGTCGGCGGGAACTCCCGTCTTCTGACGTCGCTCCGGATCCTGCGCCCACTCCTTCGGCAGATACAACCGATAGGCCACCGGCACGCTGGCCTGCTCGGTCGCCAGAGAGATGCTGACCGCGACCTGGCAGTTGTCCTGCTTGCCCAGCACCCCGCAGTATTGCCGTGCCACACCCACCGAATGCTTTCCCTTCTTCGGAAAGCCCGTATCGTCAATGATCCAGAAGCCTCCGCCCGACATATCCATCTTCGGCACCACCCACTGGCTGACCCGTCGCAGCATCTCGTCGTCGGACCACTCGGCCTTGGCCACCAAGTGGTGCAGCGACTGATGTCGGGCGCTCGCGTGCAGCGGATCCACCCGTGCCGCCATCGGCTCCACGCTCTTGCGCGACAGAGGCAGCATCAGCCCGGTGCAGTAGCCCTTCAGCCCTGCGTGCCGATCCATATGCCCAAGTCCTCCTGCCAAGTGCTCCATATAGTGTTCAAACCTCTGGCTCGCACTCATCACTCCTCCGAAGGAAGTCGAAGAAGTGCCTACAATACATTGTTTTTATTGACACAGTAAGACTAGACGAAATTTCGTTCATCCCGTTGGCCGCCGCCTGACCTTCAGGCGACCATATCGGCTACCAGTAGCAAACAAGACTGTCGCTGCCAGCGGCGGCAATCCTCATTGCAGGTAGCTGATTTCCATCTGCGAATCGAGCCCGGTCACCATGTCGAGGATTTCCTCGGTGAATTGCTCGTCCTCGTCGCTCCAGGTGGCGTCGGGCGCGGTCGAGGCGGTGACCAGCGGCGTGATGTCGAAATCGACGAAACGATCGCCGACCTTGAGCACGAAAATGCCGGAGGAATGCTCGACCAGTTCCCAGTCGTCAGGGATTTCCAGTTCCGCATTGAGTTGCAGCATCAGCTTTTTCATTTCGATCTCCGGCACAAGTAACAATACGCGCATCCTAATGCATCGCGCCGCGACGCGATAGGATTACGCACCGCTTGCCGACCTTGCCGCCATGACCAAACCGCTCCTCCTGCTGGACAACGCTGCCGTGCGCCGGCACCTCTCGCTCGACGCCCTGCTGCCCGCCATCGCGCAGGCGCTGATGGACCTTTCCGCCGGACGCGTGGTGCAGCCCATGCGCACCGTGCTGGAGCTTGCCGAGCCGGGCAGCCTGCTCTTCGTCAAGCCGGCGCGCACCGCCGGCGCCCTGGCGACCAAGCTGATCACCCAGGTGCCGGGCAACCCCGCGCGCGGGCTGCCGACCATGATCGCCACCCTGCTGCTGCTCGACCCGGCGACCGGCGTGCCGCTGGCGGTGATGGATGCCACCTGGCTGACCGAACTGCGCACCGCCGCGGTATCGGCCGTGGCGACGCGCGCCTTGCGCGACGGCGCCCCCAAGCGCCTGGCCATCCTCGGTTCCGGCGCGCTGGCGCGCAGCCACGCCCTGGCGCTGGCCGCCGTCGTGCCGCTGGCCGACATACGTCTCTGGAGCCCGACCCGCGCCAACGCCGAGCGTTGCGCCGCCGAGATCGGCGGCACGGCCTGCGCCGACGCGGAATCCGCGGTGCGCGATGCCGACCTCGTGGTCACCGTCACCAATGCCAGCACCCCGGTGCTGATGGGCCGCTGGCTCAAACCCGGCGCGCTGGTGCATGCGGTCGGCGCACCGCGCCCCACCTGGCGCGAACTCGATGACGAGGCGATGCGCAACTATGTGATCGCCGACCATCGCCGCGCGGCCGAGACCGAATCGGGCGACGTGATCCTGTCCGGCGCGACCGTGCAGTGCGAGATCGGCGAGGTACTCGCCGGCAAGGTTCAGGTCCCCGAGGGCGCGACGGTGATCTTCAAGGCCCTGGGCCAGGCCGTGGAGGACGCCGTCGCCGCACAGCTGGTCTATGCCGCGGCGACCGGGAAAGGAACGCCGGCCGCGGCCTGAGGTCCGGCGCTCAATGCGCGCGCCGCGCGCGCTGCCAGGCGATCACGGCCTGGTTGGCGTGGGCGAACATCGGCTCGGAGATTTCGCGCGGCAGGTTCTGGCGCAGTGCGGTGAACAGCGCGGCATTGGTTTCCCGTGCCTGCTCCGTGCTCGCCGCCGCATCGCTCAGGCAACGCAACTGGATGTGCGCCAGGGTGTCCGCCGCCAGGCGCCAGCCCAAGAGCGGCATGCGTTGCACCAGCACCACCAACATGCCGCCCAGCGCGGCGAGGATGGGCGCGGCATCGTCGGCGTCGTCGCAGGCGATCATGGCGTGCCACAACGCCAGGTGGATGTTGCGCCGCAGTTCCATCTTGAAATCGACGGCGTCGCCCTCGGCCTGTTCGACGGCTGCGTACATGCGCTGGAAGCGGGCGTCGGCCGCCGCGTCGAGCCCGTTGCGCAGGCCGCCGAGCAGGACGCTGACGGCGGGCAGCGCGGCAAGCTCGAAGGCCTGCGCCCAGGCCAGCCCCCACTGGTCGATGCCGCCGACCAGCAGGGCCAGGCGCAGCGCACGCGCCTCGTCGCCGTCCGCGGCACGCGCCCAGTTGCCGGCCCGTGCGCCCAACTCCAGCAGCGCCGCCTGCAGCGCGGCCTCGTCGCCTTCGACGCCGAGGCGGAAGATGCGGGTGAAGGCGTCCTGCGCCATGCGTGCGGCCAGGCGCTGCACCTCGGGAGCGGCCAGCGCGGCCAGACCATCGTTGGGCAGCGTGAAGGCGCCGCTATCGCCAGGGGACATAATTGGGGTTCCCAAAACCAAAACCCGCATTATGCAGATCTGGGTCGATGCCGACGCCTGCCCCGGCGTGATCAAGGAAATCCTGTTTCGCGCCGCCACGCGCCATGCGCTGGCGGTCATTCTCGTCGCCAACCAGATGCTGCGCGTGCCGCCCTCGCCGCACATCCGCGCGGTGCAGGTGCCCAAAGGCTTCGACGTGGCCGACAGCTACATCGTCGAACAGGCGGCGGCCGGCGACCTGGTGATCACCGCCGACATTCCGCTGGCGGCGCTGGTGATCGACAAGCAGGCATTCGCGATCAATCCGCGCGGCGAGCTTTACAGTGCGGAGAACATTCGCCAGTTGCTGGACATGCGCAATTTCATGGACACCCTGCGCAGCAGCGGCGTCAACACCGGCGGCCCACCCGCCTTCAGCCACGCCGACCGGCAGAATTTCGCCAACCAGCTCGACCGCTTCATCGCGCGGCGGCCGAAGCCGGCCTGAAGCGGCAAAGATGCGCCGTGCCGCCAGCGCCGACTCTTGATCTGGCATATGGCACGGGGCAAGCGGCGCGAAAACCACGGCGACTATAATCGCGGCTTCCGCGCCCATTCCCGACCATGCAACGCTTCCAGCTCCAGGGCGAGTTCATCGAACTCAACGTCCTCCTCAAACTGCTCGCGCTGGCCCCTTCCGGCGGCGCGGCCAAGGCCATGATCGCCAGCGGCACGGTGCTGGTCGACGGTGCGGTGGAAACGCGCATCCGGCGCAAGCTGCGCGCCGGGCAGACGGTACGCATCGGCGAGCAACGCATCGGCATTGCAGCGCCAAACACCGTGGACGACGGGAAGGCAGTCCAGTGACCATACAGTGGTTCCCCGGCCACATGACGTCGGCGCGCCGCAAGGCGGCCGAGACCATGGCGCTGACCGACGTGGTGATCGAGGTCTGCGACGCGCGCCTGCCAGAGGCCAGCAGCAATCCGATGATCCGCGAACTGCGCCTGCACCGCCAGCGTCCCTGCCTCAAGCTGCTCAACAAGTCCGACCTCGCCGACCCGGTCGCGACCCAGGCCTGGCTCGACTATTACAACAGCCAGCCCGGCGTCAAGGCGGTGGCGATTTCCAGCAAGAGCCCGGGCGAAGCCGCGCGCGTGCCCAGCCTGTGCAAAGGGCTGGCGCCGCATCGCAATGACGGTGTCAAGCCGCTCCGCATGCTGATCATGGGCATCCCCAACGTCGGCAAGTCGACGCTGATGAACGCGTTGCTCAAGCGCCGCGTCGCCGCCGTCGGCGACGAACCGGCGGTGACCAAGTCGCAGATGTGCATCGACCTCGGGCCCACCATGAGCATCACCGACACGCCCGGCCTGATGTGGCCGAAGATCACCCACGACAGCGACGGCTTCATGCTGGCCGCCAGCCACGCCATCGGCCGCAATGCGGTGATCGACTCGGAAGTCGCGACCTTCCTCGCCGACCTGCTGCTGCAACGCTACCCCGCCGCACTCGGCGCGCGCTACGGCTTCGCCACGGCCGGCATGGACGGCATCGGCGTGCTGGAGGCCGTGGCGAAGAAGCGCGGCTGCATCGTCAAGGGCCGCCGCGGTGGCGAACTCGACCTGGAAAAAGCCGCGATGGTGCTGCTGACCGATTACCGCGGCGGCAAGCTGGGCCGCGTCAGCCTGGAGACACCCGAGAGCCGCGGCGCGATGCTGGTGGCGAGCGCTTGAGTTCAGGACGCCGGAAACGACGACGGGAGCCTCCAGGCTCCCGTCGCTGACAAAGCGCGGACCGACTCAGGCGCTCGCGCGCAACTTGCGCCGCCTTGCCGCAAAGCCAATCAGGCCCAGGCCGGCGAGCATCATTGCGTAGGTTTCCGGCTCGGGAATCGGTGCGACACCGTTGATTATGAACACCGCAGTGGAGCCATTCCCACCCGGCACTGATCCATTGTTCGTGTCCAAAGTGATGCTGTTGGATGTAAAGCTGAAGCCGGTAAGAAAGTCCGCGCTGAAGCCATTGTTGGAGAACAGCGAAAACGAGGTGATGGTCTGGTCGAACCCGCTGAAGGTATTGGACCCAAAGCCGCTCCAACTGCCCAAGTGGCGGTTCGACGATATGGTCAACGTGGTCGCGTCGAAGTCGAAGTCGAGGTAGTTAGAGATGCCGGTGAATTCGATACCGGCGCCAATGGTGGCATTCCCCGCGTTCACGGCGTACCCGGAAGAGGTGATCGTGTCACCGAGCAACGAAAAAGCGTGGGCCGGAGCGACGAATGCCGTGGCTCCCACGAGAAACGAGCTTGCGATCAAAGTCCTGATAGGTGTCATTGCTATTTCCTTTCTATCGAGTGAGCCGCGCGATCCGGCGAGAGGGAACGTGACGTCCGGAAAACCTTGACCGAAACACGCTTCGCATAACCTTATTTTAATCGCGGGCAAGATTCAATAGCCCGAACGGACTAAGGAGCGGCGCGAAGCGGCCAAGCCCGCGCTGCTGACCGACTACCGCGTCGGCAAACCGGGCCGCGTCAGCCTGGAAACGCCCGACAGTCGCCTCGCGATGCTGGTCGCCGGCAAATCCCGCCCAGTCGCGCCGGAGTCGCCGGGCGCGGAAACAGCAAATCCAGATAACATTGCCTGAGCCAGGGTCTTCGCGTAGAGCCCGGCGGCGATAACAAGAAGCTCTCGGCGATCGTGGTCGATGGCCAGAGGACATGGGCGCAGCCGGCCCGTCACGGGGGATGGATACATGCAGGGCTTTGGGGAGCAATGAGTTCCAGGCGAAAAGCCGCCGCCATCGGCGCATCGCTGCTCGTCCTTGTACTGTTCGGAGCACTCGGCGCCTGCGCCCCCATCGCTTCAAAAACACAGAAGGCAGCGACGCCTCAGCGCCTGCTCTGGCCGGCGCCGCCGGATCAGCCGCGCTTCGAATTCGAGACGGTGCTGCAATCGGCCGCCGGCATCACGGTGGAATCCGACGCCGATCGATTCCAGCGCGCAATAAAGGGCAAGTCTCCGCTCAGCGATGCGCCGGTAATCAACAGGCCGACCGCGGTCGCCAGCCGCGGTGGCCGTATCTATGTTGCCGAACCGGCGGTAAAGGCGATCACCGTCTTCGATGCGTCACGCAAGAAGCTGTTTCGCTTCGGCCTGCGCGAACCCAACCAGCTCAAACGTCCGCAGGCCCTGTCGATCGATGACATCGGCCGAATCTACGTCCTCGATCCCCTGCTGGACAAGGTCATGGTGTTCGACGCCATGGGCCTGTTCCTGAATTCGATTGCCCTGGGTAACAGGTTCTCCAATCCGGTTGCGGTCGCGGTGACCGGCGATGGCGCGACCGTGTATGTCGTCGATCGCGGCAATGTCGACCAGGATGACCACAAGGTGGTGGCGCTGGCGCCCGACGGCGGCGAGCGCTTCCGACTCGGCCCGCGCGGCAGCGGACCGGGGCAGTTCAACATCCCGCTGGCGGCGGCGGTGGCCGCCGACGACGGTACCCTGTACGTGGTCGATTCGGGGAACTTCCGCGTGCAGGCATTCGATTCCCGGGGCAGATTCAAGTTTCAGTTTGGCGGCCTGGGGACCGCGTTCGGCCTTTTTTCGCGGCCGCGATCCATCGCGCTGGATCCCGATGGCAATGTCTATGTTGCCGATGGCGGATTCAACAATGTCCAGATCTTCAGCGCCACCGGGGCTTTGCTGATGCCGCTGGGCATGCTCAACCGCGAACCTGGCCCTGGAAACTTCGCCCTGCTGGCCGGCATTGCGATCGATGAAACCCGGCGCCTGTAGGTCCTCGACCACTATTTCAAGAAGATCGAGGTGTATCGCTGGCTCGGCGGCAACGAGCAGCACACTCGGGTAGCCGCAGAGAGCACGACACCGCGCTGACAAGGCGCCACGAAATGACCAGAATCACCATGCCCGCAGCCACCCACCCCACTACCGGATGCCATCGATCCACCCGCCGTCCCCCGATCCGCGGCGGGGCCGCCCGGCTGTTCGCCTGCGTCCTTGGACTCCTGCTGCTGCCTGGCGAATGCCTGGCCGACGGCGACCTGCCCTCCAAGTTTTCCAGTCAGAAGAGCATCGCAAATACACGGCATAACATGACGCAACGGCAGGCGACCGGCGGTCCCTCAGGCGTAAACATGGATGTCTATCGAAATGATTACGGACAAGTATGCGTCTACTGCCATACGCCGCATGGATCGAACGCGAGCGTAGCGGCGCCCTTGTGGAACCGCAGCATCTCGAGCACCACCTATACCGTCTATAGCTCCAACAGCCTGTCGCAAACGCCTTCCCAGCCGGGGTCCGCCTCCCTGATATGCCTGTCCTGCCACGACGGATTACAGGCGGT
Organism: Sulfuritalea sp.; assembly: GCA_044359585.1. Classification (GTDB taxonomy): domain Bacteria; phylum Pseudomonadota; class Gammaproteobacteria; order Burkholderiales; family Rhodocyclaceae; genus Sulfuritalea. The sequence continues at coordinate 4,304 of JBIKLV010000105.1, read as the reverse complement.
GGATGCCATCATGAACATGCCGGGCTCAGGTCGATACAGCACCACGCCAAATGCCGGCTCGCCTTCCGCCAATGCGTTTCTGAGTACCTGGACCAATCCCAGCGGCCTCGGGCCATTTGTACACATGGGTCTCAATCAAACCGAATGCCTGGCCTGCCATTCAGCAGGTGCCGGAGTTCTCGGTTCCAGCGCAGCCGACTTCACCATCGCCGCCATCGATACCGACCTGCGCGACGACCATCCGGTCGGCGTCGTTTTCCCGGCCGCCAACGGCAACGGGACAGACTGGAAGACACCGGGCGGCTCGGTTGCCGGAGCCAGGTTCTTCGACGAGAACGGCAACGGACGGATGGATAAGGGCGAGATCCGCCTCTACGACTACGGCGGCGGCCCCCCTCTGTCGAGTGCGGTTCCTGCCACGATCCCCACGGCGTCGCCACGGTCGGATCGGTGTTCAACACCACCTTCCTGCGCAAGCCGAATGCCGGCAGCGCGGTTTGCCTTACCTGTCACTCGAAATAGCACCCCCGCTGCCGTGTGACGCCGGAGGATGCCGCGCAAGGCGCTCGCACCACCATTTAGTCAATAAGCGGCCAAGTCATGACGAATCCTGCGAAGAATTTCGAGCGAAGCGAGCAAATCAGCAGCCTCCCCGCGAGGGGGCGAGGCGGGATTTCGCGACGCATGCGTCGCGCCGCCGCAGCCGGCTGGCTGTGCAAAGCCAGCCGTGGGCCGCGTAGCGGAAGGGAGGGGCGGACCTTCAATTCGCTTTTCCGGCCAAGCATCGAGATACTTCATCGAAGCCATTCCTGTTTGGTTCCGGCTTGGCCGGCTTAGGGGAATACGGAACAAGTAGCTGCCGTTCGGACTATGCGCCGACCAGTTTCAGGTCGCCGCCCGGTATTGCCCGACGGGGAAAAGGCCGAGCGATCCGATGCCGTTCGTTTTGCAGTGCAGCATTGCGCGCCGTGACCGCTTGATCGGTCGGCGACGACCCGGTGCCGGGCGAATTCCCCTGCAGCTGGTGGGCTCCGGTCGGGGCAAGCAAAAAACCGGGTCGCCCCGGATCAAAAAGTCGTTTACAGCCCTCGGTACAATCAGTATGATTTCGTGTGTATTACAGAACTAAGTTCCACCCTGCGGAACTATACAATTCGGCGGCCGGTTGCCACTGGCGAACCAACACTCGGAGGAGACAACAATGCAGAACCCCGTATCCCATCGCCTCGCGCTTGCCGCGAGCATCATGCTGATCGGCGGCAGCGCCCTGGCCCAGGTCAAGATTGCCTACATCGACCCGCTCTCCGGACCCTTCGCCAACGTCGGCGAGGCGGGTCTCAAGCAGTTCAAGGAGGCCGCCGAAATCCTGGTGAACCAGAAGGGCGGCATCATGGGCCAGAAGCTCGAGTATGTCGGCTTCGACAACAAGGGCAGTCCGCAGGAAAGCCAGATCCAGCTGAAGTCCGCGATCGACCAGGGCTTCCGCTTCATTACCCAGGGCAACGGCTCGGGCGCCGCACACTCGCTGATCGATGCGGTCAACAAGTGGAATGCGCGCAATCCGGACAAGACGGTTTTGTTCTTCAACTACGCAGCGGTCGATCCCACGCTGACCGGCGAGAAATGCAGCTTCTGGCACTTCCGCTTCGACGCCAACACCGAAATGAAGATGGAGGCCATCACCAACTTCATGGAGAGCGACAAGAAGATCAAGAAGGTCTTCATCATCGGCCAGGACTACGCGCACGGCCATCAAGTGGCCAAGGCCGCCAAGGAAATGCTGGCGAAAAAACGCACGGATGTGAAGATCGTCGGCGAGGATCTGCACCCGATCGGCAAGGTCAAGGATTTCGCCCCCTACATCGCCAAGATCAAGGCTTCCGACGCCGACACCGTGATCACCGGCAACTGGGGCACCGACCTGACGCTGCTGGTCAAGGCGGCCAAGGATGCCGGCCTGAAGGCGCGCTTCTTCACCTACTATGCCGGCGGCCTCGGTACGCCGCAGGCGATGGGCGCTTCGGGCGAAAACAAGGTGCTGCAGCTCACCGAATGGCACATGAACGTGCCGACCAAGTCCACCGAAAAGTTCGCGCTGGACTTCAACAAGAAGAACCCCGGCATCTACTTCTACTATCTGCGCATCAATACCATGACCGAGATGGTGGCCAAGGCGATGAACACCGCCAAGTCCGTCGATCCCAAGGCCGTCGCCCTGGCGCTCGAAGACATGCGTCACCCGGCGGAGAACGGCGAAGTCTGGATGCGCAAGAGCGACCACCAGCTGATGCAGCCGCTAGTCATCTCGGTGTTCAGCAAGGCCGATGGCAAGACCGTCAAGCACGATTCCGAAGGCACGGGCTACGGCTGGAAGACCCTGGCCTCGATCTCGCAGCGCGATTCGCAACTGCCGACCGCCTGCATCATGGAACGGCCCTGAACCAGGCGAGCCAGCTCGCCCGGCAGGGCCATTTGCGGCCCGCCCCCTCCCAACCTCCCCCTCGCGGGGGAGGCGATTGAACTGCTCGCTGCGCTCGACAAGTGACCCGGGATTACCCGTACCCGGATTGCCTTTGTCTTGAACCAGGCTTGAGGATGCAATGGAATTCATCGTCATCTCGCTGCTGAACGGCATCACCTACGGCCTGCTGCTGTTCATGCTGTCCAGTGGTTTGACGCTGATTTTCAGCATGATGGGCATCCTCAATTTCGCCCACGCCAGCTTCTACATGCTGGGTGCCTATTTCGCCTACCAGATCAGCACCTGGATCGGCTTCTGGCCCGGCCTGTTGGTGGCACCCCTGCTGGTCGGCGCGGTCGGCGCGGCGGTGGAGCGCTACGGCCTGCGCCGCGCGCACAGGTTCGGCCATGTCGCCGAACTGCTGTTCACCTTCGGCCTGGCCTTCCTGGTCGAAGAAATCGTGCACCTGATCTGGGGCAAGGTTGCCGTTGACTACCGCATACCGCTCGAACTCGACGGCACCTTGTTCACCCTGTTCGACACCTCATTCCCGATCTACAAGGGCTTCATGATGTTGATCTCGGTCGGCATGCTGGTGGCCCTCTACGCCCTGCTCACCCGAACCCGCATAGGCCTCATCATCCAGGCGGCGCTGACCAAGCCGGACATGGTGGAGGCACTGGGCCACAACGTGCCGCGCATCTTCATGCTGGTCTTCGGCGGCGGCACGGCACTGGCCGGACTTGCCGGCGTCATCGGCGGCAACGCCTTCGTCACCGAGCCGGGCATGGCGGCGGCGGTGGGCAGCATCGTCTTCGTCGTCGTCGTGGTCGGCGGCCTGGGTTCCCTCGGGGGCGCCTTCGTCGCCTCGCTGCTGATCGGCTGCATCCAGACCTTCTCGGTCGGCTTGTCGATCTCGATCACCGACGTATTCGCACTGTTCGGCGTCAGCCTGCCCGCCGGCTCGCAGGTAGCGCGCCTGACCATCACCCAGTTGGCGCCGGTGCTGCCCTACCTGCTGATGGTGGCGATCCTGATCTTCCGCCCGCGCGGCCTGATGGGGGCGCGGGAGTCATGAGCGCCAGACTGGTCACGCGCAGCCGCCTGCTGCTCTGGGGCGGTTTCGCGGCACTGGCCTTCTGCCTGCCGCTGATCTTCAAGAGCGGCTTCCTCGTCTCCCTGTTGTGCCAGATGGGCATCATGGTGGTGTTCGCCCTCTCCTACAACATGCTGCTGGGCCACACCGGGCTGCTCTCCTTCGGCCATGCCGTGTATTACGGACTCGGCGCCTTCGCCACCATGCACGCGCTCAATGCCATCGGCAAGGGCGGCAGCCCGCTGGTCACCGCGACGCTGCCGCTGGTCGGCGGCCTGGCGGGTTTGCTGGCCGGCATCCTGCTGGGTTACGTCACCACGCGCAAGGCCGGCACCACCTTCGCCATGATCACGCTCGGCATCGGCGAGATGGTCGCGGCGTGCTCGCTGATGTTCCCCGGCATCTTCGGCGGCGAAGGCGGCATCTCGGGCAACCGGGTGATCGGCAAGGAAACCTTCCTCGGCTTCACCTGGGGGCCGCAGGTCGAAATGTACGGACTCATCGTCATCTGGGCTTTCATCGCCACGGTCGCCATGTTCGCCTTGACGCAGACGCCGTTGGGCCGCATGGCGAATGCCGTGCGCGACAATCCGGAACGGGCGGAATTCGTCGGATACGACACCGAGCGCGTGCGCTTCCTGATGGTCATCCTCTCCGGCCTGTTTGCGGGAATCGCCGGCGGCCTCTCGGCGCTCAACTACGAAATCGTCACCGCCGAAACGCTCAATGCGCACACCTCGGGCGTGG
>JBIKLV010000029.1:0-40834 GCA_044359585.1 Sulfuritalea sp. | reverse complement strand
GCGATGTACCACGCCAAGGACGAAGGGCGCGACAACTGCCAGTTCTACCGGACCGCCCTGACGCTGGAGGCGATGCGGCGCCTGACCCTGGAAAGCAGCCTGCGCCAGGCGATCGAGCGCGGCGAATTCTTCATGGCCTATCAACCCCAGCTCGACCTGGCGACCGGCCGCGTGCAATCGCTGGAAGCCCTGATCCGCTGGCGGCATCCCGAGCGCGGGCTGGTATCGCCGATGGAGTTCATCCCCGCGGCGGAAGAGAACGGACTCATCGTGCTGATCGGCGAATGGGTGCTGCGCGCGGCCTCTGCCGATGCCGCGCGCTGGGTGGCCGCCGGCACGCCGGTGCGGGTGGCGGTCAACCTGTCCGCGGTGCAGTTCATGCAACCCGAACTGGTCGGCCGCCTGCGCGCGATCCTGGCTGAAACCGGCCTGGCGCCGCAATGGCTGGAACTGGAAGTGACCGAAGGCGTCCTCATGGAGGATTCCGCCGCGACGCTGAACACCCTGCAGGTCCTGCGCCAGGACGGCATGCAGATCGCGCTGGACGACTTCGGCACCGGCTATTCGTCGCTGAGCTATCTCAAGCGCCTGCCCCTGAACCGGATCAAGATCGACAAGAGCTTCGTGCGCGGGCTCCCGGCCGACAAGGAGAACCTGGCCATCGTGCGCACCATCGTCGCGCTGGCGAGGAACCTCGGCTTCACGCTGGTCGCCGAAGGCATCGAGACCCTGGAGCAGGCGTGCCTGCTGCGCGACATGGAGTGCGAGGCGTTGCAGGGCTCCTACATCAGTGAACCGGTGGCCGCCGAGGCGGTGCCGGCGCTGCTGGCGGCGCGCTGGCCACTGGCGGCGGCATGAACGCCAAGGCGCCGAACCTGGGCGCGACGATGGGCCGGCACCCCGAGTCCCTGCTCAGGATCGAGCAGTTGCGCGCCAGCGGCCTCCTGCCCAGCCCCAAGGGGGTTGCGCTGGCGATCATGGAGAGCTGTCGCCAGGCGGACGTCACGACGGACGAGATCGCCCGCGTCGTGCAAACCGATCCGGCGCTCTCGGGCCGCCTGCTGCGCCTGGCCAATTCCGCCGCTGGCCGCGGGCGCTCGGCCGCCTCGATCCCCGACGCGGTGATGCGGCTGGGGCTGAATACGGTGCACCAGCTCGCGATGGGCTTTTCGCTGGTGGACCAATATCCGAACGGGCACTGCAAGGCCTTCGATTACACCGCCTACTGGTCGCACTCGCTGCTGATGGCGGTGGCGATGCGCGCCCTCGGATCGGTCGGCCACGTCAAGGGCGGCGACGAGCTGTTCGCCTGCGGCCTGCTTTCGCGCATCGGCTGCCTGGCGCTGGCGACGGTGCATCCCGCGGAATACTCCGCCCTGCTGGAACAATGCACCGACCCGACGCAGTTGGCGGCCCTGGAACGCGAGCACCTGCAGGCGGACCACAACGACTTCACCGCCGTCATCCTCGCCGACTGCGGCTTTCCCTCGAACCTGATCGAGCCCGTCTACCACCACGAAAATCCCGACGCCGCCGGATTCAGCGACGGGTCGCGGCCTTACCTGCTGGTGCACCTGTTCCACCATGCCAAGCGCCTGGCCGACATGGCACTGGCGCCGCAGGCGCTGCGCGGCGGCATGATTCCCGAACTGATGCTGCTGGGCGGCCGCCTCGGTCTCGACGCCGTCGATTTCGGCAAGCTGGTGGACCGCATCGTCGCCGAATGGCAGGAATGGGCCAAGCTGCTGGCCGTGCCGGTCACCGCATTGCCGCCCTTCGCCAGCATGGCGGCGGCCGCGCCCAGGATCGAGGAGGAACAGGCCGCCTACCCGCCGATGCGCGTGCTGCTGGTGGAAGACGACCGTGCCACGCGGGAGATGATGGAAGCGGTGCTGACCAGCATCGTCGGCCACAAGGTGCTTTCCGCCGGCAACGGCCGCGAAGCCATGGCCATGGCGCTGGAGACGATGCCGCGCATCATCATCACCGACTGGCAGATGCCCGTCATGGACGGCATCGAGTTCTGTCGCGCGCTGCGCGCGACCGAATGGGGGCAGTCGATGTACGTGATCATGCTGACCGGCGTCGAAACCGAGGAAAACATCGTCCATGCCTTCGAAGCCGGGGTGGACGATTACGTCGCCAAGCCGGTAAATGTCCGCTCGCTGCGCGCGCGGATGCGCGCCGCCCTGCATTACGTGCAGTTGCTCGAAGCCTGGGAGAAGGACCGGGCCCAGCTGAAGCAGTTCGCCGCCGACCTCGCGATCAGCAATCGCAAGCTGCAGCACGTCGCCCTGACCGACCTGCTGACCGGCCTGCCGAACCGGCGCGCCGGACTGGGCGTGCTGGAGCAAATGTGGAGCGCCGCGACCCGTTCCGGCCACGGCATGGCGGTGCTGATGCTGGACATCGACCGCTTCAAGAACATCAATGACACGCATGGCCACGCCATCGGCGACAAGGTGCTGAGCGAGGTAGGCAAGGTGATACGCGGCACGGTGCGCAACGGCGACCAGGTCTGCCGCCTCGGTGGCGAGGAGTTCCTCGTCATCTGCCCCAACGCCGACACATCGTCGGCCTACCTGGCCGCCGAGCGCCTGCGCCGGGCGATCAACAAGACCGGCATCACGGTCGGCGCAACTACCCTGCAGATTTCGGTCAGCCTCGGCGTCGCCTGCAAGGAAGCCGGGATGCCGGATGCGGGCGCGCTGGTCAGCGCGGCGGACAAGGCGCTGTACGGCGCGAAACATGCCGGACGCAATCAGAGCTGGGTCCATGCGGGCGGCAAGGTACATGCCGGTCCCGCCTGACGCCGGGGAAATGCCCGGGGCCGGCCTGCGGGCAGACGAAGGGAAGGTCAGCGCACTGCTCGACCGCGGCAAACTGGTGGTGCTCACCGGTGCCGGCCTCAGCACGGCCTGCGGCATCCCCGACTACCGCGATCGCGAGGGCCGCTGGAAACGCGTGCAGCCGATCGACCATCAGGACTTCCTGCGCTCCGCCGGCACGCGTCGACGCTACTGGCTGCGCAGCTTTTTCGGCTGGCCGGTGGTGGCCCAGGCAGTGCCCGGCATCGGCCATCGCGCCCTGGCGCATTTCGAAAGCCTCGACCGGGTCGCCCTGGTGGTCACCCAGAATGTCGATGGCCTGCACCAGAAGGCGGGCAGTCGTGGCGTACTGGAACTCCATGGCGCGCTGGCCCAGGTGGTCTGCCTCGCCTGCGACCGGCGCCACTCGCGCGCAATGGTGCAGGAATGGCTGGGCGCGGCCAATCCCGGCCTTGCCGCCACGCCAATCGCCGCGCCCGATGGCGATGCGGATGTCGCAGACGCGCTGGCCGATGGCTTCCATGTTCCCGACTGTCCCGCCTGCGGCGGCCTGCTCAAGCCGGACGTGGTGTTCTTCGGCGACAGCGTGCCGCGGCCGCGCGTCGATGCCGTGATGGCGGCGATCGATGCGGCGCCGGGGCTGCTGGTGATCGGCTCGTCGCTGATGGTCTATTCCGGTTTCCGCTTCGTCGAACATGCCCACCGCCGGGGCAAGCCGGTGATGGCGATCAACCAGGGCCGGACGCGCGCCGACCACCTGCTGGAGGCCAAGGTGGAGCAGGACTGCGGCGAGTTCCTCGATGCCCTGCGCCAGCGCCTGGCGCAGGAAGGCACCGCCGCGCCGTCCCGTCAGCGACCGAAGGAAGTCCCTGTCGGGCGCCGACTTTCGGGCGAGGCATGATCCCGACCGAAAGTCGGCGCCGGTCACACGGCGTGGACCAGCCGCGCGCGATGTCGCACGGACGCGCGGTGGCGCTGATGGTGCTGGCGACGCTGCTGTGGAGTATCGCGGGCGTCGTCACGCGCCACCTCGATGCCGCGCGCAGCTTCGAGGTCACCTTCTGGCGCAGCCTGTTCAACGCGATCGCGCTGCTGGTCCTGCTGGTCCCGCTGCGCGGCGCGGCGCTGTGGCGCGACATCCTCGCCGGCAACCGCGTGATCTGGTTTTCCGGCCTGTGCTGGGCCGTGATGTACACCGCCTTCATGGTCGCGCTGACCCTGACCAGCGTCGCCAACGTGCTGGTGGCGATGGCCACCGGCCCGCTGCTGACCGCACTGGCGGCGCGGATCTTCCTCGGCCACCGCCTGCCGGCGAGAACCTGGATCGCGATCGGCGTCGCCGTCCTGGGCATTGCCTGGATGTTCGGCGCCGAGGCCGCCAGCAACACCACCTCGCGCGCCTCGCTGCTGGGCAGCCTGGTGGCGCTGGGCGTGCCGCTGGCTTCCTCGGCGAATTTCACGCTGCTGCAGCAGCGCGCGGGCGCCGCACAGGCAAGCGGGGTAAGGCAGGACATGCTGCCGGCGGTGCTGCTCGGCGCCACGCTCTCGGCCGCCGTCACGCTGCCGCTGGCCTGGCCGCTGCAGGCGTCGACGCACGACATCGGTTTGCTGGCCCTGCTCGGCACGGTGCAACTGGCGATACCCTGCCTGCTGGTGGTGCGCCTGAGCCGCGAACTGCCGGCACCGGAGATCGCGCTGCTGGCGCTGCTCGAAGTGATTTTCGGCGTGCTGCTGGCCTGGCTCGGCGCTGGCGAGGTGCCGGCCGACAGCACGCTGGCGGGCGGCGCCCTGGTCCTGGCGGCGCTGGTCGCCAACGAAGTGTTCAAGTCGCCGCGGGCGGTTTCCAGCTCCAAGTAAGCTTGCCCGTCGCGGCGCGGAACAGGCGCTGACGCACGATGCGCGTGTCGCGCAGCGCCTGCTTCAGCTTCGCGGTCTCGATCGCGCCGAACACCGGGACCCCGGGCGCGATCGCGGCGGTTTGCAGCGCCGTCTCGCCGACCACCTGCGCCATCTCGCAGCGAATGTCGGCACCGGCCTGCTCGCGCTGCGCATCGAGCTCGGCCAGCTGCTCGTTCGGCGTCGCCAGCGTGGCTTCGAGCTTCTCCATTTCCTGGCGCAGCGCCTGGATCTCGACCAGGGGCTTGGCGACCTTTTGCGTCATCTGCCGCCACTGCGCCGCCTGGGCTTCATTGAGCGTGATGCCACCGTCGTGGATGCGCTTTGCGGCGGCAAGGTAGTTTTTCACCTCGCTGGCCGCCATGCAGGCATCGAGTGATTGCTGCTTGCCGGCGAGCCGCTTCTTGATGGCGCCGACCTCCTTTTCCAGCTCGGCGCGGCGTTTGTCGAACTCGGCATAGTCCGGAATGCAGATCGTGACCAGGGTCTCGGTATCGCGCCGCGCCCCACAACGCGCGATGCGGACACGGCGCGCGGCGATGGTGCAGCCCAGGGCCTCGTCGATCTCGACCTCCTCGGCCACGATGTCGCAGGCGACGGCGCGGCCGAGGCGCACCGTCGCCGCCACCAGGGTGCTGCCTTCGGCATGGTTCGCCTGCACCTCGCCGCCGCGCGCCTCGATCACGGCCTGCGATGCACGGCCATCGATTTGCGTCACGCCACCCGGGTTCCGCACCGTGCCGCCGGCCAGGTTGGCGTGGATGCGGACATTGCCGCCACTGGAAACGATCTCGCCGAAAACATCGGCATGGAAAACCATGTGGCGGCCTTCCACCAGCCGGCGTTCCTGCACCTCGCCGTGTTCCTCGTATTCGTCACCGACCAGTTGCAGGTTGCCGGTGGTGCGCTGGCTGACGCCTTCGCGATTGACGATCTTCTCGGTGATCGAGATCTGGTGCGTCTTCTTGTCGATGTTGAGGAAACCGCCGTGGGCCGCGACCAGGAATTCCCCCTTGGCCGTGCGTTCGACGCGGGTGCCGGGACCGGCCATGTCCTCCAGTTCGAAATCGAGCGGCAGGTCGGGCTCCAGTACCGTGCCATCGACGGCGAGCCCCGCCTCGCCGAGGCGGCGCGGCTGCTTCTGCAGCAGGCAGGTGCCGGCCGTCACCTGCGGGAAATGGTTCTTGAAATGGCGCAGGTCCATCTTGCCGCTGGGCAGTATCGACGGCGAATCGTCGCGATGCAGCAGGTCGGTCTGTTCCTGCACCGTCGCATCGGCGCCGGGCGTCGGATCGATGCGGCGCGCGATGTCGACCCGTTCGGTAAGCCCGGACGCGATCGCCGCACGCACCGCCGCGATGTCGATGCCGCTGCGGATGCCCTGGCTCCACAGCGCGGCGACGAATTCGTCGACGTCGAGCCGGGTCGGCTCAGTGCGGAACTGCTTTTCGTAGCCAGTGATCACCGGTCGCCCGTTCTCGTCCGGTTCGCCGAAGAGCGGATGCTCGACCACGCGTTGCAGCCTGGCCGGCTCGAACAGGTATTCGATCCGGGCGCCGTCGTCGACCGGCTTCGCCGCCTTATAAATGGCGCGGCGCTCGGGCGCAAAGGCCGCAATCGCCGCCGCGATGCGAAGCGGCGGGCGCTTGCCGGCGCCGGCTGGCGGCGGCGCCGTCTCATACAGCAGGCGCGACAGCGCGCCATAATCGAGGCCGACGAAATACGCGCCGGCGCTGAAGACGCGGTCGACAAAGCGCTGCATCTGCGCCGGCTCGTCCATGCGCGCGACATGGACCCGCATACCGGTGCCGTCCATGCTGATGAAATCCGGCAGCGGGATGTCGCCGACGGATATGCCGGCAACCAACTCGTCCGCCGACGGTTTCGGCGCCAACGCCGGATGGTGATCTTCGCGCGCCATTTATCGCATCACTCCGGCCGGAAAGCGATCCGGCCGCATCATTCCACTTCCGCCGCAGCGAACGATTCGCGCAGGCCGTCAACCAGCGCCGCGAGCTGGCTGGCGAGGGACGCGGCGGCGGCTTCGACCTCGCTGGCCAGGGCGCCGCGGCGCAGCTCCGCCTCAAGCGCCGTCGCCGTGGCAGCGACAGCGATGGCTCCCACCGACGCCGCCGAACTCTTCAGGCCGTGAGCCAGCGTCTTCACCGGGCCGAGGTCACGCGCCGCCATGGCCCGGGCCAGTTGGGCCGGATCCTGCGCGTGGGTATCGACGAACAGTTCCAGCAGGCGTCGGTACAACGCCGCGTCGCCCGCCGTCGTCGCCAGGCCCTGCGCGACGTCGAGGCCGGGAACGGCCGCCAGTTCGGGCACCGCCCCGTTCGATGTCCGCCGCGATTCGACCGCCGGAGTGTTCGACACCGCGGCCGCTGGCGACGACCCGGCGGACGGCAGCCACTTCAGCAGCATCGCGTAGAGGTCGCGCGGATTCACCGGCTTGGCGACGAAGTCGTTCATGCCCGCCGCCGCGCAGGCGCGCCGATCGTCGTCGAAGGCGTTGGCCGTCATCGCCACCACCGGCACGCGCTCGCGTCCGGGCAGCTTGCGGATGGCCCGCGTCGCATCGAGCCCGTCCATGTGCGGCATCTGCATGTCCATCAGGATCAGGTCATAGTCGGCGGCGGCGGCCTTGGCCAGGGCTTCCCGGCCGTCCACCGCGATGTCGGCATCGAGGCCAACACCCTGCAACAGGTCGAGCGCCACTTCGCGATTGACGGCGTTGTCCTCGGCCAGCAACAGGCGCGCGCCGGAATGGCGGTTGCGCAGCCTGTCTTCCGCGCTTTCGCCGACACTCGCGACCGCTACCGGCATCGCGCCGAGTCCGCGCTGCAGGCGCGCGGTAAACCAGAACGTGCTGCCCATTCCCGCCGTGCTGTCGGCGCCGACTTCGCCGCCCATCAGCAGCGCCAGGCGCCGCGTGATCACCAGGCCCAGGCCGGTGCCGCCGTACTTGCGCGTGGTCGAACTGTCGGCCTGCTCGAAAGCATGGAACAGCCCGGCAATCTTGTCCGCCTCGATGCCGACGCCCGTGTCGGCCACTTCGAAACGCAGCAGCAGGCCATCGCCAGTTTCCTCCAGCAGGCGGGCACGCAGCGTCACGTTGCCGCGTTCGGTGAACTTGATGGCGTTGCTCAGGTAGTTGTACAGGGCCTGTCGCAGCCGCGTCGGATCGCCGTGCAGCCAATGCGGCACGTCGCCGCTGTCCATGCGGATATCGATGCCGCGCGAGCGTGCCGCGCCAACGTTCATCGAGACCACATGGTCGAGCACCGTATCGAGGGCAAAGTCGGTCTGCTCCAGTTCGAGCTTGCCGGCCTCGATCTTCGACAGGTCGAGCACGTCGTTGAGGATTGCCAGCAGATGTTCCGCCGCCTCGTCCACCTTGCGCAGGCGTTCCGCCTGTTCCGCCGTCGTCTCCGCGCGCCGCATCATGTGCGTCAGGCCGATGATGGCGTTCAGCGGGGTGCGGATCTCGTGGCTCATGTTGGCCAGGAAGCGGCTCTTCGCCTCGTTCGCCGCTTGCGCAGCATCCCGCGCCGACGCCAGTTCGGCGGTGCGCTCGCTGACCAGTTCCTCCAGGTGCGCCTGGTAGTCGGCCAGGCGCTGCTCGATTTCCTTGCGCGCGGTGATGTCCTGGGTCACGCCCACCGCACGAATCGGCCTGCCGTCGGGTCCGAACTCGAATTCGGCCTTCTGCCTGACCCAGCGAATTTTCTCGCCGATCATCACGCGGTGCTCCTCGTCGAAGCTGGCGCCGCGCATGGCCTCCTGCCACGCCCGATCGACCGGTTCGCGGTCGGGTGCATGGGTGCGCGCCAGATAGCTTTCCCGGTTTCCGGTGACACCTTCCGGGAGGCCGACGATCCGCGACGTCTCCGCCGAGAGGAACATCCTGTCGCTGTCGATCTCGTAGATCCAGCTGCCGATCTTGCCGACGGCCTGCGCCCGGTTCAAATCGGCACGGTTGGCCTCGAGTTCGTTGCTGCGGCGGACGAGGTCCTTGTCGACCGAACGCAGTTCAGCCAGTCGATTCTGGTACGAGCGCACGAAGAATGTGGCCAGCGCGGCCGCCAGCAGACTGGCCACGGCCAGCACGGTGCCATGCAGCGCGGGCAGGAAGGGAGGCGGCGCCGGCAGCGCGCCGGCGCTTTCGGCCCAGACCAGGCCGACCATTTCCAGCACCGTCATCGATGCGATCAGCACCGCGGCGCGGACGCTGATCAACCAGCCGACCATCATGATGATGATCGGAAAGGCCACCACGATGGGCGCGCGGGCGCCGCCGGTAAACACCGCGATCACCGTCACGACCAGCCAGCCACCCATGGCCATCGTGTTGAAGGCCGCGCGGATACTGCCGCGCGCCAGCAGGGTCCAGCCCGCCGCACCCAGCAGCGCTACCAGCGCCGGGCCGAGCAATCGTATCGGCTGGTCCGGCGCCAGGAAGCGAATCACCAGGACGGTGGCCGCGGCACCCAGGAACAGCGCATGGATGCCGAGCTTGAAAAAAGCGATCGAAGGCTCCCACGAAATCTGCTCGTCGATTTCGTCGTCGTTGCGCGCTGGTTTTTCGTGCTGCCGGGTCATGGAAAATCGATCGTGGCGTCGGCTCGGGAATCTTTCGTTTGTCCCCGCCGCGCGGGACGGGCTTATCTTACCTCCGCTGGCCGCATCAGGCCTGCGGCAGCTCGCGCTTGCTGCCGTCGTCGTGGATCGCGACGTAGGTGAACTGCGCCTCGGTCACCTTGACCACCACCGGGTTGCTCGGATTGCGTTCGGCATAGACCAGCACATCCACGGTGATCGAGGTGCGGCCGACCTTGACGATCTCGGCGTAGAAACTGACGATGTCGCCGACCGAGATCGGCTGCTTGAACAGGAAGGAATTGACCGCCACGGTGGCGATGCGGCCGCGCGCCATGCGCATCGCCGGAATCGCGGCGGCAATGTCGCACTGGGCCATGACCCAACCGCCGAAGATGTCGCCGTTGCCGTTCATGTCGGCCGGCATCGGCATCACGCGCAGCACCGGCTCGCGGCCCGCAATCTTTACGCCTTCGTGGCCCATGGCCTTCTCCCTCGTCGTACTGACCCGCCAGTATAGGATGCCCGCCGTGTCGCCAGCGCCGACTTATGCGGACGACGCGCCTGGACGGGAGCGGCGAGGCTACCAGGATGGCGTTTCAAAGTCCTGCGTGCATCTGCCAGAACTGCGCGGGTGTGATGATGGGGTAGCGCGCCGCCAGCACCAGCAGATCCTTGTCGCCGGTGATCAGGTAGTCCGCACCCGAACCCTTTCTTGCTGTGAGCAGCGCACCAAGCACGGACTGGTCGGCGGCGTCGCGCAGCTCGGGCTCTGCAGCGGCCAATGGCTCGACCAGTTCGGCCTGGATCGCGAGGATGTCGACGAGGTCTTCGATTTCCGCCGAGCTCAGGCCGTGGCGCTGTTTCAGGCGCGGCAGGACGCGCCTCAACTCGTCGAGGATGTGCGTGCAGAGCAGGACATCGACCGAACCATGGCGCCAGGCGGCAAGGATTTTGCCCGGCACGCTTGCCGGATAGGCAATGCCCGACAGCAGCACATTGGTGTCGAGCACCACGCGCAGCGTGGCCACGCCGGTCAGGCCTTGCCAGCGGTCCGGCGCGCCCGCGCCCGTTCCTTGGCGACCACCGCGTCGATCTCGGCGAGACCTTCCGCTTCGGATACGCCCGCGAATCCCGCCTCGATCCGCTGACAGAGCGCATCGAAGCGACCCTGCATGCGCCGGATGCGCTCGAACAGGCGGGCATCGACCAGGGCCGCCACCGGCTTGCCATCCTTGTTGATGACCACGCTGTCGTGGCGATACTGGACCTGGTTGAGCATCTCGCCCAGGTTCTGGCGGAAGCTGACGGCGCTGGTTTCGGTAATCATGCGGCCTCCACAATCATTATGATCATGCTGGTCATTATGTTTTAAACGGAACGGAGAGTCAAACCGGGCGATTCGCCAGGTAGTTCATCGGCCCGCCGGTATAGGGCGCGAAGCCGGTGCCGAAAATCACGCCGGCGTCGGCCAGTTCGGCGTCGGCCACCACGCCGTCCCTGACCAGGCGCTGCGTGGCGTCGAGCAAAGGCTTCAGCATGCGTTCCGCGAGAGCAGGATTCGCCGTATCACCAGCGCCGACTTTCGACTTCTGCGCCTTGCCATCGACCCAGGTGTAGAAGCCCTGGCCGGACTTCTTGCCCAGCTTGCCGGCTTCGAACAGTTCCACCAGCTTCTTCGGCGGCGAGGCATCGCCGACCAGTTGTTTGCCGGCATGGACGGCAACGTCGAGGCCGACGGTATCGGCCAGTTCGATCGGCCCCATGGGCATGCCGAAGGCAACCAGCGCTGCGTCGATCGCCTCGGGCGCGATGCCTTCGTCCACGCACTTCATCGCTTCGTTCATGTAGGGACCGAGCACGGCATTGACCAGGAAACCCGGCGCATCCTTCACCGGCAGCGGCAGCTTGTCGATCCTCCGCACGAAGGCGGCGGCGCGCTGAACGACATCGGGCGCGGTCTTCTCGCCGGCCACCACCTCGACCAGCGGCATCATCGCCACCGGGTTGAAGAAGTGGATGCCGACCAGGCGCGAGGGGTCCTTGAAGCTCGCCGCAATGTCGGCGAGCTTGAGCGAGGAGGTGTTGGTGGCGATCAACGCATCGGGCTTGGCGCGGGCCTCGATGTCGGCGAACAGCGCCTGCTTGGCTTCGAGGTTTTCGAAAATGGCCTCGATGATGACGTCGGCCTGCCGCACGCCTTCGCCCTTCGGGTCGGCGATCAGGCGGTCGAGCGCGAAGCGGGCGGCCTTCTTGTCGCGCAGCTTCTTCTCGAAGAATTTCGCCGCGCGGCCGATGGCCGGGGCGATGCGCTCCACCGACTGGTCCTGCAGCGTCACGGTCATGCCGCGCAGCACGCACCATGCGGCGATGTCGCCGCCCATGACGCCGGCACCGACGACATGCACGCGCTGCGGGGCGAAAGCCTTGCCGGTTTGGCCACTGAGCTTGCCGAAACCCTTGAGCCTGTCCTGCAGGAAGAAGACGCGGATCAGGTTGCGCGTGGTCGGATGCTTCACCAGCGCGTCGAGCGAGGTGGGCTCGTCGGCCGGCACCGCCAGCGTGTTGCCGCGGTAGTTCTGCCACTGGTCGATGATGGCGTAGGGCGCCGGGTAGTGTTCCTGGCGCGCACGCTTCGCCACCTGCTTCTTCGCGCCGCTGGCGACCATGCCCTTGACCGGGCCGTTCATCAGCTTCTGCATGAACGGCAGCTTCGCCTGGCGCGGTGGCGTGCCCGAGAGCACCAGCATGCGCGCAGCATTCTCCATGACGCGCGGCGGCACGCATTCGTCGGCCAGGCCCATCTTCTTCGCCCGCTTCGCGTCGATGTTCTTGCCGGTCAGCATCATGTCCAATGCCGCGGCAGGGCCGACGATCTGCGGCAGTCGCAGCATGCCGCCCCAGCCCGGGACGATGCCGAGCATGACCTCGGGCAGCGCGAACTTGGTGCCCGGCTCATCGACCGCGATGCGGTAGCGGCAGGCCAGCGCCAGCTCGGTGCCGCCGCCCATGCAGTGCCCGCGCACCAGCGCCAGCGTCGGATACTTCACGGCGGCCAGCTGGTTGTAGATGTCCCAGCCGCGCTTGATGATGACGCGCGCCTTCTCGGGAGTATCGGCCGAGGTGAACTCCTCGATGTTGGCGCCGGCGATGAAGCCCGCCTCTTTGGCCGACTTGAAGATCAGCCCCCTGGGCCGATCCGCCTCCAGCTCTTCGAGGATCAGGCGCAGTTCCACCATCACTTCGGCGCCCAGCGTGTTGGTCGATGAATCGGCGGTATCGAGGATGGCCCAGACCACTCCCGCATTTGGGTCCCCTGTCTCACGTTCGAGTTTCCAGTGCCTGAACTTGCTCATGTCGAATCCTTGTCAAAAACTTGATAGCGGCCAACGATGGCCGGGCGCTCGTCGCCATCCACATGCAGCGCGAATGCGCCGCCGGCCTGCTGCGTCTCGGCGCGCAAGGCGAGCTTCGCGCCATAGAACACCGGCCCCTTGATCCAGGTCTCCAGGCTCATCGCTGCATGTCGCGCCGCGCCGAGGTGGGCCAGGCACTGGCCGATGGCCCGCTGCGGATGGGTGAAGGCGCGGGCGAAACCCTGGCGACGCGCATAGCCGTCATGCAGGTGCAGCGGATTGAAGTCGCCGGAGAGCCGGCTGTAGCGAAGCCTTCCGTGCGCGGGCATCTGCCACTCGACGACAGGCTCACCGCCGAGTACCGGGCTTGCCGGTGCCTCGGCCTGCGCCGTGCCGAAGCGGCCCCGCGAGTAGAAGGTGTTCACCGCTTCGAAGACGACGCGGCCATTTGCTTCGGCGCTGACGCAAAGGTCCATCTCGATGCCTTTGTCGAGCACACGCGACTCGCCGGTGCGCACCGTCAGGTCGAGCGCCGCATCGTGCGCGATGGCCTCGTGCTGCGTCATCCGGTTGCGCACCTGCAGCACGCGCCAGATCGGCAAGGGAAAGGCCGGGTGGCTGAGCATCGCCATCAGCATGGGAAAGCTCGCCGTGTGCGGATGGAGTATGGAAAGCTCATTGCCGGGCGAGAGGCCGGAAAGGGCAAAGAAGTCGGCCAGTTCACTCGGCGACGAACGCTGGTCGCGCCAGGTCGCGACGATCTCAGGCAAGCCGGCGCCGGCATCGAAGCGACCCTTCGGCCGCCACATCTGCGCCATGAAGCCGAGGAAGCTGGGCTTGCCGCGAAAATCGAGCCGTACCGGCATGGAAGGAGCGCCACCCTTCAGGCAGCTTCGACCAGCACGGCGCCGCCCTGCCCGCCGCCGATGCAGATCGTGGCGATGCCGCGCTGTTTTCTCTCGCGGCGCAGGATGTGCAGAAGATGCAAAACGATGCGCGCGCCGGAGGCGCCGACCGGGTGACCCAGCGCGATGGCGCCGCCGTCGATGTTGAGCCTGGCCGCGTCCAGCGTGCCGAGCGGCGCGTCGAGGCCGAGCTGCTCCTTGCAGTAGGCCGGATCTTCCCAGGCCTTGACGCAACCCATGACCTGGGCGGCGAAGGCTTCGTTGATTTCCCAGGCGTCGAGGTCGTTCAAGCCCAGCCCGTGGCGCTGCAGGATGGGCGTCGCGGCATGCACGGGACCGAGGCCCATCTGCGCCGGGTCGAGGCCGGCCCATTGCGTGTCGGTGATTTTGCCGATCGGCTCGAGCTTGTACTTCTCGACCGCCTCGGCGGAAGCCAGCAGCAGCCAGGCCGCGCCGTCGGTGATCTGCGAACTGTTGCCCGGGGTGATCTTGCCGTACTTGCGGTCGAAAAAAGGCTTGAGCTTCGCCAGGCCCTCCATGCTGGAGTCATGGCGCACGCCGTCGTCCTCGGCATAGACTTTTCCACTGGCATCGATCAGCGGCACGATCTCGTCGAAGCGGCCGGCCTTCTGCGCCGCCGAAACTTTCTTGTGGCTGTCGACGGAGAACGCGTCCATCTGCTGGCGCGAGATGCCGAACTTCCAGGCCAGGTTCTCTGCGGTCTGGCCCATCATCAAATTCACCACCGGATCGGTGAGGCCCTTGACGATGCCGATCACGGGCGTCAGCAGCATGGCCGGGCGCAGTTTGGCGAACATGCCGAGCCTGGCGCCCATGCTGCGCGCCTGCGCCATCAGCGAGAACCACATCACCATCTTGTCCGAGTAGAGCAGCGGCGTGCGCGAGAGCGCATCGACACCGCCGGCCAGCACCAGTTGCGAACGGCCGCTGTGGATGTTGGCGATGGCCGAATCCAGCGCCTGCATGCCCGAGGCGCAATTGCGCATCACCGTCCAGCCCGGCACCTTGTTGCCGCAGCCGAGGCGCAGGGCAATCACGCGGCCGATGTTGACCTCGTCGACGCTGGGACCGGCGCAACCGACGATCACCTCATCGAGCTGGTCGGGCGCAAAGGGCTGGCGCGCCAGCAGGGCCCGGCCGGAAATCGTGGCCAGGTCGGAGGCCGAGAATGGGCCGGGAACATTGCGCGACTTGAGGAAAGGCGAGCGCGCGCCATCGACGATATAGACGGGTTCGAAGGGTTTCATTCTCAGGCGGCCTTGCGCAGGGTTTCGGTCACGGTCGGCACAGGCGTGGCCTGCTCGACCGAGAAATCCTGCGGGAAATCGTCGACCGCGATGGCGCGGTCGCGCAGCACGGCACGGCGTTGCAGCTGCGCGTGTTCCTCGGCGCTGATGATGCCGGCCTCGAAGGCGTGGGCGGCCATAGTCGCCGTGTCGCCAGCGCCGACTCTTCCATCCTTCACCGCCTTGCGGATTCGCGCCTCGATCGGCTCGGCGGCCACCGTGGCTTCCAGCGCGAGTTCGATGACGCCGACGGCATCCATTTCGTCACACGGCACGAACATGCCGTCGGTCAGGCGGTCGCGCGTGGCGGACGGTTCGATCAGCAACTGCGCGACCTCGTGGCCCAGCTTGTCGGAGGGCACTTCGTAGGGCCGGCCGAGGGGAAAGATGTACCAGTGCAGCAGCGCGGCGATGAAACGGTTCGGGTAATTGGAGATCACGCCCTCGAAAGCGTTCTGCATCTTGAACATCGCGTCCCAGATCGCCCAGTGCATCAGCGGTGCGTCGGCGGCCTGGCGGCCTTCCGCCTCGTAGCGCTTGAGCGTGGCCGAGGCGAGGTACATCAGCGAGAGGATGTCGCCGAGGCGCGCGGAAAGCTTTTCCTTGCGCTTCAGGTCGCCGCCCATGACGAACATCGAGACATCGGCGAGGAAGGCGAAGGCGGCCGAAAAACGCGACAGTTGCTGGTAGTAGCGGCGCGTTTCCGGCGCGACGTTCGACAGCACGGACGCGAAGTTGGAACCGGTGAGGCCCATGCTCCAGGAGCGGAAGCCGCGCGTCCAGATGAACCCGAGGTGGGCGGCAAAGGCGGCATCGAAATCGCGCAGGCCCTGCTTCGCATCCGGGTTCCTGGCCGCCGCCATTTCCTTCAGCACATAGGGGTGGCAGCGGATCGCGCCCTGGCCAAAGATGATCAGGCTGCGGGTCAGGATGTTGGCGCCCTCGACCGTGATCGCCACGGGGATCTGCTGGTAGGCGCGGCCCATGAAGTTGTTGGGGCCGAGGCAGATGCCCTTGCCGCCGAGGATGTCCATCGCGTCATTGACCACCTGCCGCGTGCGCTCGGTGACGTGGTATTTGACGATGGCCGAGACCACCGAGGGCTTCTCGCCGAGGTCGATGGCGCCGGCGGTCATGGTTCGCGCCGCATCCATCAGGTAGAGGTTGCCGCCCATGCGCGCCAGCGGTTCCTCGATGCCCTCGAAGCGGCCGATGGCGGTCTTGAACTGGCTGCGCACGCGGGCATAGGCGCCGGTGGCGCGCACCGCGAGCTTGGACATGCCGGTGTTGCTTGATGGCAGCGAGATCGAGCGCCCCGCCGCCAGGCATTCCATCAGCATGCGCCAGCCCTGTCCCGCCATCGCCGGCCCGCCGATGATCCAGTCCAGCGGCATGAAGACGTCCTTGCCCGAGTTCGGTCCGTTCTGGAACACGGCATTCAGCGGGAAATGGCGGCGGCCGATGTTTACCCCGGGATGATCGGTCGGCACCAGCGCGCAGGTGATGCCGAGGTCGTCGGTCCGGCCCAGCAGGTGATCCGGGTCCTGCAGGCGGAAGGCCAGGCCGAGGATGGTGCAGATCGGGCCCAGCGTGATGTAGCGCTTGTCCCAGGTGACGCGCATGCCGATCACTTCCCTGCCCTGCCACTGGCCCTTGCAGACGATGCCGAGGTCGGGGATGGAGGCCGCGTCCGATCCGGCATGCGGATTGGTCAGGGCGAAAGCGGGAATCTCCAGGCCTTTGGCCAGGCGCGGCAGGTAGTAATCCTTCTGTTCCTCGGTGCCGTAATGCAGCAGCAGTTCCGCCGGGCCCAGCGAGTTGGGCACCATGACCGAAACGGCGGCGGCCGAGCAGCGCGTGGAGAGCTTTTGCACCACCGCCGAATGTGCGTAGGCCGAGAACTCGAGGCCGCCATAGCGCTTCGGGATGATCATGCCGAGGAAACCCTTGTCCTTGATGTAGGCCCAGACCTCGGGCGGGAGGTCGTGGTGGACCTGGGTCGTGTCCCAGTCGTAGCACATGGCGCACAGCGCCTCGCATTCGGTGTCGAGGAAGCCCTGCTCGGCGGTGCTGAGCTTCGGCTGCGGGTAGTCGAGCAGCTTCTGCCAGGCCGGCTTGCCGGAGAACAGCTCGCCCTCCCACCAGACGGTGCCGGCTTCGAGGGCCTCGCGCTCGGTTTGCGACATTGCAGGCAGCATCTTCTTGTAGAGCCCGAAGATCGGCCCGGTGAGGACGGCGCGCCGCAGCGGCGGCAGCAAGAACACGGCGACAACTGCAGCTACGAGTATCAGGAACCAGGTCATGATGTTCTCCTTTTCAGGCAGCGCGCTTGGCGCGCGGCTTCCTGGCGGGTTTGGCTAAAACTTCGGGCAAGGGGGCGCGCAGGCCGCCGATAAGGAAGCTCATCAGCCGCGCATACAGCGCCTCGGGGTCGGAATCGTCGATGGGGCCCAGCAAGCGCAGGGCATCGGCTCCGGAAATCGCGTAGGACAGCGCGCCCATCATGAAATGGAAGCGCCAGAGGAATTCCTCCTGCGGTACGTCGGGCAGGGCCTTGAAGAAGGCCGCCTTGAAGCGGGCGATGACCTCGGCGTATTCGTCGGCGAGGAAGGTGCGGATGAAATCGGTGGGTTCGGTGTAGGTCCGGCCCAGCAGGCGCATGAAGGTCTGGCCGCCGTTCTTGTCGGCCGCCATGCGGATGGCGACGCCGAAGAAGGCCTCGACGATCTGCCGCGGCTTCAGCGGCTGGCCTTTGGCCACGTCCTCGAAGGCCGTCAGGGCGGCGATGCGCTGCTCGTTGAGCCAGGTCAGGCGGCGGCGGAACACCGCCTCGATCAGCGCCTCCTTCGAGCCGAAGTGGTAATTCACCGCCGCCAGGTTGGCCTGGGCTTCGGCGGTGATCATGCGCAAGGTCGTCGCGTCGAGGCCGTGCCTGACAAAAAGCTGCTCGGCGGCATCGAGGATACGGGTGCGGGTGTCGATTTCCATGGGCTGGCGGACCTCGGGCAAACAATAGTTTCAAACAATTGTTTAAATCATGACATTTGAGGTTGAAGCGTGTCAAGCCGCCGGCGGAAAATTAGAGGGCGCCCTCGGTTCATCCCCGGGTTCCTCTAACGGCCTACGTAGTTTCCGCAGTTGGCCGCGCATTTCACGGATAAACAGATGGGCTGCGGTCTGAGACCATGATGGGGGGGGGGTACCCATGAACGCGCAGTCCTTGACCGACCTGATCACTCCGTTCCGCGAATCACTCGAATCGCTCGATCGCATCCGGGCCGAAAGCCTGTTCGCGGACGCACTTTCACGCCTTTCGCCGATCGCGGCCGTCGAGCAGCTCATCGTTCCCGCCCTCGAGCAGATGGGCAATGCCTGGCATGAAGGCAGCGTGGCCCTGTCCCAGGTCTACATGGGCGGCCGTTTCTGCGAGGAACTGGTAGAGCGCGTGCTGCCGCCCAGCGACCCGGACCGCAAGCACCAGCCCCGTTCCGCGATCGTCCTGCTCAACGATTACCACGCCCTGGGCAAGCGCATCGTCTATTCGGTGATGCGCGCCAGCGGCTTCGAACTCTTCGACTACGGCCGCATGGACGTCGACGAACTGGTCGAGCGGGCGCTGGCCGACAGGATCCGCGTGCTGCTGATTTCGGTGCTGATGCTGCCCTCCGCCCTCAAGGTGGCCGATGTCTGCAGCCAGCTCAAGGCCCGTGGCGCGGACATCAAGGTTGCGGTGGGCGGCGCTCCCTTCCTCTTCGATGGCGAACTTTGGCGGGAAGTCGGCGCCGATGCCATGGGCCGCAGCGCCGGCGACGCGGTCACCATCGTCGACGCCTGGATGAGGGAGATGGCATGAACTCCATGGAACGCGTACTGACCACGCTGGGCCACAAGGAGCCCGACCGCGTGCCGCTGTTCCTGCTCGCCAACATGCATGGCGCGAAGGAACTGGGCCTGTCATTGCGCGACTACTACGCCAGCGCAGGGAACGTCATCGATGGCGAAATGCGCCTGCTCGAAAAATTCGGCAGCGATTGCGCCTATCCCTTCTTCTACGCGTCGCTCGAAATCGAAGCCTGGGGCGGCGACACCATTTTTTCCGCCGACGGCCCGCCCCTGTGCGGCCCGCCGGTGATCCGCCGCCCGGAGGAGATCGACAGCCTGCGTGCGCCGGAGGTCGAATCGTCGCCGGCCCTGCGGCGCGTGCTGGACACCATCGCCGGGCTCAAGCAACGCCTGGAAAGCCGGGTGCCGATCATCGCCGTCGCCATCTCGCCCTTTTCGCTGCCGGTGATGCAGATGGGCTTCGACCGCTACATCGAGCTGATGCACGAGCAGCCGGACCGTTTCCTCAAGCTGATGCAGGCCAACGAGGAGTTCACCGTCAATTGGGCCAACGCCCAGCTGGCCGCCGGCGCTACCGCGATCTGCTACTTCGATCCGGTGTCCTCGACCACCAACATCCCGCGCGATCTCTACCTCGCCACCGGCCAGCAGGTGGCGAAACGCGCGCTGGCAAGGATCAAAGGTCCGACCGCCACCCACATGGCATCGGGTCGCTGCCTGCCGATACTCGGCGACATCGCCGACACCGGCACCGCCGTGGTCGGCATCAGCATTCTGGAAGACCTCGCCCGACTCAAGGCGGCCGCCGCCGGACGCGTCAGCCTGCTGGGCAACCTCAACGGCATCGAAATGCGGCGCTGGACGCCGGCCGACGCCGAACTGGCGGTCAAGCGCGCGATTGCGGCGGCGGGCCCCGGCGGCGGCTTCATCCTCTCCGACAACCACGGCGAGATTCCCTTTCAGGTTCCCGACGAAACGCTGCTGGCGATCCGCGAAGCGGTCGACCGCTGGGGACGTTATCCGCTTGACTGGGTGCAGGACTGGACCGATCCCGGCCCGACCTGAACGACATCATGTCCGCCCGGCACTGCATCCTCGGTTGCCACAACTTCCACAGGGAGGTGGGTGCCGCCATCGCCGCCGAAGGCTGGACCGACGTCAGCGCGGTGGCGTTTCCGGCCCGTTGCGGGCGCCCGCCGCTCGGTTGGGATGAACTGCGCGCGCTGCTGCCCGCCGACTGCACGCAATTGGCGGTGTTCGGTCGCGCCTGCCTGCAAGGCCTGGGCGACGCGCCCGCCGGCTTCCCGCCGATCAGGCTGATGCCGCAGCAACAATGCTTCAACATCGTCGCCGATCCCTGCCTGGTGAACGAAGCCATCAGCGAAGGCGGCTACCTGCTGACGCCGGGCTGGCTCGCGAACTGGCGCGAACGAATCGTCGACATGGGATTCACGCCGGAAACCGCGAGCGGCTTTTTCCAGGACTTCGCGCGCAAGCTGGTGTTGTTGGACACCGGCCTCGATGCCGAGGCGAAGACGCAACTGGCCGAACTGGCGCTTGCCGTTGGCCTGCCCGCAAAACGCATTGCGGTCGGACTCGACCGCGTTCGCCTGCTGCTGACGCCGGTGGTCCTTGCCTGGCAACTCGCCGAGGAGCGCCGCCAGCGCGAGGACGCCGCACGTCACCACAAGCGCGAACTGGCCGACCGGATCTCGGCCCTGGACCTTCTGGCGCAACTGGCCAAGGCGCGCGCGGAAGCCGAGGCCATCGCCGCCATCGAAGACGTGTTCCGCATGCTGTTCGCGCCCGATACCTGGCATTACCTGCGGGTCGAGCAGGAGCTGCCACTGGCCGATCCGCGCGTCCCGGACGACGTCTTCGCCGCCCTGGGCGAACTGCGCTTGCCCTGGGCGTGGACCCCGTCCGGCAAGGGCTTCATGCTGCGCATCGCGCACGGCGAGCGCGGCCTGGGACTCATCGCGGTCGATGGCTTTGCCTTTCCCGAGTACCGCGAACGCTACCTCAACCTGGCGCTGGCGATCAGCGGCGTCTGCGCGCTGGCCATTGACAATGCGCGCACCCACAAGCAACTGGTGGAAGCGGAGCGGATGGCCTCGCTCGCCGTCCTGGTCGCCGGCGTGGCCCATGAAATCAATACGCCGGTCGGTGTCGGCCTGGCTGCCGCATCGATACTGGAAAAGCAGTCCGCCGGCCTCGCCCTGCGCTTCGCCGAGCGCCACATGACCCAGTCCGACCTCACCTCCTACCTGAGCGCGGCGCAGGAGGAGGCCGGCCTGATCCGTTCGAACCTGGAGCGCATCGGAGCGCTGATCGACGCCTTTCGCCAGGTCGCCGTGCAGGGCAAGCTGCCGGAAAAGCGCCGCTGCCGGCTTGGCGCGATGTTCAGGGACATCCTCGCCACGCAGGGCGAACAACTGGCCGCCCGCAACATCGAGGTCGCGCTCGATTGCGATGAGGCCCTCGAGATCGAAAGCGTCGCCGCCGACTGGACCAGCATCCTGTCCAACCTGGTCGCCAATTCGCTGCAGCATGCCTTCCGCGACCGCGACCGCGGACACATCTCGATCGGCGTCGCGGCCGCAGCCGGACGCTTGCGGATCGATTACGCGGACGACGGGCGCGGCATGACGGCAACGGCGCGCGCGCGAGTCTTCGATCCCTTCTTTACCACCGACATGCAGAATGGCATGGGCCTTGGCATGCATTTGGTATACAACCTGGTCACCCATCGATTCGGCGGCAGCATCACCTGCACCAGCGAGCCGGACAAGGGCGCCCAATTTCACATCGAGTTGCCTCTATGAGCGCGCCAGCAGAATCCGACGAATTCACCACGTTGTTCGCCCCCGAACCCGATGAAGCCGCGGCGCGCGCATCCGCGCACTGGAAGGTGCTGGTGGTCGACGACGAGCCCGACATCCACGCCGTGCTGCGCCTGGCCATGCAGGACATGGTGGTCGAGGGCATGCCGCTGCAGCTGCTCGATGCGCACTCGGCCGAGGAAGCCAAAGCGATCCTGGGGCGCGAGCCCGACATCGCCCTGATCCTGCTCGACGTCGTCATGGAAACCGAAAATGCCGGCCTCGAACTGGTGCGCCACGTGCGCCAGGTGCTGTGCAACCGCATGGTGCGCATCGTGCTGGTCACCGGACAGCCCGGCTACGCACCGCAGCGCGAAGTCGTGGCGAACTACGAAATCGACGGCTACCGGCTCAAGTCGGAACTGACGGCGGACCGCATCTTCGTTTCCGTCTATGCCGGGGTGCGCGCCTACCAGACGCTGGTCGAGCAGACCCTGCAGCGCATCCAGCTCGACGAAGCAGAAGAGGGCCTGCGCCGGGAGCAGATGCTGAAGGCCGCCATCGTCGAGCACTCCGACGACGGCATCATTGGCAGGACGCTGGACGGGGCGATCACCAGCTGGAACCGGGCGGCCGAGAAGATCCTCGGCTACACCGCCGGCGAAGTGCTCGGCAGGTCGATTTCCATCCTGGTGCCGGCCGACCGCGTCGACGAAGAGCGGAGAATGATCGCCTCGATATTGGCCGGCAGCGGGATCAATCACCAGGAAACCGAGCGCCTGGCGCGCGACGGCAGGCGCATCCCGGTTTCGCTCACCGTGTCGCCCATCCTCGATTCCGGCGGCAGGATGATCGGCGCCTCGCAGATCGTGCGCGACATCACGGAACGCAAGAAGGCCGAAGCCGAACTCGAAAAGTACCGGCACGACCTCGAACACCTGGTCGAGGAGCGCACCACCGAGCTCTCGATGGCGAAGGACGCCGCCGAAGCCGCCAACCACGCCAAGACACAGTTCCTGGCCAACATGAGCCACGAAATCCGGACACCGATGAATGCCGTGCTCGGGCTCACCCACCTGCTGCATTCCGGCGCGACGCCCAAGCAGAAGGAAAGGCTGGACAAGATCAGCCAGGCCGGGCAGCACCTGCTGGCGATCATCAACGACATCCTCGACATGTCGAAGATCGAGGCCGGAAAGCTGCACCTCGACGACCAGAATTTTTCGCTGGTCGCGGTGATGGACCATGTCCACTCGATGATCTCCGCCACGGCGCAAGCCAAGGGGCTGCGCATCCGCTTCGAGTACGACGAGGTTCCCTACTGGCTGCGCGGCGACCCGACGCGCCTGGCGCAGTCGCTGCTCAATTACGCCAGCAATGCGGTCAAGTTCACCGATCGCGGAACCGTGTCGATTCGCGGGCAGATGCTGGACCAGACCGAGGACGACCTGCTGCTGCGCTTCGAGGTCGAGGACACCGGCATCGGCATCGCCGCCGACGAACTGGCCCGTCTGTTCCACGCCTTCGAGCAGGTCGACGCGTCGAGCTCGCGGCGCTATGGCGGCACCGGCCTCGGGCTGGTGATCACCCGGCGGCTGGTGGAGCTGATGGGCGGCGAAGTCGGCGCCGACTGCAGCCCGGGCGTCGGCAGCAAGTTCTGGTTTACCGCGCACTTCCGCCCGGGCCATGGCCTGGCACCCGCCGAGACGGTGGCGGAAGCGGAGAACGCCGAGGATGCGCTGCGGCTGCACCACGCCGGCGCCCGGCTGCTGCTGGTCGAGGACAATCCGATCAATCGCGAAGTGGCGCTGGAACTGCTGCACGGCGTTCAGTTCGCCGTCGATCTGGCGGCCAATGGCCAGGAGGCGGTCGACCAGGCGCGCGCCCGGCACTATGACCTCGTGCTGATGGACATCCAGATGCCGGTGATGAATGGCCTCGACGCCACGCGCGCCATTCGCGGCATCCCCGAACAGGCCGGGACGCCGATCCTGGCGATGACTGCGAATGCCTTCGACGAAGATCGCGCCGCCTGCCAAGCGGCCGGGATGAACGACTTCATCGTCAAGCCGGTCGAGCCCGACGCGTTGTACGCCAGCCTGCTGCGGTGGCTGCCGGTGCCTGCCGCCACCGATGCCACGCCGGGGGCGGGCCTGCCCGTCGCCGCGCCGGTCGCGGCCGCGCCATCGCTGGCCGAAGCGGCACTGACCGCGGCGCTGGAGCACCTCGCCGGGCTGCCGGGGATCAACGTGGAGCAGGGCCTTTCCATGGTGCGCGGCAACCGTGCCAAATATCTGGACCTGCTGCGACGCTTCGCCGAGAGCCATGCGGACGACATGGCCGCAATTCAGACCAGTCTCGCTGCCGACGATCGCCCCACCGCCCTGCGCCTGGCGCATACGCTGAAGGGCGCGGCGGCCACGCTGGGCGCCAACCGCCTGGCCAGGATGGCGCGCGACCTGGAGGAAATCCTCCATGTGGAAACGGACTCGGAAAGCGTCGAATCGAGGCTGTTGCAGCAGATGACCGCGATCCGGCTGGAGTTTCCTCCGCTGGCGGCCGCCTTGCCGCCCGTCGCACCCGTCGCCACCGACGCCGGCGGCGCGCGCGACCGGGCCAGCCTGCAGTCCCTGCTGGGCACGCTGGAAGTGCTGCTGGAGCAGGGTGATACGGCCTCGATCGAACTGCTCGACACCCACGGCGACGCGCTGAAGCTTGCCCTTGCCGACGACTTCGAAAAGCTCGCGGGCGACATCCGGCACTTCGCCTTCGAGGATGCCCTGAGTTCGCTGCGAGCCTTGCGGCAAAAGCTCGGGGTCTAGCGACCAGTTGCGGCGCCCCGAAAATCTTCCGCCGGGGTAAGCGCAAAATGGCCCCAACAAGGCTAGGATTCGGCTCCCTGCCGGAGCGAATCCGCGTCCCCGGCCGAACCGACGATCGACCCGATGCTGTTGCTCGAACTCGTACTGCTGTTGATGATCTGCGCCGTGGCCCTGGGCTGGCTGGCGCGCCACTTCAAGTTTCCCTACCCGATCGCGCTGGTGGTCGGCGGCGCCCTGCTGGGCCTGATTCCCAAACTGCCGCAATTCCCCTTCGACCCGCAACTGATCCTCGTCGTGGTGCTGCCGCCGATCCTCTACCAGGCCGCGCTGCTGACGTCATGGAGCGACTTCAAGACCCATATCCGCTCGATCAGCCTGCTGGCGATCGGCCTGGTGATCGTCACCACGCTGGCGGTCGGCATCACGCTCAAGCTGATGGTGCCTTCGGTGCCCTGGGCCGCCGCCTTCGTGCTCGGCGCCATCGTCTCGCCGCCCGACGCCGTGGCCGCGACTACCATCCTCTCCCGGCTCAACATCCCGCGCCACCTGGTGACCATCCTCGAAGGCGAAAGCCTGGTGAACGACGCTTCCGGCCTGGTCATCTACAAGCTCGCCATCGTCGCCGTGCTCACCGGCAGCTTCTCCTTCAGCGAGGCCACGGCGCAGTTCGCGCTGGTCTCGGTCGGCGGGGTGGTGATCGGCATCGTCATGGGTTTTGTCTTCGTCGAGATCCACAAGCGCCTGGGCGACCCCTTTATCGAAGTCATCACCGCACTGGCGATTCCCTACGTCGCCTACATCGCCGCCGAATCGCTGCACGTTTCCGGCGTGCTGGGCGTGGTCGCCGCCGGGCTGGTGCGCGGCCGCTACGCGCCCGAGATCGTCTCCGCCGAAATGCGCATCATGGCGCGCTCGGTGTGGAACGTGCTGGTGTTCATGCTCAACAGCCTGGTCTTCATCCTGATCGGCATCCAGATGTCCGAAGTGATGGACACCCTCGGCCGCTATTCGCTATCGCAACTGGTGCTGATGGGTTCGGCGATCACCGTCGTCGCCGTCGTGGTGCGCTTCGCCTGGGTCTACCCCGCGGCCTACCTGCCGAACTGGTTTCCCAGCCTGGTGAACAAGCAGGTGCCCCAATTGCGCCGGCGCGAGCTGGGCATCATCAGCTGGTGCGGCATGCGCGGCATCGTCTCGCTGGCCGCCGCGCTGGCGCTGCCGGCCACGCTGCCCAACGGCGACCCCTTCCCAGCGCGCGACCTGATCATCTTCCTTACCTTCTTCCTCATCGCCGCGACGCTGATCGGGCAGGGACTCACGCTCTCGCCGCTGATCCGCAAACTCAAGGTGGGTTCCGACTGGAGCATGGTCGAAGAACAGCGCCTGGTGCGCTCGGCGATGAGCACCGCGGCGATCAACGCTGTCGACGCCCACCTGGCGCAGGCCAAGGCGCCGCCGGAATGGGCCGACCTGCTGCGCGCCGAGATCGCTGAACGCGTCGCGCTCGCCGCGCCCGAAGGCCTCGAGCAAACCGAGCGCGACAGGCTGCTGGCTGACCTGCGCCGCATCGCCATCGACGCCGAGCGCCGCGAACTGATCCGCCTCTGGCGCGAAAACGCGATCGGCGACGAAGTCATGCGCCACCAAGAGGAACTGCTGGACTACCAGGAAGCGCAGCTGTAGGCGCAGTACAGGGCAAGGATTGCCGTGCCGCCAGCGACCGAAGGAAGTCCCTGTGGGGCGCCGACTCTTGGGGATGGCTTTGCGGGTTGCGCAGCCACGACAAAGAAGCCGACTATTTTCCGGCCGACTGGAAAATAGTCGACAACGACTTGCGCGGTGATGCCGCCGTCCGGACCACTCAGCGCTTGGCGCGGTTGCCGCCGTCGAGCCGGCGCCACTGGCCGGGCGGCTTCGGCCTGTCCGTTGCGGCCTTGGGCTTCGGCACCAGCATGTTGCGGCCCGGGGCCTTGAGAAAGCTGCGGTGCGCCTGGATCGCGGCGCCGACCGCCTCAGTCGCCAGATGGATGGGCAGCCCCTCGGCCCTGGGCCGGTAGCCGGCAAGCTGCTCGCGAATGGCCAGCAGGCGCTCCGCCGTTTCCGCCTTGCGCTTGTTGCGCACGCCGCCCATCAACTCCAGCCCCTGCGGCGTCAGCGTGTAGCCGCCGGCCTCCTCCGCCAGCAAGCCCTCCGTCGACAGCCGCTGGAAGGCCGCGGCGACATCCACGTCGAGCGGAATCGAACCATGCAGCAGGTGCATCGCCGCCATGATTTCCACCAGTTCCGCCGGACGCCGCTTGGTGGCGAGCGCGGTAGACATCAGGAGGAGTACATCCACGTCGTGGATCGGGTGCATGGCAGGGCCTTTGGCTGGAATGGCAAACGGACGATCGCGCGATGTCGCCGCCGGCGAACGCGATCACGACCCCGAGTATAGACAGCGTCCGCCCGCAGCATGGGAAAACCTCGACGCGTGCCCTGTCGTCAGCGACCGAAGGAAGTCCCCGTGGGGCGCCGACTTTTTGCGGCTCAGCGCCCCGGGAAGTCGAATGACTCTTGTGCCAATTTCACTGTAGACCAGCCGGATCCGTATTCCGGGTGGCCATTGCGAACGTTCAGGCGCCAGACGCAGCGCGCCGCTTTGTCGCAGGGCGGCCGGTTTGTTTGGTCGCGCGCGGCTCGGCCAGGCGGCCGGTGACGTACTTGTGAAGAACGCTGGCAATGAGCGTCTGGTACGGCACACCCTCTTCAAGCGCCCTGACTTGGATATCGCTCAAATCACCGGAGGAAAGGCGGATATTGACCCGGCGATCCTTGATGCCCGTAGCGCGCGGCTGCCTTGAATCTGGCAAGCTCGGCCTTCGTCGCAACAGACTTCAGTTGGTCTTTCTCGAAGGCAGTCAGCACTTCATGTTCGTAGGCATCAATCTTCGGCATCTGCTTCACCTCGATTCAAATAGTCCCGGGTCGCCTTGCGGCTCGGGATAACGGTCTTGAGGAAGAAACAGTCATCCTCTTCGACAAATGGAACCAAAAAAACGTAGTCGTCGCATGCGACCACGAAAACGCGCTGCCTGGGGTATTTCGCCTGGTTCGGGTGAGCCAGGATGTCCAGCAATCCGCCACTGTGTGCCTTTTGTCACCACCCGCAGGAATTCTGAATCCGCCGTGGACAACGGCAAATGTCTCTGACCCCTTTTGCTGGTCCAACGCTACACACTGCAGCAAGAGGCCGAATGTCTGAGTTTCGGGGGACTGCGCGGCTTATTGCGCAGCTCCCCTGGAACGATGGGTTGGCCCGCTTGCTGCGACAAAGCAAACTCGGCACTACTGCCGTTTGCACCATTGCTCCTCGCAAGGAATTCCGTCATTGTCTCCATCCATCTTCACACCGGGACAGTTCTTGAGAAAGTAGGTTGCCTCTGCGCAGGACGTCATTTGCGAGCAGTGGGTTCGACCATCGCATTTGTATTGGCCTACAGCCTCAGAGTTGCGCTGGTATGAAGGCGGAGGGTTTGACCGTGTGGTGGTTGGTGTCCCTTGCGGCGAAGTTTCGGTAGTACGGCGGGACGTGTCTAGGGCGTGACCTTGAGCGGATACGGCAGCTAACAACATGATGATGATGAGGCGAAACATTGTTCCTCCGATCTGAGCGGGCCAACGTTAAACGTGGATACCCAATGACGGTTCATAACCCGTCGCGACGGGAAATACTCCATCAAATAGGCTGTATAAAAATCCGGACATGACATCAATATGGCGTGCAATCAGCTAGTTAGGGAAATTTGGTACATCCTAAAAAGGCATGAAAAGCGTCAAGCGGGAAATGCCGGAGGCAGGACCGAAAAGAGAATACGCCAACGGCAATTTCCCGTCCAGCATAGGGGCGGGCAATTCGGTTGAGGTGGTGGTTTCTAGCGCAGCTTTGGAATCAGCAGCAAATCCGACAACTGTCGCGCGATCTGCCTCACGGTGCGTCCGCCATTCGGGTGGTACCACTGCACGGTCCAGTTCAGCGCGCCCATCAGGAACAGGCGCGTGACGTGGCTGTCGTCGGCGATGTCGCCGGCGCGTTTCAGGTCGCGCAGCGCCTTCTGCCACAGCGCTTCGTAGGCATCCTTGTGCTCGATCAGTTCGGCCAGCGCCCCCGGGTCGAGGTGCCGGCCTTCGTGCAGCAGGGTGGCGGCGAAATGGCGACCGTCCTCCGCCAGCAGTTGTTCCAGATGGGCCAGCAGCATGGCGTCGAACACATCGCGCGGCTTGCCGCCCAGCGCGGCGGCGGCACCGACGGTGCGGGTGATGATCTCCATGCCCTCCAGCACCACGGCCTTCAGCATGTCGTGCTTGGTCTTGAAGTGGTAGAAGGGCGAGCCGGATTGCATATCTACGGCTTTGGCGATGTCGCGGATGGTGGTGGCCGAATAGCCCTTCTCGGCGAACAGCCGGCTCGCGGCACGCACGATCTCGGCGCGGCGGTTGGGTTCGTCCTTGATCAGGGATTTTCTAGAAGCGGCCATGGCGTCCCTCGCCTTCGCGGAAGCGCCCGGCCCCGGCCGCGGCCTCGCCGCTGCCCAGCGAGACCTGGCCGTGGCGGCATTCGTTCTTCAGGGCCTCGCCCAGAGGCAGCCCCCATTGCTCGTAGCTCGACAGGCGGTCGTGGCGCATGCAGGTTTGCGGGAAGGCGGCGATCTGCGCCGCAAGTTCTTCTGCTGCCACGCGTGCCTGGCCGTCGGGCACCTCGCGATTGGCCAGCCCGAAGGCCAGCGCTTCCTCGGCACCAACGGGGCGGCCGGTGAGGATCATGTCCAGCGCACGCGAATGCCCGATCAGGCGAGAGAGGCGGATCGTGCCGCCGTCGATCAGCGGCACGCCCCAGCGCCGGCAGAAGACGCCGAAAGTCGCGGTCTGCTCGACCACCCGCAGGTCGCACCATAGCGCCAGTTCCAGCCCGCCGGCCACCGCGTAGCCGGAGACGGCGGCGATCACGGGTTTCGAGAGCAGCATGCGGGTGGGGCCGAGCGGCCCGTCGCCGTCTTCGCTGAGCGACCATTCGCCTGGATTGGCGACGAAGGCCTTGAGGTCGGCGCCGGCGCAGAAGTGGCCGTTGGCGCCGCAGAGCACGGCGACGTGCTGCGTCGGCTCGGCGTCGAATTCGCGGAAGGCCTTGGCCAGCGCCTGTGCCGTGGGGCGGTCGATGGCGTTGCGCGCCTCGGGCCGGTCGATGACCACGGTGGTCACCGCGCCCTTGCGCTCGACATGCACCGTCACTGTTTGGGCCTCAGTACCGATTCGTGGTCGAAGTCGCCGCTGCGGCCTTCGCTGATTTCGATCAGATTGGGGTACAAGCGGAACATGTCGGCCTTGAGTTCTTCGTAGGGCAGGTCGTCGAATTCACCGCGCTGGTTCACGTATTCCATGTGGCGCAGGTTGGACGAGTTGTAGGGGTGCATCAGCGAATCGTGCTCGCCGTCGAAATCCAGCGGCAGCACGCCGAAGCGCTGGCACATGCTCAAGTTGAAGGCCGGCGTGGCCTTGACCCACTTGCCGTCGAGCAGCAGGCTGACATAGCCGTGCCAGGCGAAGAGGTCGGTGCCCATCAGCCTTGTGAGCTTCTCGGTCGAGAGGTGGTTCTTCACGTCGGCGAAGCCGGGCCGCGCCGGGATGCCGACGGCGCGCAGGCAGGCGCAATACAGGATGGCCTTGGGCACGCAGTAGCTGACGCCCTTGATCACCGTGGTGCTGGCGCGCATCGCCTCGCGCTGCATGCTGCTGGCGTAGGGGTCGTAGCGGATGTCGTCGCGCACGGCGTAATACAGGTTCAGCGCCTTCTCTCTCGCCGTATCGCCACCGCCGACTTTTGCGGCGATGAACTCGCGCACTGCCGGGTGCTCGTGGTCGATGAATTCCGTGGCGGCCAGCCAGGCGGGCTTGATGGTGGTCATGCGGAATTCTCCGGCCAGGCGCGTTGCAGGATCGTGGCGAAATCGGTAGTCGCCGCCAGTGCGCCGAACGTTGCACCCCAGTGGCCGGGCGTCAGGCGCGAGGCGCAGAAGGCTTCGGCCACCGGAGCCGGCGCGTGGCGCAACAGCAGCGCGCCCTGCATCGCCAGCGCGATGCCCTGCGTCAGTTCGCGCGAGCGGATCTCGATGTCCTGCGGGTTTGAAAGCCCCTTCTGCAATGCGCCGACGAAGGCGTCGAAGTTGCGGTTCCTGCCCAGTGCCGGCGTGATCTCGGCCGTCAGCACGTCGATGCTCTTCGGGTGGCGCGCCATGGCGCGCAGGGTGTCGAGGCACATCACGTTGCCGGAGCCTTCCCAGATTGAATTCAGCGGGCTTTGCTTGAACAGGCGCGGCATCGGGCCTTCATCGACGTAGCCGTTGCCGCCGTGCACTTCCATGGCCTCGGCCACCAGCGTCGGGCAGCGCTTGCAGATCCAGTATTTCGCCACCGGGGTGAGGATGCGTCGCAGCAGGCTTTCGGCTTCGTCCTGCTGGGCGTCGAAGGCGCGCGCCAGGCGCATCGACAGCGCCGTGGCGGCCTCGACTTCCAGCGCCATGTCGGCCAGTACATTGCGCATCAGCGGCTGGTCCTTGAGCAGTTTGCCGAAGGCGGATCGCAGGCCGGTGTGGTGCATGGCCTGGGAGAGCGCGCCGCGCATGATGCCGGTGCTGCCGATCGCGCAATCCAGCCGTGTGTAGACGCCCATCTCCAGCACGGTGGGGATGCCGCGACCTTCCTCGCCCACCAGCCAGCCCATCGAGCCCCAGAACTCCATCTCGGTGCCCGCGTTCGAGCGGTCGCCCATCTTGTCCTTGAAGCGCTGGATGCGCATCTCGTTGAGCCGTCCGTCCGGCGTCCAGCGCGGCACGAAGAAGCACGACAGCCCCCTGGCCGTTTGCGCCGTGACGAGGAAGGCGTCGCACATCGGCGCCGAGAGGAACCACTTGTGGCCGGTGAGGCGCCAGGTTCCGTCGCCATTGGGTTCGGCGCGTGTAGTGTTGGCGCGCACGTCCGAGCCGCCCTGCTTCTCGGTGAGGCCCATGCCTATCATCACCCCGGTTTTTTCCGAGGCCGGGATGAAGCGCTGGTCGTAGTTACGCGAAAGCAACCTGGGCATCCACTCGCGGGCCAGTTCCGGCACGTGGCGCAGCGCCGGCACCGCGCCATAGGTCATGGTCGTGGGGCACAGCGAGCCGCATTCGATCTCGGCGAACATCACGTAGGCCGCGGCGCGCGCGACATGGGCGCCCGGCTTCGGGTCGGCCCAGGGGCCGGTGTCGCAGCCGTGGCGCTTGAGCCAGCCCAGGCACTCGTGCCATGAAGGATGGAACTCGACCTCGTCGCGCCGGTTGCCATAGCGGTCGAAGAGCTTCAGCACCGGCGGAAAGGCGTTGGCCAGCCGCCCGTGTTCGATCCACTCCGCGCTGCCGACCTCCGCGCCGCGCGCCATGAGCCAGTCCCGGGCCCAGCCGGCGCCCTGCTGCGCCACGGCTTCCTGCAACGGCAGGTTGTTGGCGTAGGCGTTGTAATTCTCCAGCGCGCGGGCCTGGTTCAGCACCTCGTGCGTCGCGGTCATGATGGGGGGTATGGGAATCATGCGGCGTCCTCCTTGCACAAGCGGGCGATTCTTGTCCCGGCCCCCTTCCTTGTCAAGCAAGCGCTTGCTTGGTAGCATTCTTCGCTTACCGAATGTTCAGAGCGAATTCCGCCACCCCAAACGATGAAAACCGTCACACCGGCGAAAGCCGGTGTCCAGTGCGGCGGCGACTGGATTCCGGCTTTCGCCGGAATGACGACAAAACGGAGAACCCCCCATGCTTTCGATCCCGCGCACCCTGTTCGACGAAGACCATGCCGCCTTTCGCGACACCGCCCGCCGCTTCATGGAGCAGGAGGTCGCCCCCCATCACGCGCGCTGGGAGGAGCAGACCCATGTCGATCGCGATATCTGGAACAAGGCCGGCGCCGCCGGTTTCCTCTGTGCCACCATGCCCGAGGCATACGGTGGCGCCGGCGTGGACAAGCGCTTCTCGGTGGTGGTCATGGAAGAGGCGGCGCGCATCAACGCCACGGGCCTGGGCTGGGGCCTGCATTCGGAGATCGTCGCGCCCTACCTGCTGCATTACGGCAGTGAAACGCTGAAACAGAAATACCTGCCGAAGATGGCCAGCGGCGAGATGATCGGCGCCATTGCCATGACCGAGCCGGCGGCCGGCTCCGACCTGCAGGGGGTGCGCACCACGGCAGTGAAGGACGGCGACCACTACGTACTCAACGGCTCGAAGATCTTCATCACCAACGGCTATCTCTGCGACCTGGTGATCGTGGTGGCCAAGACCGACCCGGCCAAGGGAGCGAAGGGCACCAGCCTTCTGGTGGTCGATACCTCGATGGCCGGCTTCACCAAGGCCAAGCCGCTGCACAAGGCCGGCATGAAGGCGCAGGACACCTGCGAGCTGTACTTCGACAACGTGCGCGTGCCGGCCGAGAACCTGCTCGGCGAGGAAGGCAACGGCTTCGTCTATCTGATGCAGGAGCTGCCCTGGGAGCGCCTGCAGATCGCCGTGATCGCAATGGCCTCGGCGGAAGCCGCGCTGGATTGGACGATCCAGTACACCAACGAGCGCAAGGCCTTCGGCCAGGAAATCGCCAAATTCCAGAACACGCGCTTCAAGCTCGCCGAAATGAAGACCGAAATCCAGGTCGGCCGCGTCTTCGTCGATCGCTGCATCGAACTGATCCTCGAAAACAAGCTCGACCCGGCGACGGCCTCGATGGCCAAGTACTGGTGCAGCGACCTGCAGTTCAAGGTCATGGACGAATGCGTGCAACTGCACGGCGGCTACGGCTACATGTGGGACTACCCGATCACCCGCGCCTGGGCCGACGCCCGGGTGCAGCGCATCTACGGCGGCACCAACGAGATCATGAAAGAACTCATTTCAAGGAGCCTGTGATGGCCGAGGCATACATCTTCGACGCGCTGCGCACGCCGCGCGGCAAGGGCAAACAGGGCGGTGCGCTGAACCAGGCGACGCCCATCCACCTGGCGGCGACCGCCCTGCGCGCACTGCGCGACCGCAACAATCTCGACACCTCGAAAGTGGACGACGTGGTGCTCGGCTGCGTCGAGCCGGTGGGCGAGCAGGGCGCCGACATCGCCCGCGTCGCCGCGCTCTATGCCGACTACGCCATCACCGCGCCCGGCGTAACCGTCAGCCGCTTCTGCGCCTCGGGGCTGGAGGCCTGCAACCAGGCCGCCGCCCAGGTGATGTCGGGCCAGGCCGACCTGGTGGTCGGTGGCGGAGTCGAATCGATGTCGCGCGTGCCGATGTTCTCCTCGGGCGGCGCCTGGCCGATCGATCCGCAGGTGGCGGCCAAGACCGCCTTCGTGCCGCAGGGCATCTCGGCCGACCTGATCGCCACCAAGTGGGGCTTCTCGCGCAACGACGTCGATGCCTATGCGCTGGAATCGCAGCGCCGCGCGAAGGCCGCGTGGGACGCCGGACATTTCAAGCGTTCCATCGTCCCGGTGAAGGACATCAACGGCCTGGTCATGCTGGCCCACGACGAATACATGCGCCCCGAAACCACGATGGAATCGCTGTCCTCGCTCAAGCCCGCCTTCCAGGAACAGGGCGAAAAATACGGCTTCAACAGCGTGATGCTGCAGCGCTATCCGGAAGTGGAGCGTATCGACCACGTGCATCACGCCGGCAACAGTTCCGGCATCGTCGACGGCGCCGCCGCCGTGCTGTTCGGCACGAAGGAAATCGGCGCCGCGCTGGGCTTGAAGCCCCGTGCGCGGATCCGCTCTTTCGCCTCGATCGGCTCCGAGCCGTCGATCATGCTCACCGGCCCTTCGTATGCGGCCGAGAAGGCACTGAAGCGCGCCGGCATGAAGGTGGGCGACATCGACCTCTTCGAACTCAACGAAGCCTTTGCCGCCGTGGTGCTGCGCTTCATGCAGGTGCTGAACGTCGCGCACGACAGGATGAACGTCAATGGCGGCGCCATCGCCATGGGCCACCCGCTGGGCGCCACCGGCGCCATGATCCTCGGCACCCTGCTCGACGAAATGGAGCGGCGCAACGTCGCCACGGGATTGGCGACCTTGTGTGTAGGCGCCGGGATGGGCACCGCCACGATCATCGAAAGGCTATGAGCGCCCATCCCCCAACCCCTTCCCCACGGGAAGGGGTGACAAAGGTTCAGCCGGACGCCCTGTGGGCATTCGGCTTCCATGTTCATGAACGGCTGTCCCCTTGGGGCGGCCCTGCGGAGACAGCAACATGCTGAACTATTCCGTCGATGCAGAAGGCATCGCCACCGTCGAATTCGATTACCCGGGCAAGTCGCAGAACATACTCAACGCCGGATCCATGGGCGCTTACGCCGAGGCCATGCAGAAGGCACTGGCCGATCCGGCGGTGAAGGGCATTGTCGTCGCCTCGGCGAAGAAGGATTTCATCGCCGGCGGCGACCTGGGAGAAATGGCGGGGTCCACCGATGCGGCAGCCTTTCATGCCGCCATCGTCGGCTGGCACAAGCTCATGCGCGGCATCGAATTGGGCGGCAAGCCGGTTGCCGCGGCGCTCAACGGCACGACCCTGGGCGGTGGCCTGGAAGTCGCGCTCGGCTGCCATCATCGTGTCGCCGCCGACAATCCCAAGGCACGCTTCGGCTTTCCCGAAGTCACGCTCGGCCTGCTGCCCGGCGCCGGCGGCACGCAGCGCCTGCCGCGCTTGGCCGGCATGCAGGCGTCGGCCCCGCTGCTGATGGAAGGCAAGCGACTCAAGGTGGCCGAGGCGCAGAAAATCGGCATGATCAGCGCGATCGTGCCTCCTGGCGAAGAACGCAATGCGGCCCGCCAGTGGGTTCTGGCCGCCGTGGCATCCGGTGCCAAGCCCTTGCAGCCCTGGGACACGAAAGGTTTCAAGATCCCCGGCGGCGGCCCGTCGACGCCCAATGGGATGCAGATGCTGATGGCGGCCAACGCCATGTTGCGCGAGAAAACCTACGACAACTATCCGGCGCCCAAGCACATCCTCTCCTGCGTTTATGAGGGCTTGTCGACCAACCTCGACACCGGCCTCGCGATCGAGGCGCGCTACTTCACCAACCTGGTGATGTCGCCGGTGTCGAAGAACATGATCCGCAGCCTGTTCTTCGGCATGCAGGAAGCGAACAAGCTGGCCTCGCGCCCTGTGGGTGTGCCGCCGCAGAAATACACGAAGGTCGGCATGCTCGGCGCCGGCATGATGGGCGCGGGCATCGCCATGAGCACCGCGACCGCCGGTATCGACATCGTGCTGCTCGATACCACGCAGGAGGCGGCCGACAAGGGCAAGGCCTACGCCGCAAAGCAATGGGGCAAGCAGGTCGCCAAAGGGCGCATGACGCAGGAGGCGGCGGACGCGCTGCTGGCGCGCATCCATCCCACGGCCGACTACGCCGATCTGAAGGGCTGCGAGCTGGTGATCGAGGCCGTGTTCGAGAAGCGAGAGATCAAGGCCGACGTCACGAAGAAGACCGAGGCGGTGATCGGCAGCGATGCGATCTTCGCCTCCAACACCTCGACCCTGCCGATCACCGGCCTGGCCGAAGCCAGCGTGCGCCCGGCCAATTTCATCGGCCTGCATTTCTTCTCGCCGGCGGAAAAGATGCCGCTGGTCGAGATCATCGTCGGCAAGGCGACGTCGGATGCCACGCTCGCCCGTTCGATGGACTACGTGCGCGCCATCGGCAAGACGCCGATCGTGGTCAATGATTCGCGCGGCTTCTACACCAGCCGGGTTTTCGGCACCTATGTCTCGGAAGGCATGGCCCTGCTCGAGGAAGGGGTGCCGCCGGCGCTGATCGACAAGGCCGGACTGATGGCCGGCATGCCGGTGGGGCCATTGGCCCTGGCCGACGAGGTATCGATCGAACTGGTGTACAAGATCGGGCAACAGACGCGGGCCGATCTCGGTGCCGCCTACGTCGAGCGCGCCGCGGATCGCGTTGCGAAGAAGATGGTGGCGGAGCTCGGTCGCCTGGGGCGCAAGTCGGGGGCAGGCTTCTACGACTATCCGGCGGACGGTGCGAAACGTCTGTGGCCGGGGCTGGCCCAACAGTTTCCGCAAAGAGTCGGCGCCGACGGCACGGCGTTGATCGGCCTCGACGAAATCATCGAGCGCCTGATTCTCGTCCAGTCTGTTGAAACCGCGCGCTGCCTTGAAGAGCAGGTGCTGCGCGCGCCGATCGATGCCGATGTCGGCGCGATACTGGGTTGGGGTTATCCCCCCTTCCGCGGCGGGCCTATCGGCTGGCTGCACACGCTTGGCATGCCTGCGGCGGTGGCGACGCTCGACCGCCTGGCGGAACGCCATGGCCCGCGCTTTGCCGCGCCGAAAATCCTGCGCGAGATGGCTGCCAAGGGGGAGCGTTTCTATCCGGCATGATGCATAATCGTCGCAGACTCTAAACGAGCAAGAAAATAAAACAGCAGTATTCCCGGAGGAGAGTTATCGGGTGGTGCAGCTCCTGCAACTGATCATCAGCGGAGCGGCGATTGGTTGCATCTATGCGCTGATCGCCCTCGGCTTCGTGCTGATCTACAAGGCTACCGAAACCGTCAATTTCGCCCAGGGCGACATCATGATGATCGGCGGTTTTGTCGGTCTTTCGGCGATGACGCTGGGCGGCCTGCCGTTCTGGGCCGCCTTCCTCATCACCATCGTCGTCATGACCCTGTTCGGCATGGGCGCCGAACGCCTGGTGCTGCGGCCCCTGCTCGGCCAGCCGGCCTTCACCGTGATCATGATGACCATCGGCCTGGGCTACCTGGCGCGCGGCGTGGTGACCATGATTCCCTACTGGGGCACCGAAACGCACAGCCTGCCGGTGCCGTGGAAGGATGAAGTGTTCTGGATCGGCGAGATCGGCAAGGGGCTGGTGGTGTCCATTGAACATGTCGCCATCATCGTCGCCACCGTCGCCCTGGTCGCGTTGCTGTTCGCCTTTTTCCGTTTCACGCGGCTGGGCATCGCCATGCAGGCGACATCGCAGAACCAGCTCGCGGCCTTCTACATGGGCATCCCGGTGCGGCGCGTGAACATGCTGATCTGGGGCCTGTCGTCGGCCATCTGCGGCGTCGCCGCGCTGCTGCTGGCGCCGATCACTTTCGTGCATGCCAACATGGGCTTCGTCGGCCTCAAGGCCTTTCCGGCGGCGGTGGTCGGCGGCTTCGGCAGCATTCCCGGCGCGCTGGCCGGCGGGCTCATCATCGGCATCGTCGAATCGCTGGCCGGCTTCTACCTGCCGGAAGGTTTCAAGGACATCGCCGCCTACGTGGTGGTGCTGGTCATGCTGGTGGTCAAACCCAACGGCCTGTTCGGCGAAAACCTGACGAAGAAAGTCTGATGCATTTCATATTCAAGACCGCGTATGCCCAAGATGTCGCCCTTTTCAAGCACGGCGGACAGAAGTTCTGGTACGCCCTGCTGGCCGTGGCGCTGGTCGCCGCGCCCTTCCTGCTTTCCGAGTACGCGCTGTCGCAGTTCACCTTCATCGGCATTTACGCCATCGTCTGCCTCGGCCTGATGCTGCTCTCGGGCTTCACCGGTCAGGTCTCGCTCGGCCATGCCGGCTTCCTCGCCATGGGTGCCTATACCGAGGCCTGGCTGCAATCCATGGGCTGGCCCTTCGTGTTGTCGATGACGATGTCGGCGCTGGTGGCCGGCATCACCGGCA
The DNA here is from genome assembly GCA_044359585.1 of Sulfuritalea sp. Lineage (GTDB taxonomy): Bacteria > Pseudomonadota > Gammaproteobacteria > Burkholderiales > Rhodocyclaceae > Sulfuritalea. Next base: position 2,719 of record JBIKLV010000029.1, on the reverse strand, counting down.
TCCTGGTCGGCTTGCCGGCGTTGCGCGTCAAGGGCATCTACCTGGCGATCGCCACGCTCGCCTTCGGTTTCATCATCGAAGAAGCCGTGGTGCGTGCCGAGCACATCACCGGCGGCAACGCCGGCCGCCAGCTCGAAAAGCTGGTCATCGCCGGCATCGATTTCGACGACGGCACCAACTACTACTACCTGGTCACGGCGATCACCGTGCTGTGCGTGCTGTGCGTGCTCAACCTGCTGCGCAGTCCGACCGGGCGCGCCTTCGTCGCCATCCGCGATTCCGAAGTGTCGGCGCAGAGCATGGGCATCAACCTCGCCTACTACAAGACCGTTGCCTTCGCGCTGTCGGCGGCGCTGGCCGGCATCGCCGGCGCACTCTACGCGCACAAGATCCGCATCATCACGCCCGACCAGTTCGGCTTCCTGCAATCGATCGAGCTGCTGATGATGGTGGTGATCGGCGGCCTGGGTTCGATCCAGGGCGCGATCTTCGGTCCGGCCTTCTGGTTCATCGTGCAGCAGGTCATCGTCATCGGCAAGGACTGGCTGCCGCCGGGACTGGGCCAGCAGACCGGCCTGCAACCGACCATCTTCGGTTTCATCCTGATCGCCGTGGTGCTGTTCGAGCCCATGGGCCTCTACGGCCGCTGGCTGAAGTTCCGCACCTTCCTCGAAATCTTCCCCTTCTACCGCAAGGGCATGTTCAAGCGGCAGAAGAGCTACATGAAATCGGAAAGACTGAGATGACGGCGCCCATGCTCGAAGCCGTCAACCTCTCGGTCCGCTTCGGCGGCCTGCTGGCGGTGAACAACGTCTCCTTCGAGGTTTGGCCCAACGAGGTGTTCTCGCTGATCGGCCCCAACGGCGCCGGCAAGACCACGATCTTCAACCTGATCTCGGCGCTCTACCGGCCGACCTCGGGTGAGGTGCGTTTCGAGGGCGAGGTGATTTCGCGCATGCCGCCGCACGTGGTGGCGCGCCACGGCATCGCCCGCACTTTCCAGAACATCGAGCTCTTCGAGCACGCCACGGTGCTGCAGAACCTGCTGGTAGGCCGTCATTGCCACCGTCATACCGGCTGGGTGCAGGACCTCCTGTTCACCAGCTCGGTGCGCCGCGCCGAGCTGGAGTTTCGCCGCCAGGTCGAAGAGGTCATCGAGTTCCTCGACCTGCAGCACTACCGCGACAGCCTGGTGGTCGGCCTGCCCTATGGCGTGCGCAAGGTGGTCGAGCTGGCGCGCGCCCTGTCGATGCGGCCGCGCCTGCTGCTGCTGGACGAACCGTCGTCGGGCCTCAATACCGAGGAAACCGAGGACATGGGTTTCTGGATCGAGGACATCAAGGCCGATCTCGGCATCACCGTGATCATGGTCGAGCACGACATGGGCTTGGTCTCGCGCGTTTCCGACCGCGTGCTGGCGCTGAACCTCGGCGAGGTGCTGACCCTGGGCACGCCCGAGGAAGTGCAGGCGCATCCGGGGGTGATCGAGGCTTACCTCGGTGGAGTCGACGATGACTGAATCGGCCCCCATCCTCCAGCTCAACAACGTCGAGGCCGCCTACGGCGCCGTGAAGGCGATCCGCGGCGTGTCGCTGTCGGTGGCGCCAGGCTCGGTGGTGACCGTGCTCGGGTCCAACGGCGCCGGCAAGACCACGATACTGAAGACCATCTCCGGCATCCTCGATCCGCAGAAGGGCAGCATTCTCTTCCGCCACGAAAAGCTCGAAGGCCGCGACCCGGCCTGGATCGTGCGCCAGGGCCTGGTGCAGGTGCCCGAAGGGCGCGAAATCTTCCCGCTGCTGACGGTGCGCGAAAACCTGCTGATGGGCGCCTACACGCGGCCTGCCTCGGACAAGGACGCGGTGGCGAAGGACATCGAGGATGTCTACGCCTATTTCCCCATCCTCAAGGAGCGCCGCGACCAGCCGGCCGGGCAGCTCTCCGGCGGCCAGCAGCAGATGCTGGCGATCAGCCGCGCCCTGCTCGCCAAGCCGACCATGATGCTGCTCGACGAGCCCAGCCTGGGCCTGTCGCCCAAGCTGACCAAGGAAATCTTCGAAATCATCATCCGCATCAACCGCGAACGTGGCGTGACCCTGCTGGTGGTCGAGCAGAACGCGCACATCGCGCTGAAGTACGCCGATTACGGTTATGTGCTGGAGATCGGCCGCATCGTGATGCACGACACCTGCGCCGCCCTGCGCGAGAAGGATGACATCAAGGAGTTCTACCTCGGGGCCAAGGAGTCCGGCGTGCGCGAGGGGCGGCGCTGGAAGAAAAAGAAAACATGGAGATGAACCATGTGGCAGCTTGACGGGAAACGCTACTGGGCCGAGGAACGCACGGTCGTTCCCGGCGAGAACATGGCCGAGATGTTCTGGAACGGGGTCGCCCTGCGCGGCGACCTGACGCTGTTCCGGCAGAAGAAGTTCGGCCTGTGGCAGAGCCTGTCGTGGAACGAGGTCGGCGCCATCGTACGCGAGGCCGGCATGGGCCTGATCGAGCTCGGTTTAGAGGTCGGCGAGACCGCATCCATCCTCGGCAACACCCGTCAGGAGTGGTTGTTCTCCGACCTCGCGCTGCTGTCCTGCGCCGGCGTCAGCTCCGGCATCTATCCGACCGACGCGTCACCCCAGGTCGAATACCTGACCGGCGATTCGAATTCCGTGCTGATCTTTGTCGAGGACGACGAGCAGCTCGACAAGGTCCTGGAAGTGCG
>JBIKLV010000028.1:0-41371 GCA_044359585.1 Sulfuritalea sp. | reverse complement strand
TCAGGTACTGTTCCTTGCCGGCTTCCTTCGAGAACTTGTCGAACATCTGCTTGAAGCGTTCGTAGGCGCCCATGCCCGGCTTCATCATTTTAGACAGCGGGCCTTCCTGGGTGTGCTCCGGCGCTATCTTCAGATAGCCGCCGACGTGGTGCGTCACCAGTTCCCTGACGTACTCGGGCGAGCGCACCGCGAGGTCGTAGCGCAAGCCGGAACCGATCAGGATCTTCTTGATGCCGGGCAGGGCGCGGGCCTTGCGGTAGAGCGAGATCAGCGGCGCGTGGTCGGTGTTGAGGTTCTCGCAGATGCCGGGATAGACGCAGGAGAGGCGGCGGCAGGAGGACTCGATCTTGGGGTCCTTGCAGGCCATGCGGTACATGTTGGCGGTCGGCCCGCCGATGTCGGAGATGACGCCGGTGAAGCCCGGCGTCTTGTCGCGGATCTCCTCGACTTCGCGCAGGATCGAGGCTTCCGAGCGGCTCTGGATGATGCGGCCTTCATGCTCGGTGATCGAGCAGAAAGTACAGCCGCCGAAACAACCGCGCATGATGTTGATCGAGAAGCGGATCATCTCCCATGCCGGGATCTTGGCGTCGCCATAGGACGGGTGCGGCGCGCGGGCGTAGGGCAGGCCGAAGACGTGGTCCATTTCCTCGGTGGTCAGCGGAACCGGCGGCGGGTTCAACCAGATGTCGCGCGCGCCGTGGCCCTGCACCAGGGCGCGGGCGTTGCCCGGGTTGGATTCGAGATGGAACACGCGCGAGGCGTGGGCATACAGCACCGGGTCGTCGCGCACCTGCTCGAAGGAGGGCAGGCGCACGATGGTGTGGGCACGTGCTGCCTTGTGCTGCGCCAGGCGTTCGGCGCGGCTGATCACGCGCACGATCGCCGTATCACCAACGCCGACTTTCTGGCTCTGCCTGTCGGCCTCCATCGCGTACGGGTCGGGATGTGGCTGGATTGCACCCGGCATATCGAGCGTCGTCGAGTCAACCTCGGCCCATTCGGCCGTCGGCTTCCATCCGCGCGGCGCCATGAAGGCGGTGCCGCGCAGGTCGCGGATCGACTCGATGGCTTCGCCCTTCGCCAGCCGGTGCGAAAGTTCGACCAGCGCGCGCTCGGCATTGCCGAAAATCAGCAGGTCGGCCTTGCTGTCGGGCAGAACCGAATGCCGCACCTTGTCGCTCCAGTAGTCGTAGTGGGCGATGCGGCGCAAGGACGCCTCGATGCTGCCGATCACGATGTTGGCGTCGGGAAAGGCTTCCCGTGCGCGCTGCGCATAGACCACCACTGCGCGATCCGGACGCTTGTTCGGTTCGGCATTAGGCGTGTAGGCGTCGTCGGAGCGGATCTTGCGGTCTGCCGTGTAGCGATTGACCATCGAATCCATGTTGCCGGCGGTAATGCCGAAGTACAGCCGGGGCTGCCCCAGCCGTTTGAAGTCGGCCGGGGAGTGCCAGTCGGGCTGGCTGATGATGCCGACGCGAAAGCCCTGCGCTTCGAGCAGGCGGCCGACCAGCGCCATGCCGAAGCTCGGGTGGTCGATGTAGGCATCGCCGGTGACGAGGACGATGTCGCATTCGTCCCAGCCCAGCGTATCCATTTCGGCACGCGACATGGGCAGGAAGGGCGCGATGCCGAAGCGCTGCGCCCAATGCTTGCGATAGGAAGTCAGCGGCTTCGCCGCCGTTGCGTTCATGACGGCAGTGAGGTTTTATGCCGCGCGGACGCGGCTTTGGGACGGGACGTGGCGGGCAAGGAAATCCATTTGGTCCGCCAGGATATTGCGGTTGCTGAGAATCAGGTATTCCGCCTTGTTCGGTACGTAGGGTGCATAAACAAGTTCCATGCGCGCCTGTTCCGGCGTGCGACCGCTCTTGGTCTGGTTGCAGTTGCGGCAGGCGGTGACCACGTTCATCCAGGTGTCCTTGCCGCCCTGCGACACCGGCAGGATATGGTCACGGGTCAGTCGCTGCGAGGAGAACTCGCGCGCGCAATAGGCGCAGACATGGCGATCGCGGTGGAACAGTTCACGGTTGGACAGCGGTGGCGTCGGATGCAGCGACTTGCCCGACAGCGCCTTGCCGCGAATCGCGATGATGCTGCTGGTGGCGAGTTCCGAGCGTTGGCCGGTGACGCGGTTGGTGCCGCCGTAGAAAATGAACTGGGTATCGCCGGCGTCCCAGGCGACAAGATCCCGCGCGACGTAAACGCAGGCATGCTGCCAACTTACCCAGCGGTGCGGAACACCATGCTGGTCAAGGGTAAGGATCAACGGATGGCTGGTCATCTCTATAGAATCCTGTATCACGAAGAATTTAGCAGAGAGCAATGACTTTTGATAGCCCGGAGTTGAAGGGAAATGCCGTCCGACGGATGCGCTATGCCGTCGCCGCATCCCTGCTGCTCCATCTGCTGCTGTTCTGGCCCGCCGCTTCACCGCTCCTGAACCGGGATCCACCGGCCGCCCTGCACGCCACCGTGCGTAAAGTCCAGCCAGTGTCCGCCGTCGCTGCGCCGCCCGAACCGCCACCCACGACTCCCGCCCGGCAGCGTAGCGGAGCACCTGAGATCGCCTCTCCCGCCGTCGATTCCGCAGCGCGCATGGCGCCTGTGGTGCCGGTGCACAAGGCCGCCACTTTTCCATTGGAGCCGTCGAAGCCTGTTTCGGTTCCGCCAAACGTCGAGTCGGTGACGAAATCGACTTCCGGGGCGGTCGTGCCGCTCATGGCAGTGACGCCTGGGACTGCCCCGCCGGCTGGCGGCAGCGTGCTGACGCCAGCCAATGCGTCCGGCGAGGCGGTGGATGGCCTGCGCGGCTACCGGCTGGCGGTGGCCGGTCAGGCGCGGCGCTTCAAACGCTATCCGGCGCAGGCGTTGGCCTCGGGCTGGGAGGGCAGCGCCGACGTGCGACTCGAAGTCGGCGGCGACGGGCGCGCGCAGGCCGCGACGCTGTCGCGGTCCAGCGGGCACGACTTGCTCGACCGGGCGGCGCTGGCCATGATCGATGCCGGCGCGGAGCGCGCACGCGTACCCGAAAGCCTGCGCGGCAGGACCTTCGCCATCGTGCTGCCGGTGGTGTTCAACCTCGGCGACGAATGAGCGAGTGCCTTTCCGCCTATCGCGGCGGAACGGTCAGGTCTTCGGTATGCAGCCGCCAGGCGCCGGTGCGGCGGTCGGCGAAGAAATGTCGGAGGGTGATGGCGATGGTACGGAAGGCGATCTCGTCCCAGGGAATCTCGTCTTCGGCAAACAGCCGCAGTTCCAGGGTTTCGATGCCGGGCGCGAAGTCCAGGTCGAGCAGGCGCGAGCGGTAGATGACATGCACCTGATGGATGTGCGGCACGCTGATCATGGTGTACATCTCGCCCAGTTCGACGCGGGCGCAGGCTTCTTCGAGGGTTTCTCGCAGCGCGGCGTCGGCGACCGATTCGCCGTTCTCCATGAAGCCGGCCGGAAGCGTCCACTTGCCGTGGCGCGGCTCGATCGCGCGCCGGCAAAGCAGGATGCGGTCCTCCCATTCGGGCAGGGCGCCGACCACCAGACGCGGGTTGCGGTAATGGATCGAGCCGCAGGCGTCGCAGACATGGCGCGGCAGCGAGTCGCCCGCCGGAACCCGCAGTACGACTGGGGCGCCACAGGCACTGCAGAAGTTCATCGCCGGGTCCATAGGGCAATTCTAGCGCGGCCCGCAGCCGCTTCGGGATTGCCCGGCGGTGAGGAATGGTGATATAAGCCTGACCTTGACAATCATGCCAAGCAATTCTCCCGAATTCATGACGAACCCCGCTGTCTGCAAGCGCCTGGATGAAATCAAGGCGATGGACGGCTTCCCGCTGCCGCGGGGTACGGCAATGGCACTCATCCGCCTCACGCAGCGGGAAGGCACCTCGCTGGCGGTCATGGCCCATGCCCTCAAGGCCGATCCGACCCTGTCGGTGCGCGCGATCAGGGTTTCCAACGGTGTCGGCGGTGGCGACCACGGACCGGTGGTGTCCCTGCGCGATGCAGTCAATGTGCTGGGGGTTCCGGCGGTCCGGTCGCTGGCGATGGGCTTTGCGCTGATGGCCAGCCACCGCGACGGCCCTTGTCGCGGCTTTGACTACATCCGTTTTTGGTCGCAGGCGCTGGCGCGCGCGGTCGCGCTGCAGTTGCTGACGGGGGCGCGGCCTGGCTGTCCGACGGCCGATGCATTCAGCGTCGGCCTGCTCGCGCGCATCGGCGAATTGGCGCTGGCCGCCGTCTATCCGGTGCCGTATGCGGAACTGTTGCAGCGCTGCGCCGAAAAGCCCGAATTGACGGCGTCGCAATTCGAGCAGGACGAGTTCGCCGTCACCCATGCCCAGCTTTCGGCATCGATGCTGGCCGACTACAACCTGGCGGAGGAGTATGTCGCCGCGGTGGAGTCCTTCGAACAACCGGCACTGCTGGACCTGCAGGAAGGCACCGGCGACCCGCTGGCGCAGCAACTGCTGGTGCTCGCCGATTACATCGCCGGCATCTGCGTCGCCGCGCCGGAGCGCTGGCGCGAACGAATGCCGCGCCTGTTCCAGTTGGGGTCCGGCCTGACGTTCGGCGCCGCCGACCTGGTCGAACTGTGCGACCGAACCGCTCACGAGTGGCGCGAGTGGGGCACCTTGCTCGAAATCGATACCGGCCCGATGCCGCATTTCGAGGACCGCCCGCCGCCGCCTCCGATCGAGGCCGCCGTTGCGGTAGCGATTGCCGCTGGCGCCGAACCGGCGCAGGCGTCGATCCTGGTGGTCGGCGACGAGGCGCGCCTGCGTCTTCCGCTGCGTCCTCTGCTTGCGGCCGCCGGCCATCGCGTGGCGGAAGCCGCCGACGGCAGGCAAGGTCTGGCCATGGCCATCGAAATGCGGCCGCAGATCATGCTGGTCGACGTGCTGGCGGCCGAAGTCGACGGCCTCGAACTGGCCCGTTCCCTGCGCCAGTTCAAGTCGGGGCGCGGCATCTATCTCCTTGCGGTGTCCGCCGCCGACGACGATGCGAGCGTGGTGCGGGCGCTCGAAGCCGGTGCCGACGGTTTCCTGACCCTGCCCCTGAAGCAGCAGATACTGGCAGCGAGCCTGCGCGCGGGCATGCGCCTGGCGACCCTGCAGGACGAAATCGCGCGTGACCAGGAGGAGATCCGCCGCATCTCCGCCGAACTGGCGGTGAGCAACCGGCAGTTGCAGGAGGTCGGCATGACCGACATGCTGACGGGTTGCCCCAACCGGCGTTACGCCATGGACCGACTGCAGCAGGAGTGGGCGATGGCCAACCGCAACCAGCGGCCGCTGGCCTGCATGGTGGTGGACATGGACAACCTCAAGCAGATCAACGACTCGCACGGCCACGTGGTCGGCGACAACGCCTTGAAGCTGGTGGCCAGCGCCTTCAAGGACGAAATGCGCGCGCAGGAGGTACTGGCGCGCAGCGGCGGCGACGAGTTCATGGTGATCTGCCCCGACACCACCCTGGAGGCCGCGCTGGCCTGCGCCGAGCGCATGCGCGCCGCGGTCGAGGCGCTGCCGGTGGTGGGCGGCACGCCAGCGCTGCGCGGCAGCGTCAGCATCGGAGTCGCCGTGCGTGATGCAACGACGCAGACGCCGGATGCCCTTATCGGGCTTGCCGACCAGGGCGCCTACCTTGCCAAACGCCGCCGCAACGCCGTGGCGACCGTACAAACGGGGGTGGCAGCGCCGCGGGTTACCCAAGCCTGAGTCGGTCGCAGCGCTCGGCAAGCGGATGCGCCTGGTGGTAAAAGCCGGAAAATCGCAGTAAAAATATATGGTTGCTATAGCTTTGTAATGTTTTTTCTTACAAAGAAGCTCTATCTAATTCTTACAATAGAATGGTTTTTCCATTGATTTCTTTCTTGTCATGCCCTGTGTGATCATGTATCTGCCGCGATTCGGGCTCCAATTCGGGCCTGGCCGGCGCTCACAAGGAGTGCAAGATGAAATCGACCGACACCTACAACGACATAAAGGAAGTCAATCTCTCCTACCTGATGCTGGCGCAGAACATGGTTCGCTCCGACCGCGAAGCCGCGATTTTCCGCCTGGGTATCAGTGAAGAGATTGCCGACGTGCTTGGGCGCCTGACGCCGGGCCAGGTCCTGAAAATGGCCAGTTCCGACATGCTGCTGTGCAGCTTCCGATTCGAAGACACCCTGTTGCTCGACCTGCTCGCCAACCATGAGCGCGATCGTGGCGTGGGCCACCTGCATGCGGCGATCCTCGCCGCCGGCCGGCCCGTTGCCACCATAGCCTGACCAGGCGTCGTTTCGTTCAACAACCGGCGTCTCGCCGCGGAGGTTCCCCATGCGCAACAAATCGGTGATTATTGAAGCAAAGGATATTGGCCTGGCGATCGAGTTGATCGAGCTCGGCGCCCGCCTGCAACTGCTGGAGGCGGAAACCAACCTCTCGCGCGAGCGGCTGCTCAAGCTGTACAAGGAAGTCCGGCACGAGTCGCCGCCGAAGGGCATGCTGCCTTTCTCGACCGACTGGTTCATGACCTGGCAGCCGAACATCCATGCCTCGCTGTTCATGGCCTACTTCCGTTTCCTCAAGACGCACACGCAACTGACCGGGCTGGAGCTGATCATCAAGTCCTACCGGATGTACCTCGACCAGATCAAGCGCGGTGGCATGGATACCGTGCTCTCGCTGACCCGGGCCTGGACCATGGTGCGCTTCTTCGATGCCAGCATGCTGCAGATGGCGACCTGCCGCGAATGCGGCGGCGAGTTCGTCGCCCATGCCTACGATCCCACGCGCGGCTATGTCTGCGGCCTGTGCCACATGCCGGCCCGTGCCGGCAAGACCCGGCGTGCCGCGGAAGCCGCCGCCAGCACTGCCCTCGCCGCCGTGTAGATCCTCGAAGCCTTACGCAGTAAATGCGCGCCCCTTGCGAGGGGCGCGTTGCGTTTACCGCGCCGAATCACGCGAATCTAGGCTCCAACGCCGTGCTGTCAGCGCCGACTTTTGCGCACAGCGGTTTGCCGGACCGGCGGTGATTAGAATGTGCGTCTTTCATCCGGCGCCTTTCCATCATGTGGTTTCGCAATCTCCAGATATTTCGTCTCGCCGCGGACTGGTCCTACAGTACCGACGCGCTCACCGCGGCCTTGCAGCGCGGCGCCTTTCATGGCTGCAGCGCCAGCGACAGGCATTCCCTCGGCTGGGTGCCGCCGCGCGGCGAAGATGGCGAACTGGTGTTCAGCGTCGCCCGCCAGCAACTGATCGCCCTCGGCGTCGAACAGAAGCTGCTGCCCACCTCGGTGGTGCGCCAATATGCCCAGGCCAAGATCGACCAGATCGAGGCCGCGCAAGGCTACAAGGCCGGGCGCAAGCAGAAGCGCGAGATCTTCGAACAGGTCGAGGCGGAGTTGCTGCCGCGCGCCTTCGTCAAGCGCGGCCTCACCTATGTCTGGATCGATCCGATCAACCGCTGGCTGCTTGTCGATGCGTCTTCCAGCACCCGTGCCGACGAGGTCATGGAGCAGCTCAAGCTCTCCTTGGGCGAACTGCCCGTGACCTTGGTCAAGACGCAACTCGCGCCGGCCACCGCGATGACGCAGTGGCTCGCGGCAGGCCACGCCCCGGGCAGCTTCACCATCGACCGCGATTGCGAGCTGCAGGCCGCCGCGGATGAGCGCCCCGCGGTGCGCTACGTGCGCCACAGCCTCGACAGCGACGAAGTGCGCAACCACATCGCCGCCGGCAAGACGGCGACGCGGTTGGCGCTGACCTGGAACGACCGCGTTTCCTTCGTCCTCACCGAGCAGCTGCAGGTCAAGAAGCTGGCCTTCCTCGATGTTCTCAAGGAAGACGCCGAGCGCCAGTCGGAAAACGCCGACGACCTGTTCGCCGCCAACTTCACGCTGATGTGCGGCGAGCTCTCGCAGTTGCTGCAACACCTGGTCGAGGTGCTGGGTGGCGAGGGCGAATAGGGCGTTGCGGCTGGCCGTCGCCTCGCTGGCGATCGCCTGTGGCCTGCCCGTCTGGGCGTCCGATGGGGTCGAGATCGGAAAACCATCCGCCATGCGCAACCTGGTGCCGGCCGGATCGCTGGAAAAGCAGGCGGGCCAGCAGTACGACCAGCTCAAGCGCCAGGCGGCGAGCAAGCAGGCGCTCGGGCCCGATGATCATCCGCAGGTGAAGCGCCTGCGCGCAATCGCCAGGCGCATGATTCCATTCGTCGAGCGCTACAACCCCCGCGCCCGCCAGTGGCAATGGGAGGTGAACCTGATCGGCTCGAAGCAGATCAATGCCTTCTGCATGCCCGGCGGCAAGATCGCCTTCTATACCGGCATCCTCGACACGCTCAAGCTGACCGACGACGAAGTGGCGATGGTCATGGGCCACGAGATCGCGCATGCCCTGCGCGAACATGCGCGCGAACGCATGGCCAAGAACCAGGTAACCCAACTCGGCGCCAGCCTGCTCGGCGAACTGGTGGGTGGCGGCCGCTATACGGGCGCCTTCCAGCTCGGCGGCAACCTGTTGTCCCTGAAATTCTCGCGCGATGACGAATCGGAGGCCGACGTCGTCGGCCTCGACCTCGCGGCCCGCGCCGGCTTCGATCCTCGCGCCGGCGTCACGCTGTGGCAGAAAATGACCGCCGCCAACGCCAGGTCACCGCTGGAGTTTCTGTCCACCCATCCCGCGGGCGACAACCGCATCCGGGAAATCGAGAAGCAGCTGCCCGCGGTCATGCCGCTCTACGACAGGGCCCGGCAGGGCAGATAGCCGGACCGGCGGCGCCTCAGTTCGGCGCGGCTTCGGCGTCGCCCAGAGAGGCCTGCTTGATGTAGCGCATGCGCTCGGCATCGCCGAGGAAATGGCGCACCCGCTCCATCCACGGTTCCGTATGGCGACGCACTTCCGCATCGTCGTCGAGGATGCGCTGGATCAAATTGCGCTTGAGGGCGATGTCCGCTACCAGTCCGTCATCGTCGGGCGCCGCGAGCAGGGCCTGGCGCAGGTGGCCGACGTCGCGTTCCAGTTCGACCAGGCTGTCCCAGTCGCGCTCGCGCGCCGCCGCCGCCATGTGCGACGACAGGCGGCACATTTCTTCGTAGAGTTCGATTTGGGAAGGCATCCGGCGCATCCTAACGACCCGGCGCCACGCCCGTTGCGGCAAGCTGCGGCAGGATCATCCGCCTATTCCTTCCGGCCAATGGCGGATGCCCGGCGGGTAGGGTCTGGCCGTGGAACAGGGGGTGAAATACGGCCCAAATCGGGCCGGATCCAGCAGGCAGGCTTCAGGCGGGAGCCAGGCGCCGGGCTTCGAGGCTGCGCTCGTCGATCGGCAGGTGGCACAGCGCCGCGACCACGCCGAGCAGGATGCAGATGCCCCAGATCGTGTCGTAGGAACCGGTGGCGTCGAACAGTCGACCGCCGAGCCAGACGCCGAGGAAGCTGCCCACCTGGTGGCTGAAGAACACCAACCCGGAGAGCATGCCGAGGTAGCGCACGCCGAACACCTGGGCCACGATGGCGTTGGTCAGCGGCACCGTAGACAGCCAGAGCAGGCCCATGGTCGCGGCGAACAGGTAGGCGCTGGCGGCGGTGAGCGGCATCCAGAGGAACAGCGCGATGGCGATGCTGCGGATGCCGTAGATCGCCGATAGCAAAAGGCGCTTCGGGAAGCGGTTGCCGAGCTGGCCGGCACCGTAGCTGCCGAACACGTTGAACAGGCCGATCAGCGCCAGGCAGGTCATGCCGACGTCCGGCCCGAGGCCCTTGTCGAGCAGGTAGGTGGGGAAGTGCACGCCGATGAAAACCACCTGGAATCCGCAGACGAAATAGCCGAGGTTGAGCAGCAGGTAACCCTTTTCGCGGCCCGCTTCGCGCAGCGCCTCGCCGCCAGTCTGGCCGCGGCTGGCCGCCGCCGCCGTGAGGCCGCGGGTCAATGCGCTGCCCAGCGGCATGATCAGCAGCGCGGCGGCGGAGAAGATCAGCAGGGTGCCGAACCAGCCCATGCCGCCGATCAGGTTCGATGCCACCGGGATCATCAGGAACTGGCCGAAGGAACCGGCCGCGGCGACCACGCCCATGGCCCAGCCGCGACGTTCCGCCGGCACCAGGTTGCCCAGGGCGGCGAACACCACGCTGTAGGTGCAGCCGCTCTGGGCCGCGCCTATCATCAGGCCGGCCGTGGCGGCCAGCCCGGTACCGGTGCTGGCGTAGGCCATGCCCAGCAGGCCCAGCGCATACAGAACGCTGGCGCCCCACAGCACGCGGCGCGCGCCGAAGCGGTCGGCGAGGAAGCCGGCGAAGGGTTGCGTTGCGCCCCACAGCAGGTTCTGCAGCGCCAGCGCGAAGGAAAACACTTCGCGGCTCCACTGGTGTTCCTGGCTCATCGGCGTCAGGAACAGGCCGAAGGTGTGGCGGATGCCCATCGCCACGCAGACGATCAGGGCGGCGAAGGCGAGCACGCTGGCAAGCGAGCGTTGCGGAGCAGTGGGGGCGGCGGTCATGGTGGGGGCGATGCTAACATCTCCGCCTGCCCATGAATTCCATGCCATGAACAAGGCTTTTGTCAAAGAATCCGAGGATGAGGACGAGGACGATGCGCCCGAGTCCCAGCTTCCCGCGGGTACCAAAAACTACATGACGGTGCGCGGCCATGCGCAGATCCGCGCCGAATTCGAGCACCTGGTCAAGGTCGAGCGGCCCGAAATCGTCAAGGTCGTGTCCTGGGCGGCCGGCAACGGCGACCGCTCGGAAAACGGCGACTACATCTACGGCAAGAAGCGCCTGCGCGAAATCGACCGCCGCATCCGCTTCCTGAGCAAGCGCCTGGAATCGGCGGTGATCGTCGATCCCGCCGAGCAGAAGAATTGCGACCAGGTATTCTTCGCCGCCACGGTCACCGTTTGCGATGCGGACGGGACGGAGGCGACCTACCAGATCGTCGGCATCGACGAGGCCAACGCCAGCCAGGGCATGATCAGCTGGATTTCGCCGCTGGCACGCGCGCTGATGAAGGCGCGCGAAGGCGACACCGTGCGCTTCGACAGTCCCGGGGGGCTGCGCGAACTGGATGTGATCGAAGTACGGTACGAGTAAGGCGGGAGGGCGGTTGAGCACCCGGTTCGGTCTGTGCGATGCGTCGGGGGAAGTCTTTGACGATCTGGTTGGCATTGTCGGCAATGCAGAGAACTTGATGCTGCTTGTGCTCACCGAGACCCTCGCCCACGATAGTCTGCTCGGCTAGCATTAAGTTTTGTCTTCGATTACAAGGAAATTGGCCATGCCTTCAATCCATTCGGGCATCAGACGCGTGCTGGTTGTTCTGCTCGCAGTCCAGACGTGCTGGGCGCTGGCCGAGGTGATCCCGGTGGCGCCGAGCTACCAGGGCTTCCTCGCGTCATCCGAACCGACGATGACCTTTCTCTTTCCGACGACCGATGCCAGGGCCACCCTCGTCTTCATTCCGGGTGGCGAGGGGCGCGTCGGGCTCAAGCCGGAATGGACCGCAGAGCACCGCTACTTTTCCAGGTACCACTTCAATTTGGCGTTGCGCAGTCTGGGCGATTCCAAGCAGACTTCGGGGCGCTACAACGTCGTCATCTTTGACAGTCCGGTAGATCTGCTGATCGCGAACCACTGGTCACCGATGCGCATGGGCAGCGAGCACCTTTCCCGCGTCGAGGACGTCGTGCGGCATTACCGCAACAAGCTCGGCAAGCCGGTCTGGCTCATGGGCCACAGCATGGGATCGATCAGCGTGACCGAGTTCTACAAGCGGCTGCAGGACAACAAGAGCGAGGATCTCATAACCGGGCTGATCATCAGCGGCGGCGAGAATGGCACCTCGTTGAACTACACCGCAACCCGCCTGCCGGTTCTGGTACTGCATCACGAGAACGACGAATGCGTCGGAAATACCCCGGCCCACGCGCGAAAGCTGCATGAAAAACTCGCCGAGTCAGGCAATGCTGCAGCGGAACTGGCCTTCATCAAGACGGGAACGCGTTCGCCGGACAACAACAATCCTTGCCGCTCCGGCTATCACATGTACTACGGCGCCGGGGATGATCTTGCCCGCGTGCTGGATCAGTTCATGGGCAAACATCTCGACCGGCCTTAGTGCACTTGTCCCGTGGTCAAGCGGGAGTCGTTTTCGTCATCAGGCCCGGCGAATCGAGTGATTCGCCCACAGCAGCAGCCCGAACAGCACCATCGCCCCCGCCTGGTGCGCCGCGCCCAGGGCCACCGGCACCTGCAGCAGCAGCGTCGCGATGCCGAGGCTCACCTGAACCGCAAGCCACAGCGTGAGCACCACGGCCGGCGTGCGCGCGTCGGGAAACTCGTTCCAGATGCGCCATGAATACCAGGGAATCAGCCCCATCAGCGCCCAGGCGATCAGGCGGTGGTCGAACTGCACCAGCGCCATGTTGGTGAAGAAGTTCAGCCACCACGGCTCGACCATGAAACTTTCGGGCGGCAGGAAGTGCCCGTTCATTAGCGGAAACGTGTTGTAGGCCAACCCGGCACGGATACCGGCGACCAGCGCGCCGGAGAGCACCATGACAAAGACCAGCGGCACCAGCCAGTTGCCCAGCCGCGTTGTGAGAGTCGGCGCTGACGCTACGGCGCGATTGGTACTCCTCGGTTGCAGCATGCCCAGCCCGGTCCAGAACATCAGGCCGAACAGGATGAAGGCGAGGCCGAGGTGGGCGGCGAGGCGGTATTGCGAGACGCGGGGATCGTCGACCAGCCCGCTCTTGACCATGTACCAGCCCATCGCGCCCTGCAGGCCGCCGAGGATGAAGAAGCCGAATACCTTGGCCGCCAGCATGCCATGCAGCTTGCCGCGAAGCAGGAACCAGACGTAGGGGATGAAGAACACCACGCCGATCAGGCGGCCGGACAGGCGATGCGCCCATTCCCACCAGAAGATGAACTGGAAGCCGTCCAGCGTCATGTCGTGGTTGCGCTTGATGAATTCCGGCGTCTGCTGGTACTTGGCGAACAGTTCCAGCCAGTCGGCATGGGACAGCGGCGGCAGGGCACCGATCAGCGGTTTCCATTCGACGATGGAAAGGCCCGAGTGCGTCAGGCGCGTGACGCCGCCCACCACCATTGTCACGAATACCATGGCGCAGCAGGCGAACAGCCACCAGGCCACGGCGCGTTGCGAATTATTCTGCGTCATCGACTTTCCAGTGCCCCGATTTGCCGCCGAGCTTTTCCAGCAGGCGTATGTCTTCGATGACCATGCCGCGGTCGGCGGCCTTGCACATGTCGTAGATGGTCAGCAGGCCGACCGACACCGCGGTCAGCGCTTCCATCTCGACGCCGGTGCGGCCGACGGTTTCCGCCGTCACCGTGAGCGCCACGCGATGGCGCTTTTCATCGAGTTCGAACTCGGCGGCGACGCGCGTCAGCGCCAGCGGGTGGCACAGCGGAATCAGGTCGGACGCGCGCTTGCTACCCTGGATCGCGGCGATGCGCGCGATGCCCAGCACGTCGCCCTTTTTCGCCGATCCGGCCTTGATCAGGGCGAAGGTGGCGGGCGCCATGCGGATGTGTCCACGCGCGCGGGCCACGCGCGTGGTTTCGGCCTTGGCGCCGACGTCGACCATGTGCGCCTGACCGGCGCCATCGAAATGGGTGAGCGGCGACGGGCCAGCCTTGGCGGGCGGTTTGCGGGGGGATTTGGCGGGTGTTTTCATGAAATACCTTGTGACAACTCGCGTGCTGCGGAGCCGCTATCATAGCGGGATGAAATTGTATCCTTTTGCCACCGTGCTGGTCCTTGGCGTCGGCATCCTCGCGGCGCCGCCGCTGTCGGTGGCGGAGGGACTGCCCGACCTCGGCGAAGCGGCCCAGGCCGATTTTTCGCCGGCGGTGGAACGCCGTACCGGCGAATCGATCATGCTCGAAGTCCGGCGCGATCCGGCCTGGCTGGGCGACCCCGAAATCAACGGCTACCTCAACCGGATCGGCAACCGCCTCGCCGCGCAGAGCGAAGATGCGCGCCAGGAGTTCGAGTTCTTCGCGCTGCGCGACTCGACCCTCAATGCCTTCGCCATGCCGGGCGGCTACATCGGCGTGCATACCGGGCTGATCCTCGCTGCTGCATCCGAATCAGAGCTGGCCGCGGTGCTGGCCCACGAGATCTCCCACGTCACCCAGCGTCACCTGGCGCGCCTGATCAACAAGTCGGGGCAAGGCCAGATCACCAGCCTGCTGGCCCTGGCGGTGGCGATCCTCGCCGCGCGCAGCAGCCCCGACCTCGCGGTGGGCGCGGCGATGGCCGGGCAGGGCGCGGCAATCCAGAACCAGCTCAATTACTCGCGCGATTTTGAGCGCGAAGCCGACCGCGTCGGCCTGGGCCTGCTGGAGCGCTCCGGGTTCGACATTCGCGGCATGAGCGGCTTCTTCGAGCGCATGCAGAAGTTCGGCCGCCTCTACGAGAACAATGCGCCGGGCTACCTGCGTACGCACCCGCTGACCACTGAGCGCCTGGCCGACATGGGCAATCGCATCCAGTCGCGGCCCTACAAACAGGCGGCCGATTCGCTCGAATTCCAGCTGGTGCGCGCCAAGCTGCGCGCGCAGGAAGGCACGGCGCAGGATGCCGTGACCGAGTTCCGGACCCGCCTGCGCGACCGCAGCTTTGCCGGGGTCGAGGCTGCCGTGCGCTACGGGCTGGCGCAGGCGCTGTTGCGCGACGGCAAGGCGGCGGCGGCCGAAGGCGAAATCCGCGAACTGCGGCGGCTCAAGGCCGAATCGCCGATGATCGAGACGCTGGCCGCGCAACTACGCCAGAAGCAGGGCGACGCGATCGCCGCCACCGCCATCCTGCGCGCCGCCCAGCCGCGCTATCCGCAGGACCGTGCCATCGCCTATGCGCTGGTCGATTCGCTGCTCGAGGCGGGGCAGCCGCAACAGGCGATCAAGGTCACCGAAGACGACCTGCAGAACTACCCGTCGGATCCCCGCATGCACCTGCTCCAGGCGCGCACCTGGTCCATGCTCGGGCGGCGCCTGCAACAGCATCGCGCGCTGGCCGAGGCCTATGCCCTGCAGGGACAACTGGCGCCGGCCATGGAACAACTGGAACTCGCGCAGAAGGCCGGCGACGGCAATTTCTACGAGCAGTCGCAGGTCGATTCGCGGCTGCGCGAAGTGAAGAAGCGCCTGGCCGAGGAAGCCAAGCAGGCCAAAGAGGCAAAAAAATAGGATCGCCATGACCGCCCCCACCTCCTCCGCGCGAACCAACCTGCGCGCCCTCGCCACGCCGCTGGTACAACTCGCGAACGAGCCCTACTACCATGCCACGGGCGACGAACTGGAGGTGTTCGCCGCCGCCGCCGCGAGCGGCCTGCCGGTGATGCTCAAGGGCCCCACCGGCTGCGGCAAGACGCGCTTCGTCGAGCACATGGCCTGGCGCCTCAAGCGGCCGCTGGTGACCGTGGCCTGCCATGACGACCTGACCACCTCCGACCTGGTCGGACGCTACCTGATCGTCGGCGACGAAACCGTCTGGATGGACGGGCCGCTGACGGCGGCAGTGCGCGGCGGCGCGATCTGCTACCTCGACGAGATCGTCGAGGCGCGCAAGGACACCACGGTGGTGATCCATCCCCTGACCGACTCGCGCCGCGCCCTGCCGGTGGAAAAGCGCGGCGAGTACATCGAGGCGCCGCCGGATTTCATGCTGGTGATCTCCTACAATCCCGGCTACCAGAGCGTGCTCAAGGAAATGAAGCCGAGCACCCGGCAGCGCTTCGTCGCGCTGGATTTCGACTACCCGCAAGCCGAGGTCGAAGCCGGCATCGTCGCCCACGAAGGCGGCGTCGATGCCGACACGGCGACGAAGCTGGTCCGCCTCGGCACGCTGACGCGCAAGCTGAAGGGCGCCGGGCTCGACGAAGGCGCCGGCACGCGCCTGCTGGTGCATGCCGCGCAGCTGATCGCCAGGGGCATGGCGCCGGTGACCGCCTGCACCGCCGCCATCGCCCGCCCGCTGGCCGACGAACCGGATACCCGCCACGCGCTGGACGACCTGATAAGCGCCGTGTTCTAACGTCAATCGCGGGACATTTCGGGAGACCATGACCGTTCGCCCTGAGCCCGTCGAAGGGCAGGAGACGATTGGCCCTTCGACAGGCTCAGGGCGAACGTTTGTCAATTTCATCATGATCGCCAAATCGTCATGAGCGAGCGCAAGCTTTTCGCCCACGAGCTCGAAGCCCGGCTCGACGAACTGCTGCTGCTTACCCTGCGCCAGCGTTCGGCGGTATTGCCGGCAGCGCAGCTCGAAGCCCTGCCGCGCCAGCAGCAGGAGCGCGTGCTGCACTGGGTCGGCATCGCGGCGCAGACTTCCACCGAGCTTGGCTGGGCCATCGCCCAGCGCGCCGGGACGCGCGCCGCCCAGCCCGGATTCGGGCTCGACGACTGGGCGCGCGCCGGACTCGAAGCGCACGATGCCGGCGGCCTTGCAGCGGCGCAGGCCCGGCTCGACAACTTCGCGGCGGTCGCGCCGGATACCGCGAGCGCCGGGCGCGGCGTCACCTTCGCCGCCGTCGAAGGCCGCCTCGCCGGATTCCTCCACGCGCTCGACGGGCGCCTCATGCAACTGCGCCGCGGGCCGAAAACCTGGACCGATGGCGAAACCCTGTGGCTGCCTGAAACCCTGGAGCTTGCCGACGATGCCTCCGGCAACCGCCGCCTCTATACCGTGATCGCGGCGCTGCTCTGGGCGCAGGCGCGCTTCGGCACCTTCAACGTCGACCCGGAACCGGAGCTGGTGCAGTGGGCCGACCGCGATACGGCGCTGGACTGGTTTTCCCTGTTCGAGGGCATGCGCCTCGAAGCCCGCCTGGCGCTCGAGCTGCCCGGCCTGGCGCGCGACATGGCCGTCCTGCGCGGGCCGTGGCCGGGCGAACTGGCGACGATCGCCGCCCGGCTTGCACGACCGGAGGCGAGTGCCGCCGACAGCCTGGCCTGCATGGCGGAGTTGCGAGAAGTCGGCGCCGGCGACACGGCGCATCCGCCCTATCGCACCACGCTCGATCCGCTGGCGGCGCGCCGCTTGCGCGCCGCGCGCATCGCGCGCGACACGGGGACGCTGCGCCGCGCGCTCAACATCATGCGTGCGATCGACCCGCACTCGCGCGGCGGCGCCAGTGACAGCGAGTATCCGCCGCTGGCGGCCGACGGCGATTCGGTGCCGGCCGAGTTGCAATCCGGCAACCTGCAGGGCCTGCCGCCGGATGCGCGGGCCGCCGCGCAGTCGCTGGCGCAGGACCTGGACGGCATTCCGCCGGAGCGCCTGCGCCCGGCCGGGCCCGGCGCCTGGCACCCCGAGGAACGCGACGAGGGCGAGGCTGCGGTCGCCGCCAGCAGCGGCGAGCCCGACGCCTTCTATGACGAGTGGGATTACCGGCGCGGCGCCTGGCGGCGCGACTGGTGCCACCTTTACGAATCAGAAGGGCCGGCCGGCGAACACGCCTGGGTCGATGAAGTGCGCCTGCGCCACGCCCACCTGATCCGCAGCATCCGCCGCCGCTTCGAGGCCTTGCGCGGCGAAGACAAGCCGCAGCGACGCCAGCTCGACGGCGAGGAAATCGACCTCGACGCCCAGGTCGAGGCGCGCGCCGACCGCATGGGCGGCAGCGAACCTTCGCCGCGCCTGTTCATCCATCGCCGCCGCATCGAGCGTTCGCTGGCGGTGATGTTCATGGTGGACATGAGCGGTTCGACCAAGGGCTGGGTCAACGACGCCGAGCGCGAATCGCTGGTGCTGCTGTGCGAGGCGATCGAGGCGCTGGGCGACAGCTACGCCATCTACGGCTTTTCCGGCTGGACCCGCACGCACTGCGACATCTACCGCATCAAGCGCTTCGGCGACCGCTACGACGCGGCGACGCGGCAGCGCATCGCCGGCATCGAGGCGCGCGACTACACGCGCATGGGCGTCGCCGTGCGCCACCTGTCGGGCCTGCTGCAGCGGCAGAACGCCCGCCACAAGTTGCTGGTGACGCTGTCCGACGGCCGTCCCGACGACCACGGCGACGAATACCGCGGCCGCTATGGCATCGAGGACACCCGCCGCGCGCTGCTTGAGGCGCGCGAGAAGGGCATCCGCAGCTACTGCGTCACCATCGACCGCCACGGCGCCGACTACCTGCCGCAGCTCTATGGTCCGGCGCACTACACGGTGATCGACGATGCGAAGAAGCTGCCGGCACGGATCGCCGACATTTACCGCAAACTGACGGCCTGAGCCGACAATGGCCGGCACACGAGGAGGCAGCATGGGCGAATCTTCAGGCGAGTTTTCCAACCGGGTGGCGTTGGTCACCGGTTCCTCCAGCGGCATCGGCGAGGCCATCGCGCGGCGGCTGTCGGCGCTGGGCGCCTCGGTGGTGATCAACTCCGCCAGTTCGGTCGAGGCCGGCACCCGCATCGCCGCCGAACTGGGCCAGGACGCGCTCTACGTGCAGGCCGACATCGCCGACAAGGCGGCCGGCGAACGCTTGCTGGCCGCCACCCTGGCGCGCTTCGGCCGGCTCGACATCCTGGTGAACAATGCCGGCTGGACCACGGCCGTGCCGCACCAGGACCTGGACGCGCTGACCGACGAGATCTTCAGGAAGACCTTCGACGTCAACGTCACCGGCACCTGGTGGCTGACCAAGGCCGCGATGCCGCACCTGATGCAAAGCGACGACGGCAATGTCATCAACATCACCTCGATCGCCGGCGTGCGCCCGGTCGGCAGCTCGATCGCCTATTCGATGGCCAAGGCCGCGCTGAACCAGATGACGCGCCTGCTGGCCAAATCCTGCGGACCGGTGCGGGTCAATGCCGTCGCCCCGGGGCTGGTGGCGACCCCGTGGACGCGGGACTGGCAGGCGCAGCACGAGGCGGTCAGGGCGCGCGCGCCGCTGAAGCGCTCGGCGACGCCGGACGACTGCGTCGAAGCGGTGCTGGGCCTGCTGCGCAGCCGCTACGCCACCGGCCACGTCTTCGTGGTCGATGGCGGCCTGACGCTGGCGATGTAGCGACGCCATGAGCCGAAAGATCGCCGTGTCGCCACCGCCGACTTTTGCAGCGAATTCCGCGTGCAACCTGCGTCGTCGCCTGGTCCTGCTTTCGCCGCTGATTCTGCTGCCGGCGGCCCACGCCGCCACAGGCCCGGTCGCGACGCCAGCGCAGATGCTCGGCCCCTTCTATCCCCTGCGGCCGGACGCCGCGGCCGGCAATGACCTGACCAGCATGGACGGCAAGGGCCGCGCGCTGGGCAAGCCTTTGCGCATCGTCGGTCGCGTCACGAACCTAGCCGGCCGGGCGCTGCCCGGCCTGCTGGTCGAGATCTGGCAGACCAACGCCCACGGCCGCTACCACCATCCGCAGGACGATAGTGCGGCGCCCCTTGATCCGAACTTTCGCGGCTATGGCCGCGCCACCACGGGCATCGACGGCGCCTACCGCTTCGCCACGATCATGCCGGTGGCCTATCCGGGACGCACGCCGCACGTGCATTTCCGCCTCAGCCGCGGCGAGCGCGAACTGCTGGTGACGCAGATGTACCTGCCGGATGCCAACGCCGCCAATGCGCGCGACGGCCTCTTCATGTCGCTGCGGGAGGCGGCTCGCCAGCGACTGGTCGGCGTGCCGGAACGCGATTCGGCGGACACGCTGCGCTTCGACATCGTGCTGGAGTGAGCCGACCCGGCGCGGCCCCTTGCCTTTGGTTTTGGCTTCGGTCAAACTGATTCGGCGTTTTCCACTCGACGGTGACCATGAAACCGACAGCCCAAAAGTCCTCGCCTGAAGTCGATCTGCGTTCCTGGCTGGCGACGCTGGAAGCCCACGGCGAACTGCGGCGCATCCGGGCCGAAGTCGACTGGAACGAGGAAATCGGCGCCATCGCCCGGGTCAACCTCGGCCTGCAGGGGCCGGGCCTGTTGTTCGAGAACATCAAGGGCTACCAGAAGAAGCGCTGCACCCGCTTTCTGACGGGGACGCTGGGCAATCGCCGCCAGGTCTGCCTGCTGCTGGACCTGCCGGTCGATACGCCGGACCGGCTGATCGTCGCCCATCTGAAGCGCCGCTATCGCCAGGGGATCGCGCCGGTTGAAGTCGACACCGGGCCGGTGAAGACCCACATCCTGTACGGCTCGAGCATCGACCTGACGCAGTTTCCGGTGCCGCACTGGCACCACCTCGACGGCGGCCGCTACCTCGACACCTTCTGCGGCGTCATCACGCGCGATCCGGGCACGCAGCGCCTCAACGTCGGCATCTATCGCGGCCAGCTGCTCGGCCCGGACAAGGTCGGCAAGCTGCTGATTCCGACCCAGCACTGGGGCGGCCACTTCGCCCAGCATCGCGAGACCATGAAGCCGATGCCGGTGGCGGTGGTGCATGGCTGGCACGACGTGCTGCCTTTCTGCGCCGGCAGCCCGTTCCCCAAGGCCGTCTGCGAATACGAAATGATGGGCGCCATCCTCGGCCGCCCGGTCGAGCTGGTGAAGTGCGAGACCAGCGACCTCATGGTTCCGGCCAGCGCCGAGATCGTGGTCGAGGGCTTCATCTCGCCCGATCCGGCGACCTTCGAAATGGAAGGCCCGTTCGGCGAATATCCCGGCTATGCCGGCGGTTCGCCCTCGCCGAAACCGGTGCTGCGCGTCCAGCGCATCACCCATCGCGACGATCCCATCCTGCGCGGGACCCTGGAGGGCGCGCGGCCGGGCTTTCCCAGCGAGGATTCGCCGCTGTGCGCCTACAGCTGGTCGGCCATCGCCTGGAACATGCTGGAAGATTCCGGCGTCGGCGGCATCACCGACGTGTGGATGCCGCCGGTGGTCACCGGCACCCACATCGTGGTGCAGATCCGCAAGCAGTACCGCGGCCATGCGCAGCAGATCGCCAACGCGCTGTGGGGCACCGGCGCCGGCCAGTGGTTCTTCAAGAACGTGATGGTGGTCGAGGAGGACATCGACATCCGCGATCGCGAGGCGCTGGAATGGGCCTGGGCCTTCCGCGTCAATCCCGCCATGGGGCAGTTGTCCACCTTCGGCCCCACCTTCGGCTCGGTACTCGATCCGTCGACGCCGCGCGACCAGGCCGATCCGATGAAATACGGCACCGGCTGCTGGACGCGGACGCTGGTCGATGCCACGCGCAGCTGGGAATTCGAGCGCAATCCGGCTTGGGGCAACCGGCGCTTCCCGCCGATCAACAAGCTGCCGGTGGCACTGGAAGAAAAGGTTCGCGCGCGCTGGGCCGAGTACGGCATCGGCGGCGACTACCTGTCGGAGGAAAAGCGCGAACTGCTGACCTTCGCCAATCTTTCGAAACGCTTTCCCGAAGTCTGACGCTCAGGGCACCGAGCGCCACCCGCAGCAGATGAACCACGCAAAAGCAAATTGAACGCCCGCCCCCCATCCCCCCTCACGGGGGGCTATAAATTCGGCTCGCTTCGCTCGACGATATCCAGCCGCTTCGAACGAGTTGTGTGACATTAAAAGAAGAGGAGACACCATGAAACTGCGAACCACCCTGATCGGCATTGCGCTCACCGCTTTCAGCGCCGCATCGCTGGCGGACATCACCGTCGGCGTCACGGTGTCGACCACCGGGCCGGGAGCATCGCTCGGCGTGCACTACCGCAACACCTTCAACATGCTGCCGAAGACGCTGGGCGGGCAGCCGATCCGCTACATCGTGCTCGACGATGCCTCCGATCCCACGCAGGCGGTGAAGAACGCGCGCAAGTTGATTACGGAGGATAACGCAGACGTCATCATGGGCTCGTCCTCGGTGCCGAACAACCATGCCATCGCCGAGGTCGCCGCGGAACTGAAAACCGCGCAGATCGCCCTGGCGCCGATGAGCCTGCCGCCGGAGAAAATGGTGTGGACCTTCGTCGTGCCGCAGTCGATTCCGCTGATGATCGAGGGCGTGGTCAAGCACATGCAGGCTGCCGGCGTGAAGACCGTGGGCTACATCGGGTTCAACGATCCCTGGGGCGAAGGCATCGACAAGGCGCTCACCGCCCTGGCCGGACCGGCGGGCATCAAGGTCATCGCCAACGAACGCTATGCGCGCGCCGACACCAGCGTCGAGGCCCAGGTGCTGAAGATCGTGGCGGCCAAGCCCGACGCGGTGCTGATCGGCGGCTCGGGCACGCCGGGTGCGCTGCCCGCCATTTCGCTCGCGGGTCGCGGCTACAAGGGGCCGGTGTATGGCAACCACGGCATGGTGAACCCTGATTTCATCCGTGTCGGCGGCAAGAGCGTGGAAGGCCTGATCGCGCCGACCGGCCCGCTGGTGGTGGCGGAGCAACTGCCGGAATCGAACCCGGTCAAGGCGGTGGCAAGCGGCTTCGTCAAGGCCTATGACGCGGCCTACGGCGCGCAGAACCGCAATGCCTTCGCCGGCTACGCCTACGACGCCCACCTGCTGGTGGAAAAGGCGCTGCCCGAGGCGATGAAGGCCGCCAAGCCGGGCACGCCGGCATTCCGCGCGGCCCTGCGCGACGCGCTGGAGAAAGTGCGCGAAGCGGTTGGAACCCACGGCATTTACAGCATGTCGCCCACCAACCACAATGGCATGGACGCGCGGGCGCGGGTCCTGGTCAAGGTCGACGGCGGCGCCTGGAAGCTCGCGCAGTAAGCATCGCTTGCCTGCCGGCACTGCAACGGGAACATTGCCATCTGCGCTTTGCCGGCGACATCCTGCTGATCGCCGCCGGCACGCAAGCCGTGCGCAAGGCGGGAAGCGGTAGCGAGCCAGGATCGGCCACGCTCACTCTTCCTGCAGGTCCTTGAGCTGCGGCAGCAGGAAGCTGCCGGACGGATTGAGGTGCTCGTCGCGGTGCAACTGGGCCATCTTCGCCGCCATGCGCTCGCCGCTCTCGGTGAGCTGCACTTCGACCGCGCGGCGGTCGGCCTGGCCCTGGCGGCGCTCGACCCAACCCAGCTTCTCGCAGCGCGAAACCAGCGCCACGGTGCCGTGGTGCTGTGCCTGCAGGCGTTCCGCGAGTTCGCCGACGGTCGCCCAGTTGCGCCCCGGGAAGCCTTTGAGGTGCAGCAGCAGCAGGTATTGCAGTGGGGTGATGCCGTTCTTGCGCGTCACCCGCTCGGAAAAGCGCAGGAAGCGACGCAGCCGGTAGCGGAACTCGGAAAGGGTTTCGAATTCCTTCTTGGTCAGCGCCTTCTTTGCCATGTGCCGGGCATCCGTGGACTGCAATGGCGGCAAATCTATCACAGCGTGCTTGTATCACGCCATGAGCTTCGTCTTCGCCGGCGCGGCGCACGCCGGCACCGGGATGACTCGCGTGGCAACGATTCCTACTGAATCACGGTCAGGTCGAGTCCCTCGCCGGCGACCAGGGTCGGCGGCGCTTCGATATCGAAGCGGTCGATCCGGGGCACGGTGGCCGATGCGCTGTAGGCGGGCGCCCGCCTGACGCTGGGCTTGCCGATCAGGGGTTCGTCGAGGATGGTGCTGGCGACGTTGTTGCCCAGGCGCAGGTTGGCCGTCGCCGTGCTGCGGGCGGTGATCTTGTCGCGTTTGCGGATGGTGTAACTGCCTTCGTAAACGCCGGATTCGGTTTCAGTCAACACCACGCCGCCGGTCGCGCCGCCGATTGCCACCGCGACGGTGGCGCCGGGGCTGCCTTAAAGCGTAAACGCCAGTTCATTGCCGGGGCTGCCTTGAGCACCGGTTGCACGTCGAAGCCGTCGATGCGCGGCGCGGAAAGGGAACTGGAGAAGCTCTGGGCGTGCGCCGGATTTGCCGCGAACGGCAGGGGCAGAAAGGCCGCCAGCGCGAGCAGTCCGAGAATGAACCTGTTGTGCATTTTGATACTCCTCTGGGAACAGCCTGGGGGCCTGCACCACGGAGAGTCCCGGCGGGCAGGATGGCTGTGCCACATCCTGCCCGCCCTGGGCCCGGGCGTCGGTGCGCCAGCGAACACGACGGCGGCGCCGTGCGGACCGCGAGCGCAAATGCCTATTCGTGGGCGATCGGAGTCTCGGTGAACAGGAAGGATTTCAGCTGGCCGGAGAACTGCGGGTCCTTGCGCCGCACCCACTCCAGCAGCATCGAGGCGTGCTCCTTCTCCTCGTCGCGGTTGTGCACCAGGATGGCCTTCAGCACCGGATCGACGCAGGCATCGGCGCGCTGGTTGTACCAGTCCACCGCTTCGAGTTCTTCCATCAGTGAAACCAGGGCGCGATGCATGTCGCGCGTTTCGGCGGATAACTCCTCGATGGGTTCGTGATAACCGACACTGGACATTGGAAACTCCTCGAGGATTGCTTGCGTGGTTGGGAACGGGCTGGCCCGCATCCGCGGTGGCGGTTTCGTCCCGCCGCCGCTGGATGCAAAGACTAGGCGGCCGCAATCGCCAGCTCAGTGCGGAATCGCACCGAGGCCTTGCCGGTACCCGCCACCGCGGGACGCCACCCGAGACATGCATCATGTCGTGCTTGTATCACGGCATGATGTATCATGGGTCCGGCTTCTATCTGGCAACTCAAGGACACGGAGGTGCACCATGAACGTAAGCGAAGACCTGCCGCCCGTCGACGACGAGGGCTATCTGGTCGATCCGGCCGACTGGGACGAACATCTGGCGCAGGTGCTGGCCTGGCAGGAAAACATCGACCTGGGCGACGCCCACTGGGTCACGATCCACTTCATGCGCGACTTCTATCAGGAACACCAGGTAATCCCCGACGTGCGCTTCGTCACCCGCCACCTGGCCGAGCACTACGGTGTGCCGGCCCGCAACCTGGTGTTCGAACTGTTCCCCTACGGCTACGTGAAGCAGGCCTGCCGCATTGCCGGCATGCGCCGGCCGCGCGGCTGGAGCACGGGTTAGGCCTGAAAAGTCGGCGCTGGCGCTACGGGGTTTCGCGGAGCACGGCTCCGCGTCCGCGCAGCCGGCTGGCTGGGCGAAAGCCAGCGGGGGAGTCTATGGCGCCTGGCTGTGTCGTCCAGAAACGACAAACCCCGCAGCTTGCGGGGTTTGTCTGGCGTGGCCGCAGTCGACCGGTCAGGTCGCTTGGCCTGTCTTGGTGCCTTCACGCGGCCCGGCGCGCCAGGCGTTCCGCGCCGTAGCGCCAGAGCATCTTTGCCGGCGGAACCAGCAGCAAGAGGACCCCGCCGGGCAAGACCAGGACGGCCAGGAGCAGGACTTTGACGTGGGGCTTCATGTCGATACGCGCTGTTTGGGTTTGGGGTTCGCAGGAAATCCTGACTTGTTGCACCGAGCATAAGGAGTCGCGCGCCGCCCGGCAATAGTCCGAAAGGGCCAAGCAGAGGGGATTTCGGCCCTTTTGTCGGCTTCGCCCCGAATTAATTGGGCCGAGGTGCCAACTAATTCCGCAATCGCGGAAACCGCGTCGGGTGAACTCGCGCCGGCGTACACTTTTCGGCAAGCTGCCACGGTGTGGTCGGTGCTGCCCCGCCTTGCCCTTGCCCAGGCGGCGAGCCTGAAGATCGGCATCATCGGCACCGGTCGCATCGGCGGCGCGCTGGCCAAACACTGTGCCAGTGCCGGGCATCAGATTGCTGATCTCCTGGCGCCATCCCGAACAATTGCAGCCGCTCGCCGAACGCCTCGGCCCGCGGGTGCGCGTCGGCACGCCGGAGCAGGCGGCGGACCGCAGCGCTTGGCAAGTTTCTTCGTATGCGCCTTGTCGCAGAGCGGGTCGGGTTTGGCATTGTGGTGAGCCTGACCATCGAAACGATCGTCGCGGCTGTGCATGCGGTTGTCGGCGCCAGCACTCTTGAGCATCCAAATGCTGAGGCGCCCGGTTTTTCCACGGGGAAGATCCGATAATGGCGGCCAATTCGGTTTGAACGTTATTCTGGGATTCCCGCATGGAAATCAAGGTCAACTTTCTCGACAAGCTTCGTCTTGAGGCCAGGTTCGATGACTTCACGGTGGTGGCCGATCAGCCCATCCGCTACAAGGGCGATGGCTCGGCGCCGGGTCCGTTCGATTACTTTCTGGCATCGTCGGCCTTGTGTGCGGCTTACTTCGTCAAGCTGTACTGCGAAACCCGCAATATTCCGACCGATAACATCCGCCTGTCGCAGAACAATATTGTTGATCCGGAAAATCGCTACCTACAGATTTTCAAGATACAGGTCGAGTTGCCGGCGGATATTTCCGCCACGGACCGGCAGGGCATTTTGCGTTCCATCGAGCGTTGCACGGTAAAGAAGGTGGTGCAAGCCGGGCCCGAGTTCGTGATTGAGGAAGTGGAAAATCTGGATGCCGATGCTCAGGCCTTGCTGATGCTGAATTCGGAGTCGGAAGCGAGCACCTGTATCGCCGGCAAGGACCTGCCGCTCGAGCAAACCATCGCCAATATGTCGGGGATTCTGGCGGGCCTGGGCATGAAGATTGAAATCGCGTCCTGGCGCAATCTGGTTCCCAATGTGTGGTCACTGCATATCCGCGATGCGCACTCGCCGATGTGCTTTACCAATGGCAAGGGAGCGACCAAGGAAAGTGCCCTGGCGTCGGCCCTGGGCGAATTCATCGAGCGGATGAATTGCAATCACTTCTACAACGACCAGTTCTGGGGGGAGGAGATCGCCGATGCGGCCTTCGTGCATTACCCGGACGAGCGCTGGTTCAAGCCTGGCCGCAAGGATGCGCTGCCGGCTGGAATTCTCGACGAATACTGCCTGCAAATCTACAACCCCGATGGCGAGTTGCGCGGCTCGCATCTGGTCGACACCAACTCCGGCAATACAAAGCGCGGCATTTGCTCGCTGCCGTATGTGCGCCAGTCGGACGGCGCGGTGGTGTATTTCCCGGCCAACCTGATCGACAACCTGTTCCTCAGCAACGGCATGAGTGCCGGGAATACGCTGGCCGAAGCGCAGGTGCAATGCCTGTCGGAAATTTTCGAACGGGCGGTGAAGCGCGAAATCCTGGAAGGAGAACTCGCCCTGCCGGATGTGCCGCAGGACGTGCTGGCGAAGTACCCCGGCATACTGGCCGGCATCGAGGAGCTGGAAAAGCAGGGCTTTCCGGTGCTGGTGAAGGATGCGTCGCTGGGCGGCGAGTTTCCGGTGATGTGCGTCACCTTGATGAACCCGCGTACTGGTGGTGTGTTTGCCTCGTTCGGGGCACACCCCAGCCTGGAGGTGGCGCTGGAACGCAGCCTTACCGAGTTGCTGCAGGGGCGCAGCTTTGAAGGCCTCAACGATCTGCCCCGGCCCACCTTTGAAAGCAACGCCGTCACCGAGCCGAACAACTTTGTCGAACACTTCATCGACTCCAGCGGTGTGGTGTCGTGGCGCTTTTTCAGCGCCAGGGCCGATTTCGATTTTGTCGAGTGGGACTTTTCCGGGCACGGTGAGAACTCCAATACCGACGAAGCCGCGACGCTGTTCGGCATTCTCGAAGGCCTGGGAAAGCAAGCGTACATGGCGGTTCATGACCAACTCGGCGGCAGTTGCAACGCGGTGGCCTGCCGCATCCTGGTGCCGGGTTACTCGGAGATTTATCCGGTCGAAGACTTGATCTGGGACAACACCAACAAGGCGCTGGCGTTCCGCGCCGATATCCTGAACGTGCACCGACTGTCTGATGCCAAGCTGAAGGCACTGCTCAAGCGCCTGGAAGACAGTGAGCTGGATGACTACACCGACATCATCACCCTGATCGGTATCGAATTTGACGAGAACACGAACTGGGGCCAGCTGACGATTCTGGAGTTGAAGCTGCTGATCAATCTCGCCTTGAAGCAATTCGAAGCCGCGCACGAACTGGCAGGAAGCTTCCTGCAATACAACGAGAACACGGTCGAGCGCGGATTGTTCTATCAGGCCTTGAACGTGGTGCTGGAGGTGCTGCTGGACGACGATCTGGAACTGGACGATTACGTGGTCAATTTCCGCCGGATGTTTGGCGACGCGCGGATGGATGCGGTGCTGGGTTCGGTGAACGGCAGCGTGCGCTTCTTCGGTCTATCGCCAACGAGCATGAAGCTGGAAGGGCTCGACCGGCACCAGCGCCTGATCGACAGCTACAAAAAGCTGCACGTGGCGCGGGCCGATGTGGCGGCCATATCCAGTTCAGGCCCATCCAAAGCGGCAAGCGTCAGCTGAGTCGCTACTGAGTCGCGATTCCGCAATCAGCTATGGCGCCGGCAGGCTGCGGCGGTGCCGCCAGAACATGGCCGTCAGCGGCTTGACGCTGGTGCCGTGGGCGAGGATCGACAGCGAAACCACAACCAGCGTGAACTGGATCAGCTCCAGTGCGAGGCTCTCGGCGATGCCGTGCTGGATGGCATACATCAGGTAGTACAGCGAACCGATGCCGCGCACGCCGAACCAGCCGACCATGCCGCGTATCGGCCATGCAGTGCGGGTGCCCAGCATGCCGACGAGGACGCTGGCCACCGTCATCGTCATCGATACCGTGGCGAGCAGGATCGGGGTGCGCCAGCGCGCCAGGCTGACCGGCACCGGCATCTTGACGCCGGCCGAAAACAGCGAAATCAGCACCACCACCTCGGTCAGCACTTCCAGCAGGGCCGACTGCTTCAGCGGATTGAAATGGAACACGTTGAGCACCGTCGGTCCGACCACCAGCCCCACCGCCAGGTAGATGATGGCGGGGGTGACCGGCAGCCGTGTCAGCGCCGAAGCCGTCACCCCCCGGGCCAGCAGGAGGCCACCCAGCAGCAGAAACCATTGTGCGTTGCTCATTTGGTGGGGTTTTCCTCGATCGACCGACGCCCGGGTCGCCCAGCCTAGGCGGCGGCGGCAAGGGCCGCTGTGCGCCAGCGAACACGGCGCCTTGTCCATGCTCTTGAAACGGCTTTGGCCGCCCCCATATCGGGCCGGTACATTCTGTTTCTTCAGGGGAATTCCATGACCACCGCGACCCAAGACCCGACCGCTTCCAAAGAAACCCTCGGCTTCCAGACCGAGGTCAAGCAACTGCTGCAGCTGATGATCCATTCGCTGTACTCCAACCGCGAGATTTTCCTGCGCGAACTGATCTCCAATGCGTCGGACGCATGCGACAAGTTGCGCTTCGAGGCCCTGCACAATGCCGGCCTGTTCGAGGGCGATTCCGACTTCAAGATCCGCGTCGCCTTCGACCCGGTGGCCAAGACCCTGACCATCGCCGACAACGGCGTCGGAATGAACCGCGAGGAAGTGATTACTAACCTCGGGACCATCGCCAAGTCGGGAACCCGCGAATTCTTCTCCAAACTGTCGGGCGACGAAAAGAAGGACGCCAGCCTGATCGGCCAGTTCGGCGTCGGCTTCTACTCCTCGTTCATCGTTGCCGACCGCGTCACCGTGCTGACCCGTCGCGCCGGCGCCGAGCCGAGCCAGGGCGTGCGCTGGGAATCCGAAGGCAGCGGCGAATTCAGCATCGAGATGGTCGACCGCCCGACCCGCGGCACCGAGATCACCCTGCACCTCAAGGCCGACCAGGACGACCTGCTGTCGGCCTGGAAAATCAAGTCCATCATCCGCAAGTACTCCGACCACATCGTGCAGCCCATCGTGATGAAGGGCGAAAAGTGGGACGACGAGAAGAAGGAACAGGTCGCCACCGACGAGGACGAGACCGTCAACCAGGCTTCCGCCCTGTGGGCGCGTTCCAAGAACGACATCAGCGAGGAGCAGTACAAGGAGTTCTACAAGCACGTCGGCCACGATTTCGAGGACCCGCTGACGTGGACCCACGCCCGCGTCGAGGGCAAGACCGAATACACGCAACTGCTCTATGTGCCGGCCCGCGCGCCCTTCGACCTGTGGGACCGCAACGCCCGCCACGGCGTCAAGCTCTACGTGCGCCGCGTCTTCATCATGGACGACGCCGAGCAGTTGATGCCGCTGTATCTGCGCTTCGTGCGCGGCATCGTGGATTCGGCCGACCTGCCGCTCAATGTCTCGCGCGAAATCCTGCAGGAATCGAAAGACATCGAAGCCATCCGCAACGGCTGCACCAAGAAGGTCCTCGGCATGCTGGAAAGCCTGGCCAACAGCGACGACGCCGCGCAGAAGGAAAAATACGCCAAGTTCTGGGGTGAGTTCGGCAAGGTGCTCAAGGAAGGCATGGGCGAAGACCACGCCAACAAGGACAAGATCGCCGCACTGCTGCGCTTCGCCAGCACCCACGCCGACACGCCCGACGAAACCGTTTCGCTGGCCGACTACATCGCGCGCATGAAGCCCGAGCAGGAAAAGATCTACTACGTCACCGCCGAAACCTTCAACGCGGCGAAGAACAGCCCGCACCTGGAGGTCTTCCGCAAGAAGGGCATCGAGGTGATCCTGTTGTCGGACCGCGTCGATGAGTGGGTGGTCTCGCACCTGACCGAGTTCGAAGGCAAGCAACTGGTGTCGGTGGCCAAGGGCGGCCTCGATCTGGGCAAGCTGGAAGACGAAGCCGAGAAGAAGGAACAGGAATCGGCCGCCGGCGAATTCAAGGAACTGACCGAGAAGATCGCCAAGAGCCTGGGCGAGCGGGCCAAGGAAGTGCGCGTCACGCACCGCCTGACCGACAGCCCGGCCTGCCTGGTGGCCGACGAGCACGACGTCTCCGGCAACCTCGCGCGCATCCTCAAGGCTGCCGGCCAGAAGGCGCCGCCCTCCAAGCCCATCCTCGAAATCAACCCGCAGCACCCGGTGGTGCTGCGCCTCAAGTACGAAGACAAGCGCTTCGACGACTGGTGCGCGGTGCTGTTCGACCAGGCGCTATTGGCCGAAGGCGGCCAGCTCGACGACCCGGCGACCTTTGTGAAGCGCATGAACCAGCTGATGCTGGAGATGAGCGGTAGTTAAAAGCTTGCGAATAAATCTACTGCGCGTGCCGGATCGGGGATTGGGCGGTGCTCGCTATCCTCATGCACAACCACGTGCATTCCGGTAGCTGCGCTCCGGCCGCACCCCGCTGCGGCCCGCTCGCTACGATTTCTTCGCAAGCTTTGCCATGTCAAGGCTGACGGGCCTCGCGCCCGTCATCGACCCCCGAGCCCGGGTGCTGATCCTGGGCTCGTTTCCGTCTACGGCCTCGCTTGCCGCGCAGCAGTACTACGCCCATCCGCAGAACCTGTTCTGGCGCATCGTCGGCGAAACCGTCAAACAGCCGCTGCGGGAAATGGATTACCCGGCGCGCATCACGGCGGTGCAGGCCGCCGGCATCGCCATCTGGGACGTGTTCGCCTCCTGCGAACGCGCCGGCAGCCTCGACTCGGCAATTCGCGACGCGGTGCCCAATCCGCTGGCTGAAATCAAAAAGTCGGCGCCGGCGCTACGGCGCGTCTGCTTCAACGGCCGCATGGCGGCGAAGCGGATTCGCGAAGTGGAAGCCCTGGGCTATCAGGTCGTGGTGCTGCCCTCCACCAGCCCGGCCAATGCCGGCACGCCTTATGCGGAAAAGCTCGCGCGCTGGCGCGAGGCACTGACGGGCTGAGCGCGGCGCCTCAGGCGCCCGGCGACTGTTCCAGCAGCGCCTGGTAAACGAAAGCCAGCAGCGGGATCGAGTTCTCCGGCGAAACTTCCAGGAACTGGATGCCGATCTGGCAGGGCATTGCGGCATCCCCGCCCGGCTCGTAACTGATGGCGCGGATCATGGTCTCGAGTTCCAGCAGCGCCTCGATGCCGTTCAGCATCACCTTGAAGGTGATCGACAGGCGCTGGCCCTTCTTGCCCGGCGCGTTCTTCGCGACCATCAGCGCGCCGCCGACGCTCATGTTGACCAGGGCGCCGGCGGCCTGCATGGGCGTGCCGTCGCAATGGGTGATGGCGCAGATCACATTCACGTTGGCGCGGGCACCCTTGCGCACCACCAGCGAGCGCACTTCGCGCGGGTAGGCGAGGTGCAGGTAGGGGTAGGGCGTATTGACGGTCTTCAGGATCTGGGTCGGAAACGCATACGCGCTCTTGCCCGAAAAGGCGCGCAGGATCAGCGACTGGCCCTCGCGCATCAGCAGGTAATGACCGTCGACCATCGGCGTCGTCACCAGCACGCTGCGGCCCTTGGCCATGCCCAGCAGCCGCACCGAGTAGCGTTCCACCCGGTCGCTGAGTTGCGCCTGCAGGTTGATCAAGTCGCCGATCTGCAGCCGCGCCTCCTCCAGCGCGATCGGCTTGGCGCTGGCCTCTTCCTGCGTATTCGATTCGCTGCCGACCATCCCGTGCCCCCTTTTGGAGCCGCATTATCAGCGGGATTCGGCAAATGCGGAACAAGCGCCCGGCGCCGGCGCTTTCGAAGCGTGGCAACGCCATGGCCGCCGCGAGTATCATGCCCTTGTTATTTTTGTGGGAATGATCCGATGAAGAAGCCCGCCGCACTGCCCGACCTCGACCACCCGAAACTCGACGCCGACTCGATTCGCCGCTCGCTGCACAACCGACTGATCTACACCATCGGCAAGGATCCGATCACCGCCACCGACCGCGACTGGTTCCATGCCGCCGCCGCGGTAGTGCGCGAGCGGCTGATCGAGCGCTGGATGGAAACCATGCGCAGCTATTACGTCGAAGACCGCAAGCGGGTCTACTACCTTTCCATGGAATTCCTCATGGGCCGCACCATGACCAACAGCATGCTCAACATCTGCGCCGAGCAGGAATTCCGCGACGCGCTGGCGGCGCTGGGCGAAATCGGCATCAAGCCCGA
Source organism: Sulfuritalea sp. (assembly GCA_044359585.1). Classification (GTDB taxonomy): domain Bacteria; phylum Pseudomonadota; class Gammaproteobacteria; order Burkholderiales; family Rhodocyclaceae; genus Sulfuritalea. Next base: position 8,710 of record JBIKLV010000028.1, on the reverse strand, counting down.
GAACATTGCGGAAGTGGAACCCGACGCGGCGCTGGGCAACGGCGGCCTCGGCCGGCTTGCCGCCTGTTTCCTCGATTCGATGGCGACCATGGGCGTCGCCGGCTACGGCTACGGCATCCGTTACGAGTACGGCATGTTCCACCAGGGCATCGAGGACGGCCAGCAGGTCGAGCATCCCGACAACTGGCTGCGCTACGGCAACCCCTGGGAATTCCCGCGGCCCGAGGTGCTCTACCAGGTCAAGTTCCACGGCCGCGTCGTCGATTTCATCGACGAGCAGGGCGTCAAGCGCCACCAGTGGGTCGATTCCGACGACGTCATGGCGATGGCCTACGACTACCCGATCCCCGGCTACGACACCGGCACCGTGAACAACATGCGGCTGTGGGCGGCCAAGGCCAGCCGCGATTTCGACCTGCGCTACTTCAACGAAGGCAACTACATCGCCGCGGTCGAGGACAAGAACGAATCGGAAAACCTGTCCAAGGTGCTCTACCCCGACGACACCACCGAAATGGGCCGCGAACTGCGCCTCAAGCAGCAGTATTTTTTCGTCAGCGCCTCGTTGCAGGACATGCTCTACCGCTTCGCCAAATCCGAAGCCCCGCTCGACAGCCTGCCCGAGAAGGTGGCGATCCAGCTCAACGACACGCATCCCTCGATCGCCGTGCCCGAACTCATGCGCATCCTGATCGACCAGCACAAATTCGAGTGGTCGCGCGCCTGGGACATCGTCACCCGCACCTTCGCCTACACCAACCACACGCTGATGCCCGAGGCGCTGGAAACCTGGCCGGTCGGCCTCTTCGAGCGCGTGCTGCCGCGCCACCTGCAGATCATCTACGAGATCAACTACCGCTTCCTCAAGGACGTGATGCACCACTACCCCGGCGACCCGGCGCTGTGGCAGCGCATGTCGCTGATCGACGAGAACAAGGGCAAGCGCATCCGCATGGCGCACCTGGCCATCGTCGGCAGCCACAAGGTCAATGGCGTCGCCGCGATCCACACCCGGCTGATGAAGGAAACCATCTTCGCCGACTTCCATCGCCTGTCGCCGACCAAGATCGTGAACATGACCAATGGCGTCACGCCCAGGCGCTGGCTCAACCAGGCCAACCCCGGCCTGGCGCGGCTGATCGGCAGCCGCATCGGCCGCGGCTGGCTGAAAGACCTCGACCAGTTGCGGCAACTGACTCCGCTGGCAGACGACGCCGCCTTCCGCGATGCCTTCGTGAAGGTCAAGCGCGACAACAAGGCGCGCCTGGCGCAGGTGATCCACCAGCGCCTGGGCATCACGGTCAATCCCGATTCCCTGTTCGACGTGCAAATCAAGCGCATCCACGAGTACAAGCGGCAACTGCTCAATCTGCTGCACGTCATCACGCTCTACAACCGCCTGCGCGCCGGCGGCGACGCCACGCCGCGCACGGTGATCTTCGGCGGCAAGGCCGCGCCCGGCTATCGCATGGCCAAGCTCGTCATCCGCCTGATCAACGACGTCGCCGACGTGGTGAACAACGACCCGGTAATGCGCGACCGGCTCAAGGTCGTCTTCATCCCCAATTACGACGTCTCCAACGCCGAACTCATCATCCCCGCCGCCGACCTCTCCGAGCAGATTTCCACCGCCGGCACCGAGGCCTCCGGCACCGGCAACATGAAGCTCGCGCTGAACGGCGCGCTCACCATCGGCACCCTGGACGGCGCCAACGTCGAGATCCGCAACGAGGTCGGCCCCGAGAACATCTTCATCTTCGGCCTCACCGCCGACGAAGTCGCGCAGCAGTATGCCGCCGGCTACAACCCATGGACCCACTACGACGCCAACGCCGAACTCAAGCAGACGCTCGACACCCTGCGCGACGGATTCTTCTCGCCGGAGGACCGCGACCGCTACAAGCCGGTGTTCGACAACCTCACCTACCACGGCGACCACTACCTGCTGCTGGCCGACTATGCCGCCTACATCGCCTGCCAGGAAAAGGTCGGCGCCCTCTACCGCGACCCGGAAAGCTGGTCCCGCAAAGCCATCCTCAATGTCGCCGGCATGGGCCAGTTCTCGTCGGACCGCACCATCGGGCAGTACGCGAAGACGATCTGGAACGTGGAGGCGCGGCCGCGGGCGGTGGGCTAGGCCGGGCGAAAAGTCGGCGCCCCACCGGGGCTTCCTTTGGTCGCCGGCGACACGACGCCCGGCGACGTTGCCGACCGGCCGGAAAGGGTCAGCGGCAACGCCCGGCAGGCAAATCCATCGGACTGCGCACCCCGCCGCCGTCATTCAGGACGTGAACGTAGATCAGGGTGGTCGACACGTCGGCATGACCGAGCAGTTCCTGGACAGTGCGGATGTCGTAGCCGGCCTCGATCATGTGAGTGGCGAAGGAATGGCGCAGCACATGCGGCGAAACCGGCTTTGCAATCGCGGCCCGCGCCGCCGCGGCCTTTACCGCGCGCTGCACGCGGCGTTCATCGACATGGCCGCGGCTTGCCACCCCGGTACGCGGATCGACAATCAGTCCCGTCGCCGGGAAGACGTATTGCCAACCGAAACTGGAGGCGGCGCCCGGAAACGCGCGCGCCGCGCCCTCGGGCAGGCTCGCCCGGCCACGCCCCTGGGCCAGATCGGCCGCGTGCAACGCCCGGCACCACGCCATCCGCGCGCGCAGCAGTTCAACCAGCTTGACGGGGATCAGGCCGACGCGATCCTTGCCTCCCTTACCGTCGCGCACCACCAGTTGCAGGCGCGCAAGATCAAGATCCTTGATCCGCAGATCCACGACCTCGCTCAGTCGCAGGCCGGCGCCGTAGAGCAGGCCCACGATCAGGGCCAGTTCCGGGTCCGGCAGCTCCGCCAGCAGGCGCTGCGCCTCGTCACGACTCAGTACCACCGGAAGGCGCGAGCGCTTCTTCGCCCGCACCACATCACCGAGCCAGGGGAGATCTATCCCCAACACCTCCTTGTAGAGAAACAGCAGCGCGCTCAAGGCCTGGTTCTGGGTCGACGCACTGACCTCGCGCGCCACCGCCAGATGGGTCAGAAACGCCTCCACCTCGGCCTTGGCCATGCCCGCCGGATGACGCTTGCCATGAAACACGATAAAGCGTTTAATCCAGCCTACATATGCGGTTTCGGTGCGCGCGCCATAATGCCCAAGCCGCAAACGACCACGGACCCGATCCAGCAAACGAGGCGAACCCGACAAAGGAACCTGTTCAGGGGGATTATTCGACATGATTGCAAGTCTGATCGAAGTCACTGTTTTAATATACAGCAACATAGCCGAGAGCGCCAGATTATCCGACTGTCGCATATCCCGTTTACCCGCCGTTCCGTCGGCGACATCACGTTAGCCCCTTGAATGTCATCCGGGTGCAGTCCATACAGCCGAGCGATCGGCTCCCGCAGCGATGCCCGCACCATGAACAGTTCGTGCTCAAGGTGCGCGATCCGCGCGTCCTTCTCGTTCAGTCCTTCGTCCGCCATCGTGGCGGCAGCGCTGTAGGAGTCATCGCTTACGTAGCTCAGTTCTCCGTAGCCGCTCAGGCTGTAGCCGATCAACTGCGCGAGTTGTTGCCAGTCGTCGGCGTGTTCCGGCGTGTAAAACTTGCACGCCAGTTCGTTCAAGCCCAAGCCAGTTGCCTGTCCGTGGTCAAGGAGTGCGCACACAAGTGCGTTTTTTTTGAAGCGCAGCACCCCTTGCGCGTCCTTCGACAGTGGTTGAATCGGGTTCTTCATTTCGTTCTCCGTAGTAGCGCCGGGGCTAACCCGGCAGTCGAGCTGACCTGCGCAAAAAGCCGCGCAGTCAGCTCACCTCAGCGTTAGTCGGCACGTGCGACTTTCCTGCCGAATCGGTCGCTATCAAAGCCGTCCTTGTTTTTGTCGGCGGCGTCTTGAATCTGCCGCTCATACGCCAATACCGAAGAGCGGTAACGCTCGACGTTTGCGGCAACACGCGCAAGCTCGGCCTCCTCACGTTCCAGGCCGGCTTTCTGGATCTTCAGGCACTGTCTGTGCCACTCCATCGACATTTTCATATCTGCGCTCTCTCTGCCGGCTAACCCGGCGTTGGTTCGGACGCCCTGCGGGCGCCGCACAACTCAGCGTTAGCAAATTATGCCGATGGTTTCTCGGATGATTAAATTTCTCGCTGGCGGCTGCATTTTGAGCATGCCTTACGCCATTCTGGTTGCTCTCTCCTTTGGTGGTGCGGGTGATCTTTTCTATCCCTTGCTGGGATTGGCGCTGCTATTCGGCCTTCCTTGGAGCCTCCCGATCGTCATGCTATCAATCTATCTATCTGACTCAATGAACGTCACATCTCCATTCTTTCACGCCCTTATTCCTGGTAAAAACGAATGGGACGGGGTTCTAGGTGCGCTAGTCTTTTCTGGGTTCTGCTCGCTTCATATCAATGGCTGTTGGCTTTACTCACGCCAAGCCAAGCGCGCAGCAAAAGAGCTGTCAACCTAGATATGCGAATTGCGGCCCCTAGAAGAAGTGTTGTTTGCGTTTGGCTAACCCATCGTTCCAGGGGAGCTGCGCAAGAAGCCGCGCAGCCCCCTGAACTCAGACGTTGAAGCTGTAGAAAAACCCCTTTTCAAGCCGCAAAGACCTCTCCCAATGGCGCGATTTCCATCGCACCATTTGTTATCTCACCATCGAATTCATCGGATCGCCGTGCCGCCAGCGCCGACTTTTCGAGAATGCAGCCCGCATTCAGCAGGTTCAGGGTCTTCCTGCCCCGTTTCTGCTACTGCGCATACCCGTGGTGCGCCAGCTTCTCGATGTTGTGCACCAGGCAGTAGAGCTTCCACTGCCCGTCCACCTTCGTCTGCCCGCGCAGCGTGAAGCGGTTTAGCCGCTTGTTGTGGCGAAGGTTGCCGAACACCGGTTCCACCGTCGCAAAGCGCCCTCCGTAAAGCGCCCGCCCGCGTTCCGAATCGATGGCCTGTTTCATCAGCTCCATCACGTTGATCGCCGCCGGGTCTGCCTTGCCGCGAAAGAAGCTCACCTGGCGCGCCTTCGTCGTCTGCGGCCGGCGCAAACACTTGTCGCGTTGCTGGCAGGGCAGGCAATCGCGTAGCGCGCCCTGGAACTTGGTGGCGACCTGCCCGTTGTGGATGCAGTTCGTTCCGTTCTGGTAAAGCGACTTGCCGGCCGGGCAGAGGCAGGTTCCCTGTTCGGCGTCGTACGCGAAGTCCCGCGGGAGGTAGTGCCTAGCGCCTTTCTTCGGATGCGCCTTGTCGTAGAGTGGATCGGGGAGTTGCTTGTACTTGCCCTGGTCCGCGAAGCGCTCATCCCGTTTGCGCATCTGGTTGTCAGCAATCAGCGCCGGGATCTGCTGAGCGGCCAGGGCCGTGAGGTTGGCTTCGGAGTGGTAGCCGGCATCGGCCGTGATCAGCGTGTCCGGGGACCGCAGTGACGCGGTGGCCTTGACCACGGGCAGCAGCAGTTCCTGTTCCGAGCCGGTGCCGTGGGCTTGTGCCTCGACGATGATCTGGTGCCGGTCATCGACGGCGGCTACCCCGCAGTAGCCCTGGATCACGCCCTTGCTGGTGGCCATCTTGGCCGAGTCGTTGTCGGTGCGGTTGCTCTTGCGGATGCTGCCTTTGCTGCCCTTGCGATCCTCGGGATTGGCCTTGAGCCACGTCCGCAGTTGGCCGGCGTCGGCATTCAGCTTCGCGACGCGCTGCGCGGCTTTGGTTTCGAGTCCCGCCTCAACGGGCAGGGCATCGTTCTCGCGATGGCGGGCGAGCATGGTGCTGGCGGCGGCTTCGAGCTTGGCGGCCTGACGTTCGAAGTCGGCGCGGGTCCCGCTCTTGCTCTTCGATGCGTTGCCGGGCAGCTTGACGCCGTCAATGGCGAACATCTCGCGGCCGATGAGCCCTTGCCGGTCGCACAGGTACAGCACCTGGCCAAACAGGCGGGCGATGTCTTCGCCCAGGCCGGAGACAAAGTCGGCAATGGTGGTGAAGTGCGGGGCGCTGTCGCCGGACAGGGCGATGAAGGTGATGTGCTCCCGGCAGGCGCGGGCGATGCCCCGACTGCCGACGATGCCCCGGCTGTAGCCAAAGAGGATGACCTTGAGCAGCATGCCCGGCGGCCAGGCGCTGGCGCCGGTACGGTCGTTCTTGTAGCGCGCATCGAAGCCGGACAGGTCCAGTTCGTGGTCGATCAGGTGATTGAGGGCATGTTCGAACGTGCCGGGCAGCAGTTGCCGTTCAAGATCGACGGGAATGAGCCGCGGACTGGTGTCTATCTGCTTGTAGCGGGCCATGAGATCGGTTCCAAACTGAGATGCTTCTATGACACTTGATATCCCGTTTGGTTCACAGCAGAATGCACGGATGAAAAGAGTTTTTCTACAGCTTCGTTAAGCATCCCGATGTCCCGGTACTGGCTTGTCTTTCTCCTAACTAACGTCGCTTGCGCGCAATTAACGCAGGCGGCCGAGCGCGAAGCGACCAAGGCGCGGATGACTGACGGCAAGGCGCTGTTCGACGAGAAGTGCGCCACCGTCGCCGGAGAAAAGATTTACCGCAAGGTGGAGAACGTCGAGGGATTGTTGTTGATGAAGGTGAGGCCGCCAGCGGGCGACGCCCAGTGGTCGAATCGCGATTGGCCGGGGGCGGCGTTTGCGCGGGAGTCGATGGCAGACGAATACATCACAACCTTCCTCGGGAATGAATACGGTGGTGGCGTCCTGCGTGGCGGATTCGAGCCTGTGAGGCCAGACTACCGTGGTCATGTCAGTACCGACCGCCGCCCTGGCGGCCTCCCCGGCTACCGCTGGGTCGAAGCCATTGACGAGAAGGACGGCCAACGGTATCGCTACACGGGACGATGGGAAGAACCGTGGCAGAAGGACAAGAACTGGCTTAAAGGCTATATCAATTTCTATCTCGATAAAACCCCCTCAACATCCCCATCCCCGCGCTACGGTGTCACCTACGAAGACCACGTCATCCCCGAGGAACGCTACCTTGGTGTGGCCAGCAGCACGGTTAAGGTGATTGACCTCGAAACGAAGGAAGTGCTGGGCGAAATGATCCGCTACGCCTGGAGCCCCAGTGCCCCCAGCCGCATCAATCCCAGTCCGTGGTTGACGGCCTACCGTTGTCCCGATCATGCGCGCGGCACCAATTCAGCCACCCGGAAGTTCGTTGACCAAATTCTGATTCCCACCAAGGAGAAATGAAATGATTTCCGCTATTGTTCCAAGGCAGGATCGTTCAGGGCTGGCCTAGATGCCTAACCGGCCGATCGACCCCGTTCCCTTCGGTCACTGGACGCTGCGCGATGAAGCCGCGCAGCGCCGGTCATCTCCACGTTCGGCCCCATAGAATGGGTTCCAGTTCCTTGCTGCTCTTTGTACAGTTTCTTGCAATTACACTACTTGTGCAGTGATGTTGCCCGCAGTATCATCCGCATCATGAATACTGCCGCAAAACTGCTTCAAGCCATGCGTAGCAATCCACTCGATTGGAAGCTTGCGCAGCTTCAAACAGTAGCGCGGCAGAACGGAATCGAATGGCGGCACGTTGGAACAAGTCACTGCGTCTTTGTGCGCGCTGATGGCAAGACGCTCCCCGTTCCAGCCCGGCGTCCTATCAAGCCGATCTACGTCAGGAAGTTCCTGGAACTCGTTGAAGGAGCATGAACCATGGGAAAGAAAATTGACTACCCGTTTGAGATCCGCCCGCTGTCGGCCGAGGAAGGCGGGGGCTTTCTAATTTCGTACCCTGATTTCTCGGAGTGCCTATCTGATGGCGAAACAGTCGAGGAAGCGCTCGCTAACGGGAAGGACGCTTTGAAGTCAACGATTGCCGCACTCAAGGCCAAGGAGCTACCAATTCCTGCCCCGAATAGTGGGGGCGTCGCATCTGGAAAGTTTGTCGCTCGCGTGCCAAAGACGGTCCACGCGCGGTTGGCTACACGCGCAAAGGCAGAGGGCGTGTCACTAAATACCCTTGTTCTAACATTCATCGCGGAAGGTCTTGGTCGCAAAGAACGGCACGCCTAGTTGCGAATGTGGCGTAGTCTCAACAGCGTAGTCTCAACAGCGAAGTGCAACAAACCTCAAGACGCATGGTAGACCTCTAATGGCGTTTTGTATCCATGCCGTTTGCGTGGCCGGGTGTTCAGCTCGTGGGCGAGCCGAAGGCAAGGAGAAGGGCAAGGGCGTCGCCGCGAGGCGGGGTCTGAAGGAAGCCCAATCCAAAGCTGCGGGACGATGAACAAAAACCGGATATGAGGCGTGATGCATTCGGGACGAGCGGGCACGTGACCGCGAAGTCCTCCATCTGCGGCTCAAACTGCCTTCGCAGCGCTGCTTGGCGTTTCTGTGCGCACACTCCAAGACTGGGAACAAGGTCGCCGCGAACCATCAGGAGCGGCAAAGACCCTTTTCCGGGTCGCCGAACGCTATCCCGAGGTTTTGCAAGAGCTCGCTGCGTAAAGTGGTGCGGCCCAACCCGCCGGTCGACCTCGTTCCCTTCGGTCACCGGCGCTGCGCGATAAAGCCGCGCAGCGCCGGTGACTTCTACGTTGGACCTCTTGGAGCGCTCGCATAAGCGCTTGACTCGCGTACGTAATAGCGTACTATTTTGCTTCTTTGAAGGAGCACGAAATGAACACCCTTACCGCCAGCGAAGCTCGCGCCAATCTGTACCGGCTCATTGACCAAACAGCGGAGTCACACGAACC
>JBIKLV010000027.1:0-41561 GCA_044359585.1 Sulfuritalea sp. | reverse complement strand
CAAACGATGGCACACTTGCCTTGATGGCGCCGCTGGCAGCCTATGGTCCTCTGCCGAAAAGCCTTGCGGGCAATCGCATCAACTGGGTAAAGGCGATTGAAGAGAACAAGATCAATCCGAGGTGGGACAGGAATGATCCTGCCGCCACACCGGTTGTTATCGATCTCAATATCGTGCGTGAAGTGAAAGGTTCAATGCCGGACGTGGTTTATCCCCACAAGCAGCATACGGAATGGCTCGATTGCTCGAATTGTCACCCCGCGATCTTCGTACCGCAGAAAGGTGCTAATGCCATAAGCATGGCTGCAATCCTGCTCGGGGAAAAATGCGGCGTCTGTCATGGCAAGGTGGCTTTCCCCGTATCCGAATGCCGTCTTTGCCATTCGAAGAAGAAGGAGCTTCGGCCTGCGCAGGCGGCCGCGGCTCCGGCGAAATAATTAGGGTGTAACCATGAACAAATCGATTGCTTTTCTGATTTCTCTGGCCATGTGTGCGGGCGCGCTGGCGCAAGCCCCATCGTCGGCCGGTGCGCCCGAGAGCGCGGCATCTCGTCTGAGCGGCAACAAGCCGGATAAGGTGCAATTGACCTCCAACCTCGAGTCCGTAGCGAAACTCATCGAAGGCTCGTCGGCCGCGCGTCAGATCGAGTCCAGCAAGGCTCCCGAGGCGCTCAAGCGGCGCGACAAGGCGCGTGAGTTGCATGCGGCGGCGAAGGTGGCGCTTGACCAGGGAAATCTCGAAAGCGCCTCGTCGCTCCTGAACCAGTCGCGTGCCGCATTTTTCGACGCCGTCCGGTTTGCCGCACCTGAGGAAGTCACCTCGAAGAAGCTCGAAAGCGATTACCTGTTGCGCGTCGAAAGCGTCCAGGCGCTGCTTGGCGCTTACAAACGGGTATCCAGCGAGAAGCCGAATGCGAGCCTGGCGAAAACAGTTGGCGAGATCGAAAAATTCATGGCGTCGGCCGCTGCGATGGCCAAAGACCGCAAGTTCAAGGAAGCGGGGGCAGAAATCGATCGCGGCTATCTTGTCGCAAAGGCCGGGCTGACATCCCTGCGCAGCGGTGATACCTTGGTGCGTTCTTTGAACTTCGCAAACAAGGAAGAAGAATATAACTACGAAATTGACAGGAACAATACGCACCAGATGCTGATCAAAGTTCTTGTTGACGACAACAAGGCGGGTGGCGAAATGATCAAGACCTACCTTTCCAAGGGACATGAACTGCGAATCAAGGCAGAGGCTGCGGCAGCACGGAAATCCTTTGACGAGGCCGTCAAGTTGCTGGAGGATGCAACCGCGGAGTTGGTGCGCGCAATTCGCAATGCGGGCATTTATATTCCCGGGTAAGACTTTTTTCCTGGGCTTGGCGGCGGCGTGCCTGGTCGCCGCCAGTGCCTCGGTTCCGGCACGAGAATGGGAGACCCTGCGCAAGGACGGCATTCATGATCCTCGCGGGCCAGCTGTCAGGGAACTGCAGGAACCGGGCGATGCGCTTTCCAGGCTGACTCCGGACAACGCCGGAAACATGGTGCGTTGGGTTCAATCGCTGGAAAAAGGCGAAATCAATCCGCGCGCCAGCATTCGTCCTGACACGAAAGTACGTGTCTACGATTCCGACGTGCTGCTTAATCTCCAGGGCGGCATGCCGATCGTTCGCTTTCCCCATCGCCAGCACACCTTGTGGCTGGATTGCGTGAACTGCCACGACCATCTGTTCAAGGCGGAAGCCGGGGCGACCAAATTATCCATGCTGAAGATTCTCGAAGGCGAGCAGTGCGGGGTTTGCCATGGCGCGGTCGCCTTTCCGTTGACCGAGTGTTTTCGCTGTCACAGCGTGCCAAGGCCAGGACGGGCTCTCAGGCCGTCCCTGCCGATTGCGATTCCGCCCGGCGCGGTGCCGCCCAAGTGAAGCCTTCCATGCGGATCCAGTTTGCCCTGCTGCTCTGCGCAGGACTGCTCGGAGTCATTCCGGCCGCCGACGCGGAGTATGCCGATGTAGTGTTGAACCGGAGGGCGGAAAAGGAAGGCGTGCGGCCGGTGGTGTTTCCCCACTGGTTTCACCGGATCCGTTTCCGTTGCAAGGTTTGCCACGCCGAGCTGGGATTCAAGATGCGCGTCGGCGCCAACGATTTCAGGATGTCCGACATCGCCGAAGGGCGTTTTTGTGGCGCCTGCCACAATGGTGACATTGCCTGGGCGCCGGATAGATGCGATTTGTGTCATTCGGGCAAGCGCGGCTTGCCGACGGGAATCTATGGTGGACATGAAACCGGCGGACCAGGCCGCTGGTAGCCGCCGTGACTTCCTGGCGCGAGTCGTCGCGCTGGCGGGAGCGTTGGCTACGGTCGGTTGCGGCGGCGCGGCAGCGGTACGTGCCGACACCGGCCTGTGGCTGGAGCCGCTGTTCGGCATATCGGGTGGCACGCTGACCAACAAGGTCGCTCCCACCGGCGCTCCATTGACGGGCGGATCGGAAACCTTCATTTCATTCATGTATCCGGTCGCCGCGGTTGCCGCATTTGGCGCCGTATTCATCGCCGACGCCGGCTATGGACGCCTCTTCCGCTTCGACCGGGGTACGAACCTGATGGCGGCCATCCCCGGAATCCGCATTACACCGGGCAGCCGCCTGCAAGTCGGCGCCGACGGTACGGTGTATTTGCTCGATGCCATGGGGGGAGAGATACGCCGACATTCGATGCACGGCCTCACGCTGCCGGCCATGCATTCGCGCGTACCCTCCAGTCGTTATCTCGATTTTGCCGTGGATAACATGACCGGTCGCGTGTTTGCGGTCGATTCCATGTACCGCGTGGTCGACCAGATCGAGCCCCTGGGGCGTGTCGCGCTGGCGGCGCTGGAACTGACGGTGGCCGGACCGATCGCAGTGGACGGCACGACGCTGCTGGTTGCCGATGCACAATGCAAATGCGTCAATGAATGGCGCAACGGGATATTCACGCGCCGCCTTGCCGAAGGCAGCATGCGGCTGCCCAAAGTACTGGCCGCCGAGGGAGGTGAGGTTTATCTGCTCGATGGATTCGATCGAAGCATTTCACGGGTGTACGAGGGTGGCCTGGAAACCCTGCTGCCGGCGGAATTGAACCTGATTTCGCCGGAACATATTTCGGTTTCCGGTGGCATGATGTATGTGACCGACGGCGTCAGTCGCACCGTCGCGGTATTTCGAATTCGCCGGCGCCAGCGCTGATGCTCATGAGAACCCTTTTATTGCTTGCCGCACTGATCGTCGGATTGTCCGGTTGTGCCGGCATCCGCGAAAAGCCTGTGTTTGCGCTCGATGTCGACGCGACGCTGGCCAAACGCCTGATGTTCCCCCCCGAAGAGGACGGCGAGGTGCCGCGCTATATCTATGTGGGGCATTTGTACGGTGATCGCAATATCCGTGACCCGGAAGTTGCGGAAAAAGGTCCGCTCGACGTGCTCGCGCGGCTGCTGGAGTTCATCAAGGGCGAAGCGCCGCCGAACGAGATCTACCGGCCGCAATCGGGTGCGATCGATGCCGAGGGACGCATCCTGGTGGCCGACCGCGGCACCGCGACGCTGCTGGTCTTCGACGAAAAGGCCGCCACGCTCGAACTCTGGCAGCAGGCCGATGGCTCGCGCAAATTCGTCAGTCCGGTGGGCGTCGCCGTCGGGCCCGATGGCATCGTCTATGTCACCGACAGCGAACTTGGATTGGTGGCCAGGCTCGATCGCAAGGGCAACTCGATAGGCCCGATCGGCAAGGGCCATCTCACCCGGCCGACCGGAATTGCTTACGATGCGAAGACCCGTCGAATATACGTTGCCGACACCGGCGACCACCAGATCAAGCTGTTCGACACGGAGGGCGGTTTGCTTGACGCATGGGGAGAACGCGGCGAAGGGCCGGGCGAGTTCAACTTCCCGACCTATGTCAGCATCTCGGGCGAGAAACTCTATGTCGCCGATACGATGAACGCGCGCGTTCAGGTATTGTCAACGCAGACGGGCAAGCATCTTGCTACAGTCGGCAAGATGGGCATGTACATCGGCAACATGGTGCGGCCCAAGGGCGTGGCCGTGGATAGTGAAGGAAACATCTATGTCGTCGAATCCTATTACGACCACCTGCTGGTCTACAACTCAAAGGGAGAGTATCTGATGGCCATCGGCGGCGTCGGCACCGAACCGGGGAAGTTCCACCTTCCCTCCGGTGTCTGGATCGACAGCCACAATCGGGTTTTCGTCGCCGATACGCTGAACAGCCGCGTATCGGTTTTCCAGTTCCTCGGCGGGGGCTCGGAGAGTGAATAGGTTTCTGCAACGCGCGCTCCTGATCGTGCTCGTCGGCATCCTGGCGATTCCCGCTGCCAATGCCGCGCGCCAGTCCCGGATCAAGGACACCAAGCACAACCTGTCGACCAGTGGGCCCGGCACCACCAAGTCGGGAACCGAATCCCAGATCTGCGTGTTCTGCCACACGCCGCACGGCGCGAATACGGCCGATGTTTCGCCGCTGTGGAATCGACCGAGTTCCGGCGCTTCCTATGTCCCCTATTCTTCCGAGTCGCTCGATGCGATCAGCGCCCAGGGCGGCTGGACCGGGCAACCGCTGGGCAGTAGCAAGCTCTGCCTTTCCTGTCATGACGGCACCATCGCGCTGGGCAATGTCGTCAACGCGCCGGGGTCCGGCCTCGGTAGCGCGATATCCGTTTCGGGCTCCACGACAACCACGATGCCGGTGGGCGCCGGCGCCACCAGCGGCTATACCCGCCTGCTGGGTGCCAACCTGACCAACGACCACCCGATCTCCGTCACCTATAACAAGACACTTACCGACCGCGATGGCGAACTGCGCACGCCGGACGCCCAGCAGCGCGTGATGGGCGGCACCATGACCATCAATGGCAGTCACCCGCTGGTCGGGCCGCGCGCCACCGGCCAGGGCAGCGGCATCGGCAGCAGCACGGCCGGCACCGGGCTTTACGGTTCGATATCGTCGCGACCGGTGTTGCCGCTGGAAAACACCACCGGAGACGGCAGCGGTACCGGTCAGGTGCAATGCACCACCTGCCACGACCCGCACCTCAAGGAAAGCACGCTCACCAACGACGCCACCGACAAGGCCGACATCCTCAAGGAGCGCAACATCAAGTTCCTGCGCCGGCCGCGCTTCCAGATGGCCCAGCCGACGAACACCTACAGTGACGGCAACGACATCATGTGCCTTGCCTGCCACGACAAGGGCATGCAGGGCAACGGCAATTCCTGGGCCTATTCCTCCCATGCCAACAGCAACATCGCGACGCAGACCTACAGCACCACCGCGGCCGACACCCGGGAATTTCCCCAGGGCATGCCGGTGTGGAAGGTTTCCTGCCTGAATTGTCACGATACGCATACCGTTTCCGGCGCGCGCCGGTTGACGCGCAGCGGCGGCAACGGAAGCGTCTCGACGCTGGAGGAAACCTGCTACCAGTGCCACTCGACGGCGGGAGGTGCCACCCCGATCATCTCGCCGACGACCTCGGTCCCGGATATCGGGGCAGATTTCGCACGGACCTACCGCATGCCGATTACCACCGCGGACCAGAAGTCCGGTACCGAACGGCACGATATCGGTGGCAACTTCAACGATGCTTTTGACGGAGGCGCCGGCACCACCGGTTCCGATTGTTCGGGTACCACCAACAAGTGCGGCGCCGATTTTGTCGAACGCCGGGAATACCTTGGCAAGGGAACCGAAACCACCAATCGCCATGTCGAATGCACCGACTGCCACAATCCCCATCGCGTCGTCCGGCACCACCTTTACTCCGGGCTAAGCGGCAACATCACCGGCACCCAGACCGACAAGGAAGGCACGCATACCCATGTCAATGACGGCACCACGCTGCACACCAACCTGGCTTCCGGCGTTTTGCGCGGCGCCTGGGGGGTCGAGCCCAGTTACGGCAGCAATTCCTTCCACACCACCGCGACCAACTTCACCGTGCGGCGCGGCGATCCGGGCGCCGATTTTGTCCTCGCCGCGCCGAACTCGGCGCTGACCCCGGGCTATGACGTCGACAGCAAGGCCTACGTGACGCGCGAGTACCAGATCTGCCTCAAGTGCCACTCGACCTATGGCTACAACTCGCCGCCCAACCTCGATAACAATAATAACGACGGTTTGACCCCGTCCGGAACCAACTCCTTGTCCCAGTACACCGACCAGGCCAAGGAATTCCAGTCGCCCGCGAGCCACGCCAATGAATCGACCTCGGATAGCTGTCCCGGCGCCAACTGCATCGAACTCGGCAACGACGGCGGCGCGGTCGGCGCCGGCCTGAACCGGCATAACCACCGCTCATGGCACCCGGTCATGCGCGCCACCGGGCGTACCGCGACCAAGCGGGACCTGACGGCCACGGACGCCTTCCGCCAGCCTTGGAGCAACGCCGTCGGCACCCAGACCATGTATTGCAGCGATTGCCACGGCAGCAGCACCGGCAGCACCACGGTGATTCCCGACGGCACGGTACCGAGCACCGGGGCCGGCAGCGCCTGGGGGCCGCATGGCTCGTCGCTTCCTTTCATTCTCAAAGGCACATGGGACAACGATACTGGCTACACAACCAAGAGTGGAACGGCCTCGACCACCAATGCCTTGTGCCTTAAATGTCACACTCCGCTGGGTTCCACCGGCTTCAACAACTCGAGTTTCTCGAATCTCCATCAGCATCACCAGGACAAGATCGAGCGTCTGGAATGCACCTGGTGTCACGTGGCCGTACCCCATGGCTGGAAGAACAAGGCGCTGCTGGTCAATCTCAACGACGTCGGCGCGGAGGCGGGACAGGGCGACAACTCCAGCAAGGAAGTCAGCATAAACGTCGGTGCCGACTACTACACGCAGGGGCCCTATTACCTCGAAGCCAAGAACAAGGTCATTTCGTTCTCCCGTTCCGGGGAGTGGGCCGAGAACAGTTGCGGATCGGCGGGCAAGAGCGGAACCGGCCTCGCCACCGGGCGCATCAACAGCACCAATGGCCAAACCAACAACAGGGCCGGCAGCGGGAAAAACTGGATGACGAACATGTGCCAGACCGGGGTGCCCTGAGGCAGCACAGGCGGCTATCCCGGGCCGCCGGGTCTTTGCACCTGCGATGCCGCTATGCCGCGCAATGATGTCCGCTTTGTCGTGCCTCGATCAGGCGTTGCAGGGCAAGGCCCAGCAGGCCGCAGACCGCCAGGCAGCCGATGACCGGTCCGAGTCTGTCCATTTCCCACAAGCCGATCATCGCGACACTGCAGGTCGCCAGCAGCGGAACCTCCCAGCGACGCGTGGGACGATCGCGCATGTCGGCCCACAGCCAGCCGACCGCCGGAACCAGCAGCATCAGGTCATACAGGTAGACCATCGGCGCCGCCAGCAGCGTCGCGAGGCACAGGATCGCCGCTTCGAGGCCCGGTTGGCGTGCCCGGTCCGCGCGCTGCCACCAGGCCCAGACCACCACGCCGGCAGCCAGCAAGGCCGCCGCCATTTGGCCGCGCCAGGCCCAGGCCAGGTCGAGCCCGGCCTGATGCAGGGCACCGAACACCGATGGCATGACGCTCCATTTGTACACGCCCTGGTCGAAGCCGCGCAGGTTGGCCATCAGGGTGCCGAGGAAGGCGTACCAGATGTCGCTGCCGAAGGCGAGGGCGGCGCCAAGGCCGATGACGCCGACGGTGGCCACCGCGCTCCAGAAAGTTCTCCAGTGGGCGCCGCAGATCAGCGCCAGCGGCACCAGCAGGCCGAAATGCGGCTTGACGCTGGCCAGCCCGAGGCAGATTCCGGCCAGCACCGGGCGCGGGCCGAGCCAGGCCAGTCCGAGGCCGATCAGGCCGGCGACCAGGAAGCCGGACTGGCCATACATGATGTTGTAGAACACCGGTGGCATGCCGAACGCAATCAGCCAGAATCCTCGATCGCGCAGGATGGTGCGCATCGCCAGCAGGTAGGGCAGCGCCGTCGCTGCCAGCCACGCCAGCCAGGCCGCGAGGTAGGGCAGGTAGGCGAAGGGCAGGGCGACGAAGATATAGGGTGGCGGATACATCCAGGGATGAAAGCCTACGGTTCGCGCCTGCTTTTCGCTAAGATTCCCGGCGTAGGCCGCCTGTGCCGCATCGAGGCTGGCGCGGTACATTTCGCGCGGACGGTAGAGGTCGACCGCGGGTTGCCGCTGCACCAGGATGGACGCGGCATAGAACGAGGTGAAATCGGTCAGCAGCGGAGTGTCGCCCTGGCGGGCGGCCTTGTGGCCATCGAGGTGGATCAGGCCGACGGAAACCAGGTACGCGATGAAGATTGCCAGCCCCAGCCAGAACAGCCATCGATTTTTTGCGGAAGCGCCGCCATGGTTTTCCATGGATGCGGATGCTACCCCAGGCGCCGGATACGCACCAAGCAGCGGGTTGCCGGATTTGCAATCGGGGCGAGCCTCGTTGCGACCCGGTCGCGTCGCTGCGGCCCACGTCCGGCGCGCGCCGTGAGTTTCGAGGCACTGCGATCCGCCTGGCGCAGCCTTGCCGGCGAGGGCGTGCGAGTCACCGCCAGGCTCTGTGTTTCGCGCCTGGCCGACCTGGCGTTCGACCGGCGCTATGGAACCGATACCTATCGCTGGCTCGAGCCCGCCGGGTTCGGACTCGCCGCGGAGCAGGTGGCCGGCGCCGAGTATTACAAGCCTTCCCATGCGGCGTCGCTGCGCAAGCTGTTGTCGCGGCTCGACCTCGGCGACGACGTCGTCCTGCTCGACATCGGTTGCGGCAAGGGGAGGGTGCTGATGGTCGCAGCCGAACTGGGCTTCGCCCAGGCGCGTGGCATCGAGTACTCGCCGCGCCTTGCCGCGATCGCGGCCGACAATCTCAAGGCATTTTCGCGCGTCAGGCAAACGCGGACGCGATTCGAACTGCTGTGCGAGGATGTCCGCGACTATCGATTGCGCGACGATGAGACCCTGATCTATCTGTTCAATCCCTTCGGCCGGGAAGCCACCGCCAGCGTGGTGCGAGCGCTGGAAGCGTCATTGCAGCGCCGGCCCCGCCGCCTGCAGGTGGTGTACCGCGCGCCGGAACACAGGGAACTGCTCGATACCAGTCCGTGTCTTCTGCCAGTGCAAGGCGTCGTGATCGACGGCCAGCATTACCTGGTTTACCGGTCGCACGGGGATTGCCGGCCAGCGGATCAATTATGATCCGGCGCAAACCTGCTCCGGCCATTTGCGCCGACCGGCAGGAGAACGAGGAACGGATGAAGCGCAAACGGATCACGGCGGGCAAACGATGAGCGTGGAGGCGATGCGCTGGCTGGATCGCTGGCTCGGCGTTCCGCTGTGTTTCCTGCTCTCGCTGGCGGCGCGCTGGCGCGGGCGGCGCCCGGCAAGCGCGGTGGCCGGAGTCGTTCGACCGCGCCGCGTGCTGTGCATCCAGCTTGCCGAAATGGGCAGCCTGGTGCTCGCCGGCCCGGCGGTGCATTGGCTGCGGCAACGCGGCGTGGCGCCGTGGTTCGTCAGCTTTGCGCGCAATGCCGACTGCCTCGCGGTGGCCGGCCTGGTGCCGGCGGAGCGGGTGTTCCTCTGGCGCACCGCGACGCCATGGCAGTTCGTCCGGGATTTCCTGCGCTTTATCCGCTGGGCATGGCGGCAGCGTTTCGACGCGGCGCTCGACTTCGAGCCCTGCTCGCGCTTCTCGGCCCTGCTCGGCGTGCTGGCGGGCGCCAGCCTGCGTGCCGGCTATACGCACGAGGGCGCCTATCGCGGCCGGCTGCACAGCCTGCCGGTGGCCTACCGCAACGACCGGCACATGAGCGAAAACTGCCTGGCGCTGGCCGCCGCGCTGCTGCCCGGCGAACCGGCACCGGATCCGGCCCAGGCCGAGATAGCGTGGCGCGCGCAACTGGTGCCGGCGGATGCGGCGACGCACGGCGCGCAGGTGTCGCGCCGGCTGGCGGAAAGTTTCCCGGCGGCGGCCGGCGGGCCGCTGCTGCTGCTCAATCCCAATGCCGGCGACCTGTTGCCGCAACGGCGCTGGCCGCTGCCGCGCTATGTCGAACTCGCGCGCCTGCTGCTGGCGCGGCATCCACGGCTGCGCATCGGCGTCATCGGCGCGGCGGACGAAGCAGCGGCCGCGACGCGGCTGGCGTTGGAAGTCGGGTCGCCGCGCTGCGCCAGCCTTGCCGGTGCGTTCACGGTCGCCGAGCTGCCGGCATTGTTCGCGCACAGCCAGCTTCTGGTCGGCAACGATTCCGGCCCGGCCCATGTCGCAGCGCTGACGCGAACGCCGACCCTGGTGCTGTTCGGGCCCGAAACTCCGCTGTTGTATCGCCCGCTTGGCCAGGCGCGTGCGCTGTATGCCGGCCTGCCGTGCTCGCCCTGCATCCGCGTCGCCAATCAGCGCCGCAGCGCCTGCCGCGACAACATTTGCATGCAGGCGATCAGCGTCGGCAGCGTGCTGGAGGCGATCGAGACCATGCTGGAGGCGTCACCCGCCGGTACACGCCGTTCCGCCAACGCCGACTTTTCACAATCGGCGCGGATGGGTGTCGAATGATTCCGCGGCGGCGCGTCGAGATCGGCGCGGTCGACATCGCGGACCTGCTGCGCGGGCTGGGCGATGCGCCTGCCGCCGCGCTGGCAAGCGTGCGCGAGTTCGAATGCGCCGCCTCGGCGGCACTCGATGGCCTGCCGGTGCGCGCCACTGCCAGCGGGCGCGATGCGCTCGACCTGATCCTCGATGGCCTGGGCATCGTCGCCGGCGACGAACTGGTGGTGCCGGCCTATACGCTGGGCGAACTGGTAGTGCGGCTGCGGGGGCGCGGCCTGCGGCCGGTGGCGGCCGATGTCGATGTCGACAGCTTCACGGTGACGCCGCACAGCGTGGAACGGGCGATATCGCCGCGCACGCGCGCCATCGTCGTGTTGCACACCTTCGGCGCGCCGTGCGACATCGCCGGCATCGCCGCGATCGCCACGGCGCGCGGCCTGCCGTTGATCGAGGATTGCGCCCATGCCTTCGGTGCGCGCATCGAAGGCCGGCCGGCGGGCAGTTTCGGCACCGCGGCGCTGTTCAGCCTGGAGGTAGCCAAGCCGGTGGCGACTTTCGGCGGCGGCTTGCTGGCGAGCGCCAGAGAGGATTTGCTGGCCTCGGCGACGCGGCAGCTCGATGGCCGGCGTCGCAGTCCCTGGCCGGCGACGCGCAAGACCGTCATGAAATGCGTCGAGGAACTCGCGGTGCGCAGCCCGGCCTATGGCATCGCGGCGCGCCTGATGTTTCGCGCCGAGCGGGGCGGTGGCTTCGAGCGCTTCTATCGCGACCTGCATGACCGGGTGCGGCCGGACGACGTCGCCTTCAGCGGTTTCCAGGCACGGCGTGGCCTGCGCCGGTTGGCCGACCTGCCACGGCGCAATGCGGAGCTGAACCGGATGTGGGAGCAACTGGCGGCTCGCCTGCCGCCCGGCTTTACGCCGCAGGCGCGGGGGCGCTGCGGCGAGCCGGCGGCTTACAACTTCGTCGCCCGCCATGGCGGCGACCTGTCGCGCCTGCGGCGGCGCGCGCAGGCACGTGGCCTCGACCTGGCGATCCATGGCGAAGTGCTGGACGACGTGGCGCCAATGCTGGGGCAGGACGATTGTCCGGGCGCGGCGAAAGTGTTCGCCGAGGCGGTGGCGATCCCGCTTCATTTCGGCATCGACGCGGCGCGCCTGCGTCGCATGGGCGAAATTCTTGCGGAGGCCGCGCGGCCGTGAATGGCCTTGTCCTGCTGCGCGTGGATCGCGTCACCGACGGCAACGGACATCCGCGCCATTTGCATCCTGCGCTCGACCTGAAGATCCTGCAGGCCGGGCTCGAAGCCGCGGGAACCCCGGTCACGCTGGTCGACGGCTGGCTGCTTGCAGGCGGGCCGGATGACTGGCTGCGGCTGGCGCTGCGTGGCGCGCCGCGTGTCGCCGTAATCAAGGCGGAAACCTGGTGCCTGCCGGAGGCCATCGAATGCGCGCGGCGATTGCGGCAGGCCGGCGTGGTCACGGTTGCCATCGGGCAGCAGGTGTCGCATGTCATGCGCGCCCCGGTGGCCGGCTGGCGCGAGGCGTTCGACCTGGCGCTGGCGGGCGAGGCAGAGAAGGAACTTCTTGGGCTGTTGCCGCGTCTTCTCACTGATGACTTCGATGCTCTTCAGGACAAGTACTGGCGGCAATTCGCACGCGGACATCACCATGCCGTCGAGGCGGCCGACGAGTTGCCGCGCGCGGTGTTTTCCGAAACGGAACAGCGCGCTTTCGCCTTTCCCTTCCCCTTGCCCGGCCGGCCCATGCGGCGCTGGGCCTATGTCCTTGGCGCGCGCGGCTGCCCGCATCGTTGCCGGCACTGTTCGACGGTGGTGCGCAAGAGCTTCGGCGAGCGGTTGCGCTGGCGCGATCCGGTGCGGGTGGTGGACGAAGTCGCCGCCCATCTGGCTGCGGGCGCCGAGGCGATCGCCTTCGAGGACGACACGTTCTTCGTCGACCGGCGCCAGTTTCTCGCGCTGTGCGATGAAATGGTCCGCCGCGGCATTGCCGCGCCCTGGATCGCCAACGCCCGTCCCGATGAACTGGACGAGGAGCGCGTTGCCGCCGCCGCGTCGGCCGGGGCTCGCCTGTTGAAAGTGGGCATCGAAACGGTGACGCCGCGCCTGGTCGAACTGATGGGCAAGTCGCGCCACGGCGAGCATTGGCGCACGCAGACCGAGGCGGGACTGGCGCGCCTGAAGCGCCACCGCATTGCTTCGGTCGGATTGTTCCTGGTCGGCCTGCCGACGCAGACCCGAACGGAAATCGCCGACACGCTGGCCTGGGCCAGGGAACTGGCGCCCGACTATGTCCAGGTGCAGATTTTTCGCAGCTATCCGGACATCCCGTGGTGGGACGAGTTGCCGGCGGCCATGCGCGATGCCGAGGCGGCCTGGCATTACGGGCCGATTTCGAGCACGGCGGCGGCGCTGCCGGCCGACGTGCTGCCCGCCATGCAGCGCGCGTTTTATCGCGATTACTACCTGCGGCCCGGTTTCGCGCTGTCCCACCTGAGTCGATGCTGGCGACATTACTTCGCGCCGGCCGGGCTGGCGGCCACGCTGGGCCGCCTGCGCTACATGCTGCGTGGCGCGCCAGCGGCCTTGCACACGGCTAGCGGAGCGCCTTCCCGTGGCGATTGAGCGCCCGTTGCCGCCGATAGTTGAAGCCCCGCTCGCGGCCGGGCCGCTGTCGCTCGTATCGCGACTGTTGGCGCCGCTGGCCTCGCTGCGGCTGACCCTGGCCAGCCTGGTGCTGTTGCTGGCAGCGGTGGTCTACATTTACGACAGCTCGGGTGATGGCGACGCCACCTTGCCGCTGGTACTGCCGCTATCGATGCTTGCGCTCAACCTGCTGGCCGCGATCCTCACCAACAAGGCCTTCCGCCGCCAGTTGCCGCTGCTGGTATTCCACCTCGCGCTGCTGTCCATCATCGCCCTGGTGACGGTAGGTCGCATGACCTACCTGCGCGCGACCTCGGAAGTGCTGACCGGCGGCGGCTACCAGTCGATGGAACGCATCGAAGCCGGTCCCTGGCACAACGGGGCACGTGAACAATTGCATTTCGAGAGCCTCGGTTTCGAGATCGAGTACAGGCCGGGACTGCAACGCGACCGCACCATCAATCGCGTGCGCTGGCGCGACGAGGGCGGACTTCCGCGCAGCGGCGAGATCGGCGACCAGGTGCCGCTGGTGATCCGCAACTATCGCTTCTACACCTCGTCGAACAAGGGCTTTGCCGGCTTGTTCCGCTGGGAGCCGGTTCAGGGCGAGGCGCAACTCGGGTCCGTGGTCTTTCCCAGCTATCCGGTCTACCAGGACGAACAGACGACCCGCTGGCAACTGGGCGGCGAAGACATTCGCGTCAGACTGGACATCCCGCAGCAGTTGATCGACCCGGACAGCGAAAGCCGTTTTCGCATGCCGCAGCAGCATGAGGTTCACATCGATTTTTCCTGGCGGGTAGCAACCCTGAAGCCGGGTGAGTCGGTGCTGATTCCTTCCGGGCGCCTGGTGTATCTCGGGTTGACCAGCTGGATGGGCTACAACGTGTTCTACGACTGGACCATGCCCTGGCTGCTCGCCGCCTGCTGCCTCGCGGTGGCGGCGCTGGGCTGGCACTTCTGGCGCAAGTTCGCGTCGCGGCCCTGGCAGGCGGAATAGGATCTGGCGACGATCCTGCGCGCCGTATTGCCATCGCCGACTCTCAGCTAAACTGCATTCCCGTACGCAAACGATCCCGCGCAGCCCGCGCCGCAACCAACCCTTCACCCATCATCCTTTCGCCAGCCATCGATGCCATGACCAAAGACGACTCTCCGGCTTTCCGCTATTTCCTGATGCTCACCACCACCCTGTGCGGCGGCCTGGTGATGGTGGTCGAAGTGCTGGGGGCGCGCGTCATCGGACCTTACTTCGGGGTCAGCCTGTTCGTGTGGACGGCGCTGATCACGGTAACCCTGCTGGCACTCTCTGCCGGCTATGCGATCGGAGGCCACTGGGCCGACCGCAAGCCTTCGCCGGACTGGCTGTACGGCATCATCGCGACGTCGGGCGTGCTGGTGATCCTGGTGCCGATGCTGAAGCCCTGGGTGATTCAGGCCACGGTACCCATGGGGCTGCGCGCCGGCGCGCTGGCCAGCGCGATCCTGCTGTTTGCGCCGGCGCTGTTCCTGCTCGGTTGCGTTTCGCCCTATGTGGTGCGCATCGCGACCCGTGAGTGGTCGCGCCTGGGGAGCACGGTCGGCATCCTCTACGCCTTGTCCACCATCGGCAGCATGCTCGGCACCGCGCTGGCCGGTTACGTGATAATCGCCTACGTCGGCGTTGCGCGCGCCTTCCATCTTTGCGGCGCCTTGTTGATGCTGCTTGGTCTTGTCTATCTTCTGCTGTTTCGCCGCAAGGCGGTGGCGGTGATCGGCATGCTGAGCCTCTCGGTGCTGTTCTGGCGGCCGGCTGAGCAACTGCCGACGGCGGTGCTGCCCGACGGTACCCAGGCGCGCCTGATCGCGTCGCGCGACAGCTACTACGGCAACATCAAGGTGGTGGACTACAGCGGCACCAGGGCCAGTATTCGGGAACTGCTGATCGACGGCATGGTGCAAGGCGGTGTCGACCGCAACAGCGGCTTGTCGGTGTATGAATACGCCTACCTGCTGGAAGCCCTGCCGATGGCGGTCAAGCCCGATGCCCGGTCGGCCCTGATCGTCGGCCTCGGCGCCGGGGTGGTGGCGGATCGCCTGCAGCGCCGCGATGTGGACGTGGAGGCGATCGACATCGATCCGGTCGTCGTGCAAATGGCCGAGACCCATTTCAACCTGCGCCTCAAGCGACCCGCGGTGATCGAGGACGCCCGCTACTTTCTTGCCCAGGACGGCCGCACCTACGACATCGTGATCATGGATGCCTTCAGCGGCGACGCGACGCCGAGCCACCTGCTGAGCCACGAAGCGCTGGCGCGGGTCAAGGCCAGGCTGGCGCCCGACGGCGTCGTTGCGCTCAACGTCATTTCCAGAAACAGCGCCGACTCCCTAGTGGTGGCGGCGGTGGTGCGCACGTTGCACACCCAGTTCTCCCAGGTCGCCTTTTTCCCGCTGTTCAACACCGCCGATCCACTGGCCAAGGGCGGCAACATGGTGCTGATCGCGTCGAACCGGACGCTGGATGCGGCCTTTAGCGCCCGCGTCGAGAATGTCCACCCGATGGCGCGCGAATTGATTGCGCTGGGCCTGCGCCAGGGGCGCTTGCACGGCAAGACCGTGGCCGGGCCGATCCTGAGCGACGATTTCAATCCGCTCGACCTGCTCGATGTCGAAATGCACGAGACCGTGCGCAAGTCGATCCTGGAGAACACGCCGACGGCAATCCTGCTGCACGGCTGACCGCCTGCGGCGCTAGCGACGCGGCGGTTGCCGTGTCGCCAACGCCGACTTTTCGAGCTGCGCTCAGCGCCGGCGACGACGCCCCGGCTGCGGCGGGGCGACCGGTTCCTGCGCGGCGAAGAAATGCGCGATGGACGTCAGTTCCTCGTCGCTCAGGCCGCGATAGGATTCGTCCATCAAGTGGGGGAATTTGCGTTCGCCCTTCTTGTAGGCCAGGGTCTGGGCGATCAGGTAGGTCAACGATTGGGCCGCGGTCAGCGGTGCTTCCTTGTCCGATTCCCTCCCGTTGTCCAGATGGCAGTCGGCGCAGCGATTGAGATAGAGGGTTTCGCCGCGCGCCACCAGCTCCGGGTTGGTCGCGGCCTTGGGGCGCACCAGCTTCTGCTGCGCGTAGTGCTTGGCCAGC
The DNA here is from genome assembly GCA_044359585.1 of Sulfuritalea sp. Taxonomy (GTDB): domain Bacteria; phylum Pseudomonadota; class Gammaproteobacteria; order Burkholderiales; family Rhodocyclaceae; genus Sulfuritalea. The sequence continues at coordinate 25,221 of JBIKLV010000027.1, read as the reverse complement.
GGGGCCACGTCCTCGGCCGGAATTTCGCGATGGATACGCACCTTGGGCGCGCGCTTGCCCTGCCGGAAGGCGTCCATCATGGTGATCAGCAGGGCTTCGGGCTGGCCGTTGATGTGGGGAAAATCCGGCTCGTTGCCGATGCCATCGCTGCCATGGCATTCGCTACAATTGCGGATCAGGTCGGCATTGGACTTTTGCTGGGCGCCAGTTGTCGCGGAACCGAACAGGATGGCCGCGGTCAGTAGGCACGTAACGAGTTGCTTGTCGCCAAACCTGGCGTCCTTTTTGTCGCCAAACCTGGCGTCCTTTTTGTCGCCAAACTTGGCATCCTTTTTCTTGGTTTCCACTGGCAATGATCCCCACAGACACGAAAACTGCATTCTATAGTTCCTTCATGCCCCGTGACTACGGCATGAGCGGAAACCGGGCCGGTTGAACGCGCGCGATGGAACAGCGCGAGCTTCAGATACTCTGGGTGGCGGTGGTGGCCTACGTGCTTTCCGGCGTGGTGGCGATCTTCGGCGTGGTCCTGAAAAAGGCGCCGCATCGTTTCGTGCTGGGATCGCTGCTGCTCGGCCTGGCACTGCTCAGCGTATCTCTGGGGATGCGCTGGGAGCGGCTGGGGCACGGGCCTTTCATCACCATGTTCGAGATCCTCGCCAGCAATGTCTGGAGCTTCAGCCTGATCTTCGCGCTTACCTACTGGCGCTATCCAGCGATTCGCGGTACGGCCGCGATCGTGATGCCGATCATTTTCGTCATGCTCGGCTGGATGACCCTGTCCAGCACCCATGACGGGCATTTTCCGCAGACCTTCCGCACGCCCTGGCTATACATCCACGTCGGCCTGTCCAAGCTTTTCCTCGGCACCGTGCTGGTGGCAGTGGGCATGGCCGGCGTGATCCTGCTGCGCCGCGCCGGGATAGGCGTGTCGCGCTTCGAAAAACTGCCCGCCGACGAGCGCCTCGACGACCTGGCCTACCGCTTCATGGCGCTGGGCATCATCTTCCAGACCCTGATGCTGATTTCCGGCGCGATCTGGGCGCAGGACGCCTGGGGTCGCTACTGGGCCTGGGATCCGCTCGAAACCTGGTCGTTCATCACCTGGATCATGCTGGCTTTCGCCCTGCACTGGCGATTGACGATGAAGAGTTCCGTGGTGCTCGGCTCGTGGATGATCATCGGCGTCTTCGTCTTTGCCTTCCTCACCTTCTTCGGCGTGCCCTTCATTTCCGAGTCGCCGCACAAGGGGGCGGTATGAGGCTGGACGCCATGCTGCCGGGGTCGCGCCACGAGGCCGGCGCGCAACTCGCTCTGGGCTGGCTGGTGCTGGCCACGGCGGCGGTCGCCGCATCGAGCCTGTTCGCCATACTGATCGTGATGGCCAGGGTCCCGGGACTGGGCTCGCTGTTTCCCGGCACCGAGTTCTATCGCGTCGCGCTGACGCTGCATGTCGACCTCTCGCAGTGGGTCTGGTTCATGGCCTTTGCCGCCATGCTCTGGAGCCTCGCCGCGCGCCGCGCGCCGGGGCCGATGCAGTGGGCGGCGCTGGCGCTGGGGGCGCTGGGCGCCCTGCTGATGGCGGTTTCGCCGGTGCTGGGCGCGATCCGGCCGATCATGAGCAACTACATTCCGGTGCTCGACAGCGCGTGGTTCCTGTCCGGCCTCGGCATCTACGGCATTGCGGTGCTGCTGGCGGCCCTGGCGGCGGTCGGGGAAGGCGCTGATTTCAGCCTGCGCCGTGTCGCCGGCGCCGACTCTTCGGCCGCTGCGCTGCGTCTGGGCCTTTTCCTCGCGGCAGCCATCGTGCTGGTCGCGCTGGCGATGTTGGCCTATACCGGCGCCACCATGCCTGCCGGCGCGGAGGGTCACGCCTTCTACGAAATCCTGTTCTGGGGCGCCGGACACATCTGGCAGTTCTGCCTGACCACGCTGATGCTCGTGGCATGGCTGGCGCTGTGCCCGCCGCGGCTGGTGCTGCCGGCTGGCGGCCCGCTCAAGATGCTGTTGCTGCTCGGGGCGCTGCCGGCGCTCGCCGCCCCGTTGTTGCTGCCGGCGGCGGCCACCGGCGAGCACTTCGGGGCCTACACGCGCCTGATGCAATGGACCAGCTGGCAGGTGCCGCTGCTGCTGGGCTTCCTGCTGCTGCGCAGCCACTGGTGCAGCCGGGTCGCGCCGGCGGCCGGCCTCACGCTGTCGATGCTGCTGCTGGTTTCGGGCATCGTGCTCGGGACCATGATCGACGGCCAGACCACCCTGGTCACCGCCCACTACCACGGCACCATCGGCGCCGTGACGCTGGCCTTCATGGGGCTCACTTATGGCGTCTTGCCGGTGCTCGGCCACGACATGCCGCCGCGGCCGCGCATCGACCTGCAACTGCGCTTCTACGGTTACGGCATCCTGCTGATGATGTCCGGCCTGGCTGGCGCCGGCCTGATGGGGGCGCCGCGCAAGACGGCGGGCAACGTCGGCATGGAATTCGGCGTCGAGGCGATCTCGCGCATGGTGCTCGGGCTCGGGGGCACACTGGCGACCATCGGCATCCTGATGTTCCTGGTGCTGGTGCTGCGCCAGATCTGGCCGCGACTTCCGGCACGCGTGGTACGCCATGGCTGAGGCCACCGCGAGCCCCCGGCGCGCGCGCGATCCGCGCATCCTGGCCCTGGTGGTGACGGTGCTGCTGGTGGTCGGCGGCGGCTACCTGCTCGACCGCTGGATCAACGACGGCGATCGCGCCGACCTCAAGGCGCACGTCGACCAGAAGCGGCGGGAGGAGATCGACCTGCGCTTCAAGCAGGGCGTGGTGATGCTCCACGCGAAGCAGTACGAGCATGCGATGACCGCTTTCCACCGCGTCCTGCAACTGTCGCCCACCATGCCCGAAGCCCATGTCAACATAGGCTTCGCCCTGATCGGCCAGAAGCGTTACAAGGAGGCGCTGCAGTTCTTCGACGGCGCCACCGAGCTCAACCGCAACCAGCTAAACGCCTACTACGGCATGGCCGAAGCCTACGAAGGCCTCGGTGACTACCGCGGCGCGCTGGAAGCGATGGAGGCCTGGCTGCACCGCGCGAAAGCCGACGATCCATTCCGGCGCCGCGCCGAATCCGCGGTCTGGGAATGGCGCGACCGCTTGAGAATCCAGAAGGAGGCTGCCGCGAAGTCGTCGGCGCCGAAATAGATTGTGGCACGCGACTTGCGTCTGAGCGCCGGCTGTACAATCCCGTTCCCCCCGCATTCCAACCCGTTGGCGGAGACATCGAATGTTCCCTGAACTAGGCCAGTTTTCCCTGATCCTCGCGCTTGGTGTGGCAATAGTGCAGGGCGTCGTGCCCATCGTCGGCAGCCTGCGCGGCGACGTGCGCCTGATGGGGGTGGCGCGACCGGCGGCGGCGGCGCAGTTCCTGACCATGCTGACGGCCTTCGGCTGCCTGGTGACTTCCTTCGTCGGCAACGATTTCTCGGTGCTCTACGTGGCTCAGAACTCCAACTCCATGCTGCCGATGTTCTACAAGGTCACCGCCGTGTGGGGTGGCCACGAAGGCTCGATGCTGCTCTGGGTGTTCATCCTGTCGGCGTGGACCGTGGCCGTGGCGGCCTTCAGCAGTCGCCTGCCCTTGCAGACGGTGGCCAACGCGCTCGGCGTAATGGGGCTGATCACCGTCGGCTTCGTGCTCTTCCTGCTGTTGACGTCGAACCCCTTCGAGCGCCTGCTGCCCGCCGCCGCTGATGGCCGCGACCTGAATCCGCTGCTGCAGGACGTTGGCATGGCGATCCATCCGCCGCTGCTCTACATCGGCTACGTCGGTTTCGCCGTGGCCTTCGCCTTCGCCATTTCGGCGCTGATTTCGGGCCATCTGGACGCGGCCTGGGCGCGCTGGTCGCGACCCTGGACCACGGTGGCCTGGCTGTTCCTGACTTTGGGAATCGCCATCGGTTCCTGGTGGGCGTATTACGAACTGGGCTGGGGCGGTTGGTGGTTCTGGGATCCGGTGGAGAACGCTTCCTTTATGCCGTGGCTGGTCGGCACCGCGCTGATCCATTCGCTGGCGGTGACCGAAAAGCGCGGCGGCTTCAAGAACTGGACCGTGCTGCTGGCGATCATGGCGTTTTCGCTCTCATTGTTGGGAACATTTCTGGTCCGCTCCGGTGTGCTGACCTCGGTCCATGCCTTCGCCACCGACCCGCGGCGCGGCGTGTTCATCCTCGGCTTCCTGGTCGCGGTGATCGGCATCTCGCTGCTGCTGTATGCCTGGCGCGCGCCCTCGGTCGGGCTGGGCGGCAGGTTCGAACTGCTGTCGCGCGAAACCTTCCTGCTGGTCAATAACGTGCTGCTGGTGGTGGCGGCTGGCGCCGTGCTGCTGGGCACGTTGTATCCGTTGTTCCTCGATGCGCTGGGGCTGGGCAAGGTGTCGGTCGGTCCGCCGTACTTCGAGGCCGTGTTCGCGCCACTGATGGCGCCGCTGGTGCTGCTGATGGGGCTCGGGCCGTTCGCGCGCTGGAAGCAGGCGCGCTTCATCGATTTCTGGCCGCGCCTGCGCTTTGCGGTGGCTGCCGCCGTGGTGGGCGCGATCGCGTTGCCGCTGCTGCTCGGGCGCTGGTCGCCGGCGGTGGCGTTCGGCGTGCTGCTGGCGTTCTGGGCGATCGCATCGAGCGTGACCCAGCTTTACGATCACCTGCGCGAACGCGGCGGCAACGCCGGCATCCTGCAGCGGCTGGCGTCGGTGCCACTGGCGAAGTGGGGCATGCTGACGGCCCATGTCGGCATCGGCGTGTTCATCCTTGGCGTCACTCTGGTTAAGGGCTTCGAGACCATGAGCGAGGTGAAGATGCAGCCGGGCGAGAAGGCGACTGCGGGCGGCTTCGAGTTCCAGTTGATGGAGATCGGCGAGCGGCGCGGGCCGAACTACATGGCGGTGCGCGCCACGATGAACGTCACGCGCGACGGCAAGCCGGTGACCGTCATGTATCCGGAAAAGCGCATGTACTTCGTGCAGAAGATGCCTATGACGGAAGCGGCGATCGACACCAACGTGTTTCGCGATCTCTATGTTTCGCTGGGCGAACCGGTCGACGACGTATCGTGGATCGTGCGCGTACAGCACAAGCCGCTGGTCAGCTGGATCTGGGGCGGATGCCTGTTGATGGCGTTCGGCGGCCTGCTCGCCGCGTCGGACCGCCGCTACCGGATACGGCAGCGTGCGGAAGTCGCGGAGTCCGGCTCCGCGGTCATGGTTTAAGGAGTTTCGATGCGACGTTTTTTGCTTCCCCTGGCTGTATTCATCGTCCTCGTCGGCTTTCTCGCCGTCGGATTGCGCCTGAATCCACGCGAAGTTCCCTCCCCCCTGATCGGCAAGCAGGTACCCGCCTTCCGCCTGGCGCAACTGCATGCAGGCGACAAGACCATCGGGCCGGAGGACCTGCGCGGCCAGGTCTGGCTGCTCAACGTGTGGGCCTCGTGGTGCGTTTCCTGCCGCCAGGAGCATCCGGTGCTGATCGACCTCGACCGGCAGAAGAAAATCACCATCGTCGGCCTCAATTACAAGGACGAACGCAGCGCGGCCATCAGCTGGCTCAACCAGCATGGTGGCGATCCCTACCAGGTTTCCGCAGTCGATGCGGACGGCCGGGTCGGCATCAACTTCGGCGTCTATGGCGTACCGGAAACCTTTCTGATCGACAAGAACGGGGTGATCCGCTACAAGCACATCGGTCCGGTTACCGCCGATGCGATCAAGAACAAGATCCTGCCGCTGGCGGAGGAACTTACCCGTGGCTGATGTCGTCGGCGCAATGCGGATGATTCTGCGAAAGTCGGCGCTGGTGCTACGGCAAGTGTTGCTGGTGTTGTTGTTCGCAGCCGGGTTGCAGCCCGCGCTCGCGGCCGAAGGCATGGCGCAGCCGGTGGGCGATCCCGTGATCGAGGCTCGCGTCAATAAACTGGCTGAAGAACTGCGTTGCCTGACCTGCATGGGGCAGAGCATCGCGGATTCGCAGTCCTCGTTTTCCACCGACATGAAGCGTGAAATCCGGGAGATGGTTCGCACCGGAAAGAATGACAAGGAAATCATCGAGTTCATGGTTCAGCGCTACGGTGATTTCGTGCTGTATCGCCCGCCGGTCAAGAGCACCACCTGGCTGCTGTGGGGCGGCCCCTTCCTGTTCCTGATCTTGAGCCTTGCCTTCCTGGTGGCGAAATTGCGCAAGCGCGGTACCCAGGTCGCGGCAGAACTGACCGAATCGGAACACCAGCAGGCGGCGCAAATGCTGGGAAAACGTGAGAGTGATCGTTCATGAGCATGTTCGTCGTAGTCGTTGTCCTGCTGACGCTGGCGGTGCTGGCGCTGCTGTTGTTGCCCCTGTTGCTGCGGGAGAAGAATCAGCAGGTGGGAAATTCCGGTGACCTGAGCATCGCCGTGCTGCGCGACCAGCTCACCGACCTCGAGGCCCAGCGCCAGGCGGGGTTGCTGGATCCGCAGGTGTATGCCGAGGAACAGGCCGAACTGGAGCGTCGGGCGCTGCAGGATGGCGCCGCCGGGCGTGCCTACAAGCCGCATACAACGGCGCGCAAGCGCATCCTGGCGGCGATCATCGGCGTTGCCGTGCCGGCGCTGGCCGTCGGGCTGTACGCCATGCTCGGATCGCCGGATTCGCTCAAGCCGCAGCCGGCAACCGATGCCGCCGGCAATCACTCCCTGTCGCCGCAGCAGATCCAGGGCATGGCGGCGAAGCTGGCCGAGCGCCTGCAGAACAATCCCAATGACGGCGAGGGCTGGCTGATGCTGGGCCGTTCCTACACCACGCTGGGCCGCTATGCCGAAGCCGCCGAAGCCTTCGGGCGCGCCACGGCAATCCTGCCGCCCAATGCGACGCTGCTCGCGGACTATGCGGACATCGTGGCCATGGCGCAGGGGCGGCGTCTTGCCGGCGAACCGGAAAGGATCATCGCCCGCGCGCTGATGCTCGACCCGCGCCATATCAAATCATTGGCGCTGTCGGGCTCGGCGGCCTTCGAGCGCGGCGATTTTGCGCGCGCGATCGAGAACTGGCGCACCATCCTGACCCTGGTTCCGCCCGACTCCAATGCCGCGCAGAGCATCGGCCGCAGCATTGCCGACGCCGAGCGCCGGTTGGGCGGCAGCGGTGTGCAGGTCGCTGCGACGGCCACCGGCGGTTCGCCGCAAGGGCCCGCGGCGGCTCCCGCATTCGTTTCCGGAACCGTAGTCCTGGCACCGGAACTGGCCGGCAAGCTGCCCGCGGATGGCACCCTGTTCGTCTTCGCCCGCGCGGTCGATGGATCGCGCATCCCGCTCGCCATGGCGCGCATCAACGCCGCCAAGCTGCCCTTTGCCTTCCGGCTCGACGATACGATGTCGATGGCGCCCAACGTCCGCCTTTCTTCCGCCAAAACTGTGGTTATCGGTGCGCGCATTTCGCGCAAGGGCGACGCACTGGCCCAGCCCGGGGATTTCGAGGGACTCTCGGCGCCGGTCGCGGTGGGTTCCGGCAACGTGGCGGTGACGATCGGCACCATCGTCAAGTAAGGCGGCGACGCGCGGGCGCCAGCTTTGCCAGCGTGATGCCGGTCAGCGCTTGGGTTTGGCGGATTGGGCGACGGACTTTTCCGTCGTCTCCATGGCCTTGCGCGCTTCGACATGGCCTTTGCCGGCCGCGACACGAAACCACCTGATCGCTTCATTCTTGTCTTCCACCACGCCCTTGCCGGCGATGAACAGCAGCCCCAGCGTATAGGCAGCCTCGGCGTGACCGGCACTGGCAGCCTGGAAATACCAGATGGCGGCTTCCTTGTCGGGATCGGCAACGCTTTTGGCGGCGCCGCTGCCGAACAGATAGGCATGGGCGATCTGGTACATGGCTTCCGCATTGCCGGTGGCGGCGGATTTCTTCCACCAGTAGATTGCCATGTTCTCGTCTTCGGCGACCCCTCGACCATGATAATAAAGTCCGCCAAGGCGGAACTGGGCCATCGGGTTGCCTTCGTTGGCGAGGCGGGTGAGCAGTTCGACAGCCTTGGGATTGCTGCCGGCTTCAAGTGCCTTCAGAGCGTCGTCGAGCGGAGTCGCATGGGCAGGAATAGCAGGGAGAAGCGCGATCACGAGCGCGGCGGAAGCGAACCATTTTGAGGACATCAGGATTTCCTTGGTGGCGACGCATTGCGGACGGGCGATACATCTTCGATAATTGTACCTTTCCTCCCATCCGCACCAGAATATTGGTTCGCCCCCCAGAACGATGTCGCAAAGCGTCAGGTCCGCCGTCGAAGTTTCGGAATCGATTTCCTCTGCAGAGACCGGCAGGGTGCGGCCGAGCAGTTTTTCCCGGACCGGGTCGCGGGTACTGGGGGCGTTGCTGATCTACCTGCTGCTGGCCACCGTGGTTATCGGGTGGGAGCGCAGGCAACTGTTCGAGGCGGTTGGGCAGATCGAGGCGGTACATGCCAAGGACGAGCAGCAGATCGCGCTCAACTATGTCGTGTCCCAGGCCGTCCTGGCGGTCAACGAACAGTATTTCGCCAAGGACATTCCAGGCGCGGCGAAGATCATCATGCTCGACCTCGACACGGTGACTTCGATGCTTGGGCGCATCGGTTCGGCCGGCGATGAAGCCAGGCGTCATTTATCCGAACTGGATCGAATCAACCTCACCCTGCAGCGGGAACCATCGCGTGCGCTGATTGGCGAACTGCGGGAGGAACTCCATAACCTGGTGCTCCATCTCGATCGGATGACGTCCGACAACCGTGCCAGAAAGCAGGACGCCATGAAGGAGTATCGCCAGATATTCCATCGATTGACGATGGAATTGTTCGCCTTGATGTCGATCGGGGTAATCATGGTCGCTGTTATCAGCAACCTGTTTTTCCGGGGACTTTCGCGCGATATCGGCGCCGTGCAGCGGCGCGCCGGCGAGATCATCCGCGGCTACCGCGGCGCTCCGCTGGCGGTCACCCGCGGCGACGAGCTTGGCGACCTTATGTCCGCCGTCAATGACATGGAAGCCGAGCTGCGATCCCGCGACAGCGAGCTTGAGCTGAGCCGGCAGCAGCGCTTCCATACCGAGAAAATGGCGGCGGTAGGTTCCCTCGCCGCGGCAGTTGCACATGAAATAAACAATCCCCTGGCGGCGATTGTCGGACTCGCGGAAAACCTCGTCACGGAGCGGAAGCAGGGCGGTTACTCGGCGCGCAGCGCCGACCATCAGATCGATTTGATCCTCGATCAGGCGCGGCGGGTAATGACCATCACGCGCCAGATCGGCGAATTCTCCCTGCAACGGCCGCTGGTACCCACCTTCATTGACATCAATACGCTGATCAAGAGCACCTGCACCTTCATCAGCTTCGACAAGCGGTTTCGCGGGGTCTCGCTGTTGCAGGATCTGGCCGCGGACCTTCCCGCGCTTTTCGTGGTGTCCGATCATATCGTCCAGGTGTTGATGAACGTATTGATCAACGCCGCGGATGCCCTGGAGGGACGGGAGGAACAAGCGCCGACGATCCGGGTCGAAACCCGGCTCGATGGCAATGCTGTCCTGCTCGCGGTCTCCGACAATGGTCCGGGCATAGTTCCCGAGAACCTCGGTCGGGTCTTCGACACGCATTTCACCACCAAGCCGCCTGGACGCGGCTCGGGCCTTGGCCTGTCGCTTTGCCGCAGCCTGGTCCAGCAGGATGGCGGTGACATACGGGTGGCATCGGTCGCGGGGCAGGGCGCCACGGTGCGCATTGCCCTGCCGGTGCCGACTGACGCAATGCCTTAGGAGAAAGCGGATGCACGTACTGATCATCGATGACGAACTGGCTCTGCGGCAGATCATTGCCGCGACCGTGCGTCGTGCCGGGTACTCGGTCGACATGGCCTCCGGCGTCAAGGAGGCGGCGGCCAAGCTGGTTCGTGGTGACGTCGATCTGGCGATCTGCGATATCCGCATGCAGGACGGTGACGGGGTCGAACTGGTGCGAAGCATGAAAGGCGCCGGGGTGCCGACCACTTTCATCATGGTCACCGCGTTCGCTTCGGTGCAGACGGCGGTCGAGGCGCTGCGCGCCGGCGCGATGGATTACATGGTAAAGCCGGTCGACAGCGAGGAACTGCTCTATCGCCTGCGCCAGGCACAGACGCTGCTGGGTTTGAAGGCCGAAAACGTCGCCTTGCGCAAGTTCGTCAGCGCCGAGCGGGACAACACCCGCTTCAAGTTCACCTCGGCGCCGATGATGGCCGTCGAACGACTGGCCACGCGCGTTGCGTCGATTGGGAATACGGTGCTGATCACCGGAGAAAGCGGCACCGGCAAGGGTGTCCTGGCGCGCACCATTCATGACCAGAGCGCCCGTGCGGAGGCGCCATTCATACCGGTGAATTGCAGCGCGATTCCCGAGACCCTGCTGGAAAGCGAGCTCTTCGGGCACACCAAGGGTGCTTTCACCGGTGCCGCGCAGGCGCGCAAGGGCCTGTTTTCCCAGGCCGATACCGGTACGCTGTTTCTGGACGAAATCGGCGAATTGCCGCTGCACATGCAAACCAAGATGCTGCATGTGATCGAAGACAAGGAGATTCGCCCGGTAGGCGGCGAGCAGTTGCGCAAGGTCGATACGCGGATCGTGGTGGCGACCAACCGGGATCTTCCGGCAATGGTGGCCGCCGGAACGTTCCGCGAAGATCTGTTCTTCCGAATTTCCCAGTTCCATATCGATCTTCCGCCCCTGCGCGATCGGGTGGAGGACATCCCTCTGCTGATCCGGTTTTTCCTGCAGACGCTCAAGTCGAAGGACGACAGCCACATCGAACTCGACCCGGCTGCCGAGGAACTGCTGCTCGAATATCGCTGGCCAGGCAACGTGCGGGAACTTGAGAACGTGCTCGGCCGTGCTTTCATCATGGCGGACGGTGGCCGCATAACGATCGGCGACTTGCCGCCGGGCTTGTCTGCGCGCGGCAGCCGGCCGATACGCGACCCAAAGGCCGGCGTTGCAGGCGGGAGCCTGCGCGAGCAGGTTCGCCGTGCGGAAGCTGATATCATCTTTCGTGTGCTCAAGGAGTGTGACGGCGACCGGAAGGCCGCGGCACAGCAACTGGAAATTGGGCTCTCGAGCCTTTACAGGAAACTGGAGGAATTCGAGGCGTTGCGCATGACATAGGTTGTTTCGCTTGATTTGAATGCATTGCCACGTTGACGGGGTGAATTGAATGGCTGGATCGGTTTCATGCAGGTTTTGTTTGCAGGCTGCACTGATTGGAATGCTGGTGCTCGGGCTTGGCGTGGGCCAGGCCAGCGCCGGGCAGGAGGAGGACTTCGCGGCTGGAATGGTTTCCTATCGGCGTGCGGACTTTTCGACAGCGATTCCGTTGTTGCGCAAGGTTGCCGATGCCGGGCATGCCGAAGCGCAGGCGGTGCTGGCTTCGATTCTGGATGCGTCAGACTCCGATGAGGAAGCGGTTTCCTACTATCGTAAATCGGCTGCGGCCGGAAACCTCGACGGGATTTTCGGGCTCGGTGGCATGCTTGCCAACGGCGAGGGCGTAGCCAAGGACGTCAAGGAAGCGAAGGCCCTTTACCTGCGTGCCGCCGAGGCCGGGCACAAGCTGGCGATCAGTGCCATGGCGCAGGCTTACATTCGCGGCGAACTGGACATTCCGGAAGATCAGCGCAAAGGCAAGGAGGCGATTTCCTGGATTACCCGGGCCGCTGACGATGGCTTCATCCTTGCTGTAGAAACACTGGAAAAGGCCTATCGGACGGGAGATTTCGGTTTATCGGTGGACATCCAGAAGGCGGATCAATTGAAGAAGAAACTAATGACCATTTCAGGCGCCAAAGAGAAAAAAGGACGCCGTCGAGGAGACGCAAAATGATCTCGAAACCATTTGTCGCGGCCGTTCTTGCAGGATGTGCTTCGCTCGCCGTTTCCAGCCAGGCGCTGGCGGTCGATCTGGCGACGGGGCAGCGCGTCTACAACATGAATTGTGCCGTCTGCCATGGCATGAATGGCGTTCCCTCAGTCCAGCAGGCACCGAGTTTTTCCAACAAGGAACGCCTGATGCAACCCGACATGGTGCTGCTCCAGTCGGTCAAGATGGGCAAGAACATGTGTCCCCCGTTCATTGGGAGGTTGAAAGATGACGAAATATTGAGCGCGCTGCTCTACGCGCGAAACCTGCGCTGAAGGAGTTGGTACGATGTTTTTGAATGTTTGCTGCAGGTTGGCGCTGGTGGTGGGGTCGCTGGCTGTATCCGCGACGGTTTTTGCACAAGGGGCGGAGAAAGTCGCAGACCGGTTCGAGACCGGGAACAACACCTACGTTCGGTCGTTGCTTCACGACAAGGCAGGGGGTTCTCTGTGGGTCGGCACCTCGGTCGGCGTCATGGAGATCGACCTGAAGACGGTCACGCCGCGTCGTACCTTTACTCGAAACGACGGACTCGCCAACGAGTACGTGTTTGCGATGGGGATCGATTCGCAGGGCTACAACTGGTTTGGCACCAATGCCGGCGGCGCTTCGCGCTACAAGAACGGCAAGTGGAAGACCTACTTTCCGATGCACGGCCTGGCGGACTACTGGATCTATTCCTTTGCCAACGACAAGAATGGCAATTTGTGGATCGGTACGTGGGCCGGCGCCAATCGTTTCGACGTCAAGACCGGAAAGTTCACCACCTACGTCAAGGAATTGATCAACGAGTGGGTCTATGGCCTCGGCGTCGATAAGGAAGGACGCGTCTGGTTCGGTACGGAGGGCGGCATATCGATGTTCGATGGCAAGCGCTGGAAATCCTGGACACACAAGGAAGGCCTTGGTGCCGACAACCCTGAGGGGCAACCGACCAGTCCCAACACCGGCCTCGGAACCCGTTCGAGGCATGATCTCGTCACCGACGTGCAGGGGATGGGAAGCTACAATCCCAACTACGTCTTTTCGATCCTGGTAGCCAAGGACAACAGCGTTTGGGCCGGTACCTGGGGCGGGGGCGTCAGTCGCTGGGACGGCACGAAATGGACGAGTTTGTCGACCAGGAACGGGTTGGCCGGAAACATCGTCTATTCGATGGCCCAGGACGAGAACGGGGTGTTGTGGTTCGGTACCAACAAAGGGGTGTCACGATTCGACGGCACCAACTGGCGGACGATCAGCGCCAAGGACGGCTTGCTCGATGAAAACGTTTATGCAATCGCATTGACGCCGGGCGGCAACGTGTGGGCCGGCACCAAGGGCGGCGTCGTCAGGATTGCGGCAAAATGAAAAACACGAAAATGACAAAACAGGCAGTTGATACCGTCCGGCACATCGCGCTGGGTTTGCTTTCACTGGTTTTGATTGGCGCTTCGATAGCCGCCGATTCGCCCCAGCAACGACCTCCCGCGGCTTCTCCAACAGGAGCGGCGAATCCGTCGGGCTTGGGGGCGAACCACCCGCCGGTGCCGCCTGCGGTGCGCGAAGGCAAGGTCACGGTGGATTCTGCCGCGAAATTTACCCATTTCCGTGTCGGCAATAAGAACGTAAAAGCCCTGCATACCGACGGCGGCGTGGTCTGGGTGGGAACGTCGGGCGGCGTCGTGCGCTATGACACCAAGAACGACAGCTTCAAACTGTTCGACACCAAGAACGGATTGCTGTCTAACGGCATGTTCTATGTTGGTCGGGTCAAGGGAAGGATTGCCGTGGGAACCTATGGCGGTGGTCTTTCATTGCTCGACGAAAAGTCGGGCAAGTGGCAGACCTACAACATTCCGGACGGCTTGGGCGATGCCTTCGTGTACGACGTGATCACGGCAAAGAACGGCGATATCTGGATCGCGACGTGGTCCGGCGCGAATCGCGTCCGTGGCGGCGACCTCGACAATCGCAGCAAGTGGGACCTCTATACCGTCGACAACACCAAGGGCGGACTGCCGAACGACTGGGTCTATGGACTCTCTGAAGGCAAGAACGGCGACATCTGGCTGGCGACCGAAGGAGGCATGGCGCGGTTCGCCAACAATCGATGGGAGAACTGGAACCACCAGAAGGGCCTGGGCGCCGCCTATGACAGGGTCAAGAAGGACATTGCTTTCAAGAATGATCCATCGAAGCAGTCGGTGCACCACGCCAAGCAGAAGGAGGAAATGGGGCTGAAGGACGTCGATGTCGCCTACAACCCGAATTACGTGGTTTCGCTCGAAGTCGATGCACAAGGCCAGGTATGGGCAGGGACTTGGGGTGGTGGCTTGTCGCGGTATGACGGACGTCGCTGGCAGAGCTACACGACGACCGAGGGCTTGCCGGGCAATCACGTCTTTGCCCTCCACATTGACGGCAAGGGGCAACTCTGGATCGGCACCAACAACGGCCTTACCCGCTGGCAGAGCGGAAAGTTCGCCAAGACCATGACGACAGCGGATGGCTTGTTTGCCAACAACATCTTCGCGATGACGTCCATGCCCGATGGTTCTCTATGGGTTGGCAGCTATGGCGGGGTGGCCCTGCTGCGCCCCGGAAACTAGGCCGTGACACCCTGGTTCGGCTGCGGCCGTCCAGACGTGTTTTCGCGCCGGAAGGCGTGACGGCCTTTACCGCAATGCCCGCGTTGCGCAGGCACCGTTTGGCTGGCATCTGCTGCATGGTGGCGCTGCTCGTGCCCGGGGGGCTTATCGACTCCGCCGCCGCCGATGACAGATTCCTTCTTGCGTTGCTCAAGGCAGCGCCGGATGTGGCTCCCGTCGAGGATCTGCCCCAGCCTGCCGCCGAACCGCGAGCGGAGGAATTGCACCCGGCGCGTCGTGCGCTGTTACTGAACCCGATCCACGACGAATCAAACCCTGACTATCCGCGACTGCAGAAAATCGACGAAGCGACTCGTCTGCTCAAGCGGGATGCGATCGGCTTTCCCGACTGGATGGCGGCCATGCGATCTGGCGCCATCGCGCCGCGCGCCGGACTTTCGGAGAACGAGACGATGACGGTGCTGGACCTTGATGTGCTGATGAAGAACACGCGGGAAATGCCGCAGGTTGTTTTTCCCCACCGTGCGCACACACAGTGGCTTGATTGCTCGAACTGTCATCCCGCGCCATTTGTCGCCCAGGCCGGCGCGAACCCTGTTTCGATGAGCGAGATTTTTCGCGGAAAGTACTGCGGGATGTGTCACGACAGGGTTGCGTTCGTAACCTTTTTCTCCTGCGAGCGTTGCCATAGCGGTCCGCGGGCTGCTCCGTTGTAGCAATGGTTGCAGCAGGTCTCGGGTGTTGCCTGCCATGGATGGAGACAGTGGCAGGATTTCTCGTGCTTTTGGGGCGGGCATCGGGAACCATCCGGGCAGCAACGATTCTTATCACTCCTTGCCCTCATCCTTTTTGATGGCTAAATCCCTGTCGTGTTCAAATCGGACACGATTTTTGCTACAGTTATGACCGGCCTCCAATAACTGGGGGACTTTTACTGGAGAACTAAAGAATGGATCAGTCTCGTCGCAAGATGCTCAAGTTGGGTGGTGCTGCTCTGGCAATGATTCCCGTGGTTGCTTTCGCTGCGAAGAACGATGCGATGCGCACCTCGATGAAGTACAAGGACACGCCCGAGGGCGACAAGAGCTGCGCCAACTGCGTGCAGTTCGTACCCGGCAAGGCTCCGGCCGACAAGGGTGGCTGCAAGATTTTCCCGGGCGATACGGAAGTTTCTCCCAAGGGATACTGCGTAGCCTGGGCCAAGAAGGCCTGAGTATTGCAGGACTCAATCAAAGGGGCGGCAACGCCCCTTTTTTTTGCGCACGAATTCAGGTAACCGCGAATTGTGTGGCTGCCGCGGCAAGCCGGCCGTCGTGTGGCGAGGCGCGCATCAACATTAAAGATTGAACTTTAAAATATGTTGATAGATGCCAATATAGGCTTCAAAATTGCATGAAATTAATCTTGGCTGCCACCATTCCGTTATCGGTATGGTGAGAGTGCCACGGACGCTTTGCATTCGCCGCATAAGTTGCATAGTTTGGTGACGTGCTTTCTCATATTCCGGAAATTCCTTGCCAAAATTGATAAGCACACTTAGGAAATTCGTCGCTGCAAGACTAGGTGCGCAGGTTGCCGCGGTTCTGGCCGGGATCCTGTTCATCATTCCCGTCGGCGGTTATTACACGCGGGATCATCACGGCCTGGGGGCGCGAAGCCAGGACGCGGTTCGCGACACGCGCTTGCGGGCGACGCTTCTTGAGTCGCTTATCCGGCAGGCCGAGCAGGCGCCCTCAAGGCTGCTGGATGCAACTAGGCAGGGGGATCCCGCAGAAGTGGAGCGCGTGGCCGGCCAGTTGTTCCTGACCAATCCCCCTCTGCGTAGTGCCGAGATCACCCGCGACGGGCGGCCACCGCTCGGACTCGAGCGACAGCCCGGGACTCGCGGCGCGATTGCCCGGACAGCCAGCGCAAACATTCCCGTTTCGAAGGTCGCACAAGCCGATGCCGGCACGTTGACCATTTCGATCGGGCCGGAATATCTGAGCTTTGCCCAATCGAACTCGATCGATGGTCGAGGCGGTTCCATCCGCTCGGCGGAGCGGGCGGTTGCGAAAGTGTCCTTGGCTGATCTGTCTGTAGCATTGAATCTGGAAGATTTGAAGGCGCAAGGGTACTCGATCAAGCTGGAGCATTTCGAGAATGATGGCTCCGGTGGCAAGCCCTTGTTACTGGTTGGCGGAGATTTGCGGGAGGACGCCATCAGCCAGGATATTCGCCTTGCCGGTGGTGGCAAACTGAGTTTACGCGCAAGCTTTCCTGCCGCCTGGAACGCGCCACCAATCGCGATCACCGAGTTGATCCTGCTTCTTTCGGGCGGAGTACTGATCGGGGTGCTGACATATCTGCTGTTGCGACGATCGGAGGAGATGCACGAGCAGGTCGCCCTCAGAACCCTGCAGTTGGCACTCGACAAGGAGGTTTTGAAGTCGGAGGTGGAGCGTCGCAAGGAGACCGAGGCCCAATTGCAGGATTCGCACGCCTTGCTCGATTCGATTTTTGAGCATATTCCGAGCATGATCATCCTCAAGCGTGCCTCGGATCTCACGGTGGTGCGCGTAAACCAGTCCGGGGCGAAGATTTTCGGCCTGGCGAAGTCCGCACTGCTGGGGCGGTCGAGCAAGGATTTGTTCCAGGGCAAGCAGGCCGAGCAGGATACCGAGTCCGACCTCGCCGCGATCGCGGAGAAGGGGCTTGTGGAAATGCCGGAGCAGGCGATCCGGATGCGCGACGGCTCCACGCGTTGGGTGAAACTAAAAAAGCTCGCCCTGTTCGACGGGAACGGTGCGCCGTCGCACATCCTGGAGATCGGCGAGGACACCACGGCACATCGCCACCTCGACGAAGCCCTCACTGAAAACCTGAACTTCGTCGAGCAGCTGCTGACTGCGATTCCGACGCCGGTATTTTTCAAGGATTCCGACGGGTGCTATATCGGCGTGAACAAGGCCTTCGAAGATTTTTACGGCACCACCAGCGAGGCCATGATCGGCAAGACCGTATTCGACATCGCGCCGCCACATCTCGCCGAGGTCTATGACAAGGCAGACCGGGAACTGCTTGCCAGTGGTGGCAAGCAGACCTATGAAGCGCGCGTAAAGTCGTCCGACGGTGGCGAACGCGACGTGGTGTTTTTCAAGGCGGTGTTCTCGACAACCCAGTCCGAGGTTGGGGGAATCGTTGGCATCCTCCTCGACGTGACCGAGCAGAAGGCCGCGCAGCGCCACATCCTGCGCCTGAATCGTACCTTGGCCGTCGTCAGCGAGTCCAATGAATCGATCCTGAAGACGCTGGATTGCCCGACCTTGATCCAGGAAACCGTGGACATCCTCCACGAGACCGGGGGCTTCCCGCTGGCATGGGTATATTCGAACGACGATGACCTGCCGGCGCTGGTTGTCATCGGCGAACATCCGGAACTTGCGCATTCCATCACATCCACGTTGCGCAACAGAATGGCCATGGACGCGGCCGACAGCGAGAGATTCGAAGCGGGCCATTGCCGTTTCTTCAACTCGATCGGCGAATGCGACTCAGCACTGGCGGAAAGCTCGCGCCTGTTCGGTGGGCACGGGTTGGCTCACCTGCCGTTGCGAATCAGCGGCAGGATGGCGGGCGGCATCTGCATCGTGGGGCTGGCTGAAGATCTGGCGGATACCGAAGAGCAGCAGTTGCTTGGCAACCTGGCGGAAAATCTTTCGCACGCCCTCGAGTCCCGCGAGCAGGATCGCGCGCGGCAAATTGCCGAGCGGAAGCTGGAGCTCGCGTCACATGTCTTCGAGAACAGCGCCGAAGGCGTAATGATCACCGACCGTGACAACAAGATCCTGATGGTCAACCGGCGCTTCTCCGAAATTACCGGATACAGTGCCGACGAAGTCGCCGGCAATACTCCTGGCATCCTGAATTCCGGGCAACAGGACAAGGCGTTCTACAGCAACATGTGGCGCTCGCTTACGAATCGCGGCGAGTGGCACGGCGAGATTCGCAATCGCCGCAAGGATGGCGAAGTGATCGTCGAGTGGATGAACATCAGCGCGGTGAAGAACGATGCGGGTGAGATCGTCAATTACGTCGCGGTGTTTTCCGAGATCACCGTGCACAAGACCATCAAGAAGCGCATGCAGTTCCTTGCGCACTACGATGCCCTGACGTCGCTGCCGAATCGCATCCTTTTCAGTGACAGGCTGGAGCAGGCCATCATCGCCGCCCGGCGCAACAAGCGTTCGGCTGCCCTGATGCTGATCGACCTCGACCACTTCGATCAAATCAACAAGTCTGTCGGACACAGCGCCGGCGACATGCTGTTGCAGGAAGTCTCTGCCCGCCTGCTTGCCTCGGTGGATGCCGGCAACTGCGTGGCGCGCCTGGGCGGCGACGAGTTCGCCATCGTACTTTCCGACGTAGGCTCGCCCGATGAGGCGGTGACAGCTGCGAACCGGATCCAGCAGGAACTGGGCCGTGCGCTCTATGTCGAGCATTCCGGGGTCTATGTTTCCGCCAGCATCGGCATCAGCATGTATCCGCGCGATGGCGAGGATGCCGAAGAGCTCACCCGCAGCGCGGACGCAGCGATGTACCTGGCGGCGGAAGCGGGCGGCAACACCTACCGATTCCCGCAGAAGAACGAAAAGCTCTCCGACCAGATCCAGCTTCGGGATCGCTTGCACAGGGCAATCGAGCGCCAGGAGCTCAAGGTTTTCTACCAGCCGCTGGTGTCCGGGGAAACCGGTCGGATCATCGGTGCCGAGGCGCTTTTGCGCTGGTTCCGGCCCGAAGCGGGATATGTGAGCCCTGAGTTCTTCGTTCCGATGCTGGAGGAGGCAGGGCTCGCGGTTCGGGTAGGCGACTGGGTGTTGCGTACTGCGCTGGAGCGCAACATGGAATGGCGCAAGGAATTCGACAGCGACCTCTTCGTTGCGGTGAACTACTGCGGTGCCCAGGTCGCGGACGAGATGGCGGTGGAAAAGGTCGAGTCGCTCATGAAGGCGATGACCTTCGATCCACACTACCTCAACCTGGAAATTTCCGAAACCACGCTGATGAAGGATGCTCCTGCGGGTCTGACCCTCCTTCATCGATTCAATGATCTCGGAATTCGATTGTCGATGGACAACTTCGGCACGGGATACTCCAGCCTCAGCTATCTGAACCGCTTCCCGATCGATTCCATCAAGATCGACCGCTCCTTCATCCAGGACACTCCCAACGATACCGAGGCCGTTGCCATTACTCGCACCATCATCGCGATGGCCCACGCCTTGAACTTGAAAGTCGTTGCGGCGGGCGTGGAAAATGCCAGCCAGGTCAGCTTCCTGCGACGTGCGCGCTGCAATGTCCTCCAGGGATATCGGTTTTCGCAGGGTGTCAGCGCGGAAGAATTCGCGCTCCTGCTGGCCGAGAACCAGAAGGCCGGCGCGCTGTTCCCGGAATCGGACGGCTCCGATCGCCTGCACCTGGTCGGTTGATCATCCGGTGACCGCCAACTCCCGCTAAACTGTGTGCGTCCGTCGGCAACCGAGGCGGACCCCGTTCAGGAGAAAGCCAACACCGAGCGAGGCAGGCCGGTGCCTGTTCGTCGCGTGACCGACCAACTCGAATCTACGACCGCTTGGAAAAAGACCCACTTCCCGATACGCGCCAGTCTTCGCTGGAAGCCGAACTGGCGCAATTGCGAACCGAACTCGCGCACGTGCGCGAGCAACTGGTCGATACCGAAAAGGCATTCGGTCGTTTTGTTCCCCGCGAGTTTCTGCATTTCCTTTCCATCGACAATGTTCGCGCCGTTCGGCTCGGCATGCAGACGGAACGCAAGATGACCATCTTGTTTGCCGACATCCGGAATTTCACCGGCCTGTCGGAGACCATGACGCCGCAGGAAAACTTCGACTTCATGAACTCCTACCTGTCGCAGATGGAGCCGATGATCGTTCCGTTTCGCGGACTGATCGACAAGTACATCGGCGATGCCATCATGGCGCTGTTTCCGGAGAGCACCGATGACGCAGTGCAGGGCGCCCTGGCCATGCTGGGGCGCCTGGAAATCTATAACAAGGGGCGTGCGCGCGCAGGGTATCGACCCATACAGATCGGCATAGGCGTCAACACCGGAATCGTCATGCTGGGCACCGTGGGCGGAATCGGCCGGATGGAAGGGACGGTCATCAGCGACGCTGTCAATCTTGCTTCGCGGCTGGAGCAGATGTCCAAGACCTACGGCGTGCCCTTCCTGATCAGCGAACATACACTGCACAGCCTCGAGGACCCGACGCGCTACAAGATACGTTTCCTGGCCCGGCGCCGGGTCAAGGGCAAGCAGGAAGCGCAATCCGTTTATGAAGTCTTCGATGCCGACCCACCCTCGATGCGCGCGGCAAAGCTGCGCACGCGCAAACGTTTCGAAGAGGCATTGGCGTTTTACTTCGTAGGCGATATCTTTCGCGCCAGGACGCGTCTCGTCAGATGCCTCGAGGAGGCGCCAGACGATGCGCCGGCGCGGTTCTATTTGACGCGCTGTGACGAATTCCTGCGTAGCGGCCGCACGGAAGGCATCGAGGAAAACGAGCTGACGCAGACCTGGAGCGAGGAATACAGCTGCGGTGTGGCCGAGATCGACAGCCAGCATCGAATCCTGCTGAGCCAGATGAATGCTCTGGCGACTGCGGTGCGCGAGGGACGTTTCGGCGACACCGCACCCGTCCTGGCCCGCATAGAACGGGAGGCGCGGCTGCAGTTCGATACTGAGCAGGTGCTGATGCAGGAGACGCGCTACATGTTTCTTGCGGAGCACACGCACCAGCATCGACGCTTTCTAGAAAATCTCCAGCAGCTCAGCGCCGAGATACGCGCGGAATCGGAGAACCCGGTTTACCTGGCCTTCCGCATCAAGCTGCTGCTGATGGATTGGACGATCAACCACAGCGTAAAGACCGACCGCCACCTTGGGCAGCACTTGAAGTCGCGCGCCGGCGGTTGACATGAAAAAGGCCAGAAGCCTTGATTTTGCTGGGCTTGCTGGCCTTTGCTGGACTGCCTTGGATGTGCATTTGGTGGGCGGTACTGGGATCGAACCAGTGGCTTCCACCGTGTGAAGGTGGCACTCTACCGCTGAGTTAACCGCCCGCGAAAGAGCCGCGCATTTAACCACAAAGCCACGCCGGCGGTCAATCTGCTTGGCGGCGTGGCGTAGAATTCGGGCATTTCGCCAGCCTGGAAATCCAATGACGGTTCGTACCCGCTTCGCTCCAAGTCCCACCGGTTTCCTGCACATCGGCGGCGCCCGCACGGCGCTGTTTTCCTGGGCTTACGCCCGTCGCCATGGCGGTACATTCATCCTGCGCATCGAGGATACCGACGTGGCGCGATCGACGCCGGAGGCGGTGCAGGCGATTCTCGATGGCATGCAGTGGCTGGGGCTGGCTCATGACGAAGGTCCGTTCTACCAGATGCAGCGCATTGATCGCTACCGGCAGGTGATCGCTGAAATGCTTGAGGCCGGCACGGCCTATCGCTGCTACATGTCGAGGGAGGAACTCGACGCGTTGCGGGCCGAGCAGGAGGCGCGCAAGGAGAAGCCCCGCTACGATGGCCGCTGGCGTCCGGAAGCCGGCAAGACGCTGCCCCCGCCGCCTGCCGGCGTGGCGCCGGCGATACGCTTTCGCAACCCGAAGGACGGCGTTGTAGGCTGGCAGGACCAGGTCAAGGGGCGCATCGAGTTCGCGAACGGCGAACTCGATGACTTTGTCATCGCGCGCGCGGACGGAACTCCGACCTACAATTTCTGCGTCGTGGTCGACGATCGCGACATGGACATCACGCACGTCATCCGCGGCGACGACCACGTCAACAACACGCCGCGCCAGATCAACCTGCTGCAGGCGCTGGGCGCGCAGGTGCCGCAATATGCCCACCTGTCGATGATCCTCGGCGATGACGGCCAGAAGCTGTCGAAGCGCCATGGCGCCGTTTCGGTGATGCAGTACGAGGAGGACGGCTACCTGCCGGAGGCGGTGCTCAACTACCTGGCGCGCCTGGGCTGGTCACACGGCGACGAGGAAGTGTTCGGCATGGAGCAGTTCGTGAAATGGTTCGACCTGGACCACATCACGGCGTCGGCCGCGCAGTTCAACACGGAAAAGCTCAACTGGCTCAACGCGCACTACCTGAAGCTGGCCGATCCGCAGCGGCTTGCGGCGGAGGCTAGCCGCCGCCTCGCGGCGCAGGGCGTGGCGGTCGCCGGCGGGCCCGACGTGGCCAGCGTCGCCGTCCTCTACCGCGACCGCGTGGCGAACCTCAACGAACTTGCCGACGCGATCCACCCGTTTTTCGTCGCAGCCGTGCCGTCCGCCGAACTCGTGGCGCAGCATTTGACCGAAGCCGCGCGAAAAGGTCTGGCGGCATTGAGCGAAAGGCTGGCGGGCTGTGCCTGGCAGGCTGCCCAGCTCGGCCAGGCCGTCAAGCAGACTGCCGCCGAGGCCGGCCTGAAAATGCCGCAGCTGGCGATACCGTTGCGCATCGTCCTGCTCGGACAGCCGCAATCGCCGTCGATCGACGCCGTGCTCGAAGTGCTGGGGCGCGAACGCGTGCTGGCGCGCCTTGCCCGGGAGATTCCCGGCTGATTCCGGATCGACAACTGCCCGCTTCCGGGCGAGGATTGCCGCAGCCCATGCCAGCGCGAACCATGCTCCGCATCCTGCCTGCCGTGCTTCTGCTGTTATTCGTCACCGGCTGCGCGACCTCGCCGGAAGGGCGGTCGCAGCTCGTGGCACCGGGCCCCTTGCAGGGCTTCAGCGCCGTGTACTCCGAGTTCGACATGCGTCTGCAACTGGTGACCGTGACGGACGCGCCGTCATGCAAGGAAGCGGAATGCGCGGCGGACCGGGCTTTCGATCAGCGCATCCTGGCGCTCGGGAAACGCCTCGCGGAGGTCGCCTTTCGCCAGCACCCCGACCTGAACCTGCGCTTTCCTCGCTTCGACATCGTGGTGGCCGACAAGGCCGATGCAGGCGCGGCATCGAGCGCGGCGGGAACCGTGGTGATCTATCGCGGCGTGCGCCACCTCGATCTGGACGACGCGGCACTGGCCTTCATCCTGGCCCGCGAAATGAGCCACATCATCGCCGGCCACCACGACGAGAACGTGACTACCAGCATCCTGGTCGCGCTGGCGGCGCAAATTCTGTTTCCGGTGCTAAACCTTGGATCACTGATTACCGGCAGCGCGGCGACGACCGCAGCAACCTCCGCCGCCAGTACCGCGGTGGCATCCACCGCGGTGGCATCCGCCGCCTCGTTTGCCGGATCGCGTGCGCTGCGTGCCAGCTATCGGCCGCAGCATGTCGTGGAAGCCGAAGCCATGGCCATGAAACTGCTGGTCGCCGCCGGTTGGGACGGGCACGACGTCAGCGACCAGCTTCAGTCGCTGCGTCCGGCGCTGGCCGAGGAACCCGGCTGGCTGATCGAACTCCGCGATTCGACGCAGCGCATCGCCATCCTGCTGCAGGGACCGCCGATGCCGGAGACCGCCGGAACGTCCGCTCAGATCCTGCCGACGCCGCCATTCGTGCTGCCGCCGCCCATGATCAGCAAGCCGTTCTGAAGCCTCACCGGGTCGCCGCTATGCCATGCCGGCGGCGTATCGCTGCTGAAGGTTCGCGTGCTGCCATCGTCGAAGCGGACCACGACGTCGTAGCGTTTGCTTTCCTTGACGGTTTTCTCAAGGTGGTTGCCGGCAAAGGCGCCGCCGACGGCGCCCAGCACGGTGGCGATGTCGCGCGTGGCGCCGCGTCCCATCTGGTTGCCGATCAGGCCGCCGACGAGTCCGCCCGCGACCGCGCCGCCGCCGCTGCCCTTGGCTTCAAGCGGCACTTCCCGCACTGCCTCGACCACGCCGCAGTCGGCGCAGATCGCTTGCCGCTGCGACGAGGCCACATAAGTCGGCGCTGGCGCGACGGCGTATTCGGGAGCCGGCTCCTGGCGCGAGGAGCTGCGGGTGTAGGTCGGGGCGTACTCGGTTCGGCGCGCGACGCTCGGCGTGCGTTCGGCGGGCTTGCTTGCCGGTTTGGCCTGCTCCTTGGGAACAGTGACGGTCTGCTGGATGGAGATCGGTGCCGGTGCCGGTGCCGTGGCCGTGGCGAGCTTGACCGGGTCGGCGGTTCGCGCGCCGGGACCGGGCAGCCAACCGGCGAGCACGCCGACGCCGGCCAGGCTGAGGATTGTGACGGAGGCTGCCGCGACCAGCAGCAGCGGGTGGGTTTGCGGTGCGGCGATGCTGGCGTGGCTAGCTTGCGTTGCTTCCATGGTGTGCTCCTTGTGAGTGAATCGCATGGCTACATTAACGCCGCGCCAACGCCACAAGGGACCGCCGCAATCGTCTGTTACATCTGTTACAAACCCGGCGTGGCGCGGCGCAGCGCACGCAGGTGGAAACGCGCGGGGTCGACGGCCCGGACGAGCTCGCGCTCGACGGGCAATGGCTCGCCGTCGAGCTGGCAGGCAAGCAGTTCCGCCGCCAGCGGCGCCCAGACCATGCCGCGCGCCGAAAGGCCGAGCAGGGCGTGCAGGCCGGCGCGGCGCGGCAGGTTTTCCAGCGTTGCGGCGCTTGGGGCGGCCGTGTCCGTGTCGGGCAGTTGGCCTACCAGCGGCAACCTGTCCGGCGCCGCGCTGCGCAGACCGACGCGCCCGGCGAGTTGTTCCGCATCGAGTCCGTCGGCGATGCC
>JBIKLV010000175.1:0-3470 GCA_044359585.1 Sulfuritalea sp. | reverse complement strand
AGTAAGGATTCCTTACTTTCTTCTTTCGCTCCCGCCATGCTCGCCAAAATCACTTCGAAGAACCAATTGACCCTGCCGAAGAGCATCACCGCCGCCGTCGGCGCCACGGAATACTTCGATGTCGAAGCCAGCAACGGCCGCATCGTGCTGACGCCGGTGCGCATCCAGCGCGGCGATGCCGTGCGCGCCAAGCTGGCCGAGCTCGATCTGACGCCACAGGACATGGCCGATGCCGTGGCGTGGGCGCGGCAGGCTCCGGCTACCAAGACCACGCGCAAGAAATGAAGCGCCCGCCGCGGGTCGTGATCGACACCAATCTGGTGCTGTCGGCGCTGGTCTTCGCGGGTGCCCGGCTGGCGCCCCTGCGGTTGGCGTGGCAGACGCAGCGCGTGCTGCCGCTGGCGTCGCGCGCCACGGCCGGCGAATTGATTCGCGCCATGACCTACCCCAAGTTCAAGCTGGCCGCGCATGAGCAGGAGGAATTGCTGGCGGACTACCTGCCCTATTGCAAGACAGTGCGCATCCCCGTTCCGCCGCCGGCGACGCCGCCGTGTCGGGATGCATTTGACGTGATGTTTCTGGAACTGGCGCTTGCCGGGAAGGCCGATGCGCTGGTCAGTGGCGACAAGGACCTGCTGAGTCTCGATGGCAAGCTGGCGTGCCCGATTCTCGGCGCGGATGAGTTCTTTCGCCGCTACGATATTGCGCAGTGATGGTGGCATTCCCGGTTCCGCGACATAGTTCGGCAGGCACCAGTTAAAGGAACTAAAGGAACTAAAGGAACTAAAGGAACTAAAGGGGTCAGCATCACATTCCTTTCTATTTCCCTCTCCTCAGAATCCGAAAACTAGAGAGCCAACGGGGTCAGAGTGACGCATCCCGCGCGCCGCATTCCCGATAGCCTTTGAAGGCTGCGGCAGACCAATCGATCCTGCGCCGTACCGACGCCTGCCTGCCTTCAGTACTGCTGGCTGCGCAGGCGTTGCGCTTCGTTGTGGTTGCCGCGCGCCATCGCGTCCTGGATCGCCTGCTGCCGGATCACCCGCGTTGCGGCCTGGGCCTCCATGTCGCGGCGCCTGGTTTCCGCCAGCAGCCGCGACTGCTCGGCCTGCACCCGGCGCTGTTCCGCCTGCTGCGCGCGCTCCTCCTGGCGCAGCGCCGATTCGAAGTTCTGCTTGTCCTGACGCTGGATGGATTCCTGCACCATCCGTTCGCGCTGCTCGTTCGCCCGCTGCTGCTGCTCGATCGTGGCCTCGACCTGCAGCGCCCGGGTTTCGACCATCCGCTCGGTCGCCAGTGCCTTGAGGCGAACCTCCTCCTTATGCGCCTCGACTTCCTTCAGGCGCACCTCGCGTTCCGCCATGTCGCGGCTGTGCCCCTGCCACAGGTAGCCGGCACCGAGCACCACCAGGACCCCGGCCACCCACGCCTGCCAACGGGCGCCGCGCGAGGCGGCCGGGTCGGGATAGTCCATCTCATCCGCCCTGGCGGCGGCGACGAAGCGGGTGCTCAACTGGCCCAGCAGGTTCCTGTCGAACTGCTCGCGCGCTTCCGGATTGCCGAGGATTTCCACCGCGTAGCGCGTCTCGGCATCGAGCGACGCCCCCGCATCGACCCGCAGCGCGATGGTCCGGGCGATGTCCGTGTCGCTGGCATCGGCCGGCACGCCCAGCACGGAATAAAGCGACTTCCGGTTCTGCAGCGCCAGTTGCCGGCGAACTTCCGCGCGCAGGCGGGCCAGCTTCGCCTCCGGCGAATCCGGCTCCGGTTCCTTGGCCGCGAGCGCCGCCATGCGCCGCTGCACGTAGTGCGCCTTGGCCTTCTCGCTGTCGCCACCGGCGTCGGCCAGCGCGCGGGTCCAGACCTCCAGGTCCTGCCGCCCGGTGCTGATCTCGTCCGCGATCTTCTTGAGTACCGTACTTGTGTTCATGACATTGAATTCGATGGAAGCGGATGGAGCGCCAGGCCGGCGACTCACGCAATTTGGATAGCCGGAAGTTATCAGGTCCGGCGCAGGAAAGCACCTGTCAGAAATGACAGGTTTTGTAGAAGCCTCAAGTGATTCCGCCGAAAATTCCCTTTGGATAGTCCGAACGACCTATTGCGGCGGCACCCGCCCCACCCTTAGACTCGACGCCATCGGCCCCCTGCCCGAGGAGACACACGATGGCCCGATTCCGAATCCTGCGCACCACCTGTGCCCTTGTCCCGATCCTGATCGCCGCGCCGGCGCTGGCCGGCCCGATCCCCGGCCAGGGCACCTGGGAATCTACCCTGCAGGCTCGCGACCTCACCGGCGACAACGTCGCCGACGCCTTCTACGACACCGTGCTCGACATCACCTGGCTGGCCGACGCCAATGCCAACCTGGCCAACGCCAACCAGGTGCCCAACGTCTATGCCGGCGGCAACTTGACCTGGGGCGCGGCGATGTCTTGGGCCGGAAACCTCACCCTCGGCGGCTACACCGAATGGCGCCTGCCGAAAATGCTCGACACCGGAACGGTCGGCTGCAACTTCAGCTTCGCCGGCGGCACCGACTGCGGCTACAACTCCCTGACCAAGGCCGGCGCCACGGTGTATAGCGAACTGGCCCACCTGTTCCACGAGACGCTCGGCAATGTCGGCCAACGCACCACCGCCGGCGCAGTGCGGCCCGGCGTGATGGGCATCGACTATGGCCTGCTCAACAGCGGCAACTTCAGCAACTTCGAAGACCTGATCACGCCGACCCTGGCGACCTATTACTGGTTCGGCCAGGAGTACGCGCCGAACACGGTCTACGCCTGGGCCTTCGTTCCCGCCGATGGCGGCCAGTTCATGTTCAGCAAGGTCGACCTGAGCGGCCAGCGGCTGGCGATCGCCGTCCATGAGGGTGACATCGGCGCAGCGGTCACCGCCGTGCCCGAACCCGAAACCTACGCCATGCTCCTCGCCGGCCTCGGTCTGGTCGGGCTGGCACGACGGCGCCGGAACTGCACGCGATAGCTCGCCTCGCGCCGCCAGCAAAAGAGAGATCGAGGCCCGTTCGAACGAACGGGCCTTTTCTTTCCCGCCTCCCGGTACGACCGCCGTGCCACCAGCGCCGACTTTTCGCCAAACTCGCCCAAGAAAGCGCTGAGCAAGTCAAACCGTTCGGGCTGAGCTTGTCGAAGCCCTTGAGTTGACTGGCTTGCGTTTCGACAAGCTCAACGCGAACGGGCTTAATCAGTGTTTCCCTGGGCAGGATCAATGGCAAAAGCTTGCCCCGTTGGCCGGCTCCTTTGATCAAGAGCACTCTGCTCCAGCTAGCCCGGATATTTCACCAGCCCCGTGAATTGGCTGCGCAGATATGCTGGACGGATTGATGGTGATGCGAGCGGGGGCGATTGATCAAATTTTGATCAAATAGGCGAATTTTGGACGGACTTCCCCCAACCCCCGAAGATCAACATGTCGGGGACGCACTCGGTAAAGGCTATGGGGACGCC
>JBIKLV010000104.1:0-12634 GCA_044359585.1 Sulfuritalea sp. | reverse complement strand
TGCTCCATATAGTGCTCAAACCTCTGGCTCGCACTCATCACTCCTCCGGAATCGGTCGAAGAAGTGCCTACAATACATTGTTTTTAATGACACAGTAAGACTAGATAAGTGAATTGGTCTGACATAACGAGTCAGGTCACTCTGAAAAAAGCGCTGACGATCTGGAGTCGCATGATATGACATCGAGTAGCTCAGGAGGCGTTACGATTTCCCGGCGAGGCTTGGAACTGGTCATAGAACGGCGATGGTTTGACCGCGACTACACAGTTCCTGCGACATTCAGGGCCGTTCTCTTCAATGCTTTCCTCGGATTCCTTTTTTACAAATCGTCCTCATTGTTCCTGACACCAATCGCAGGGAGTATTTCGCCTGTCCTCGCTGTCCCGTTCATTTTGCTTGCCGCGGGAGTTTTCCTGGCCTACGGCGTTACGACAGATTGGCTGAATCGAACCGTCATCGTCATCAACCGCACAAGCATTTCGGTTCAGCATGGCCCGCTCCCATGGCCGGGAAACAGAGTCGTTTCGGCGATGGGCATCAAACGATTGGATGTCGTTCAGTCGCCGTGGACCAAATCGGTACGCCGGCGTCGCCTGTACACATTCGATCTATTTGCCGAGACTGCGGACGGTCGGCGCACGAAGATCGCCGGCGGATTCAGGCAACCGGAAGCGGCAAAACAAGCGATAGAAAAGTATCTGTCCATCCAACCCGTCAAGCCAACACCCCCGGACGCTGCGGAACTGGATAGACAAGCGATAGACAAGTTCCTCTCCGGACAACCCTTCGAGCAACCGCCCGCAGACGCCGTGACGCGGAAAAGAAACGGCCCGCCGACCAATCTCACCGCAGTCATAGCCTTCTGGCTTTTCATCCTGCTATGGAATGGATTGACCTGGCGGTACATCTGGTATGTGGCCTCGACCGAGGGAACCGCAAGCCTTTGGAAAAGCATAGCGCCCATATCGCCATTGGTGCTGATAGGTCTCGCGCTGATCTATTGGGCCATCCGGGGAACCATCAAGTATTTTCGCGAACGGGGCACGACACAACCTGTTGAGAAATGGAATAGGAAGGAATGGATGTTTTTGGGAGTAATCGTTTGGTTCGGATTCGTCGCATGGACGTTTTTTACTGCGGTGCCTTGAAGAAAAAACCCAGTCACATGCATGCTGAACGTCCACGTTTCAAAGTCATGCCGTTCAGCTTAGCGCAGCCATTTGGGCACGGCGAGCACCCATTGCCGCACGAGCAACTGCGGAAAGACCTGATCGACCAGGTGCGCCACTGTTTCGGCCATGCGCCGCGTGTTTCGGGAGAGGCAAACGTCGCGCCATTTGCAGGTATCGCTTGTCTCCGCCTTGCTACAGGGATGGGTAGCCCGTGCCGAGAAGTAGTTCAAGTCTACCATCTCCCGAATCGGGCCTTCTCGAAAGTACCGTTATCCCTCAAATCACGCCAATGGAAGCAGGTGACTGTTCTTCTAGTTCAATCACTTTGCATCGTATGACCTTCTCGGTACGGATGGGGAGAAAGCGCGCATGCATATTTTTCCCATTTGTAATATAGTCCGGCGTACGGCCAATAGAACACCTTCGAATACCGCAGCCGTCTAACCAGGAGGGGGAGACATGAGCGATCAGTCAGGTGGCACCGAGTACGCAGGCTTCTGGGCGCGGGTGGCGGCATACATCGTGGATTCGGCATGCGTTTTCGCGATCTTCCTGCTGCTGGCTGTTGCATTCTCGTTCCTCGGCGAAATGGGGGTGATGATCACGGGGGTCGCCGTCGTTCTGATCCAGTTGCTTTACTGGCCGGTGTTGGAGAGTTCGACGCATCAGGCCACCTTCGGCAAGCGCATGCTTGGCATCCGGGTCGAACACGCCGACGGTGGGCGCACCACCTTCCTGCGCGCGCTGGGCCGCAATCTTGCCAAGATCATTTCTTCCATTCCGATGGCCCTGGGCTTCGTCATGGTGGCCTTTACCGATCGCAAGCAGGGCTTGCACGACATGATCGCCAAATGCGTGGTAGTGCGCGTGGGCCCGTCACATTTCATGAAGGCACTGATCGCCTCGGTGGTGGGCATCGCCGTTGTCGCTGGCAGCGCCGGCGCCTTCGTGTATTACATCTATCTGCCCGGCCTGATGAAAGACGTCGGCAGCGTGCAGCAGGATGCCATGAAGGCGGGACCGCCCATGAAACCGCAACCCCCTGCACCACCCGCTGCGAAGGTCCCGGCGCCCGCTGCGTCGGCCGTTCCCGCCGCCCCTGCCGCCGTCGCAGGCGGAGATGCCGAATTCGAGCGCCTGGTCGGGGCGCCACTCACAGGGCTGGAGAAACCCAATAGCACACGCGCCGGACCCGCCATACTGGAATTGTCTACCTTCTTCGGCAACAATTTCTGGCTCAAGGTGTATCTGCCCAACATCAAAGACCTCGCGCTCGGGTCGGGGCCTGAGGTCGTCATTGATCGTGTACTTGATTCAGCGGGCATGGATCATTACGACGCTGCCAGCCCATTCGAATCGAGTAGTTTTATGCGGAGTGCGTCCCTGAGCTTGACGGAGACTCCCGTGCCGCATTTCGCTGGAATCCGTGGGGTGCACGTTGTTGCCAATACAAAGGAGCAGTCGGTACATAAGGTCGAGGGCCGCATCCGCATCGCGATTCCGGTCAACGTCCAGGTCGCCGCCTTTGCCGTTGAAGAGGCAGGCAAAGTCACAACGGTGCACGGCGCTACCCTGACGCTGAAGTCGGTCACTGGCAACGACGTGGTCATGCATTACCGCGGCCCCTCGGCACAGTTGCTGACGTTCCGCGGCTTCGGCAAGGACGGCAAGCCGGTGGCCACCGAGATGCGCCAGATGCTCCAGGCGAACCAGAATGTGGACGCAAGCTTCCAGACGCGCTTTCAAGGGCCGGTATCGAAAGTCGAGGCGGTGATTTCCGCCGGCTTGGTGGAGCGCGAGTTCCCGTTCTCGCTGGCGCGCGGCATGACCGCCGGGGCACCGTCGACGGCGACGGCGGCAATCAAACCTGCCGCAACTACTTCCAGCGCATCGGGAACATCCGCGACAGCCCCACCCGCGCCGACTCCACCTGCGCCGGCGGCGCCCCTGGCAGCGCCCAAAGCAGCCATCCCCGCGAAACCGGAGGCGGCACCAATTGCAAGCTTCAAAACGGAAATGCCAGCGGTACCCAAGCGCCCGTCACGCGCCCATCTTGACGCGCGGGAGTGCCTCAAACAACCGACCGACAAAGCCATCATGGCCTGCGCCGAGCGGTTCCGCTAACCCGGCGATTTCACTACGAGCCCGACCGGTAACTGACACTTCCGGTCTTTTTCATTCCATTTACTTGCAGAGGGCCAATCACATGTTTGAGATACTTATTCCATTCTTGGTTGCCGTAGTCCTCGCACTGGCAGTCGCGGGACTGCTCGTTGCCATGATGTTGCGTCGCGTGGTGCCCACCAACATGGTGCACATTGTTCAGTCGTCGTCCAGCACAACGCCTTACGGACGCGGAAAGGCTTCCGGCAATTCCTACTACGCTTGGCCTACACGCGTACCTAATCTTGGGGTGTCGATCATTGAGTTCCCGGAATCCATTTTCCAGATCAATCTCGACGCCTACGAGGCATACGATCAGGCACGGCTACCCTTCACCGTCGATGTCTCGGCATTCTTCCGTGTCGAATTGGCCGAGACGGCGGCACAGCGTGTGGCATCGTTTGGCGAACTACAGGGCCAGCTGACCTCAGTGCTGCAGGGCGCTGTTCGCCGCATCCTTGCAACCAATCCGCTAGAGACCATTCTTCAGTCACGTTCTGATCTTGGCAACCAATTCACGATGGAAGTAAAGAACCAGATCGCGGAGTGGGGTGTGCTTCCAGTCAAGACCATTGAGTTCATGGATATCCGTGATTCGAGCAAGGGGCAAGTGATCGCCAACATCATGGAGAAAGAGAAGTCCCGCATCGAGAAGGAAAGCCGCATCGCCGTCGCAACCAATCATCAGGCCGCCGAGATGGCGGAGATCGATGCAAAGCGCACGGTGGAAGTACAGCGACAAGACGCAGAGCAACAGGTCGGCCTGCGTACGGCGCAGAAAGACCAGGCAGTTGGCATCGCAAATGAGCAGTCGCGCCAGCAGATTCAGGTGGAAGCCAAAACTACGGCCGAACGCAACATGTCGGTAGCCCAGGTTGAGCAGGTGCGGGCGGCTGAGATTGCCAAGGATGTCGCCATCGTCCAGGCCGAACAGAACAAGCAGGTCAAGATCGCGAATGCGGAAGCCGACCGGCAGGCGTTGGTGGTGGGTGCCGAAGCGGACAGCCGGTCAATGACCGTCAAAGCGGAAGGTGACCTCGCGGCCTCACTCAAGGAAGCGGAAGGTATCAAGGCGAAGGGTGAAGCACAGGCCGCTGCCGAGAAAGCGATGCTGTTGGCTCCCGTCGAAACGCAGATTACCCTGGCCAAAGAAATCGGCAGCAACGATGGCTACCAGAAGTATTTGGTGACTATCGAGCAGGTCAAGGCAGGCAAGGATGTAGGTATCGAAATGGCGAAAGCCATGCAAAGCGCCGAATTGAAGGTCATCGCCAATGCCGGCGATATTCAAGGAGGCGTCGCCAAACTTGGCGACATGTTTACGCCACAGGGCGGCACCAATCTATCAGGCATGCTTGCCGCGCTGGCGCAGACGGAAGAAGGCAAAAATCTTCTGAACAAAATCACCGGGGTTTCCGGCGGCAGCAAATAGGTCACTTAAACGATGTCACGACCGGCGCTGCAACGGCTGCCAGCATTATTGCTGGCGGCCGGGAAGTGCTTTCTCGATGGCCAAGGAAAGCTGATGGCTGAAGCCATCACTTACCGACCACCAGGATCGAACGGGTCTTGGCGACGATGTCACCCGCCAAACGGGAGCAATGTGTGTCCCTGATGCAATGGCCGCTTTCGATTGAGCGCACTGCTCCAACGGTCGCAATGGAATGAAATTCCCAACTGTAGCTTCGTAGATCGAATACCGCTGGTCACGGGTGCGGAACCTGGTGCGCGATCAACTGCGATTCTTCACGCTCGGGGTTCGCGGTCCTTCAAATCGTCAAATTGCGATAGATCTCCGCCACCTTCAGCGGCAGCTTGCGCACGTCGTCGAGCACGGAATAGGCCGCCGGGCCGTACATGTGTTTGAGGTAGTCGGGGCCGTTGCGGTCGAGGGTCACGCAGTAGGAACGCACGCCCGCCTGGCGCGCCTCGAGCAGCGCCTGGCGCGTGTCCTCGATGCCGTACTGGCTGCGGTAGTCGTCGCCGAAATCGTCCGGCCGGCCGTCGGACAGGCTGACCAGCAGGCGATGCTTCGCGGGCTCGCCGAGCAGGCGCCGCGTCAGGTAGCGGATCGGCGGGCCCATGCGCGTGTAGTCGCGCGGCTTGATGGCGGCGATGCGCGAGTGCACCGCGGCGCCGTAGTCTTCGTCGAACTCCTTGATGCGGTAGATGTCGCAGCGCGTCCGCGTCCAGCCCGAGAAGCCCCAGATCGCATAGCGGTCGTCGAGCATTTCCAGCGCCTCGCACAACATGACGAGTGCTTCGCGCTCGGCATCGTTGATCCAGCCTTCGGTGCTGCCGCTCATGTCGACCAGGAAGGCGGCGGCCAGCGAGCGCTCGTCGCGCTGGCGGCGGCAGAACAGGCGCGAGCTGGGCTCGGCGCCGCCGCGCCGGTCGGCGATGGCTTCGACCAAGGCATCCATGTCGACCTCGGGGCCGTCGGCCTGGCGGCGCAGGGTTCGATCCTCGCCGCGCATGGCCTCGAAGCGGCGCCGCAACTGGCGCACCAGCGGTGCATGACGGACGCGTACGGCCGGGACATAGGCCAGGTCGTCGCCGCCGACGGTATGCAGATAGACATGGCACCAGCCGCGCCGATAGGCCCGGCGCCGGTAGTCCCATTCGTCGAGCAGCAGGTCGGCGCGGGTTTCCATGGTCGCGCCGGCGCCGGCGCCGCTGCCCGGCCTGTCGGCCGGCTTCCAGGGGGCTTCGCCCGCGGCGACCAGCAACTCGGGCGGAATTTCGCCGAGGTCCTGGATCAGCGACTGGGCCGCGGCCAGGCCTTCCGGCGGCAGCGTCAGTTCCTGGCCGTCGACCATCACCTTCACTTCGAGCCGCTCGGCATCGGCCTCCAGGTCGAGTTGGCTGGCGGCCTTCTCCTCGCGCAGCGCTTCCAGCAGTTCGGCGATAGACAGGCGCAGCACTTCCGCCTGCTGCCGGATGCGCGCATCGCGCAGGCGCCGCGCCTCGTCCGGACGCAAGGCGCCCAGCCACGCGCAGCCCTGCGGCGGACCGGCAAGCAACTGCGGGTGTTGCCGCAGCCAGACCAGGCTGTCGCCGACGCCGGCCTGGGGCGCGGCGAGTATGGCGCGTGCCGGGTCCAGTTCGGGCGGCAGGTCGTGCAGCATGGCCGCGAGTTCGCCGCGCAAACCGGGCAATTCGTGCCCCAGCCGCGCCGCCAGGCGCAGGGCTTCGATCAAAGCCAGCCAGGCCAGCGCGGCATCGCGCCCGGCGCCGGCGGGAAGCGCGGCATCGAGGTCGACATTGAAGGTGCCGTAGCGGGCCTGGGCCCAGAGCAGGGCAGCGATCGCCTTGTAACGTTCGGCGCCGGCCTCGCGACTGGCCACCGCGATGACGGGCGGCAGGAATACGGTTTCGGTGTCAGTCCACGCCGCCTCCGCCGCCGCGACGCGCAGCCCGCGTCCGGACAGGCCCTGGAGGAAGCGCCCCAGCCGCGCATCGACGTCCTGCAGCGCAAGCACTTCGCCGCGCGCGCCGCGCGCAAAGCCTTCAATGTCGCGCAGGCGCACCACGGCCGTGCGCAGGCCGCTGCGGTCGAAACCTTCGAGCGCGGCCACCAGCCAGGCTTCGGCCTGCCGCCGGCTGAGCCGGCGCAGGGCCTGCGGCACCAGCAGCACCGCCAGGTAGGCGATTTCGAGGTGGGTGCGCGCGGCGACCTGGGCCCAGTGCAGCGCGAATTCCTGCTCGTCGCGCGGCAGCGGTGCCAGCGCGTCGATCAGTTCCTGGTAGCTGCGGCCGGAAGAAACATCGAAACTGAAGATGCCATCGAGCCGCGCGCCCAGTTCCTCGCCGCCGAGGCGGGCCGTTTCAGAAGACGGCACGGATCAGGTCGTCGACCGATGCGACCGCGTCGCCGTCGTCGGTCAGTGCGCGGCCGATCGCGGCCTGGCAAGCCTCGCGCGGCGCCACGCCGGCGGCGATCAGGTGTCCGGCATGGACCAGCAGGCGCGTGCTGGCGCCTTCGTCCAGGCCCTGGCCCTTGAGGTTGCGCGTCAGACCGGCGAGCTTCACCAGCTGCGCGGCGACATCGCCGCCTATGCCGGTCTCGCGCGCGACGATGGCGGCTTCGAGTTCGGCCGGCGGGTAATCGAAATCGAGCGCGACGAAACGCTGGCGGGTGCTCTGCTTGAGTTCCTTCAACACGCTCTGGTAACCGGGGTTGTAGGAGACCACCAGCAGGAAGTCGTCGGGCGCGCGCACCAGTTCGCCGCGCTTTTCCACCGGCAGCACGCGGCGCGTATCGGTCAGCGGATGGATCACCACGGTGGTGTCCTTGCGCGCCTCGACCACCTCGTCCAGGTAGCAGATCGCGCCGGCGCGCACGGCGGCAGTCAGCGGTCCGTCGAGCCAGACGGTTTCCTCGCCGGCCAGCAGGTAGCGGCCGACCAGGTCGGCGCTGGTGAGGTCGTCGTGGCAGGCGACGGTGACCAACGGCCGGCCGAGCTTCCAGGCCATGTATTCGACGAAGCGCGTCTTGCCGCAACCGGTCGGCCCCTTGAGCAGCACCGGCAGCTTCTTTTGCGCTGCCGCCGCGAACAGGTCGAGTTCGTGCCCGACGGGCTGGTAGTAGGGTTCGGCGGCGAAGGTTTCGAGTTCCGGCGCCAGGGCGTGCATGTGGGGTCGATTCATGGGGTCGGTTCCTGTACCGGTCTTGGCCTGCCGGCTGACTTCACTTTAGCAGCTTCGGCGGCTAGTATCGTGAGTCACGATGAGGAGAACACCCATGCTGATGACCGCGGGCGAATACACCGAATCCCTGCGCGGACTCAAGCCGCGCGTTTATGTCGATGGTCGCGCCGTGAGTTCGGTGGCGGACGAGCCGGCCCTGTTGCCGGGCGTCAATGCCGTCGGGCTCAGTTACGACTTCGCCTTGCGCGAGGACACCGCCGTGCTGATGCGGGTGGCGGCCGGCGGCGGCAGGGATTACAACCGCATGCTGCACGTGCCGCAAAGCAGCGACGAACTGCTGCAGAAGCTGGAGGCGATCCGCCTGGTCTGCCGCTACACCGGCTGCGCGCAGCGCTACCTGGCCGGCGACGCCATGGCCGGCATCCTGCAGGGCTCGGCGGCGATCGACGCCGAGCATGGCACCGAGTACCTTGCCCGCGCCCGGGCTTATTACGAGCACATCCGCGATGCCGACCTTGCCGTCGGCATCGCCATGACTGATGCCAAGGGAGATCGCTCCAAGCGGCCGCACGCCCAGGCCAATCCGGATGCCTACGTGCATATCGTCGAACGCCGCGCCGACGGCATCGTGATCTCCGGCACCAAGGCCATCGTCACCGGCGGCCCCTACATGCATGAACTGCTGGTGATGCCGGGCCGCGCCATGACTGCGGCCGATGCCGATTTCGCGGTCTGCTGCGCGGTGCCGATCGACGTCGCCGGCCTCACCCTGGTGGCGCGCCCGGCCGGCCGGCCGGGCGAAGCGGCCGCGCTGTTCTCCAACCGCTTCGGCCAGAGTACCGCGGTCTGCCTGTTCGACAGGGTCTTCGTGCCCTGGGAGCGGGTCTTTCTCGCCGGCGAGTGGCGCTACAGCGAAGAACTCACCTATGCCTACGCCACCCACCACCGCCACACCTGCATCGCCGCGCGCGCCGGCTACGGCGACCTGCTGATCGGCGCCGGGACGCTGATGACCGAGGCCAACGGCCTCGACGCCGAGCACGCGCACGGCCTGCGCGAGGCGATGACCGACCTGATCAAGATCGTCGAGGGCTTCTATGCCTGCGGCGTTGCCGCCTCGGTGTATGCCACCGCCGAACCTGCCGGCATCACCATGCCCGACGCGGTGTTTTCCAACATCGGCAAGCTTTTGCTGGCGACGCAGATCTACGACATGCAGCGCCTGGCGCACGAAGTCTCGGGCGGCCTGATCGTCACCCTGCCGGGACCGGACGAGGACCACAACCCGGCCACCGCGGGGCGCATTTCCGAGGTGCTGACGGCCCGCTCGGACGTGCCTTACGAAAAGCGCATCGCCGTCGCGCGCTTCATCGAGGACCTGACGGCCTCCTACCAGGCCGGGTGGTATTCGGTGATCAGTCTGCACGGCGGCGGCTCGCCGGCGGCGATGAAGAAGGAAATCTTCCGCCGCTACCCGCTGGCCGATCGCGTCGAACTGCTTGAAAATCTTCTTGACCGGGGTATGCTGTCCGACTCGCGGCGCCGCATCGCCATCGGTCGCCAGCCCGGGCGCTGTTGTGCCGAGGGTTGCAAACCCGATAACTGAAGCCTTCCATCAATTTTCCTGCCGGGCCACGCATCATGAACACTGCCAGAATCCACGCCGCCCTCGCGGCAATCTTGTTATGCGTCGCCTCCACCAGCGAGGCTGCCCGCGCCGGCAGCCGCTCGTCGTCCTCGAAGTCGAGCGCCAGTTCGCCGTCGTCCGTGCCGAAAAGCGCGGATCGCGACGAGGCGAAGCCGGCCTCGAGTGGCGGGATTCACGTGAACATCAACAGCGGCGGCTCGTCGTCGGCTGGGGTCGCAGCCGGAGCCGCTGTCGGCGTCGCGGCGGGCGCAATCGCGGGATCGGCCGCGGCAAAAAAATCGCCCGACGACCAGCAGCGCGAGATGGACAGCCAAAGCCAGCAGGTGGAACTGGCGCGGATGGCCGACGAAAAACGCAGGGCGGATGAAAAGCGCAAGGCCGAAGAACTCGAGC
The DNA here is from genome assembly GCA_044359585.1 of Sulfuritalea sp. Classification (GTDB taxonomy): domain Bacteria; phylum Pseudomonadota; class Gammaproteobacteria; order Burkholderiales; family Rhodocyclaceae; genus Sulfuritalea. The sequence continues at coordinate 2,608 of JBIKLV010000104.1, read as the reverse complement.
GGCTGGCCCGGGAAGCGGAAGAGGATCGCAAGCAGGAGGCGGCCCGCCTTGCTGCGGAAAAGAAGAAGAAGGAACTCGCAAGGCAGCAGACCGATGTCACGCCCCGCTGCGTGCTGAAGCCGGTGATGACCGACATCGAGATCGCGCGCTGCCGCTGAGTCGCTGTTAATCCAGGCAGGGCGGCATTCCCGGCCTGATGCCTGCAAAAGAACGGGCGTCCCGCAGGACGCCCGTTTTTATGTCCAACGCCCGAAACGGCGGAAGACTATTGCGCGAGGTAGTCGGTCACGGCAACCCAGCGGCCGTTCTGGATCTGGCCGACTTTGGACTTGTCGTTGCCCAGATGCTGCTTGGGCCCGAACTTGTACTCGGGGCTGCCGAACATGTCGCGCGAGAAGGTAGTGCTCTCCAGGGTCTTGATGAAGTTGTCGGTGGTCAGGTTGGCGCCGGTCTTCTTCGCGGTTTGTACGAACATGTCCATCGCCACGTAGCCATACGCGGAGAAGAGGCCCGGTTCTTCGTTGAACTTGCCCTTGTAGGACGCGAACCAGTCACGCACGTTCTTCGACGAATCGTCGGCATAGGGCACGGCCACCTGGTGCATGGCGTAGAGCCCGTCCATCGCCTTGCCACCGAGCTTGTGGATCAGGTCGGTGTAGGCCGCCGAGGAACCGATGAAGTTCGGATTCCATCCCATCTTGCGCGCGGTACCGATGGTGCCGATGGTTTCACGAATGATGGTGCCGAGCACCACGGTGTCGCAGTCGGCAGCCTTCATCTTCGACACCTGCGCCGAGAAGTCGGTGGCGCCGCGCTTGAAGGAGGTCTTCTCGGCGAAGGTCATGTTGATGTCCTTGAGGCCGTCCTCGGCGCCCTTCAATACCTCGGTGCCGAAATCGTCATCCTGGTAGATGACGCAGAACTTCTTGGAACCGCGCTCCTTGGCCATCCACTTCATGGAGATGCGCATCTGCGTGTAGTAGGGCGCGGCAAACGAGAACTTCAATTTGTGCAGCGGGTCGTACATTTCGCGCGCGGCGGTGAGCGGGAAGAGGTTCATCACTCCCTTGTCGAACAGCGTCGGGAAGGTGGCGAGGTTGACCGCCGTGCCGATGGTGCCGACCATGGCAAAGAGCTTGTCCTGCTGCACCATCTTCTGCGCCGCGAGCAGGCCCTTCTTCGGGTCGTAGCCGGAATCCTCGGCGATGAACTTGAGCTTGCGGCCGTTGATGCCGCCCGATTCGTTAACCTCGTCGACGCGCATCTGCATGCCGAAGCGCAGCGCCTTGCCGAAGCCGGCCAGCGGGCCGGAAAGATCCTGGATGGTGCCGATGACGATCTCGTTCTTGCTGACGCCCATCTGTTCGGCGGCTATCGCCGTATTGCCGGCGCCGACTCCTGCGACGGCCAGCGCCGCCACGGCCAGTTTCATGCTTTTCTTCATGGTTTCTCCTCGTTATGGGTACTGCTGAATCAATTGGGCTAATCCCGGTACATCGACTCGATCAGCTCGGCATATTTCTGACTGACTAGCTTACGCTTTAGTTTCATGGTCGGGGTCAGTTCCTCATCCTCGGCGCCGAGCTTCTTCTCGATTAGGCGGAACTTCTTGACCTGCTCGACGCGCGCGAATTGCTTGTTGACCCGCTCAATCTCGCCCTCGATCAGCTTCTGCACTTCCGGCGCCCGCGTCAGGCTGGCGTAGTTGGAAAAGGGCACGTCGTTGTCCTGGGCGAATTTCTCGACGTTCTCCTGGTCGATCATGATCAGGCAGACCAGGTAGGGCTTTTTGTCGCCGATGACCACCGCATCGGTGACATAGGGCGAGAACTTGAGCTGGTTCTCGATCTCCGAGGGCGTGATGTTCTTGCCGCCGGCGGTGATGATGATGTCCTTGAGCCGGTCGGAAATCCTGAAATACCCGTCGCCATCCACCGTGCCGACGTCGCCGGTATGCAGCCAGCCTTCGGCATCGATGGTCTCGGCGGTCTTCTCCGGCTGGTTGAGGTAGCCCATGAAGACGTTCGGCCCGCGCACCAGGATCTCGCCTTCGTCGGACAGGCGCACCTCGTTGGGCGCATTGGCGATGCCGATGGAACCGGGCTTGATGCGATCGATCGGCGTGCCGACGGCAACGCTGCCGGTCTCGGTCATGCCCCAGACTTCCAGCATCGGCACGCCCAGCGCCATGTACCAGCGCACCAGATCCGGCGAGATCGGCGCCGCGCCGGTGATCAGTATGCGGCTGCGATGAATGCCGATCAGCTTCCTCACGTTGTTCAGTACCAATGCCCGCGCCAGCCAGTGGGCGAACTCCAGACCGCTGCCGATGGCCTCGCCCTTTTCGTAACGGCGCACCTTTTCCAGGCCGATGCCGATGGCCAGCTTGTAGGCCCACTGCTCGAAGGCATTGGATTCCTTGAGCGCGATGCTGACGCCGGAATAGAACTTCTCCCAGACGCGCGGCACGGCGCCGAACACCGTGGGCGCGATCTCGCGCACGTTCTCGGGGATGGTTTCCGGGTTCTCGACGAAATTGAGCTTGGTGCCGGTGTAGAGCGAGAAATAGGCGCCGCTGGAGCGCTCGGCGACGTGGCACAGCGGCAGG
>JBIKLV010000103.1:0-12642 GCA_044359585.1 Sulfuritalea sp. | reverse complement strand
GCGCTGCAAGGCCAGCGGCGAGCCGAAGACGCTGTTCTTCAACCTCTCCGGCCACGGCCACTTCGACATGGCCGCCTACGAGAACTACTTCTCCGGCAACATGCAGGACTTCGCCTACTCCGACGCCGACCTGCAGGCTTCGCTGAAGACGCTGCCGAACTTCGACTGGCCGCCGAAGGCGGCCTGAGGCAGAAGCAATTTTGACGAAAGGGGGCGCAAGCCCCCTTTTGCGTTGACGTGCCGCCAAGACGATTGGACGCCAATCAGCGTGTCGCGAAATAAAGCAGCACCAGGGCGACCGCGCCGCCAGCCACCCAGACCCAGGCCGGAATACCTGACGCAGCGGGCGCCGGCATCGGCTCCGCACCGGCTTCGCTTGGTGCCGGCGCCACGCGCGCATTGAAGGCACTGAAGAAATCGTCCGCTATCTTTTTTGCCGCCGCATCGATCAGGCGCGACCCCACTTGAGCCAGCTTGCCTCCGACCTGGGCATGCACCGTGTAGCTCATCAGCGTGCCCGCGCCATCGGCCTTCAGCGATACCGCAGCATCACCCTTGGCGTGGCCGGCGACGCCGCCCTGGCCTTCGAAGCGTATGCGATAGGAATTTGGTGGATTCAGGTCTTCCAGATGCATCTTGCCCTTGAACTTCGCCTTGACTGGCCCGACCGCCGCCGTCAGCGTGACATGATGTTCCGACTCGGTGACGCGTTCGATGGACTCGCAGCCGGCAATGCAGGCTTTCAGTACATCGAGGTCGTTGAGGCCATCCCACACCGCGCGCTGATCGGTAGGAATACGCTGCTCTCCTTGCATTTCCATTGGCGTTGCTCCTTCGTTCTTGGTGTCAGGCGGCGCGGGCCTCGGCCCGACGCGATGGTGACCGCGCCGCGAGTATCTCGCCGAGGTCGGCAAGGCTATCCAGGTTGTGTGCCGGCAGGAACAGGTCGACGTGCGGACGCATCGCCACGATGCCGGCGGCGCGCGCTTCGAATCCGTCGAAGCGCAGCAGCGGATTGAGCCAGATCAGTTGCCGGCAGGACTTGTGCAGGCGTTCCATCTCCGCTTCCAGGCCGGCGCCCCCATCGCGATCGAGGCCGTCCGTCAGCAGCAGTACGCTGGCATTCTGCCCCAGCAGGCGCCGCGACCAGAGGCGGTTGAAGTCATGCAGGCAGGTGCCGATGCGGGTGCCTCCCGCCCAGTCCTTGACCCGCGCCGAAACGCGATCGAGCGCCACATCGACGTCGCGCTGCCTCAGCTCACGGGTGATCGAAGTCAGGCGCGTGCCGAACAGCAGCACCGAGACGCGCTGGCGCGACGGGTTGGGGTTGTTGCTCAGGGCATGGACGAAGTGCAGGAACATCCTCGCATAGCGACTCATCGATCCCGAGATGTCCACCAGCACGACCAGCGGCGGCGGCACGGTGCGCTGCGCGGCGCGGCGCAGCGGAATGATGTCGCCCTGCCCCGCAATCGCCGCCCGCAGCGTGGCCCGACCGTCGATGCGCGCGCCTCGGGGGTCGCGTGCGAGGCGCCGGGTGCGCACTTCCCGCAGCGGCAGGCGCAGGCGCGCGATCAACTGGCGTGTTGCCGCGAGTTCGGCGCCGGTCATGGACTCGAAGTCCATCTGCTGCAGGAGTTCGCGCGAGGAAAAGCTGAGAAAGGCGTCTATCTCGATTTCCTGCTGCGCTTCCTGCTCCAGCTTCGGCGATTCGGGCGCGCCGCGCCCGAAGGCCTCCTGCAGGCGGTGGTGATTCCTGTCGCGCTCCGCCGGCAGGCCTTCGACCTTTGGCAGCATCATGTGCATGATGCGTCCGAGCAGGTCCGGATCGCGCCAGAACATGTGGAAGGCCTGGTCGAACAGCTCGCGCTGCTCGCGCCGGTCGATGAAGACTGCGGCCAAGGTCCAGTAGAAATCCTCGCGGCGGCCGATGCCGGCCACCGCCACGGCGTCCAGCGCCGCCAGCACCTGATGCGTGCCGACCGGCATGCCGGCGGTGCGCAGCACGCGTGCGAAGTGCATCACGTTTTCCGGAAGGCGACCTTCGGATGCCTCTGGCATCCGCAACAGGCTCATCTCAGCGTCCCGCCGCCATGTCGGCCTGCACCTGCGCCAGGATGGACGCCGCTTCGCTGCCCTTGATGCGCGCGATGTCGTCCTGGTACTTGAGCAGAACGCCGAGCGTGTCGTTGATGGTCTCGGGGTCGAGGCAGATGCGGTCGAGTTCCATCAGCGCCCGCGTCCAGTCGATGGTCTCGGCCACGCCGGGCAGCTTGAACAGATCCTGCCCGCGCAGGTTCTGCACGAAGCCGACGATCTCGCCGGTGAGGCGCTCGGCGGCGCCGGGTGACTTGCGCCGCACGATGTCGAGTTCGCGCGCGGCATCCGGGTAGTCGACCCAGTGGTAGAGGCAGCGGCGCTTGACCGCATCGTGGATTTCACGCGTGCGGTTTGACGTCAGGATGACGATGGGCGGGACCGTGGCCTTGATGGTGCCGAGTTCCGGAATCGAGACCTGGAAGTCGGACAGCACTTCGAGCAGGAAGGCCTCGAAGGGCTCGTCGGTGCGATCCAGTTCGTCGATCAGCAGCACCGGCGGCGCGGCCGGGTCACCTTCCAGCGCCTGCAACAGCGGGCGGCGGATCAGGAAGCGGTCGGCGAAGATGTCGGTCGCCAACTGCTCGCGCGTGGCGTCGCCTGCGGCTTCGGCGAGCCGGATCTCGATCATCTGTCGCGGGTAGTTCCACTCGTACACCGCCGAAGCGATGTCGAGTCCTTCATAGCACTGCAGGCGTATCAGCGGCCGCCCGAGCGTCGCCGCCAGCACCTTGGCGATTTCGGTCTTGCCGGTACCTGCCTCGCCTTCCAGCAGCAGGGGGCGGCCCATGCGCAGCGCGAGAAAAGCAGCGGTAGCCAGTCCGCGCGAGGCGATGTAGTCGGCAGCGGCCAGGCGCTGTTGCAGTTCGTCTATGGATTGCGGCACGGAGGTTTCCAAAAAAGAACGGGAGGACGTCCAGCCAACTGCCGGACGCCGCTCCCGCCGGGTTTGCAACTCAGGCCAGCGCAGCCGCCACGGCGCGCCTGGCCATGACCCCGATCAGGTGGGCACGATACTCAGCATCGGCGTGGATGTCGGTGTTGAGGCCGTCAGCCGCAAGCTTGACGCCGGCAATCGCGTCGACGGAAAAATTGGCGGCAAGCGCCTTCTCCATCTCTGCCACGCGGAACACACCCGGACCGGCGCCGGTCACCGCGACGCGCACGCTGCCGTTGGCCGCCTGGCTGACGAAGACGCCGACCAGGGCGAAGCGCGACGCCGGGTTGGGAAACTTGGCATAACCCGCGCGCTTGGGCACCGGGAAGCTGATCGAGGTGATCAGTTCGCCGGGCTGCAGGGCCGTTTCGTACATGCCGGTGAAAAAGTCGGCGCTGGTGATACGGCGCTTGTTGGTCACCACGGTGCCGTCGAGCCCGAGTACGCCAGCCGGATAGTCGGCCGCCGGATCATTGTTGGCCACCGAGCCGCCGATGGTGCCCATGGCGCGCACCTGGCGGTCGCCGATGGTACTGGCGAGGCGGGCCAGCGCGGGAATGCGCTGTTTCACCTCGGCCGAGGCGGCGACCTCGGCATGTCGCGTCAGGGCGCCGATGCTGATTGTGTCGCCCTCGAGCTTGATGCCGCGCATTTCGGCGATGGCGGCCAGATCGACGAGGTCGGAAGGCTGCGCCAGGCGCTGCTTCATGGTGGCGATCAGCGTCTGGCCGCCGGCCAGCGGCTTGCTCTCCCCCAGTTTGCCCAGCAGTGCGGCAGCGTCGGCCAGCGAGCCCGGGCGATGATATTCGAATCCGTACATGTCTGTTCTCCTCTCAGGCGCGGGCGTTCTGGATGGTATGCCAGACGCGACTAGGCGTCGCTGGCATCTGCACGTCGGTCACGCCGAATTCCTTCAGGGCGTCCACGATGGCACTGATCACGGCGGGCGGCGAACCGATCGCGCCGGCCTCGCCGCAACCCTTGACGCCCAGCGGGTTGTGCGTGCAGGGCGTGACCTGGGTATCGACCTTGAAGCTCGGCACGTCGTCGGCGCGCGGCATCGCGTAGTCGGCATAACTGCCGGACAGCAACTGGCCGCTTTCGGTGTCGTACACCGCCGCTTCCAGCAGCGCCTGGCCGATGCCCTGGGCGAGCCCGCCATGCACCTGGCCTTCGACGATCATCGGATTGACGATGTTGCCGAAGTCATCCGAGGCGACGTAGTTCACCACCTTGGTGACACCGGTTTCCGGGTCGACCTCGACCTCGCAGATGTGGCTGCCGGCGGGATAGGTGAAGTTGGTCGGATCGTAGAAGGCGGTCTCGTTGAGGCCCGGCTCCAGCTTGTCGAGCGGGTAGTTGTGCGGCACGTAGGCGGCGAAGGCCACCTGGCCGAAGGCGACCTGCTTGTCGGTGCCGGCCACCTTGAAATTGCCGTTCTCGAACACGATGTCGCTGTCGGCGGCCTCCAGCAGGTGGGCGGCGATCTTCTTGCCCTTGGCCACCACCTTGTCGATGGCCTTCATGATCGCGGTGCCGCCGACCGACAGCGAACGAGAACCGTAGGTCCCCATGCCGAAGGGAATCCGCCCCGTGTCGCCGTGCACCACATCGACATTCTCGAAGGGAATTCCGAGACGCTCCGACACCACCTGGGCGAAGGTCGTTTCGTGGCCCTGGCCATGGCTGTGCGAGCCGGTGAAGATGGTCACCGATCCGGTCGGATGAACGCGGACCTCGCCGGCCTCGAACAGGCCGGCGCGCGCACCCAATGCACCGGCGATATTCGACGGCGCCAGGCCGCAGGCCTCGATGTAGCAGGAGTAACCGATGCCGCGCAGCTTGCCGCGCTTCTTCGCCTCCTCGCGCCGCGCCGGGAAACCGGCGACGTCGGCGATCCGGATGGCCGCCGCAAGGGTCGCCTCGTAATTGCCCGTGTCATAGGTGAGGCCAACCGGCGTGGCGTAGGGGAAGCTGGTGATGAAATTTCGGCGACGGATTTCCGCCTGGTCGATGCCCATCTCCACGGCGGCCTTCGATACTAGGCGCTCGACGACGTAGGTCGCCTCGGGCCGTCCCGCGCCACGATAGGCGTCGACCGGCACGGTGTTGGTGAAAACCCCGGTGACTTCGGCGTAGATCACCGGCGTCGTGTATTGCCCGGCCAGCAGCGTCGCGTAGAGAATCGTCGGCACCGACGAGGCGAAGGTGGAAAGATAGGCGCCCAGATTGGCCTTGGTATGCACCCGCATGGCGAGGAATTTGCCGTCCTTGTCCATCGCCAGTTCGGCCTTGGTCGCATGGTCGCGGCCGTGGGCGTCGGACATGAAGGACTCGGAGCGTTCGCAGGTCCACTTGATCGGCCGGTTGACGCGCTTGGCCGCCCAGGTAATCACCGTCTCCTCGGCGTAGAGGAATATCTTCGAGCCAAAGCCGCCGCCGACGTCGGGTGCGATCACGCGCACCTTGTGCTCGGGCAGGCCGAGGACGAATGCCGTCATCAGCAGGCGCTCGACGTGCGGGTTCTGGTTCGAGACGTGCAGCGTGTAGGCGTCCTCGCTGCGCGAGTACTGCGCCACTGCCGCGCGCGGCTCGATCGCGTTGGGGATCAGGCGATTGTTGCGGAACTCCAGCGTCGTCACGTGCGCCGCACCGGAGAAGGCCTTGTCAACGCCGGCCTTGTCGCCATGGCCCCAGACGTAGCAAGTATTGTTCGGCGCCATTTCATGCACCTGCGGCTTGCCCGGTTCGGTAGCCGTGGCGACGTCAACCACGGCATCGAGCACGTCGTAGTCGACCTCGATCAACTCGGCGGCGTCCCTGGCCTGAAAATAGGTCTCGGCGATCACCACCACGACCTGGTCGCCGACGTGATGCACCTTGCCCTGGGCCAGCGGCGGATGCGGCGGTTCCTTCATCGGTTGGCCGCTCATGTCGGTGATCAGCCAGCCGCAAGGCAGGCCGCCCACCTTGGCCGCCGCGAGATCGGCTCCGGTGAAGATCGCCACCACGCCCGGTGCCGCGGCAGCGGCTGCGGTGTCGATGCCCTTGATCGCGGCATGCGCATGCGGCGAGCGCAGGAAGTAGGCGTAGGTCTGGCCCTGGAAGTTGATGTCGTCGGTATAGTTGCCGGCGCCGGTGAGGAAGCGCTCGTCTTCCTTGCGCCGTGGTGAAGCACCTATGCCGTTGGGAATGTTCGCGCCCATGATCAGCTCCCCGCGGCGCAGGTCTGCACCGCCTTGACGATGTTGTGGTAACCGGTACAACGGCACATGTTGCCGTCGAGACCGCCGCGAATCTGTTCCTCGGTAGGCTTCGGATTTTCCTTGAGCAAGGCCGTCGCGCTCATCACCATGCCCGGCGTGCAGAAGCCGCACTGCAGGCCATGACACTCCTTGAATGCCGCCTGCATCGGATGCATGTCGCCGTTCGGCGCGGCCAGTCCCTCGATGGTCACCACCTCGGCGCCTTGCGCCTGGATTGCCAGCAGATTGCAGGACTTCACGGCGCGACCGTCGAGATGCACGGTGCATGCGCCGCATTGCCCCGTATCGCAGCCGACATGGGTGCCTGTCAAATGCAGGTTTTCGCGGAGGAACTGGGCCAGCAAAATGCGCGGATCGATCTCCGCGTCGACTTGCTTGCCGTTTACTCTGAGGGACAGCTTGACGGTCATTGTTTTCTCCTGGCCTTGACTCGCCGCCAACTGAACTGACGGCTGGATTCTTATTGAGATACGGGTTGCCATCTCAGCGCTGCCGAAATCGGAACCCAACCGTCAATTCACGGTTGTGGCCGGCGCTGGCAGCGCGAAAGGGAATCGCATCTTTTCATTGGCCCATAAGCCAACCAATATGCAGCAATGTGCATAGCAGTGAGCGGCGCAGCAAAGCAACGCAGTGGAAAAGCCAAACGAGGCACCAACATTGAAGAAACCGCCATCTCGCGGCGCAGCAAGACCGATGTCGGTCCGGCTCGGAAGTATGTTCGACCTGTATCCCGCGATCAGGGCGCGCCGCCATCGAAGGGGGAGTCCGAGAACTGGATCAAGGCCTTGAACAGAATCAACACCGCAACACTCCAAGCCGGCGTCATGTTATCGAGCAGGCCTCTCTCTGCCGGACTCCACCGTTATCTGACTTCCTACCAGTCCGCCGGCGCCACCAACCGCCGCTTGCCGTCGCGGCTGCGCGCGAGACCGGGCTCGTCGAGGGCGACGCGGTCCCATAGCTGGCAGGTGACGTCCTTGTGTTTCTGGTCGAGGCCCTCGCAGTAGTTCTTGTATTCGCACTGTCGTACTTCGGCGCCACGGCCCTCGCGCAGCTTCTTCCACCATCCCGGATCGGCCAGGCTCTGCCGCGCGCTGCCGATGATGTCGGCGATGCCGTCGGCCAGCGCCGCCTCCGCCTGCTCGAAGTTGTGGATGCCGCCGGCGGCGACCACCGGCGTCATCAGGCCGGCGTTGCGAAGTGCCTGGCGCAGCGCACGCGTCGCGGCGAGGTTGCGGCCGAAGGGACCCTTCTCGTCGGAAAGGTAAGACGGCATGCATTCGTAGCCGGAAACGCCGGTGTAGGGATAGACCGCCTCCCCGACCTTGGGCTGCTTCGCGTCGTCGAACTTGCCGCCGCGCGAGAAGGAGAGGAAATCCATGCCCTCGCGGGCGAATCCCAGGGCGAAGAAGACGGCATCGTCAAGCCCGCTGCCGCCCTCGATGCATTCCTCGGCCAGCATGCGGCAACCGACCGTGTAGCCGGCGCCGACTTCCGCCCTGACCGCACGGTAGACCTCCAGCGGCAGGCGCAATCGCCCATCGCGGCTGCCACCATGGCCGTCGTCGCGCGTGTTGGTCGCGGAAAGGAAGGACGCCATGGTGTAGGCATGCGCGTAATGCAGTTCGACGCCGTCGAAGCCGGCGTCGCGCGAACGCCGAGCCGCGTCGGCAAACAGCCCCGGAAGCACGCTGGGCAGGTCGCGAATGTGCGGCAGTTCGGTATCCGTCACGCGTTCGCGGGCGCCCTTCTGCAGGGCCTCCCATTCGCGCGCTCCAAGTGCGGCCTGCAGCGCTGCGTCGTCCAGGCCAAGGATGCGCTCGCGCACCGCATCGTCCGTTGCGCCTTCCATGGCCAGCGCCGTGCGATGGTCATTGGTGATGCGCAGAAAGCGCTCCAGGTACTTTTCCCGTTCCGGCCGGCGCTTGACGCCGAGGAAGTCGATGAGCTGGATATAGGCGCGGGTCTTGCCCTCGCCATGACGGTGGATGGCATCGACCACCCGCCGCAGGCCGTCGATGTAGCGGTCGTGGCCGATCCGCAGCAGCGGGCCGCTCGGCACGTCGCGGATGCCCGTGGCCTCGATCACGATGCACCCGGGCTGCCCCTCGGCCAGCCGCGCATACCAATCGACCACGGTCTGCGTCACGTTGCCATCCGGGTCGGCTCGCCAGGGCACCATTGCCGGCACCCAGGTCCTTGAAGTCAGCTGCAAGGGACCGTGGTTCAGCGGGCTGAACAGGCGCGAAGCGGCGGCCTCGTCACGCGTCGGGATACGGCCCGGCGCGGCCCTGAAGGCAATTCGCTGCGGTGGTTGCCACATGGTTCAGCGAACGATGAAAGTCGGCGCCGGCGACACGGCGATTCGAGTCAGCCGGCCGCCGGCGGCGAATGCTTGGCCGCGAATTCGACCGCCGCCGCCTGGAATTCGGCGATGGCTTCGTCGGTCACTTCTTCGCCGCACTCGTAGCAGTAGGCCTTGCCCTTGAGGCGATCGACCCAGCGGCAGCCGCAGTGGTCGCAGGCCAGTTCCGGCGCGCCATGAGGGTTGATGAAGATCACCGGCAGGCTCCGATAAAAGCCAAACCCAGCGATTCGAGGAAGTCCTCGTAACCGGCATCCTGCAATTGGGTCTTGTTCTTGAACAGGAAGAACATGATGTTGCCGCGCCGGATCAGTTGCTTGATGGTTTTCAGCATGTCGCCGCCCAACGCGGCGAGCATGGTCTCCATGGCCTCGCGATCCGCCACCAGCAGGACGTCGACGCGGGTCGTGGCAAGCCCGGCAAAGCGCTCGATGCGCGCCGACATGCCGCCATTCTCGATCTCCCATGCCATCATCGGCACCTCGGTCACCACCTGCACGCCTTCGCGATGTTTGCCGGGCAGGATGCCTGACGCCTCACGCGAAACGAAGCCGAGCCGCGAACCGGAGTCCATCTCGACAAACAGCTCACGCTGACGGTCGAGCATGGACTGCCACCGGCTCATGTCGCCGAACGTTTGTTCGGTCTCTTCAAGTGCTGTAGTCATCAATGCTTGGGCGTTGCCAGTTCCAGTGTTTCAATGAATTCCAATACGCCGGACTCGTCCAGTTCGTCGCGCAGGCGCAAGACGAAGGCCTTGATGTCGAGCAGGCGCGCAAGGTGGGCCATGCACGCCGTGCCGTCAGCGCCGACTCTTGCAATGGCGTGATCGTTCATCACCAGCAGCAGGCCCCAGTCGGCCGGATAGCCGCCGTCGAAGGCGACCGGCCCGGTGGCACGCGCGTGACTACCCGGCCACCAGAGCCAGGCCTGGCCGCGCTTCGCGGCATAGTCTTCACTGCCGATGAAGGCCACGGCGAGCGGCGGTCCGGCAGCCTCCTCGACCTCGGGCATGCGTTGCAGGATGCGCAACCAGCGCTCATCATCCATCCGCTATCAGTCAGGGATGACGGCGGTGGCCTCGATCTCGACCCTGGCCCCTTCCTCGACGAAGCCGGCCACCTGCACCGCAGTCATCGCGGCACCGTAGTGCCCGATCAGGCGGCGGAACACGGCGCCGAGTTCCTTCTGCTTGGCCCAGTATTCCTCCTTGCTGCCGAGGTACCAGGTCATGCGCACGATGTGCTCCGGTTTGGCCCCGGCTTCGGCCAGGATGGCGACGATGTTCTTCAGCGCCTGCTCGGCCTGGGTCACCAGATCCGGACCGGGGAACTCGCACTTCTCGTCCCAGCCGACCTGGCCGGCGACGAACACCATCTGCCCGCGCGCCATGACGCCGTGGCTGTAACCCTTGGCCAGCGGCCAGCCGGGCGGTAACAATGTCTTCATCTGCTTCTCCTTATCTTGGCGCCCGCAGGCGGAAGCGCTGCAGCTTGCCGGTTTCGGTGCGCGGCAGGCTGGCGACGAACTCCACCTGGCGCGGGTACTTGTAGGGGGCGATGTTCTGCTTGACGTAATCCTGCAACTCCCTGGCCGTCTCCGGCGCGGGATCGTTACCGGGACGCAGCACGACGAAGGCCTTGACCACCTGGCCGCGCTCGTCATCGGACACGCCGATCACGCCGCATTCGGCCACCTTGGGGTGACGCAGCAGCGCGTCTTCGACTTCCGGACCGGCGATGTTGTAGCCGGCCGAGATGATCATGTCGTCGGTGCGCGAGTGATAGTGAAAATACCCGTCGCCATCCAGCGCATAGGCATCGCCCGTGTAGTTCCAGCCGTTCCTGACGTAGCTGGCCTGGCGCTCGTCGGCCAGATAGCGACAACCCGTCGGGCCCTTGACCGCGAGCTTGCCGATCTCGCCCGTCTTCGCCGGCTTGCCCTCGTCATCCATGATGCAGGCGACGTAACCGGGCACCACTTTGCCGGTGGCGCCGGGCAGCGCTTCCTTCTCGTCGGCCGAGATGAAGATGTGCATCAGTTCGGTGGCGCCGATGCCGTCGATCATCTCGATGCCGGTGGCTTCCTTCCACAACGCACGCGTCGCCGCCGGCAAGGCCTCGCCGGCAGACACGCATTTCCTCAGCGTGCTGGTGCGCAAGGGCCCGGCAATGGCGGCGATCGCGCGGTAGGAAGTCGGCGCGGTGAACAGGATGGTGGCGTGGTATTTCAGCACCGCATCGACCAGGTCCTGCGGTGCGCCCTGCTCCAGCAGCACGGTCGAGGCGCCGATGGAAAGCGGGAACAGCAGCAGCCCGCCGAGGCCGAAGGTGAAGGCCAGCGGCGGCGTGCCCATGAAGATGTCGTCCGGTGTCGGCCGCAAAACGTAGGGTGGCCAGCAAACGCAGGAGGCCATGACGTCGCGGTGGAAGTGCATGGTGGCCTTGGGCTGGCCGGTGGTGCCGGAAGTGAAGGCGAGGATGCAGGTGTCGTCGCGTGCGGTATCGACGTTCTTGAACTCGGCAGAATGCTTCGCCATCGCAGCTTCGAGGCCGTCGGCAGAGGCGTCGTTGAACCAGCGAATGTGCTTCAGCTCAGGCGAATCGGCGGCGGCGAGCTTGAGTTCCTCGGCCAGGCGCAGGTCACACAGGGCATGCGTTACCTTCGCCTTGGCAATCACATGCTTGAGTTCCTTGGCGCGCAACAGCGGCATGGTCGCCGTGGCGACAGCGCCGACTTTCATCACCGCGAACCAGCAGGCGGCCATCATCGGGTTGTTCGGTGCGCGCAGCAGCACGCGGTTGCCCGGCACCACGCCGAGGTCCTTCACCAGCACGTTGGCGATGCGGTTGGCCTTCTCCTGCAGGTCGGCATAGGTCCAGCGCAGGTTCGGCGCCTGGATGCAGACCCGCCCTCCCCTGCCTTCCGCCACGTGCTGGTCAAGCAGTTCCGTCGCGCAGTTCATGCGCTCGGGAAACTTCAATTCCGGCAGGTCGAACAGAAACTCCGGCTGCGCCTCGGGCGGCGGCAGGTTGTCGCCGGTAAAGGTATCGACATGGGCGCTATAAGACATGCCGTCACTCCTCCTTAACGCAATTTACCTTACGGTCATGGCCACAAATGCCACACCTGGATGATGAAGCCGTTCGCCCTGAGCCTGTCGAAGGGCCCTTCGACAGGCTCAGGGCGAACGGAACTAGATGCGAACGCCGAGTTTGTAACCCTCCTGGATCGCGGCATCGAGGCCGCGTGGCACCGTGGCGTCGCCGCCGCCGTGCAGTTCGTCGATCATCCACTGGAACTCGTAGAACAGGTCGTGGTTGGCCTTGCGCGGGCTGGAGACGATGACGTTGTCGCAGGGAACGAAAATCTCCTCGCCCTTGGCCGTTTTCACCGTCGCGCCTTCCGCCGTGACCTTGACCAGTTGCGCCAAACAGATGGTCTTGATGCCGAGTTCGTCGACCCAGGCGGTATGGCGCCACTTGAAGGTGGGCATGATGTCGCCGCCGATGCGCTTGTCTTTTTCGACCACCGTGACTTCGTGGCCGGCCTTTTGCAGGAACTCGGAAATCGTCAGGCCGATCGCGCCGCCGCCAAGCATCACCACGCGCTTGCCCACCGTCTTCCTGCCGTGGGCGACTTCCAGCGCGTCGATCAGCAGTTCGCTGCCCGGCATGTACTTGAAGGATTCGAGGTCGGTGCGGGCGCCGGCCGCGACGATGCAGGCGTCGTATTCGTGCAGCACGCTGCGCATGAACTTGGCATTGGCCTCGGTGTTGAGCCGCACTTCGACGCCGAGCTTCTTCGCCATCACGCCGTAATAGTCGATCACGCTCTGCAGGTCCGCTGGGCGCGCCAGGTCGTTGGCGGCATAGGCGGCGAGGTTGCCGCCGATCTTGTCGGCCTTGTCGAACACGGTCACGCTGTGGCCGCGGCGGCGCGCGGTGATGGCGGCTTCCATGCCGGCCGGGCCG
>JBIKLV010000102.1:0-12688 GCA_044359585.1 Sulfuritalea sp. | reverse complement strand
GACCACGGCATCGACCGCGGCCTGGTCAAAGGTTTCGTACTGACGCTGCGCAACGCGCGCGGCTTCGATCAGGGAAGTGACTGCCTTGTCCATTGCCATGCTGCCTTTCTGTCGCTAATACGGAGTCAGGTTGAAACCGAAGGATTGATTCGTCATTCCGGCGAAAGCCGGAATCCAGTCGGCGGTCGTATCTGGATCCCGGGTCAAGCCCGGGATGACGGTGATAATCGTCTCCATCGGATTCAGCTTGCCTTTGCCGCTAGCTTCCGCTGCGCCGGGTTTTCTCGCGCAACTGGCGTTGAATCGGATACACCAGCGCGACCACCGCCAACACCATCACCGTGGCGCTGATCGGCCGCCCCATGAGCACCGTCCAGTCGTTGCCGTGGCTGACCATCATGGTCATGAAGGAGCTTTCGGCCAGCGGGCCGAGGATGACGCCGAGCACCATCGGCGCGATGGGGAATTTGAACTTCTCGAACAGGTAGCCGAGGATGCCGAAGGCGGTGATGACGTACAGGTCGGAGAGGTTGTTGCGCGCGGCGAAGGCGCCGATGAAACAGAACAGCACGACGAAGGCCGAGACCACTGCCTCGGGCAGTTCGAGCACCTTGACCAGCGGCTTGATGGCGAAGTAGCCGATGATGCACATGCCGATCACGCCGAGGAAGATCGAGGCGAACACGGCATAGACGAAAGGCCCCGAGGTGACGAAGACCTGCGGCCCCGGCTGCATGCCGTGCAGCAGGAAGGCGCCGAGGATGATGGCGGTGGCGCCGCTGCCGGGGATGCCCATGGTCAGCAACGGAATCATCGCGCCGCCGACCGAGGATGTGGCCGCGGTCTGCGGCGCGACGATGCCTTCGGCGATGCCGCTGCCAAGTTCCTTGCCGCGCTTGCCGTACTGGCCCTCGGCGCCGTAGGCGACGAAGGAAGCGACGGTGGCGCCGGCGCCGGGGATGATGCCGACAATGATGCCGACCAGCGAGCTGCGCAAAAAAGTCATCTTCAGCTTGAGCATTTCGGCGATGGTGGGGAATTCGGTGTTGATGCGGCGATCGGTGTCGGCCGGCGTGCCATCGCCGGCGAAGCCCTTTTCCATGCGGGTGAACACTTCGCCCAGGCCGTAGGCCCCGACCATCACCAGCAGGTATTCGATGCCGTCCTGGAGGAAGGGCACGCCGAAGGCGAAACGCTCGGCGCCGTAGATCGAATCGACGCCGACGGTGGCGATCAGCAGGCCCAGCATCAGGCTGATGGCGGCATTGGTGATCGAGCCGCCGCCGAGCGAGACCACGCTGGCAAGGCCGAAGATGATGATGGCGAAATATTCCGGCGAGGAGAAAGTCAGCGCGAACTTCGCCACCGGTGCCGAGGCCAGCACCATCACCGTGGTCGTCACCAGGCCGCCGCCCAGTGCCGCGAACAGCGTCCAGCCCAGGGCCTTGGCCGGCTGGCCCTTGCGCGCCATGGTGTAGCCGTCCCACAGCAGGGGAACGTCGATCGGTTCGCCCGGAATGCGGAACAGGATGGCGGTGAAGGCGCCGCCGTAGGTGCCGGACACGTACATGGCCGTCAGCAGGATGATCGCCGGCAGCAGTTCCATGGTGTAGGTAAAGGGCAGCGCCAAAACCACGCCCATCACCAGCGTCAGCCCCGGCAACACCGCGACCAGCATGCCCAGCACCAGGCCGATGAACAGCACCAGCAGGTTGGCCGGCTGCAGCACCTGCAGGAAGCCGTTGCCGAGGTGGACCAGGGCTTCCATTTAACGCTTATGGCAGCAAGAGCCACCGTCCGAGGATGAAACACGCGAAATGCGAATTGAAGGCCCACCCCTCCCATCCTCCCCTCGCGGGGAGGCTTCCAGTCGGCTCGCTTCGCTCGGACATAACCCGTCGCTTTGAATTGGCCTTTTCACGCTAATGCACTCCCATGACCCGCAGCAGCAATAGCGAAACCGCCGAGAAGGGCTCCACCCCGAGCGGCAGCGAGACGTACACCACCTTCATGAAAATGAACACCAGTGCCAGCGAACCGAGCAGGCTGGAGATGGCTATCACGGTCCAGTTCCGATAGCGCCCGATGACCATGAACAGCGCGAGGTAGGTGATGGTGGCGAGGAAGAAGCCGAGCGAGGAAATGGTGACGACGTAGATGATGGTCAGGACGATGCCGCCGGCCAGCAGCAGCGGATAGCTGCGCTGCTTCTCCTCGCCCTCGACTTCGCCGCTGTCCTTCATGAACTTTTCGAGCAGGCCGGCCGCGGTGAAGGTTTCGCCGATCAGCAGGTTCTTGATGATTTCATAGACGCAGACCAACCCCAGCAGCACCAGGATGGACTTGGGCCAGAAGTCCGGCCCGATCCGTCCCGGCGCTGCCGGAAAATCGATGCGGCCCGCCACCTGGTAGAGATACATCGCGACCAGCTGCACCACGATGTAGGGCGACGCGCGCAGCAGGCGGTTCAGCATGGCGATTCCATCCGGGTTGCGACGGCTTTACTTCTTGCCGGCGAACTTCTGCATGGTGTCGATCTCGCCGGTGATGAACGCCTGCGCTTCGGCGGCGCCGAGGAAGCTGTCCTTGCGCGCCATCGATTCCTTGAGGAAGGCGACGAACTCGGGGTTCTTCGCCGCGCGCGCGATGGCGTCGGCCACCAGCTTGACGCGCGCCGGGTCGGTGCCCGCCTTCATTACCAGCGAGCGGAACTGCGGCAGGTAGATTTCCAGGCCGGCTTCCTTCGACGAAGGAACGTCGGGAAACTCTTCCATGCGCTCTTCGCCGAAGGTGATCAGCGGCCGCATCTGCTTGCTGGAGAGGAAGCTGCCGATGTCGCCCGCCTGCTCGAACAGGATATCCGCATGGCCGCCGAGGATGGAGCTGTAACGCTCGCCGGGGCTGGCGAAAGGCACGCCGATCATCTTGATGCCCTTGGCGGCGAGGAAGTTCAGCGTGAGGTCGTCGGCGCTGCCGAAACCGAGGATGGCGACCTTGAGAGTGCCCGGCTTGGCCTTGGCCTCGGCCACCACGTCGTTCCAGGTCTTGAAGCGGCTGTCGGCCTTGACGAAGAGGCCCGAGGGCTGGCGGATGGCGATCGCCAGCGGCGTCACGTCGGCCAGCTTCCAGCGCGCGCCGCCGGCAACCAGCGTGGCGGCCGTGTCGCCGATCAGGATGGCCATCGCATAGCCGTCGGACTGCCCGCTGAGCAGCTTGGTCATGCCGGTATTGCCGGTGGCGCCGGGGACGTTGATCACCGGGAAGGAGGTCTTCAGGTCGGCTTCGAGCAGCTTGCCCAGCTTGCGCGCCAGCTGGTCGGCGCCGCCGCCCGGTCCCCAGGGCACGATGAATTCGATCGGGCGCTGCGGGTACTTCTCCTGGCCGATGGCGGCAGTGACGGCGAACAGCGCGGCGAGGAAAAGCAGGATTTCACGGAACAGTTTCGGGGTGGTCAGTTGCATGGTGGGTCTCCTCATGTCGTGGTTCTGCTGCGGTACGTCGCGGCGGCCTTCTTCCAGGCACGGAAACGAAATCGAAGCTTTCGTTTTCTCGGAATATACGCCAAGAGCCCGAATAGCGCCAAGATTGTCGTGATTAACGAAATCTTTTATTTCATTTTTTGTATATTTCGCGTACGCCTGCCATGGTCTGCTTATATACTGACACCATGCTCCCGGCCCAGAATCCCGCCCCATGACCGAATCCGGCAACTCCTCAGCCGCCGCCCTGCGCGCCGTCGCGATCATGGAAACCGTGGCCCGCGCCAACCGGCCGCTGGCGCTCTCCGACATCGCCGCGAGCTGCGGCCTGCCGGCGCCGACCACCTTCCGCATCCTCGGCCTGCTCGAAAGCGCCGGCCTGATCCAGCGCGAACCCACCGGCAAGACCTACGGCATCGGCCATCGCCTGGCGCGCCTCGGCCTCGACGTGATGTCGAACAACGACCCGCGCGGCCAGCGTCGCGCCATCCTGCGCCGGGTGGTCGACGAGATCGGCGAGACCTGCAACCTCGCCATGCTCAACGGCGACGAGATCGTCTACATCGACCGTGTCGAAACCGACTGGTCATTGAAGGCCGAGCTCAAGCCCGGCTCGCGCGTGCCGCTGCATTGCACTTCGAGCGGCAAGCTCTTCCTCAGCCAGATGCCGAAGGCGAAGCGGCGCCGCATGCTCGAATCGCTGAGCCTGAAGCGCTACACCGACAACACGGTGACCGACATCAAGCTGCTGGAAGCCCAGCTCGACAACATCGCCCAGACCCGCGTCGGCTTCAACAACGAAGAGCTGCAGGCCGGCGTGATCGGGTTGGCCGTGCCGGTGACCGACGCCGAGGGCCGCATGATCGCCACCGTGGCGCTGCAGGCGCCCGTGGCGCGGCTGCCGCTGGCGCGCGCCATGGACTGCGTGCCGCGCCTGCTGGTGGCGGCGCGGGACATGGCGGTGACCTTCACCACGGCTGAAGACTGAGTTAGCCGTCATTCCGGCGAACGCCGGAATCCAGAAGAATCGACGCACTGGACACCGGCCTACGCCGGTGTGACGGCAAGGCAATCGCCGTACCGCCAGCGCCGACTTTCAACCCGCCGCGCTCAGCCTCCACGCCGCCGCATCCACCGGCACCCAGGCTTCGATCGCCGCCGTGGCGATCACGTGGGTGGTGCCGTTCTCCGGGTCATGCACATTCAGGCCGCCGCGCACGGCGCGCACTTCAGCGTGGCCGCGCGGCAGTTCGGCGGCGACGATGGCCGTATCCACCTTGTCCGGCTGCTGCACGGCGATGGTCACCTGCACGCGCATGCGCGTGTGATCCATGCCCAGGGTGCGGAACATCGTGATCGAGGAATGGTGCAGGGCGTCCTGCACGGCGCGGCAGGCGGCCTTGGTGTAGTCCTCGCCGTAGAGGTCGTTGCCGGTGCCGGTTTCGAGGATGATGCGGTGCTCGGTCTCAGCCATGGGCGACCTCCATGTCGAAGGACACCATGACCGCGGCATTGGCGATGACATTCACGCCATCGCGGTGCGGCTTGGGAATGTCGAGCCCGCCGAAGACGACGCGAATCGAGGGCTGGCCGTAGGGGAAGATGTCCATCAGCTTCGATGTATCGACCTCCTCCGGCTTCTGCACGCCGATCTCGACGTCGATCAGCATCGCCTCCTTGGGATAGCCGAAGGCCTCGGCCACGGTCAGCGAGTTGTGCCACAGCGCATCGCGTATCGCGCGCGCCGCAGCCTCGGTGTAGTCGCGGCGGCGGATCGAATGCCCCATGCCGAATTGCACCACCAGGCGTTTCTTGGCCATGTGCTTCCTTTCAATTTGCGCGACAACAAAATTGTGAAAAATTCACCTGGCCCGTCATCCCGGGCTTGACCCGGGATCCAGAACCGACGTCCCTGGATTCCGGCCTTCGCCGGAATGACGGTGAAAGGTCATGTCCCTTGGCTCCAGCCCCTCTAGCGCCGGTGCCGGCCGCTGATCAGTTGCAGGATTTCGTTGAACACCGCGTTGTCCAGCGTGGCGGCCAAATCGATTGCCAGGCAGCGGCGGTAGAAGGGGCTGAGGTCGAGGCCGACGCCGAGGCCCAGCACCTCGACCGCGCCCTGCTGTTCGCGCCGGGCGACGACTTCCTTGAGGTGGTTGTCGAGGTAGAAGGCATCGTTGGCGCGGCGCGTCGCGGCGTCGTTGGGGCAGCCATCGGAAATCACGATCAGGATGCGGCGGCGTGCGTCGCGCGCCAGCAGCCGCTCGCAGGCCCAGTCCACCGCCTCGCCGTCGACACCCTCGCGGAACAGGTCGGCCTTGAGCAACGCGGCGACACCGGCCCGCGCCCGGCGCCAGCTGCGCGCCGCGGGCTTGAACACCAGGTGGCTGACTTCGTTCAGGCGCCCCGGCGCCTCGGGCTTGCCCGCCGCCAGCCAGTCGCGCTGGGGCCGGCCGCCGTTCCAGGCGCCGGTGGTAAAGCCCAGCAGTTCGCTCGTTATGCCCGCCATCTCCGATGCACGCAACAAAATGTCGGCCAGGGTGGCGACGGCCTCGATGTTGTTCTTCATCGAGCCCGAGCAATCCACCAGCAGGCTCAGCACGCAATCGTCGGCAGCGGGCTGGAAGCGGTCCTGGCGAAACAGCCGCCTCTCGGTCGGCGAGGTGACGAGGCGCGAAAGCCGCCGGCCGTCGATGTGGCCCTCTTCTTCCTCGAAGCTCCAGCCGTCCTGACGCGGCATGGCCAGCAGCTCGCGCAGTTCGCGCGCCAGGCGGCGCAGGTTGATGCCTTGGGCCGCCACGCGTTGGTCCAGCCGCTCGCGGAATTCGCTCAGCTGCGCACGGCGCACCAGCGTCGCCGCCTCCAGCTCGGCGTCATAGGCGCGGGTGAAGATGCGGTAGCCGTCCTCGGATTCGCCGAAGGCGCGGCTCTCGCCGGTCTCGGCTTTGGCGATCACGCTCTCGCCCTCGCCTTCGAAGTTCAGCAGCAGGCGAAAGCAGCGACGCGCATCGTCGTCTTCATCGGCTTCATCCGCCGCATCGTCCTCGTCGCGGCGCAGCGGCGGCAGCTCGGCGGCTACATGCTTCGCGATCGCCAGCGCATGCACGGCATACGCCACCTGGTCGTTGCGGTTCCGGCGCAGGCCAGCCAGCGCCACGCCCAGCGGCTCGGCCAGCCCGGCGCGCATGCCTTCGATCATTTCTTCGGTTTCTTCCAGCACCGGGTAGCCGGTCAGGCGCGACCAGCACATCTGCGCCATCGTGTACATCAGCATGCCGAGCTGGCCGCGCGTCAGCCCGCCGCGGTGGTAGTCGCGCGCCCAGTGCTCGAAGCGTTGGCGCAGGTTGTGCACCTGCCCGGGCAGGGCGGCATCGACCAAGGTTTCCACGCGCAGCTGCTCCAGCCATTCGAAAACCAGGCGCTCGATGCCGTCGGCGGGACGCAGGGCCTCGTGCTGTTGCGTGTCGGTGTATTGCAGGCGCAGCGCAACGGCATCGGCCAGCGCGCGGCAATCGGCGTAATCGACGGCGCCGGTGTCGATGCGCAGGTGCGGCGCATGGATGGGCAGCAGGCGCCCGCCCTGGTGCAGGTGGCCGCCGCGAAACTGCAGGCGCGCATCGCCGCTCAGGGCGCGCAGGGTGGCGGCGCTGAGCTCTTCTGCCTGCTGTTGCCACTGCTGCCGGCGCGGGTCGGCCGGGGCGGGGGCGGCCATCAGGCGGACGGTGTTCCGGCGGAACCCCGCATCACCGACTCGGCCAGCTCGACATCGAAGCAGCGCTGGTAGTACTCGGCCACCAGCGGGCGCTCGACGTCGTCGCACTTGTTGAGGAAGGAAAGGCGGAAAGCCTGCGCCGTGTCGCCGAAGATCTCGCAGTTCTCGGCCCAGGTGATCACCGTGCGCGGCGACATCAATATCGAAAGGTCGCCGGCGGCGTGGCCCTTGCGCGTCATCTCGGCCATCGCCACCATCGCCGTGACCAGCTTGCGCCCGGCCTCGTGGTTCATCGAGGGCACGCGCGCCAGCACGATGGCCACTTCTTCCTCGCGCGGCAGGTAGTTCAGCGTGGCGACGATGTTCCAGCGGTCGATCTGGGCGTGGTTC
Source organism: Sulfuritalea sp. (assembly GCA_044359585.1). Lineage (GTDB taxonomy): Bacteria > Pseudomonadota > Gammaproteobacteria > Burkholderiales > Rhodocyclaceae > Sulfuritalea. Next base: position 5,107 of record JBIKLV010000102.1, on the reverse strand, counting down.
AGCACCTGGGTGCCGTGGTACATGCCGGTGAGGTTGCCCAGGCCCACGGTGTTGGCCGTGGCGAACAGGCGGAAATCGGGATGCGGCTCGATCACGCGGTTCTGGTCAAGCAGGGTGAACTTGCCGTCGCGCTCCAAAATGCGCTGGATCACGAACATCACGTCCGGGCGGCCGGCATCGTATTCGTCGAACAGCAGCGCCACCGGCCGCTGCAGCGCCCAGGGCACGATGCCTTCCTGGAACTCGGTAACCTGCAGGCCGTCCTTCAGCACGATGGCATCCTTGCCGACGAGGTCGAGACGGCTGATGTGGCCGTCGAGGTTCACCCGCACGCAGGGCCAGTTGAGCCGCGCCGCCACCTGCTCGACGTGGGTGGATTTGCCGGTGCCGTGCAGGCCCTGCAGCATCACGCGGCGGTTGCGCGAAAAGCCGGCGAGGATGGCCAGCGTGACATCGGGGTTGAAGCGGTAGGCGCTGTCGATCTCGGGCACGTGGGCATCGCGTTCGGCAAAGGCCGGCACCATGAGGTCGGAATCAATGCCGAACAGCTCGCGCACCGAGACGCGCTGGTCCGGCCTTACTTGTTGAAGGTCGCTCATGTTCCCGACCTCAACGCACCTGGCACCGCCTCGGCATCGATCGCGGCCATGGCGCGTGCAGCGCGCTGCAGCGCCGGCAGCACCTTGGGCACCTGCTCGATCGAGAGGCGCATCACCGGCGCCTGGATGGCGATGCCGGTGTTGGACGGGCGGCCGTCGATCGCCGGCACCAGCACGGCAATGCACAGCAGGCCGGGGAGGAATTCTTCGCGGTCGAGCGCATAGCCCTGGTCGCGCACCTGCTGGATCTCGGCTTCCAGCGCGGCGCGATCGGTGAGGGTGCTCGGCGTGTAGCGTTCCAAGGTTGCGGCATCAAGCAGCAGGCTGCGCTGGGCGTCGGGCATCTGGGCGAGGAAGAGCTTGCCGCTGGCCGAGCAATGCACCGGCACGCGCGAACCCGGCTGCAAATAGAAGCGCAACGGCGCCGGGGTCTCGACGCGATCGAGGTAGAGCACCTCGCCGCCCGCCAGCGCGGTGATGTTGCAGCTTTCGCCGACCTCGTCGACCAGGGTGCGCAGCACGGCGTGGCGCGCGCCATGCACGGTGCTGTTGAACAGCAGGTCTTCGCCCAGGCGGCGCAGGCGCAGGGCCATGCCGTAGTGGCGGCCGTCGGCCTCGCGCTGGATCATGCCGGCGCTTTCCAGCTGCTGCAGCATGCGGTGCAGGGTGGGCTTGGGCAGGCCGGTTTCCTCGACCAGGGCCGGCAGGCTGAAGAAGTGGTTCTTGCGCGCGATCACTTCCAGCAGCGCAAACAGGCGCAGCGTCGGCGTGTCGCCATCGATGGTGACGGGCTCGGGGCGCTGGAAACGACGTTCGGGCGAAAGGCTCATGGCCGGAATCATATACCGTTTTTCGATACGCCATGTCTCGTTTTATGCTTGACATCACCCGAACGAAGCCATAAAGTCGCAAAACTGTGCGTTTTTCAAAACGTTTCGTCCCGATTTGTCCTAAAACAACGAGGAGCCGCCATGAGCGCCGCTGACAACCGGTCCGTGCCCACGGGCCCCACCCGCATGACCCCTTCCGAAGCCTTTGTCGAAACCATGGTCGCCAACGGCGTGACCGACATGTTCGGCATCATGGGCTCGGCCTTCATGGACGCCATGGACATCTTCGCCCCGGCCGGCATCCGCCTGATCCCGGTGGTGCATGAGCAGGGCGCCGGCCACATGGCCGACGGCTATGCCCGCGTCTCGGGCCGCCACGGCGTGGTGATCGGCCAGAACGGCCCCGGCATCAGCAACTGCGTCACGGCCATCGCCGCCGCCTACTGGGCGCACAGCCCGGTGGTGATCGTCACTCCCGAAACCGGCACCATGGGCATGGGCCTCGGCGGCTTCCAGGAAGCCAACCAGCTGCCGATGTTCCAGGAATTCACCAAGTACCAGGGCCATGTGAACAATCCCAAGCGCATGGCCGAATTCACCGGCCGCTGCTTCGACCGCGCCATGAGCGAAATGGGCCCGACCCAGCTCAACATCCCGCGCGACTATTTCTACGGCGACATCACCTGCGAGATTCCCAAGCCCTTCCGCCTCGACCGCGGCCCCGGCGGCGAGCAGACGCTGAACGAAGCCGCAGAACTGCTGGCCAAGGCAAAGTTCCCGGTCATCATCTCCGGCGGCGGCGTGGTCATGGCCGACGGCGTCGAGGAATGCAAGGCCCTGGCCGAGCGCCTCGGCGCGCCGGTGGTGAACAGCTACCTGCACAACGACTCCTTCCCCGCCAGCCACCCCCTGTGGTGCGGCCCGCTGGGTTACCAGGGCTCGAAGGCGGCGATGAAGCTGATGGCGCAGGCCGACGTGGTGGTGGCGCTGGGCAGCCGCCTCGGCCCCTTCGGCACCCTGCCGCAGCACGGCATGGACTACTGGCCCAAGGAAGCCAAGATCATCCAGATCGATGCCGACAACACCATGCTGGGCCTGGTGAAGAAGATCTCGGTCGGCATCTGCGGCGACGCCAAGGCCGCCGCCGTGGCGCTCACGCAGCGCCTGGCCGGCCGCACCCTGGCCTGCGACGCCACCAAGGCCGAGCGCGCGGCGAAGATCAAGGACGAAAAGGCCGCCTGGGAAAAGGAGCTCGACGACTGGACCCACGAGCGCGACGCCTTCAGCCTGGACATGATCGACGAGAACGGCAAGGAAAAAACCTTCAGCGGCGGCAACTACCTGCACCCGCGCCAGGTGCTGCGCGAGCTGGAAAAAGCCATGCCGCCCGACGTGATGGTCTCAACCGACATCGGCAACATCAACTCGGTGGCCAACAGCTACCTGCGCTTCGAGAAGCCGCGCAGCATGTTCGCCGCGATGAGCTTCGGCAACTGCGGCTATGCCTTCCCCACCATGATCGGCGCCAAGGTAGCCGCCCCGCACCGGCCGGCGATCTCGTATGCCGGCGACGGCGCCTGGGGCATGAGCCTGATGGAAACCATGACCTGCGTGCGCCACAACATCCCGGTCACCGCCGTCGTCTTCCACAACCGCCAGTGGGGCGCGGAGAAGAAGAACCAGGTGGATTTCTACAACCGCCGCTTCGTCGCCGGCGAACTCGACAACCAGTCCTTCGCCGGCATCGCCCGCGCCATGGGCGCCGAGGGCATCACGGTAGACAAGCTGGAAGACGTCGGCCCCGCGCTGAAGAAGGCCATCGACCTGCAGATGAACCACGGCAAGACCTGCATCCTCGAGATCATGTGCACCCGCGAACTGGGCGATCCGTTCAGAAGGGATGCGCTGTCGAAGCCGGTGCGGTTTTTGGAGAAGTACAAGGATTACGTTTGAGGACGTAACCGTAGTTCAGATTCAGGAAAGCCCGCGCGATGCGGGCTTTTGCTTTGCTGGTCCTGAGTAAGTCGGCGCTGGTGGCACGGCGGTTGTTCGGCCGAATCGGACGTTGGAACATATCGCCAACAACGGCAGCAACCTGACCAGCCCCACTGCAGCCGCGTACTACTGATAGAAGGGGTTACTGATGGGATACAAGATCAATCAGAAGGACTCGTCCAAGGAGCACCGCGATCTAGGTCGAAGCGCTGGCTGAGTGCCTCGGTCCCTATAAGTTGTGCCAGTTCACGGAACTGCTCAAGCCGGATATTTTGGTAGATGTTTGGGATCGTCGAAACTCGCACCGCTGAGGTCCGATCCGGGCGATCTACCAAGCGTGTCGCATGATGCTCCCAGTCCGCGTGGGCAACTGCCTGCTTACGCATTTTGATGATGCGCTCGTGCAGTTCTTCTGCCCACGCCTCTTGGACAATTTTGAACTGTTCAGGTTGGACCAATGGGTCGGCGAAGCCTTTCGAGCGTGAACGCACAAACCCACGGCTGTAGCTGACGATCGCAGCACTCATGCATGCGTGTATCGCCGCAGCTCGCAGTTGCGGCGTCATGCCCTCTTGCAGCGAGCTGAGTTGGACATGGGCGTCGAGGTAAGCGACAACTTCATCCATGTCGCGGGAGATTCTGGCCAAGCGGTTGGCGAGTTGCTGGTCCTGCGTCAGCTTGCCATCCTGGCTGGGTTGAGTTGAGCTTCTCACCTTTATCCCTAAGGTGTTCTCTCTTTGATGGGTTGCGTTGGCCTGATTCCGGACGTACAGCATCCGTATTTCGACCGTGACCACGTCGGCGCCGCAGGGACGACAGCTGTCTTCATCAAACTTGGGATTGTTGTTCGGCGTGAGTCATTCACGAGTGGCATGCGATGAGTGCGCCGTCCGAACCATTTCAGCTCCGCACCCTGCAAGCAACACCCTCCAAGACTACCCCGCTTCCTAGTGTGGAATACACGCCTCTTGAAGCTAGGTTTTTCGTGAAGCTGCCGCTAAGAACGACCTCATCTTTTCCGACGACCAACTTATCTAGATAGTCACGATCACCCAAGTTACCTAGCGGGCAGACCAAGGTAAAGAAATTTCTGAAATCTCGATCGGGGGCAATTACGACTATGACTTCTTCCACTTGCCCGGGAGAGATCGTCGTGTATTTGGACAGCAATCCACGAATCACGAAAGTTTTGTTGGAACGAGCGCGAATGAATAGGTCGCTGTTTCTGCTGTACTCGTCTGCCACCTTAGCCAGGGTTTCCGTCACCTCTTGCGAGTGAGCATTTACAACTACCAAAAGCCCAATTACAGAAATAATATTGGAGAACTTATTGTTGTGCATGATTCCCAATTTGCCAAAAGACAATATTCAATTGGCGTCATATTACAGCCAACCGCTGCTCCTGCTGAATTGCTGCCGGCGGCCGGAAGAGCTTGAGTGGCAGCAGTGCCGAACTTCAGCCAATCAACAAAGTCGGGAAGGTACCGCTTTAGCAATCAAGGGGCACTCAAACCCAATATCTCCCTAGCCTCCCCCAACGTCGCCGGTCGTCGCCCATAGCGGACGCACACAATCACGATCTTCTTCACCAACTCGGCATTGCTCGCAGCCAGCCGCGTCGGGTCGCAGCAGCGATATGGGGTCTACCATCGAAATTATCGCGAATGATGGAAGCGTGTGGAA
>JBIKLV010000174.1:0-3539 GCA_044359585.1 Sulfuritalea sp. | reverse complement strand
TACTTTCCGCAGCTTTCTGCGCAAACCACGGATTAACACAAGCGGAAAATCTTGTGAGTATCGACTTTCGCGATCACGACATGGGGGGAGCCAGGTCATGAAAATAATTGCTGCGTTCAAAACGATCTCAATACGCACGCGGCTGATCCTTGTCGGCGCACTGAGCGTATTCCTGCTTCTTTCGCTCGCTGCCTTGGGCATCATCAGTCAGCAGCGCTCGTCGGCGGCATTCGACGAGGTGCGCGACCATGCCGTGAAACCGGTGCTGGACATCAGCCGGATCGATGCCGGACTCAAGGAGGTGCGTTTCCGCATGGCGGGCGTCGCCCTCGAAATCGTTTCGGCCAATGGCGCGCGCCAGCACCTGAAGGAAACCCGCGAACAGCTGCCGAAGCAATGGCAGGATTTTCTCGCTGGCTATCGCCCGGCCGATGACGATGCGCGCAAGGTGGTGGCCGCGATCGGCAAGGAGATTGAGTCCCTTTCGCCGCTTTTCGATCAGCTCGATGCCGCCTATGGCGCGGACGACAAGGCGGCCGTGGTGGCCGTCCTCAACGACAGGTGGCCGCGGGTAAACAAGAACCTGATCCGGCCTTTGGGTGAACTGGTTCCGGTGCAGGTGGAGCGGGTGGGCACGACCTTCGCCGCCACCGAGGCGGAAGGAGAAAGGCTGGGGAAGCTCGCCATCGGATTCAATGTTGCCGGCATCGTCGTCCTTACGTTGATATTGCTGCAGATGATTCCGTCCATCACGCGCGGCATCGCCGACATGCGCGGCGTGCTGGCGCGGGTGGCGGACGGCCACCTCGACGTCGCTCCGGATGTCGGCCGCGGCGACGAACTGGGCGACATGGCGCGCTCGCTCGACCTGACACTGAAAGGATTGCGCGACATCATCGGAGGTGTGCATACGGCTGCCGACAACCTCGCCAACGCCTCGGGCCAGGTCTCGACCACGGCTCAGTCGCTTTCGCAGGCGTCCTCCGAGCAGGCGGCGCTGATCGAGGAAACGACTGCCTCGATGGACGAGATGACAGCATCGATCACCGCCAACACCGAAAGCGCGCGCCTGACGGATGCGACGGCAACCGCCGCCACCGGGCTGGCGGTGGAAGGCGGCGAATCGGTCAGCCAGACCGTCACGGCGATGAAGAGCATCGCCGATCGCATCGTCATCATCGACGACATCGCCTACCAGACCAACCTGCTGGCGCTCAACGCGGCGATCGAGGCCGCCCGTGCCGGCGAGCACGGCAAAGGCTTCGCCGTGGTGGCTGCCGAAGTGCGCAAGCTCGCGGAACGTTCGCAGATTGCCGCGCAGGAAATCGGCGCCGTCGCCAAGGATTCGGTGCGGCTGGCGGAGCGCGCCGGTACCCTGCTCGACGAGGTGGTGCCATCGATTCGCAAGACATCCGAGCTGGTGCGCGAGATCGTTACCGCGTCGCAGGTGCAATCGTCGGGGGTCGGCCAGATCAACGGTGCGATGGGACAGCTCAATTCGGCAACGCAGCAGAATGCATCCGCTTCGGAGGAACTTGCCGCCACGGCCGAGGAAATGAGCGGCCAGGCCGCGCAATTGCAGGACCTGATGCAGTTCTTCCACATGGACCGCAGCCTTGCGGCCACCGCTCGCGACGATTCGGTCGCAGCCGGTCGCGGGGCTGGCTCACGGCATGGGGGCGCTTCCCGGCCGGCCGGCCGGCCAAAGTCGCTTGCGGCCGCGACCGGCGAATTCGAGCGCTTCTAGCCTTGCACGTGGCGCCCGATTACGGCCGGGCCGCTCAGACGCGGAGTATTTTCAGCATCGGCGCATTGAGCGCCGGGTTATCGTTGAATCCCGAAACCAAAAGCACGCTGTGCCCGGTGCGGGTGAGCTTGCAGCGCTGCGCGATGGTGGCGCACAGCGTCGCGTAGTCGGCGAACTCCTTGGCCGCGGCGGCCATCGGCACGATGCCCCAGTAGAGAGCCAGGCGCCGGCACACGGCGGCGTCGGTCGATACCGCCACCAGCGGGGCCGTCGGACGATGCGCGGAGATCACCCTTGCCGTGGTGCCGCCTTCGGTCGGAATGATGATGCCCTGCAGCTTGAGGTCGCGCGCCATGGTCGCGGCGGCATGGGCGACCCCGTCGCGCACGTCCATCGAGTCGCGCGGCGTCGCTTCACCCTGCAGGAAGCTGCCCTGCTGCCACTGGTAGCCCTCGACCTCGCGCAGTACACGGTCCATGATTTCGACGGCGCGCAGCGGAAACTTGCCGCTGGCGGTCTCCGCCGACAGCATCACGGCGTCGGCGCCCGACATCGCCGCATTGGCCACGTCGCCGACTTCGGCGCGGGTGGGGCGGGCGTGGTCGATCATCGATTCCAGCATCTGCGTCGCCACGATCACGGCACGGTTGTGCTGGCGCGCGATGCGGATCAGTTCGCGCTGCACCAGGGGCACCTGCTCGGCGGGCAGTTCGATACCGAGGTCGCCGCGTGCCACCATGATGGCGTCCGAAGCCTCGACGATGGCGTCGATGTTCTCGATCGCCTCCGGCGTTTCTATCTTGGCGATGATCGGCGTGGAAGCGCCGGCGCGCGCGATCAGGCGGCGCAGGCCGGCGACGTCCTTCGCGGTGCGGACGAAGGACAGTGCAAGGTAATCGACGCCGAGTTCGATGGCGAAGCGGGCGTCGGCGATGTCCTTGGGCGGCAGCGAGGGCGCGGACACCTTCGAATCCGGCAGGTTGATGCCCTTGTGGTCCTTCAGCAGGCCGCCGAACACCACTTCGCAGCGCACCTGCTCGCCGTCGATGGCGAGCACTTTGAGTTCCAGGTTGCCGTCGTCGAGCAGGACGCGGTGGCCGAGCCGCACGTCCTTGGCGATGGCTTTGTACTGCGAGGGGATCAACCCCGGCCCGCCGCGATTCACGCGCGGGTCGATCAGCACTTCCTCGCCGGGCGTGAGCCGCAAGGGGCCGTCGGGAAAAGTACCGCAGCGGATCTTGGGGCCGCACAGGTCGGCCAGGATCGCGACATGGCGGTCCAGCTTGCGCGCGGCGGCGCGCACCCGCTGGTAGGCTTCGCGATGGCCGTCGTGGGTACCGTGCGACATGTTGAGCCGCACCACGTCGACGCCGGCGCGCAGCAATTGGTCGATGGCATTCGGACTGCTGCTCGCCGGGCCCAGCGTCGCCACGATCTTGGTCCGCCGCCAGCGCAGGGCCACTCGCTTGTCAAGCATGCTCATTGCCGTCTCCTCAGATGACTTGTGCCCTGTACGCCATTAGCGGCGCGGACTCATGTGGTGGCTGGCCGCGCGGCGGGTGAATTCCTTGCGTATCAGGGTATCGACTTCGCGTATCCATTCGTGCAGCTTGAGCACGGCGGGGGGCGACCAGAGGCCAAGGTCGCCGATCTCGGCATTGAGCCGGTCTATCGCCGCGTCCATCTCTTCGACGCTCTTCATGGGGTATCCTTTCGAACAGAAAATCCAGCCAGGAAAACCTGCCCGGCAAGTGTAGTCGATGACGCCGGAGATTCAAGTCGTCGGCTTTCC
>JBIKLV010000101.1:0-13069 GCA_044359585.1 Sulfuritalea sp. | reverse complement strand
ATGTCATGGACAATCACTACGTGCCCAACCTGACCATCGGCCCGCTGGTCTGCGAGGCGCTGAAAAAACATGGCGTCACCGCGCCGATCGACGTGCACCTGATGGTGAAGCCGGTGGACCGGATCATTCCCGACTTCGCCAAGGCTGGCGCGACCTACATCACCTTCCACCCGGAGGCATCCGAGCACGTCGACCGAACCATCGCGCTGATCCGCGAATGCGGCTGCAAGCCGGGCCTGGTGTTCAATCCGGCAACGCCGCTGGACGTCCTTGAGTACACCCTGGACAAGCTCGACATGGTGCTGCTGATGTCGGTGAACCCGGGCTTCGGCGGCCAGAAGTTCATTCCCTACGTGCTCGACAAGGCACGCAAGGTGCGCCAGATGATCGACGCACGCGGCCTGAATGTCAGCCTCGAAATCGACGGCGGCGTCGGCCCGGCCAACATCCTCGAAGTTGCGCAAGCCGGGGTCGATACCTTCGTCGCCGGTTCCGCCGTGTTCGGCGCGGCGAAGGACAGCGATCCGAACCGTTACGACACGGTGATCGGCGCCCTGCGCGCCGAACTGGCCAAGGCCTGAGCCACCCCCGCGCTCACCGCGCGCCTTCCAGTTTCAGCAGGAAGACCTTGCAGTCGACGCCGCCGGCATAACCCGTCATCGCGCCGTCGGCGCCGACGACGCGGTGGCAGGGCACGACAATGCCGATCGGATTGCGGCCGTTGGCGGCGCCCACCGCGCGCGCCGCCTGCGGGCGCCCGATGCCAGCCGCCTGCTGGCCGTAGGTTCGCGTTTCGCCATAGGGAATCTCGGCCAGCGCGGCCCAGGCGCGCTTCTGGAAATCTGTTCCCCGCGCATCGAGCGGAACACCGAAGCGGCGCAGGCGCCCGGCGAAATAGGCGTCGAGTTCGCGCTGCAACTGAAGCAGCAGCGGATTGCGCGGGGCCTCTAGCCAGTCGCGCGGAATCGCCGGAACATATTTCCCCGCACGAACATGGACATCGGTGACGCCCCTGTCCGAGGCAGCGAGCAGCAGTTCGCCCAGCGGCGACGCGCACCATTGAAAATACCTCGTCATCTCAGATCTCCTTGTCGGCAGGTCGTTCCAGCCGGCGCCACAGATGCAGCACCGCATAGCTGCGCCACGGGCGCCAGGCCTCGGCCCGCGCATCGGCCGCGCGCTGTCCCAGCGCCGTGTTGGGCAGGCCGAGCGCCTTGAGCAGCGCAACGTCGCGCGGCGGCCAGGCATCCGGCCAGGCCAGGGCGCGCATGGCGATGTAGTGCGCGGTCCACGGTCCGATGCCGCGGATCGCGCCCAGGGCGTCAATGGTCCGCGCCGGATCCTGGAGATCGTCAAGCGGCAACTCGCCGCTATTCACGCCTTTCGCGATGGCGATCATCGCCTCCGCGCGCTGGCCGCCGATGCCGAGACGACCGATGTCGTCGCGCGTCGCGGCGGCCACCCGTGCCGGCGTCGGAAACGCCCGCGTCAGGTCGGCGAACGGGGTCGCTACCGGTTCGCCGAAGGCCGCGACGAAGCGTGTAGCCAGGGTGCGCGCCGCCTGGACCGTGACCTGCTGGCCGAGGATGGCGCGGATCGCCAGCTCGAACGCATCGTAGGAACCGGGCAGGCGCAGGCCTTCGACGCCGGATGCCAACGCCCCCAGGGTCGCACCGATTTCCCGCGGATCGGCCGCCACGTCGAACACACGCCGGGTACGCGCCAGCAGGCGCGGCGTCGCCGCCGCCAAATCCGCTGAAAAGCGCAATTGCAAGGCGTCACGCTGCGGCAGGCAACTCACTTCGAGCCAGCCATGGCGAACCGTTCCGGCATCGCTCTCGATGCGGACGATGCGGCGATAGGCCTCGCCATCCACGGACTCGACACCCGGTATCGCACGTCTGTCGAAGAAGCCCAGCAAGCGGGGGAAATCGTAGGGCGGCCGATAGGGCAGGACGAAGCCCAGCGCATCCGCATCGCCATCGATGCCGGAGGAACGCCCATCCGTGCGCAGGCGTCCCGGCGAAAAACCGTAGCGCTGCGCGAACAGCGCGTGCATGCGGCGGACGCTGGAAAAGCCGCTGGCGAAGGCCACCTCGGACACCGCCAGCCGCGTATCGGTGAGCAGGCGCTTGGCCAGCAGCAGGCGATGCGTCTGCGCGAACTGGATCGGGGTGACGCCGAATTCCTCCATGAAGATGCGGCGCAGATGACGGTCGGTGACGCCGACCCGTCCGGCGATGTGCGCGAGGTCGATGCTGTCGCCGATGCCGTCCTCGATCATCCGCGCCGCCGCCCGCGCCAGCGTCGCGCCCGCCTCGGTGACGGCGAATCCCGGCGCCAGTTCGGGCCGGCAGCGCAGGCAGGGGCGGAAGCCGGCCGCTTCCGCCGCCGCCGCGCTGGGGTGGAAACTGCAGTTCTCCGCCCGTGGCAGGCGCACGCGACAGATCGGCCGGCAGTAAATGCCCGTGGTCGCCACGCCGACGAAGAAGCGTCCGTCGAAGCGCGCGTCATGCGACTTCATCGCCTGGTAGCAGGCCGCGGGAGTGAGCTGGACGAATTTCATGGGCGCAGTGTAGCCCTGCCCCGGCATGCGATTCGCCGTTTTCGGACATGCGAATCGGAGCGGCCGGAATTCGGCCGCGGCGACGTCAGGAAACCCTGGCGCCCTTTTTCGCGGCGCGGGCGCGAGCCGCCCGCTCGCGCTTCAATTCGCCGCGAACCTCGCCCAGTTCGGCCACCATGGTCTCGATGTGCCGGCGCCGTTCGCCGAGTTCGGCCATGGCCGCGTCGATGCGCCCGATCAGGTAGTCGAGCTGCCGTGCGTGCCCTTCGCCATGCTCGCCGTACAGCGACAGGATGTGCTCGATCTCGGACAGCGACATGCCCACCGCCTTGCCGCGCAGGATCAGGCCCAGCCGCACCCGGTCGCGCCGCGTGTAGGCGCGACCGCCGTTGATCCGGCGCGGCGCCAGCAGGCCCTTGTCCTCGTAGAAGCGTATGGTGCGCAGCGAGATGCCGTACTCCTGCGCCAGCTCGGTAATGCCGTAAAGCCCGTCGTCGGACGGCGGCGTCGCTGCCGGAACGGGTTGCCTGCGGGTCGCATTCATGGCGCCATCCTAGCAAGCCGGCATGCCGCTTTCAAGACAAATATTCCCTTACGGGCACCTTGTTGACGTTAACGTAAGCACTCGGTAGCATGGTCTGATCGACGCCGGCAAGGAGCCCCGCGCATGAGCCCATCCCCGCCCACCGCAGCAGAACCCTTCTCCGCCTACGCCAGCGTGCTGCGCCCCGGCCTGTTCGCCGGCGAAGTGCATTGGGTCACCGGCGGCGGCAGCGGCATTGGCCGCTGCGTCGCCCATGAACTGGCATCGCTCGGCGCCACGGTGATCCTCAGCGGGCGCACCGAGGAAAAGCTGCAGAAAGTCGCCGCCGAAATCATCCAGGATGGTGGTCGCGCCGAAGTCTGCGCCCTCGACATCCGCGACGAGGATGCCGTGAAGTCCGCTGTGCACGCCGTCGTGGCGCGCTACCCGCACATCCACGGACTGGTGAACAACGCCGGTGGCCAGTTCCCCGCGCCCCTGATGGCCATCGGCAAGAAGGGCTTCGAAGCGGTGATCGCCAACAACCTGACCGGCGGCTTCCTGATGATGCGCGAGCTCTACCTGCAGTCGATGCAGGCCCACGGCGGCGCCATCGTGAACATGACGGCCGACATGTGGAACGGCATGCCCGGCATGGGCCATTCGGGCGCCGCGCGCGCCGGGATGGCCAACCTGACCAAGACGGCGGCCGTCGAATGGGCGGCCAGCGGCGTGCGCGTCAATGCGGTCGCCCCGGGCTGGATCGCGTCCTCCGGCATGGACAGCTACAAGGGCCCCGTGCGCGAGATGATCCCGAAACTCAGGAAGCACGTGCCGCTGCGCCGCCTCGGCACCGAGTCCGAGGTCAGCGCCGCCATCTGTTTCCTGCTTTCGCGCGGCGCCGCCTTCATCACCGGCGTGACGCTGGCCATCGACGGCGGCGCGCCGCTGGAAAGCCCCTTGTTCCCGATCGCCGATCACCGGCGTTCGGTAGCCTTCGACGGCTTTCACCGCAGCATCACGCCCGAAGTGCTGAAGGACGCCTGATGCCGGTTCTAAATTCACGGATTGATCCCGCCTCGGCCGCCTTCGCCGCCAACGCCGCGCGCATGGCCGAGCGACTGGCCGAAGTACGTGCCCTGGAGGCCAAGGTGCGCGAGGAATCCGCCTCCAAGCGCGACAAGTTCGAGAAGCGCGGCCAGTTGCTGCCGCGCGAGCGCGTGGCGCGCCTGATCGACCGCGGCAGCGATTTCATCGAATTCTGCCCGCTCGCCGGCCTCGGCATGCACGACGACGACGGCGACAAATCGGTGCTTGGCGGCGGCTCCATCATCGGCATCGGCACGGTGGCCGGCAAGCGCTGCGTGGTGCTGGCCAGCGACAGCGCGATCAAGGGCGGCACCATCCCGCCCATGGGCCTGAAGAAAAGCCTGCGCGCCCAAGAGATCGCGCGCGACAACCGCCTGCCGCTGATCTACCTGGTCGAAAGCGGCGGCGCCAACCTGATCTACCAGGCCGAGATCTTCATCGAAGGCGGGCGCAGCTTCGCCAACCAGGCGCGGCTCTCCGCCGCCGGAATCCCGCAGATCGCCGTGGTGCATGGCGCCTCCACCGCCGGCGGCGCCTACCTGCCCGGGCTCTCCGACTACGTGATCCTGGTGCGCGGCCGCTCCAGCATTTATCTTGCCGGCCCACCGCTGGTCAAGGCGGCGATCGGCGAGGACAGCGACGAGGAAACCCTGGGCGGCGCCGAGACCCACGCTTCGGTCACGGGCCTTGGCGAATATCTTTGCGAGAACGACGCCCATGCGATTGCCACGGCCAGGGAAGTCCTCGACAAACTGAACTGGAACGCCGTACCGCCAGCGCCGACTCTTGTGGCTCCCCGTTGTTCGTCCGACGAACTCCTCGGCCTCGTCCCCGCCGACGAGCGCGAGCCCTACGACGTGCGCGAGGTCATCGCGCGCCTGGTCGATGCGTCCGATTTCCTCGAATTCAAGGCCGGCTATGCGCCGGATACCGTTTGCGGCCATGCCCGGCTACACGGCCACGCCGTTGGCATCCTCGGCAACAACGGTCCGATCCAGCCCACTGGCTCGACCAAGGCCGCGCAGTTCATCCAGCTTTGCGACCAGAGCGGCACGCCGCTGATCTTCCTGCAGAACACCACGGGCTACATGGTCGGCGCGGCGGCGGAACGCGCCGGCGCCATCAAGCACGGCTCGAAGATGATCCAGGCCGTGGCCAACGCCCGGGTGCCCAAGCTCACCGTGGTGCTCGGCGGCTCCTTCGGCGCCGGCAACTACGGCATGTGCGGGCGCGGCTTCGATCCGCGCTTCATCTTCGCCTGGCCCTCGGCACGCACCGCCGTGATGGGTGCGGCGCAGGCCGCCAAGGTCATGGAGATCGTCGGCCGCGCCAAGCTTGAACGCGCCGGCCAGCCTGCCAACGAAGCGGCGCTGGCGGCGATGAGCGAAGGCCTGCGCCGGAAGCTTGAAGCCGAATCCACGGCGCTGTTCGCCACCGCCCGGCTGTGGGACGACGGCATCATCGACCCGCGCGACACGCGTCGCATCCTCGGCCTTTGCCTCGACGTCTGCGCCGAAGGCGAAGCGCGAACCCTGCGACCGAGTACCTTTGGCGTCGCGAGACTTTAAAGTGGGTAGAACAACCGATCAGCATCGTCATTCCCGCGAAGGCGGGAATCCAGCGGCGTACTTCTGGATTCCGGGTCGAGCCCGGAATGACGGACCTGGAAACCAGTTGCTCGGCCTTCCGTAGGCCCTCTCAAAGGAACCAACATGCAACTCACCGCCGAACACCGCCAGCTTGCCGACACCGTGCTGCGCTTCGTGCGCGAGCAACTCAATCCGCATGTCGCCGCCTGGGAAGCCGCCGAGCAGTTTCCTTCGCACGAGGTGTTCAAGAAGCTCGGCGACCTCGGCCTGCTAGGCCTCAAGTACGACCCGGCCTACGGCGGGCAGGGTCTCGACTTCTCCTATTCGATGGTGATGGCCGAGGCGCTCGGCGAATGTGCCTGCGGCGGCGTGCCGATGGCCATCGGCGTGCAGACCGACATGTGCACCCCGGCGCTGGCCCGCTTCGGGTCGGACGAACTGAAGCGCGAGTTCCTCGCCCCGGCGATCGCGGGCGATGTCGTCGGCTGCATCGGCGTCTCCGAACCCGGCGGCGGCTCCGATGTCGCGGCGGTGAAGACCACGGCGCGCAAGGATGGTAGCGACTACGTGATCAACGGCAGCAAGATGTGGATCACCAACGGCATGAAGGCCGACTGGTGCTGCCTGCTCGCCAACACCTCGACAGAGGGCGGCCCCCACCGCAACAAGTCGCTGATCATGGTGCCGATGGATTCGCCCGGCATCAGCCGGCAGAAGATCATCAAGATCGGCATGGACGCGTCGGACACCGCGCAAATCTTCTTCGACGAGGTGCGCGTGCCGCAGCGCAATGTCATTGGCCAGGAGGGCATGGGCTTCACCTACCAGATGCAGCAGTTCCAGGAGGAGCGCCTGTGGGGCGCGGCGAGCAGCCTGCGCATGATGGACAACACCATCGACCAGACCATCGCCTACACGCGCGAGCGCCAGGCCTTCGGCAAGTCCATCCTCGACAACCAGGTGGTGCATTTCCGCCTCGCCGAACTGCGCACCGAAGTCGAGGCCCTGCGCGCACTGACGTATCGCGCGGTCGAGGAATACATCGCCGGCAAGGACGTGACGCGGCTGGCCTCGATGGCCAAGCTCAAATGCGGGCGCCTGGACCGCGAGGTGGCGGATTCCTGCCTGCAGTACTGGGGCGGTATGGGCTACACCTGGGACAACCCGGTTTCGCGCGCCTGGCGCGACGGGCGCCTGGTGTCGATCGGCGGCGGCGCCGACGAGGTGATGCTGGGCATCATCTGCAAGCTCGAAGGCACGCTGCCGCGCCCATGAGCTTTTCAAAAATTCTCGTCGCCAACCGCGGCGAGATCGCCTGCCGCGCAATGCGCACGGCGCGCACGCTGGGCTATCGCACGGTCGCCGTATATTCCGATGCCGATGCCAGCGCGCCGCACGCAGCCATGGCCGACGAGGCGGTGCGCATCGGCCCCGCGGCGGCCGCCGAGTCCTACCTCAACGTCGCCGCCATCCTCGATGCCGCGCGCCGTACCGGTGCCGATGCCGTGCATCCCGGTTACGGCTTCCTCAGCGAGAACGCGGCCTTCGCCAGGGCCTGCGCCGATGCCGGGCTGATCTTCATCGGCCCGCCGGCCGAGGCCATTACGGCCATGGGCGACAAGGCCGGCGCCAAGCGGCGCATGATCGCCGCGGGCGTGCCGACGGTGCCGGGCTATCTCGGCGAAGACCAGAGCGACGAACGATTGACGGCCGAAGCCGAAACGCTCGGCTTCCCGCTGCTGGTCAAGGCCGTCGCCGGCGGCGGCGGGCGCGGCATGCGGCTGGCCACTTCCGTGGCGGAACTGCCCGAGGCCCTGGCGGGTGCGCGGCGTGAAGCGCAAGCCGCATTCGGCGACGCCACGCTGATGCTCGAACGCCTGATAACCAACGCACGCCACATCGAAATCCAGGTCTTCGCCGACGTCCATCGCAACGGCGTGCATCTTGGCGAGCGAGACTGCACCGCCCAGCGCCGGCGGCAAAAGGTGATCGAGGAAGCGCCCTCGCCCATCGTCACGCCGGGCATGCGGGAGGCGATGGGGCGCGATGCCGTGGCCGCCGCGCTGGCGGTCGGCTATCGCGGCGCGGGCACGGTCGAGTTCATCGTCGACCGGAACTTGAAGCACTATTTCCTCGAAATGAACACGCGGCTCCAGGTCGAGCACCCGGTCAGCGAAATGATCACCGGGCTCGACCTCGTCGAGTGGCAGTTGCGCGTCGCTGCGGGGCAACCGCTGCCGCTGCGCCAGGAGCAGATTCGCTTCGAAGGCCACGCCATCGAGGCGCGCCTCTACGCCGAAGATCCCTACGCCCACTTCGCACCGCAGACCGGCACCGTGCTGCATTTCCGCCCCGAGGACGCGCTGCGGGCGGGCGTACGCATCGATGCCGGGATCGTCGAAGGCGGCAAGGTGACGCCGTACTACGACCCGATGCTGGCAAAGGTGATCGCCCATGGCCGCGACCGCGAGGACGCCATCCGGCGCCTGATCGCGGCACTCGAGGACGCGCCGCTGCTGGGCGTCCAGAACAACGGCCGTTTCCTGCGCGACCTGCTCGACCACCCTCGCTTCCGCAGCACCACCATGCACACGGCGCTGCTCGACGAGTGGGCGGCCGGTGACGAGCCGATCCTGAAACGGCCGCAGCCAACGGATGCCGACTGGCAGTTGGCAGCAACCTTGTTCGGGGGTCGTTCCGGCTGGCGGGCCGATAGCGTTGCGAGTTTCGATTTGATGCTCGCTTGCGGTGAAGAAAGTCGAAAAGTAAGAGTCGGCGCTGGTGCTACGGCGATCGAATGGTCCGTCGACGCCGACGGCCGCCTGCGCTGCACCCAAGACGGCATCACCCGCCACGCCATCATCCACCGTGACGGCGATACCCTGCACCTGGCCCGCGACGCGGCCGTCTTCGTCTTCCGTGAAGCCTCTCCCCTGCCGGCCGCCGAGAACCGCAACTACCCCGCCATCGCCCGCGCCAGCGTCGCCGGTACCGTCGCGCGACTGGAAGTCGGCGCCGGCGATACGGTGGTGGCCGGGCAGACGCTGGCGGTGATCGAAGCCATGAAGATGGAAATGCGCGTCGTCGCCGGCGCCACCGGCATCGTGGCCACGGTGCGCGTACTGGCCGGCAGCCAGGTGGAAGCCGGCGCGATACTGATGGAACTGAGCATCGAGGAAAAGACATGAGCGTCAATGACAAAGCCATCCTGACCTGCGCCCTGACCGGCGTGCTGACCGATCCGCGGCAGCATCCGGTGCCCGTCACACCGGAGCAGATGGCCGCTTCGGCGCGCGAAGCCTACGACGCCGGCGCCAGCATCATGCACGTGCATCTGCGCCAGCAGGGCCCTGGCCGCGGCCACCTGCCCTCGTGGGACCCCGAGGTCGCCGCCACCATCGTCGACGCGATCCGCGCAGCCTGTCCCGGCGTCGTCATCAACCTCACCACCGGCGTGATCGGCGCCGACATCTCCGGCCCGGCGGCCTGCATCCGCCGCGTGAAACCCGAGATCGCCGCCTGCAATGCCGGCACCCTGAACTACCTGAAGCTGAAGGACGACGGCCGCTGGGCCTGGCCGCCGATGGTGTTCGACAATCCCGTGGAAAAGGTGCAGGCCTTCCTCGACGTGATGAATGAAGCCGGCACGCGGCCGGAGTTCGAGTGCTTCGACGTCGGCATCGTGCGTTCCGTCGCCATGTACCAAAAGGCAGGCATGACCGACCACGCGGAGTACAACTTCGTCATGGGCGTGGCCTCCGGCATGCCGGTCGACGCCGACCTGCTGCAACTGCTGCTGCGCTGGATCGCCCCCGGCTCGCACTGGCAAACCACGCTGATCGGTCGTGCCGAAATCTGGCCCCTGCACCAGCGCACGGCGGAACTGGGCGGCATGCTGCGCAGCGGACTGGAAGATACCTTCTACCTGCCCGACGGCGGCCGAGCCAGCGGCAACGGCGCGCTGATCGAGGCCCTGGCTGCCTGCGCCCGTCGCGCCGGACGCGCGGTCGCGAGTCCGGCCGAAGCGCGCCAAATACTGGGATTGAAGCCGGTCTGAAACCCTGTCGGCATTCACGATAAAAGCCGGCTATGGCCCCATCGGCAGGCCATGCCCAAGGTCTGTCGACACCATGCTATCGTCGCGCCGATGAATACCATCCGCTCCGTCACCGTCGATCTCGACGGCACCCTGCTCGACACCATTCCCGACCTCGCCGCCGCCGCCAACGCCATGATGCGCGAACTGGGACGGCCCGAATTCCCGCTGGAAACCGTGGCCACTTTCGTCGGCCGCGGCATTCCGAAACTCGTGGCGCGCTGCCTGCCCGATCTCGACGAAGCCGCCGTGGAAGCCGCCCAGGAAATCTTTCGCCGCCATTACGCGATCGAGAACGGCCGCTGCTCGACCATCTTCCCCGGCGTGCTCGACGGCCTGCAGGCGATGCGCGATGCCGGCCTGCGCCTGGCGGTGATCACCAACAAGGCGGCGGCCTTCACCGAACCGCTGCTGGTCGCCAGCGGCCTCGCGCCCTGGTTCGAATTCGCCGTCTCCGGCGACAGCCTGGCGCACAAGAAGCCGCACCCGGCCCAACTGCTGCATGCCTGCGAGCGCATGGGCACGCTGCCCGGCGAAAACCTGCACATCGGCGACTCGCATCATGACGCCGCCGCGGCGCGCGCCGCCGGCTGCCCGGTGTTCATCGTCCCCTACGGCTACAACGAGGGCGAGGATGTGCAGGGAATCGACTGCGATGCTATAGTCGCGTCGCTGGCCGAGGCCTATCGCCGCGTCACCAGCGCCGACTTCCGAAAGACCGCTTGATCCCCATGCTCCACCGCAACCTGCAAATGACAAGGAAACACGCCCTCGGGGCGGAGGCCTGGCCCTGGCGGCCCTGGCTCGCCTTCGCGCTTACGCGCCGCTGATCCTTCCCCGCGCCGGCCCACGGCCCGCGCCCGTCGTTGCAGTACCGTTTTTCCGGAGCTTTACCCATGACCGAAATCGAATTCAACCGCCTTGCGGCGGAGGGCTACAACCGCATCCCGGTGACGCTCGAAACCTTCGCCGACCTCGACACGCCGCTGTCGATCTACCTCAAGCTGGCCAACGATCCGTATTCCTACCTGCTCGAATCGGTGCAGGGCGGCGAGCGCTTCGGCCGCTATTCCTTCATCGGCCTGGCCGCCGGCACGCGCATCGCCGTGGTCGATGGCGCGATCATGGTGCTCTCCGGCAACCGCGTCGCCGAGCGCCGCGACCACACCAACCCGATGAGCTTCATCTCGGAATTCATGGCCCGCTTCAAGGTGCCCGACCTGCCCGGCCTGCCGCGCTTCTGCGGCGGTCTCGTCGGCGTCTTCGGCTACGACACGGTGCGCTTCGTCGAGCCGAAACTGGCGAAGAACCACAAGCCGGAAGCCGCCGGCATGGAAGGCGTGCCCGACATCCTGCTGCTGCTGTCGGAAGAAATCGCCATCGTCGACAACCTCTCCGGCAAGCTGAGCCTGGTGGTGTATGCCGAGCCGGGCTTTCCCGGCGCATGGAAGCAGGCGCAGGCACGGCTGAAGGAACTGCTCGGCCGCCTGCGCTCGCCGGTGACGATTCCCGAGGACGTGCGCGTGCCGTCGGCACCGGCCGTTTCGGAATTCGGCGAAGAACAATTCAAGGCCGCCGTGCGCCGCGCCAAGCAGTACATCGTCGATGGCGACATCATGCAGGTGGTGCTCTCGCAGCGCATGAAGAAGCCCTTCGCCGCCAGCCCGATGGCGCTCTACCGCGCGCTGCGCACGCTGAACCCCTCGCCCTACATGTTCTATTTCAACTTCCAGGATTTCCACGTGGTCGGCGCCTCGCCCGAAATCCTGGTGCGCCTCGAAGACGCCGGCGAAGAGCGGACGGTCACCGTGCGCCCCATCGCCGGCACGCGCAAGCGCGGCGCCACGCCCGCCGAAGACGAAGCCCTGGCCGCCGACCTGCTGGCCGACCCGAAGGAGCGCGCCGAGCACTTGATGCTGCTCGACCTCGGCCGCAACGACGCCGGCCGCGTCGCCAAGACCGGTACGGTGCGCGTCACCGACCAGTTCACCATCGAGCGCTATTCGCACGTGATGCACATCGTCTCCAGCGTCGAAGCGACGCTGCGCGACGACGAAGGCGCCACCAGCGTGCTCAAGGCCACCTTCCCCGCCGGCACGGTGTCCGGTGCGCCCAAGGTGCGGGCGATGGAGATCATCGACGAACTGGAACCCAGCAAGCGCGGCATCTATGCCGGCGCGGCGGGTTACCTGGGCTTCAACGGCGACATGGATCTCTGCATCGCGATCCGCACCGCGGTGGTCAAGGACGGCCACATCTTCGTCCAGGCCGGCGCCGGCATCGTCGCCGACTCCGACCCCGACAGCGAATGGCAGGAAACGCTGAACAAGGCCCGCGCCCAGCTGCGCGCCGCCGAGATGGCCGAGTCCGGCCTCGATACGCGTTTCGAATAGGGAGGCAAGAATGACCCCCACGCTCACTTTGTTTGCTGCCCCCCGAGGGGGCCATGCCTCCCTTGGGACGGCCCTGCGGGAGGCATCATGCTGCTGATGATCGACAACTACGACAGCTTCACCTACAACCTGGTGCAGTACTTCGGCGAACTCGGCGAGGACGTCAAGGTCTTCCGCAACGACGCGATCACCCTCAAGGAGATCGCCGCGATGCAGCCCGACCGCATCGTGATTTCGCCCGGCCCCTGCTCGCCGGCCGAAGCCGGCATCTCGGTGGCGACCATCAAGGAGTTCGCCGGCAAGCTGCCGCTGCTCGGCGTCTGCCTCGGCCACCAGAGCATCGGTGCGGCCTTCGGTGGCGACATAGTCCATGCCAAGCAGCTGATGCACGGCAAGACCTCGCCGGTGCATCACGAGGGCAAGGGCGTCTTCGCCGGCCTGCCCAATCCGCTGACCGTGGTGCGCTACCACTCGCTGGCGATCCGTCGCGAGACCCTGCCCGCCTGCCTCGAAGTCACGGCCTGGACCGAGGATGGCGAAATCATGGGCGTGCGCCACAGGGAATTCGCGCTCGAAGGCGTGCAGTTCCATCCCGAATCGATCGCCACCGAGAGCGGTCATGAACTTCTTCGAAATTTCCTGAAAGGCACGAAATGATCACCCCCCAGGAAGCGCTCCAGCGCACCATCGAACACCGCGAAATCTTCCACGACGAGATGCTGCACCTGATGCGGCAGATCATGCAGGGCGAGATCTCGCCGCTGATGGTCGCCGCCATCCTCACCGGCCTGCGCGTGAAGAAGGAAACCATCG
>JBIKLV010000100.1:0-13091 GCA_044359585.1 Sulfuritalea sp. | reverse complement strand
ATGCGCGCTCTCTTGTGGGGGTATAGCTCAGCTGGGAGAGCGCTTGCATGGCATGCAAGAGGTCCGCGGTTCGATCCCGCGTACCTCCACCAAACGATAAGTCCCTATCGTCTAGAGGCCTAGGACAATACCCTTTCACGGTATGAACCGGGGTTCGAATCCCCGTGGGGACGCCAGCATCAGGAACAACGCCCGATTCCGCAAGGAGTCGGGCGTTTTTCTTTGCGTGCCGGTCCGCAAGGCGGGTGGTCTCCGGAGGACGGCTAGAATCGCCACACCTTCAGCCCTTCCCCGATCGCCATGGCCCGCATCAAGCTCCAGTTTCCCGACGACCAGTTCTGCTATTCCACGGAACTCACGGTGCGCATTACCGACATCAACGGCGCCAACCATCTCGGCAACGACTCGATGATCTCGATGATCTCCGAGGCGCGGGCGCGCTTCCTGTTCGACTTCGGCGTCGAGGAAAGCGCCGACGACCAGATCATCGTCACCGACCTGGCTACGACCTACCTCGCCGAAGCCTACGCACGCGACGAGCTGCGCTTCGAGATCGGCGTCATGGATTTCAACCGGTACGGCGGCGACATCATCTTCCGCATCACGCGCCCCGCGGACGCCACGCTGATCGCCATGGCCAAGTCCGGCTTCGTCTTTTTCGACTACGCGGCGAAGAAAGTCATGCCGATGCCCGAGTTGTTCGCCGCACGCTTTCCCAAGGTGAACCGGCTGTAGCAATGCTGCCCGACCTCGTCTCGCTTTCCCTGTTCCTGCGCGCGGTCGACGCGCGCAGCCTGTCGAAGGCGGCGGCGCAATCGCACCTGGCGCTGGCTGCCGCGAGCCGGCGCATCGCCCAGCTCGAGCACTGCTACGGCGTGCAACTGCTCTACCGTTCGGCGCAGGGCGTCGAACCGACGCCGGCAGGCAATTCGCTGGCCTTCCACGCGCGCCAACTGTTGCAGCAGGAAGAACGGCTGCGTGCCGAGCTTTCGGATTTCGCGAAGGGCATCCGCGGCCATATCCGCATCCAGGCCAACACCTCGGCCATCACGCAGTTCCTGCCGGACGACCTGGCTGCCTATGTCGCCCAGTATCCGGACGTCAAGGTCGAACTGGAAGAGAGCCGCAGCAATGCCATCGCCCAGGCGCTGCGCGAAGGGCGCACCGACATCGGGCTCGTGCTCGAAGGCACCGACCTGCAGGGCCTGCAGAGTTTCGACTATCGTGCCGACCGGCTGGTCGCGGTGGTGCCGCGCGGCCATGCGCTGCGACAGCGCAAGGCCAGCTTCGCCGAACTGCTGAAGCATGATTTCGTCGGCCTGGACAGCCAGGCGGCGATGATGAAACTGCTCGCCGATGCTGCCGCCGAACTCGGCGAACCATTGCGCCTGCGGGTGCAGGTCAGCAGCTTCGAAGCCGTCTGCAAGCTGGTGCAGGCGGGCATGGGCATCGGCATCCTGCCGGAGGGGGCGGCGGCCGACTTCACCGCCTCGATCGGCCTGCGCTCGATACGCATCACCGATGCCTGGGCCCGACGGCGCATGCTGGTGGTGGTCCGGGACCTTGCCGCGTTGCCCCTGCTGGGGCGCAAGCTGGTCGAACAACTGGTCGCTGTCGCGCAGCAAGGCACGCAGCCCGCCTGATCCGACGGTGCAGTCGCCGGGTCTTCGCCAAACGCGAAGACCCTCTTGGGCAATGAGCAATTGCCGCCGTTCGGTGGCGCCCCTACACTTGAGGTTCGCGCCGCGGGTGGACTAGGGCGGCTGCGCAAAAAATAACCATCCTGGAGGAGAAGCAAGATGCGTCACACCATCATAGCGAAGCTGTTCGGTATCGCCGGAGCGCTTTTTGTGCTGCCGGTCGCGGCCCAGCAGGCACCCATCATCATCAAGTTCAGTCACGTCACCACGTCCGAAACGCCCAAGGGCAAGGGCGCCGACCAGTTCAAGAAGCTGGCCGAGGAGCGCACCAGTGGCCGGGTCAAGGTCGAGGTCTATCCCAACAGTTCGCTGTACAAGGACAAGGAAGAATTGGAGGCGCTGCAACTCGGCGCGGTGCAGATGCTGGCGCCGTCGGTGTCGAAGTTCGGCCCGCTCGGCGTGCGCGAGTTCGAGGTATTCGACCTGCCCTACATCTTCGACAGCATCGAGGAAATGCACCGCATCACCGAGGGGCCGCTCGGCCAGGCGCTGCTGAACAAGCTCGAACTTCGCGGCATCCTCGGCCTGGCCTACTGGGACAATGGCTTCAAGCAGATGTCGGCCAACAAGCCGCTGAGGAAGCCGGACGACATCCGCGGCCTCAAGCTGCGCATCCAGTCCTCCAAGGTGCTCGAGGCGCAGATGCGTTCCGTCAATGCGCTGCCGCAGGTGATGGCCTTCTCCGAGGTCTATCAGGCGATGCAGACCGGCGTGGTCGATGGCTCGGAAAACACCCTGTCCAATATCTACACCCAGAAGCATCACGAGGTGCAGAAGTTCCTCACCCTGTCCGACCATGGTTACATCGGCTACGCGGTGATCACCAACAAGAAGTTCTGGGACGGCCTGCCAGCCGATCTCCGCGGCATCCTCGAAGGCGCCATGAAGGACGCCACGAAGCACGCCAACGACATCGCCAAAAAGGAAAACGACGATGCCCTTGAAGGCATCCGCAAGTCGGGCAAGACGCAGATCCTGACCCTCACGCCGGCGGAAAAAGCCGAGTGGAAAAAGGCCATGGTCAAGTCGCACCGGCAGATGGAGGAGCGTGTGGGCGCGGACCTGATCAAGGCCTTCTACAAGGAAACCGGCTTCGATCCGAACAAGTGAGCGTGGCGGAGAGTCCCCATGATTGACCTTGATCACCTGCGCGGCTGGGTCGGACGTACGGAGACGGTGGACGATTTCGTCGCGCCGTCGAAGGTGGCGGCGCTTGCTGCCACGCTCGATCGCGACGATGGATTCCCGATGGCCGGTGACCCGCTGCCGCCGCCCTGGCACTGGACGCTGTGCGTGCCGGCGGCGCGCCAGTCGGCCATCGGCCCGGACGGGCATCCGGCGCGCGGCGGCTTCCTGCCGCCGGTGCCGCTGCCGCGCCGCATGTGGGCCGGCGGCCGGCTGACCTTCCCGCAACCGCTGCGGGTCGGCGAGTCGGTGCAGCGCCGCTCGCGGGTGATGTCGGTCGAGCACAAGAGCGGTCGCTCCGGCGAACTGGTCTTTGTTCTGGTTCGCCACGAGTTCCATGGTGCGGCGGGTCTGTGCATCACCGAGGAACACGACATTGTTTACCGCGACATGCCGGCCGCCGTGTCACCAGCGCCGACTTTCAAGTCGGCCCCAATGCAGCAGGCCTGGGAACGGCAAATCCTTCCCGACGACGTGCTGTTGTTCCGCTATTCCGCGCTGACCTTCAACGGCCATCGCATCCACTACGACCGACGCTATGTCACCGAAGTCGAGGGCTATCCGGGCCTGATCGTGCATGGCCCGCTGATCGCGACAATGCTGGTCGACCTGCTGCGGCGCAACTTGCCGGACGCGACCATCGCCGCCATCGAGTTCCGCGCCGTCAAGCCGGTGTTCGACATCGCGCCCTTCCATGTCTGCGGCCAGCCGGAAGCTGACGCCAAGACCGTCAAGCTCTGGACTCGCGATGCCGAGGGCCACCTGACCATGGACATGACTGTAACCCTTGCCTGAATCGGCCCATCACGACATGAATGCAAGCAACGACGCCTACCAGGACATCCGCGATGCGGTGCGCGATTTGTGCGCCCAGTTTCCGGCCGAGTACTTTCGCAAAGTCGACGAGGAGCGCGGTTATCCCGAAGCCTTCGTCGATGCATTGACCCGGGCCGGGTGGATGGCCGCGCTGATTCCGCAGGACTACGGCGGGTCGGGCCTCGGATTGACGGAAGCCTCGGTGATCATGGAAGAGATCAACCGCTGCGGCGGCAACTCCGGCGCCTGCCACGGCCAGATGTACAACATGGGCACGCTGCTGCGCCACGGTTCGGAGGCGCAGAAGCAGCGCTACCTGCCGCGGATCGCCGCCGGCGAACTGCGCTTGCAATCGATGGGCGTGACCGAGCCGACCACCGGCACCGACACCACCAAGATCAAGACCACGGCGGTGAAGCAGGGCGACCGCTACGTGGTGAACGGGCAGAAGGTGTGGATTTCGCGCATCCAGCATTCCGACCTGATGATCCTGCTGGCGCGCACCACGCCGCTGGCCGAAGTGAAAAAGAAGTCCGAAGGCATGTCGGTCTTCATCGTCGACCTGCGCGACGCCATCGGTCATGGCATGACGGTGCGGCCGATCCTGAACATGGTCAACCACGAAACCAACGAGCTGTTCTTCGACAACCTCGAAATCCCCGCCGAGAACCTGATCGGCGAGGAGGGCAAGGGCTTCAAGTACATCCTCGACGGGCTCAACGCCGAGCGCACCCTGATTGCCGCCGAGTGCATCGGTGACGGCTACTGGTTCATCGACAAGGTCAGCGCCTACGTCAAGGAACGCATCGTCTTCGGCCGCCCGATCGGCCAGAACCAGGGCGTGCAGTTCCCCATCGCCGAGTCCTACATCGAGGTCGAGGCCGCCAACCTGATGCGCTGGGAGGCCTGCCGCCTGTACGACGCGCACCAGCCCTGCGGCGCCCAGTCCAACATGGCCAAGTACCTCGCCGCCAAGGCCTCGTGGGAAGCGGCCAATGCCTGCATCCAGTTCCACGGCGGCTTCGGCTTCGCCTGCGAATACGACGTCGAGCGCAAATTCCGCGAGACGCGGCTGTACCAGGTGGCGCCGATCTCAACCAATCTGATCCTCGCCCACGTCGCCGAGCATGTGCTTGGTCTGCCGCGTTCTTTCTAGCCGCAGCGTGAATCGATATTTCGTGACCTCGTCATTCCGGCGAACGCCGGAATCCAGCGAGCCGCCGATCTGGACACCGGCTTTCGCCGGTGTGACGGGATTCATCATTCTGGATGGCGGTATTGCCATTACTCGCAGGTGCCAAAGATGACTACGACACAACGCCCCCTCGATGGCATTACCGTCGTTTCACTGGAGCACGCCATCGCCGCGCCCTTCTGCACCCGTCAGCTGGCCGACCTCGGCGCGCGCGTGATCAAGGTCGAACGGCCCGGTTCGGGTGACTTCGCTCGCGGCTATGACGACCGCGTGCACGGCCTCGCTTCGCACTTCGTGTGGACCAACCGTTCCAAGGAGAGCCTCACGCTGGACGTCAAGCATCCGGAGGCGGAGAAGATTTTCGACGGCCTGCTGGCCGAGACCGACGTCCTGGTGCAGAACCTCGCGCCCGGCGCGGCGGCGCGGCTCGGCTTGTCCTTCGATGTCTTGCACGAAAAGTATCCGCGCCTGATCGTCTGCGACATTTCCGGCTACGGCGATTCCGGTCCCTACCGCGACAAGAAGGCCTACGACCTGCTGATCCAGAGCGAATCGGGCTTCCTCTCGATCACCGGCACCTCCGACGAACCCGCGAAGGCCGGCTGCTCGATTGCCGACATCTCCGCCGGCATGTATGCCTACAGCAACATCCTGGCCGCCCTGATCCAGCGTGGCAAGACGGGTAGGGGCTCGCGGGTCGAGGTCTCGATGCTGGAGACCATGGCCGAGTGGATGAGCTATCCGCTGTACTACTCGATCGACGGCGCGTCGCCGCCGCCGCGCTCCGGCGCCGCTCATGCGACGATTTATCCCTACGGCCCCTTCACCGCCGGCGACGGCAAGGTGGTGATGCTGGGCCTGCAGAACGAACGCGAATGGGCGATTTTCTGCGACAAGGTGCTGCTCCAGCCGGAACTTGCGAGCGATGCGCGCTACGCCTCGAACCTCAAGCGCACCGCCGCCCGGCAAGAGGTCAAGGCGCTGGTCGAACAGGCTTTCGCCGGCCTCGACGCGGCGCAGGTCGAAACACGCCTGGAGGCGGCGGGCATCGCCAATGCGCGGGTCAATGACATGCACGACCTCTGGCAGCACGAGCAGTTGAAGGCACGCGGCCGCTGGGTCGAGGTCGACAGCCCGGCGGGCAGACTGCCGGCGCTGCTGCCGCCGGGATTGCCGAGCGATATCGAGCCGCGCATGGATGCGGTGCCGGCATTGGGCCAGCACACGGAGGCTATCCTCGCCGGCCTCGGCTATTCGTCCGCCGACATCGAACGCTTGCAGGGCGAACGCGCCATCTAGGAGATTCCCGCATGACCGACCACCCGAGTCGTACGCTTGCCACGTTTGCCGCCGGCCTGCAGGCCGGCCAGATTCCGGCCGCTGTCCTGCGCCGCACCGAAGATCTTTTCCTCGACTGGGCGGCATCGGCACTCGCCGGCAAGGGCGCCGAGCCAGTGGAGATCATCGAGCGCTTCGCCCGCGCCATGGGACCCACAGAGGGCGGCGCCGAAGTGTTGATTTCGCGCCGGCATACCTCGCCGCTGTTCGCCGCCATGGTCAATGCCGCCGCCTCGCACGTGGTCGAGCAGGACGACGTGCATAACGGCTCGGTGTTCCATCCGGCTACCGTGGTTTTCCCGCCGGCGCTCGCCGTCGCCCAGGCGCTGGGCAAGTCGGGACGCGACCTGCTGGTGGCCTGCGTTGCCGGCTACGAGGTCGGCATCCGCGTCGGCGAGTACCTCGGCCGCTCGCATTACCGCGTCTTCCACACCACCGGCACGGCAGGCACCCTGGCCGCCGCCGCCGCGGTCGGCAGGCTGCTGGAACTGACGCCGGAGCAGATGCTGCACGCCTTCGGTTCGGCCGGTACGCAGTCGGCAGGCCTCTGGGAATTCCTGCGCGATGCGGCGAACTCCAAGCAGTTGCACACCGCACATGCCGCCGCCGCCGGCCTCACGGCGGCCTACCTTGCCAGGGATGGCTTCACCGGCGCGCAGCACATCCTCGAAGGGTCGCAGGGACTCGCCGCCGGCACCTCGACCGACGCCGATCCGGCACGCCTGGTCGATCGCCTCGGCACGCGCTGGACCGTCGCCGAAACCTCGTTCAAGTTCCACGCGTCGTGCCGCCACAACCATCCGGCGGCGGACGCCTTGCTCAAGGCGATGCAGGATCACCGTATCGCCAGCGCCGACATTTCGGATGTCACGGCGCACGTGCATCAGGCGGCCATCGACGTGCTCGGCCCGGTCACCGATCCGCAGACCGTGCATCAGGCCAAGTTTTCGATGGGCACGGTGCTCGGCCTGATCGCCACGCGCGGCCGTGCGGGACTGGCCGAATTCGACGCCTGCCTCGGTGATGCCGCGGTGCGCGACTTCGCCGCGCGCGTGCGCATGGAACTCGATGCCGAGGTCGACGGCGCCTACCCGGCGCGCTGGATCGGCAAGGTCACGGTGACGACGCGCGATGGCCGCAGGATTGCCGCGCGCGTCGACGAGCCCAAGGGCGACCCCGGCAATACGCTGTCGCGCGACGAACTGGAAGACAAGGCGCGGCGCCTGGGCGCCTATCGTGCCGGTGCCAGCGACGCCGAGATGCGGCGCATCATCGACACGGTCTGGGGCATGGGAGATCTTGCCCTCGTCGGTGATCTGCTGCCTGCAGCCGGCGCAATGCGAGAAGCGGCATGAAGCCGCTGAACTCCCTGCTTTTCGTTCCGGCGAGTCGCCCCGAACGCATCGCCAAGGCGCTGGATGCCGGCGCCGACGCGGTGATCGTCGACCTCGAAGACGCCGTCGCGCCGGCCGACAAGGACAACGCCCGTGCGGCCTTGGTGGCGGCGCTCGATCCGGCACGTCCGGTCATGCTGCGCGTCAATGCCGCCGATACGGCGTGGTTCCCTGCCGACCTGGAGTTGCTGGCGCATCCGGGCATCGCCGCCGTGGTGCTGCCAAAAGCCGAGCATGCCGAGGATGTAGCGGTAGTTCACCGTGCATCGGGCGGAAAGCCGGTGTTGCCCCTGATCGAATCGGCGCTGGGCTTCGAGCAGCGCCTGTCACTGGCCCATGCCGAAGGCGTGCAGCGCCTGGCCTTCGGCCACATCGACTTCCAGGCCGACATGAACATGCGCGCGACCGAAGACGAGTTGCTGCCGTTCCGCGTTGCCCTGGTGCTGGCCTCGCGCCTGGCCGATATTGCGCCGCCCATCGACGGTGTCACCACGGCGCTCGACGATGCCGAGCTGTTGCGTATCGATGTCTTGCGCGCGCGCCGCCTCGGCTTCGGCGGCAAGCTGTGCATCCATCCGCGTCAGGTCGTGGTGGTCAACGCGTGCTTCACGCCCGATGCCGACGAGATCGCCTGGGCGCAGCGGGTCATAGCCGCCGATGCCGCCGCCGGCGGTGCCGCCGTCGCGGTCGACGGCAAGATGGTGGATCGCCCGGTGGTGCTGCGCGCCCAGGCGATCCTCGCCGAGGCGGCAGCGAGAAAGCTGTGACCAGTCCCGCCGACAAGCTCGCCGACTTCTGGAACCAGCGCTACGGCAAAGAGGAATTTGCCTACGGCACGGCGCCCAACGATTTTCTGGTCGAGTTCGCCCGCCACATCAAGCCGGGCGGCCGCGTGCTCTGCCTCGCCGACGGCGAGGGCCGCAACGGCGTCTGGCTGGCCGCGCAGGGCCACGCCGTGACCTCGGTCGATATCGCGGCAGAGGGCATGGCCAAGGCCGGCCGCCTGGCCGCCGAACAGGGCGTCGCCCTGAGCACGGAGGTTGCCGACCTCGCCACCCATGATCTCGGACTGGAAGCCTGGGACGCCATCGTCTCCATCTTCATGCACCTGCCGAGCAGGCTGCGCTGCGAGGTATTCGCGCGCGCGGTCGCGGCGCTGCGTCCCGGCGGCGTGGTCCTGTTCGAGGCCTATGCCAAGGGCCAGCTCGGTCGCGGTACCGGCGGCCCGCCGGAGATCGATCTGCTGGTGGCACCCGACGAGGTCGCGCAGGAATTCCCCGGCTGCCGTATCCTTCACGCTTTCCACGGCCTTCGCGAAATCACTGAAGGCCGCCACCACAACGGACCCGGCGAGGTAGTGCAGCTCGTCATGCAGAAGCCATGAAAATCGACAGCCTCGACCATTTGGTCCTGACGGTGCGCGACATCGACGCGACCGTGGATTTCTATCAGCGCGTACTCGGCATGGACGCCGTGACCTTCGGCGCCGGCCGCCGCGCCTTGTCCTTCGGCCGGCAGAAGATCAACCTGCATCCGGCCGCCGCGCCGCTCAAGCCGCACGCGGCGACGCCGATGCCCGGCTCGGCGGATATCTGCCTGCTGACATCGACGCCGGTCGCGGAGGTCGTCGCGCATCTTGGCCGACAAGGCGTGACGGTCGAGGAAGGCCCGGTGCCGCGCACCGGCGCCACCGGCCCCATCCTTTCGGTATATTTTCGCGACCCGGACGGCAATCTGATCGAAGTCTCGAATCCCGCCTGAGCATGTCCGAGCAAAATCGCCGTGTTGCCAGCGACCGAAGGAAGTCCCTGCGGGGCGCCGACTTTCCGGTCGTCGCGGAACATTTTCCCCTGCCGCCGCCGAACTTTCACAATCCCTTCCTCGACCTGGTCGGTGTCGAGGCCGACGGCATCGGCCCGGGATGGGCGCGCATCGTGCTTGAACCGCGCGCCGAACTTTCCAACATGCACGGCGCGGTTCACGGCGGCGTGATCATGACCCTGCTCGATACCACCATGGCGCGCGCGGCCATGGCGCAGCAAGGCTTTCGTCTCTCGGTGGTGTCTACCGGCGTGACCACCAACTTCCTGCGACCTGCCGCGGGCCGCCTGACTGTCGAAGCCCGCGCGATCGGCGGCGGTCGCTCCACCTGCTTTTGCGAGGCGGAAGTGAAGGATGGGGCCGGCCAGGTCGTGGCCAAGGGCCTCGGCACCTTCAAGTACCAGAAGCCGCCGCGGGATGCTTCAGCGGCCGAGGCCATCGAATGACGACTTCTGCTGCCGTGAGTGGCGA
Organism: Sulfuritalea sp.; assembly: GCA_044359585.1. Taxonomy (GTDB): domain Bacteria; phylum Pseudomonadota; class Gammaproteobacteria; order Burkholderiales; family Rhodocyclaceae; genus Sulfuritalea. Next base: position 3,171 of record JBIKLV010000100.1, on the reverse strand, counting down.
CATCAAGCGCAACGTCGCGCTGCTGGCTGGCTGCCAGGCGCTGCTGCTGTGCAATGCCGTGACCCTGATCGCGGTCAATGGCCTGGCCGGCGCCAAGCTGGCGCCGACGCCGGCGCTGGCGACACTGACCGTCACCGGCTACGTGATCGGCACGGCGCTGACCACGCTGCCGGCCTCCGCCTTCATGAAGCGCTACGGTCGCCGCGCCGGCTTCTTGCTCGGCGGCCTGCTCGGCATCCTTGGCGGCATCACCTGCGCCACGGCGGTCACCATCGGCAGCTTCTGGCTGCTCTGCTTCGGCACCCTGTGCGCCGGCACTTACAATGCCTTCGGCCTGCAATACCGTTTCGCCGCCGCCGACATGGCGCCCGCCGACTGGAAGCCGACGGCGATTTCGCTGACCCTGGCCGGCGGCATCGCCGGCGGCTTCATCGGCCCCTGGGCCGGCAAGATCACGCGCGACCTGTGGGCCGTCGAGTTCGCCGCCACCTATGCCACGCTGTCGGTGTTCGCGGTGATCGCGATGCTGATCGCCAGCCGTTTGCGCGTGCCCGACATGGCGGGCGGGGCGCAGGCCGGCGCGGGGCGTCCGCTGCCGGTGATCGCGCGCCAGCCGGCTTTCATCGTCGCGGTGCTGGCGGCAGCGTTGGGCTACGGCACCATGAACCTGCTGATGGCGGCGACGCCGCTGGCGATGGACATCTGCGGGCTGCCCTTCGGCGATGCGGCCTTCGTCCTGCAGTGGCACGTGCTGGGCATGTACGGGCCGTCCTTCTTTACCGGCAGCCTGATCAAGCGCTTCGGCGTGCTCAACATCCTGATGGCGGGCGTTGCGCTGATGGTGGGCTGCATTTTCTTTGCGCTGTCCGGCGTCACGCTGATGCATTTCTGGTGGGCGTTGTTCCTGCTCGGCGTCGGCTGGAACTTCCTCTACATCGGCGGCACCACGCTGCTGACCGAGACCTACCGCCCCGAGGAACGGGCCAAGGTGCAGGGCAGCAACGACTTCATGGTGTTCGGCGTGCAGGCCGTGTCCTCGGTTTCCGCCGGCGCGCTGGTTCTCGGCGGCGGCTGGACCCTGCTCAACCTTTACGCGATTCCCGCCATCGTCGTGATCGCGATCGCCGTCGTCGCACTGATCCTGCACCGTCGCCGGCAAGCCGCCGGTGCCGCCTGATTCGGAGCATCCCATGTCGCAGCTTTTTTCGCCCCATGCCATCGGCCGCCTGAAACTGTCCAACCGCATCGTCATCGCGCCGATGTGCCAGTACTCCTCCGTCGATGGCAATGCCAACGACTGGCACCTGATGCACCTGGGCAAGCTGGCGCTGTCCGGCGCCGGCCTGCTGATCATCGAGGCCACCGCCGTCGAACCCGAGGGCCGCATCACGCCCGGCTGCCTCGGGTTGTGGAGCGACGCCAACGAAGCTGCGCTGCGCCGCGTGCTGGCCTCGGTGCGCGAGTTCAGCCGCATGCCGATCGCGATCCAGCTGGCCCATGCCGGGCGCAAGGCCTCGAGCCACAAGCCCTGGGACGGCGGCCAGCAGGTTCCGCTCGATCAGGGTGGCTGGATCGCCAGCGCACCCTCGGCGATCCCGCATGCCGCTCACGAACTGCCGCCGGCGACGCTCGACGCGGCGGGCCTGGAGCGCGTGCTGCAGGCCTTCGTCGCCGCCGCCGAACGCGCGGTACGCCTCGGCGTCGATGCCATCGAACTGCATGCCGCCCACGGTTACCTGTTGCACCAGTTCCTCTCTCCGCTGGCCAACCAGCGCGGCGACGAGTACGGCGGCACGCTGGAAAATCGCATGCGTTTTCCGTTGGCGGTGTTCGACGCGGTGCGCCGGGCGGTAGGCGATCGCGTCGACGTCGGGGTGCGCATTTCCGCCACCGACTGGGTCGATGGCGGCTGGGATGTCGAGCAGAGCGTGGTCTTCGCCAACGCCCTGCGCGAGCGCGGCCTGGCCTTCATCCACGTCTCGAGCGGCGGCGTTTCGCCATTGCAGAAGATCGCGCTCGGGCCGGGCTACCAGGTGCACCTGGCGGAACATATCAAGCGCGAAACCGGCCTGCCGACCATGGCCGTGGGACTGATTACGGAACCGAAGCAGGCCGAGGCCATCATCGCCTCGGGTCAGGCGGATTTCGTCGCCCTGGCGCGCGGCATCCTCTACGATCCGCACTGGCCCTGGCACGCGGCGGCGGAACTGGGCGCCACGGTGGAGGCACCGCCGCAATACTGGCGCTGCCCGCCGCGCGAGCACGCGAACCTGTTCGGCGACATCCGCACCGCGCAGCGCTGAACAGGTGTGGAGCGGGTTTCTGGTTGGTATCTGAACCTGCTGGCGCGGGAGGGCCGCAATGTGCCCTCAGCCGACGCAGGACGTCTGCATACCCAATGGCCGCTGCCCGCTCTTCAATTCGGCCGGATTCTTCGATAGATCAGCCCCGCGACTTTGACAACCACTTCAGCAAAGTTTCGTACAACACCTCGGGAACGACAGGCTTACCGATGTGGTCGACCATGCCCGCTTCGACACAGACCTTGCGATCTTCATCGAAGGCGTTCGCCGTCATCGCCAGAATCGGGGTCTTGGCGTACCCGGGCAGCGCCCGGATCACCCGCGTCGCCTCGACACCGTTCATCTGCGGCATCTGCATGTCCATCAAGATCAGGTCGTAATGGCTGCGTTGCGCCATGGCGACAGCAAGAGCTCCATCCTCGGCCAATTCCACGGATAGACCAACATCTTCCAGCAGCCCACGCGAGACTTCCTGGTTGATCGGCTCATCTTCTGCCAGCAGGATGCGCGTGCCAGCATAGTGGGTCTTGAGTTGCAGCTCGGCAGATTCTTCTGCAAAAGTCGGTGCTGACGGGACGGCGACTTCGTTGGCCTTGCCAAGCCGAACAATGAACCAGAAGGTACTCCCGTGGCCCACCGTGCTGACGAGTCCAATATCCCCCCCCATCAATTCGGCCAAACGCCGGCTGATCACCAATCCCAGTCCAGTGCCACCATACTTCCGCGTCATCGAACCATCGCCCTGCTCGAACGCAACGAACAGGCGTTGCTGTTCCTCCGGGCTGATGCCGATGCCGGAATCCTGCACTTCGCAGCGCAACAGTACGTCATCCGGACTTTCTTCGAGCTTCTTGATGCGCAGGGTAAT
>JBIKLV010000099.1:0-13123 GCA_044359585.1 Sulfuritalea sp. | reverse complement strand
CACCTCCAACCGCACCCGCGAGATCCACGACGCGGTCAAGCGCCGCTGCCTTTACCACTGGGTCGATTACCCGGACGCCGCGCGCGAACTCGACATCGTGCGGCGCAAGTCACCCGGCGCCGCCGAGCGCCTTACCGGCGAGATCGTCGGCTTCGTGCAGAACCTGCGCGGGCAGGATCTGTTCAAGCTGCCCGGCGTGGCCGAGACCATCGACTGGACGCGGGCGCTGATGGAACTCGACCGCATCTGCCTCGACCCGGAAACCATCAACGACACGCTTGGCGTGCTGCTCAAGTACCAGGACGACATCGCCCGTATCAAGGGCAGCGAAGCGGCATCGATCCTGGCGCAGGTGCAGGCCGACATGGCGGCGGGACGCTGAGATGAGCATGTTGCGGATGCCCGAGGCATCCGAGGGCCGCCTGCCGGAAAACGTGATGCACTTTGCGCGCGTGCTGCGCACCGCCGGCATGCCGGTCGGTACGCACCAGGTGCTGGCGGCGCTGGACGCGCTGGCGGTGGCCGGCATCGGTCGCCGCGAAGACTTTTACTGGACCCTGGCCTCGGTGTTCGTCGACCGCCGTGAGCAGCGCGAATTGTTCGACCAGGCCTTTCACATGTTCTGGCGCGACCCGGACCTGCTCGGTCGCATCATGCACATGATGCTGCCCAAGGTCGAAGGCCTGCCGGCCGAGCGCGACAAGAACCACCACCGCCTGCAGGAAGCCTTCGGCCGCGGCGCGCCCGAAGCGCCGAAGCTGGAGCAGGAAGCGCAGCAGGAAATCGAGATCGACGCCTTCCTCAGCTTTTCCTCGCGCGAACTGCTGCAGCAGATGGATTTCGAATCCATGACCGGCGCCGAACTGGCAGCGGCGCGACAACTGATCGCGCGCCTGCGGCTGCCTTTGCGCGAGGTGCGCACCCGGCGCCTCACACGCGACCCTCGTGGCGCGCGCATCGACGGCCGGGCGACGCTGCGAGCGGCCATAGCGGGGCAGGGCGACATCATCCCGCTACGCCGCGCCGCGCCGCGCAGCGTGCCACCGCCGCTGGTGGTGCTGGTCGACATCTCCGGGTCGATGAGCCGCTATGCGCGGATGTTCCTGCACTTCGTCCACGCCCTGAGCAACAACCCGAACATGTCGCGGCAGCGCGTTTCGGTGCTGCTGTTCGGCACGCGCCTGACCTCGATCACCCGCGAGTTGCGCCAGCGCGATGTGGACGTGGCGCTGGATCGCGTTTCGGCGCGGGTCAAGGACTGGGCCGGCGGCACGCGCATCGGCACCTGCCTGCACGACTTCAACCGGCTCTGGTCGCGGCGCCTGCTGGGACAGAATGCCAGCGTGCTGCTGCTCACCGACGGCCTCGATCGCGACGGCGGCGCCGGACTTGAAACCGAGATGGAACGTCTGCACAAATCCTGTCGACAACTGATCTGGCTCAATCCGCTGCTGCGCTTCGACGGATTCGAAGCGCGCGCCGCCGGCATCGTGGCGATGCGCCCGCATGTCGACCTGTTCCTGCCGGCCCACAACCTGGAAAGCCTTGCCGACTTGGGCAGGATACTTGCGGTGCCGCCGCGCTCGCGGCGGCCCGAGGCCCGCGCCGCCTGACATCAAGAACCAAGGAGTACAACACATGGAAATGCACGGAGAACAGCGGATCCCCACCCATCAGCAGGCGGTGTGGGATGGACTGAACGACCTCGAGGTACTGAAGGCATGCATCGCCGGTTGCGAATCGATCGAACGCGTCACGGAGTCCGAGCATCACGTCACGCTGACGGCGGCGGTCGGCCCGGTCAAAGCCAAGTTCAAGGGCAAGATGCACCTGGAAGACCTGAATCCACCGAATTCCTATCGCATACGCTTCGAAGGGCAGGGCGGCGTCGCCGGTTTCGCCAAGGGCGATGCCGCGGTTTCGCTCAAGGCTGACGGCGCGGGTACGCTGATGAGCTATACCGTGCATGCGCAGGTCGGCGGCAAGCTGGCGCAGGTCGGGTCGCGCCTGATCGATGCCGCTGCGAAGAAAATCGCCGACGATTTCTTCGCCGCCTTCAACGCGCGCGTCGCGCCGGCATCGAGCGAAGCCGGTGCGGAGTCGATGCCGACCCCAACTGCGCCGGGCATACCTGCATGGGTCTGGGTGGCTGGCGGCGCGATCGTTTTGCTGTTGCTCTATTTCGCGACGCGTTGATCGCGGCGCATTCGGGTTGGTAGTGCGCCAATGCAAAAGGGGGCTTGCGCCCCCTTTCGTTCAAAATGCCTCAGCCTCAGGCGGCTTTCGGCGGCCAGTCGAAGTTCGGCAGCGTCTTCAGCGAAGCCTGGAGATCGGCGTCGGAGTAGGCGAAGTCCTGCATGTTGCCGGAGAAGTAGTTCTCGTAGGCGGCCATGTCGAAGTGGCCGTGGCCGGAGAGGTTGAAGAACAGCGTCTTCGGCTCGCCGCTGGCCTTGCAGCGCAGCGCCTCGTCGATGCAGGCGCGGATGCCGTGGGCGGATTCGGGTGCGGGGATGATGCCTTCGGCGCGGGCGAACATGACGCCGGCCTCGAAGGTGGCCTTCTGCGGCACGGCGACGGCCTCGATCAGCTTCTCGTGGTAGAGCTGCGAGATCAGCGGGCTGTCGCCGTGGTAGCGCAGGCCGCCGGCGTGGATGCCCGGTGGCATGAAGTCGTGGCCGAGGGTGTACATCTTCATCATCGGCGTGAAGCCCGAGGCGTCGCCGAAGTCATAGGCATACACGCCCTTGGTCAGCGTCGGGCAGGACTCGGGCTCGACCGCGACCATGCGGATCTTCTGCGCGCGCTTGTCGCCCGCCGCGGCGTCGCCGAGGAAGGGGAACACGGCGCCGGCGAAGTTGCAGCCGCCGCCGCAGGGCGCGAACATCATGTCCGGATATTCGCCGGCCTTCTCGAACTGCTTCTTGGCTTCGAGGCCGATCACGGTCTGGTGCAGCAGCACGTGGTTGAGCACCGAGCCCAGCGCGTACTTGCTGCCGGGGTTGCTCACCACCGCTTCGATCGCTTCGGAGATCGCTATGCCGAGGCTGCCCTGGTTGTCCGGATCGGCGGCGAGGATGTCACGGCCGGTCTTGGTGCGTTCGGACGGGCTGGCCACCACGTCGCCGCCCCAAGTCTGCATCATCAGGCGGCGATAGGGTTTCTGGTTGTAGCTGACCTTGACCATGAAAATTTCCACGGGCAGGCCGAACACCTGGCCGGCGAAGGAGAGCGAGGAACCCCACTGACCGGCGCCGGTCTCGGTGATCAGGCGCTTGGTGCCGGCGATCTTGTTGAGGTAGGCCTGCGGCACGGCCGAGTTCGGCTTGTGCGAACCGGCCGGCGAAACGCCTTCGTACTTGTAGAAAATCTTGGCCGGGGTGCCCAGCATCTGCTCCAGGCGCCTGGCGCGGCACAGCGGGCTCGGACGCCACAGCGCGTAGATCTGGCGCACTTCCTCGGGAATCGCGATCCAGCGTTCGGCCGACATCTCCTGTTCGAGGACCGGGCCGGGGAAGATCGCCAGCATCTGATCCGGGCTGACCGGATTGCCGTCGCCGCCGAGTGGCGGGAGCGGCGGATTCTTCAGGTCCGCCACGATGTTGTACCAGTGGGTCGGGATTTCGCTTTCGTCAAGCAGGATGCGGGTCTGGCTCATGTCTTGTCTCCTCTGTTTTGTCTTGGTCGCTTCGGGCTGCGCTAGGATCGTGGATCAGAGATGGCCGGACGGCGAATTCGAAACAGGCCGCACCGCCGGCTGGCAGGTCCAATTCAGGATACGGTACACTGTATGCAAAGAGTCGGCGGAATGTCAATCCGTCCGTGAGGGTTTTTTTGAACATAGGCACAGACTGGCAATTTTAGCTACGGACATGCACGCAGACGACGATACACTTTTTGCAACCTTGGGCAACTGGCGCGCTGCCGGAAAACCCGCCGCACTGGCCACCGTGGTCAGCACCTGGGGTTCCTCGCCGCGGCCCGAGGGCAGCCATCTCGCCGTGGATGGCGAGGGGCATTTCATCGGTTCGGTTTCGGGGGGCTGCATCGAGGGTGCGGTGATCGAGGCCGCGCTGCAGGTGATGCAAAGCCGCCAGCCGCGCCTGCTCGAGTTCGGCGTCAGCGACGAACAGGCCTGGCAGGTTGGGCTGGCCTGCGGCGGCCGCGTGCAGGTTTTCGTCGAGGCGGTGGAATGAAGGCGGCCACGCTGGTGCGCATCGCCGAGGCGCAGGCGCAGCGCCAGGCGCTTGTGGTGGTCACGCGGTTGGCTGACGGCGCGCAGTGCCTGGTCGACTCCTCCGGCGGCAATGGAGAACTGCAGTTGGCGGCCGCCGCGCTCGAGGAAGTCGCAGCCCTCCTGCAGTCGGGGCGCAGCGCGGCCCTGGCCGGCGAGCCGGGCTGCTTCGCCCGCGCCTACGTGCCGTCGCCGCGCCTGCTGATCATTGGCGCCGTGCATATCGCCCAGGCCCTGGCGCCGATGGCCGCCACGGCCGGCTACGAGGTCATCGTGATCGATCCGCGCGGCGCCTTCGCCTCGCCCGAACGCTTTCCCGGGGTGCAGCTCAGCGACGAATGGCCCGACGAAGCGCTGGCGCGTCTCGGGTTCGACGCGGCCACTGCCCTGGTCGCGCTCTCGCACGATCCCAAGCTCGACGATCCGGCGCTGGAACTCGCGCTGCCGAGCGGGTTGTTCTACATCGGCGCGCTGGGCAGTCGCCGCACCCACGAAAAGCGCCTGGAACGCCTGCGCGCCGCCGGCTTGGGTGAACTCACCGGGCGCATCCATTCGCCGATCGGCCTCGACCTCGGCGGCCGGGCGCCGGCCGAGATCGCGGTGTCCATCCTCGCCGAGATCATCCAGGTTCGCTACCGGGGCGCCGCCGCGTGATCTTCGGCGAATTTCCGGTCGAGGACTGTGAAGGCCTGCTGCTGGCGCACAGCCTGCGCCTTGCCGGGCGCACGCTGAAGAAGGGACGCCGTGTCACCAGCGCCGACTTTCCGGACCTGATCGCCGCCGGCCACCAGAACATTTACGGCGCACGCCTCGCGGCGGGCGACCTGACCGAGGATGCCGCCGCCGCAGCGGTGGCGGCCCTGTTGCAGGCTGATGGCATCGTCGCCCGCCAGGCCTATACCGGACGCTGCAACCTGCATGCCACGCGCCGCGGCCTGGTCACGGTCGATGCCGGCATCATCGACGGGATCAATGCCATCGACGAGGCCGTCACCGTCGCCACGCTGGCGCCGCTCTCGCCGGTGCGCGCCGGCGCCGTGGTGGCCACGGTCAAGATCATTCCGCTGGCGGTGGGGCAAGCGGTCATCGATCGTTGCGCGAGCGAGGCCGGGCGCGGCGTGGCGCTGGGTCTGCACCCTTTTGCGCAAAAACGCGCCGCGCTGATCGTCACCGAACAGGCCGGTGACCCGGAAAAGAACTACGCCTCCGCCGTCACCAGCAGCCGGCGGCGCATCGAGGACCTCGGCAGCCATCTCGGCCTGGTGCAGCGCTGCGCCCACCGGCGCGATGCGGTGGCGCGGGCCCTGCGCGAAAGCCTGGCGGCCGGTTGCGACCTGCTGATGATCGCCGGCGCCACGGTTCCCAAGGACAGGGCCGACACCATTCCCTCGGCCATCGCCGCCGCCGGTGGCGAGATCGTCCATTTCGGCATGCCGGTCGAACCGGGCAACATGCTGTTGCTGGCGCGCATCGGCACCGTGCCGGTGATCATCCTGCCCGGCTGCGCCCGTTCCCGACGGACCAATGGACTTGACTGGGTGCTGCAGCGCATGCTGGCCGGCTTGGCCGTGGGCGCCGGGGAAATCCAGGCGATGGGCGTCGGCGGCCTGATTCGCAGCGCGCCCGAGGCCGAGGAAGACCCCGACGCGGTGGAGCCCGCGCCGCAGCGCGTCGCCGCCGGGCGCCGCGTCGCGGCCCTGGTCCTCGCCGCGGGCAGCAGCCGGCGCATGGCGGGCAGCAACAAGCTGCTGCAGGCGGTGGCCGGTGTGCCCATGGTGCGCCGCGCGGCGAATTCGGCGCTGGCCTCGCGCAGCGTGGCCATGGTCGTCGTCACCGGCCACGCGGCCGAAGCGGTAAGAGCCAGCCTCGTTGGGCTGGACCTGGAATTCGCCCACAACGCCGACCATGAGAGCGGCATGGCCTCGTCGCTGCGTACCGGTTTGGCAGCGCTGCCGGCCGACACCGATGCCGTGGTGGTGGTGCTGGGCGACATGCCCTTCGTCAGCGCCGCGCACATCGACCGCCTGATCGCCGCCTTCGATCCCCTGCGCGGCAACATCGTGGTGCCGATGAAGGACGGCCGCCGCGGCAATCCCATCGTCTGGCCGCGCGCCTTCTTTAAGGAGATGCAGCAGGTGCAGGGCGACGTCGGCGCCCGCGAACTGCTGCAGCGCCACGCCGATCGCGTGGACGTCGTGGCCTTCGATGACGACGCCATCTTCGCCGACGTCGATACGCCGGAGGCGCTGCGCGCGCTGGAGCCGCGATGAGTGCGGCTGCCGCGCTGCGGGCCAAATTCCCATTGCTTGTGGCGAATCCCGGCCTGCACTATTTCGACAGCGCAGCAACGGCGCAGATGCATCGCAGCGCGCTCGACGCCGTCGTGGCGCATGAAACCGGCGCGCGGGCCAACGTGCTGCGCGGCAGCCATCGGCTGGCCGAGGCGGCCGACCGCGCCTACGAGGCGGCGCGGCAAAGCGCGGCGCGCTTCCTCAATGCGGCGTCGGCCGACGAGATCGTATTTGCCGGCGGCACCACGGCGGCCCTCAACCTGGTCGCGCAATCCTTCGGCAACCTGCTCGAACCCGGCGACCGGGTGGTGATTTCGCAGGCCGAGCACCACAGCAATTTCGTGCCCTGGCAGATGCTGCGCGACCGTCGCGGCATCGAACTGGCGCTGATCCCGGTGTTGCCCGACGGGACGCTCGACCTCGCCAGCCTGGCTCGGGTGATCGACGACCGCACCCGGCTGGTCGCCGTGACGCAGTGCTCCAACGTCACCGGGGCGCGCACCGATGTTGCCGCCATCGTCGCCGCGGCGCGCAGGGTGGGCGCGCGGGTCCTGCTCGATGGCGCGCAGGCGGTGCAGCACGGTCCGCAGGACGTGCAGGCGCTGGGCGTCGACTTCTATGCCTTTTCCGGCCACAAGTGCTTTGGCCCCGGCGGCGTCGGCGTCCTATGGGCGCGCGCGGAACTGCTGGCGGCGATGCCGCCCTTCCTCGGCGGTGGCGGCATGATCGGCGCGGTGACGGCGGAAGGCTATACGTGGGCCGAGCCGCCGCGGCGCTTCGAAGCCGGCACGCCGCCGATCGCGCAGGCAGTGGGCCTCGGCGCCGCGCTCGACTGGATGATCGGCCTTGACTGGGTGCCGATCCACGCCCGCGAAGCCGCCCTCTGCGCGGCCTTGATCGACGGTCTGCGGCGCATCCCGGAAGTGCGCCTGCTCGGTCCGGAGCCCTCGTCGGCGCGCGCGCCCATCGTCTCCTTCGACATCGCCGGCCTGCATCCGCACGACATCTGCCAGGTGCTCGATGCGCAAGGCCTCGCCCTGCGCGGTGGCCACCACTGTGCCCAGCCGCTGCTGGCGGCGCTAGGGGTCGAGGCCTGCACCCGGGCCAGCCTGGCGCTCTACAACGACGAAGCCGATGTCGCCGCGCTGCTGGCCGGCATCGCGCGCGCGATCGGGGTCCTCAAATGAGCGGCACGATCAATGGTGCAATGAGCGGCGTGGACGCGCTCTACCAGGAAGCCATCAAGGACTACGCGCGCGCCGACCACGGCCACGGCCGGCTCGATGGCGCCGTCGCGTCGGTTCGCCTCGACAACCCCTTGTGCGGCGACCGCATCAGCCTCCAGGTCCGGCTCGATGCCGGTCGCATCGTCGCCATCGGCCACGAAACCAAGGGCTGCCTGCTGTGTCGCGCCGCCGCCTCGCTGCTCGGCAAACGCGCGCCGGGCCTGGACGGGCAGGGCTTTGCGGCGGCGACCGCGGCGCTCGAGGCCATTCTCGAACAAGGCCGCCCGCCGCCCGGGGACTGGCCGGAACTGGGCATGTTCGCCCCGGCAGGGGCGCATGCCAGTCGTCACAAGTGCGTGCTGCTGCCATTTCGCGCACTGGCGCAGGCCATCGGGCAAGCCGAAGCGGGGTCCGCCGCCATCCATGGAGCCAATCATCGTGACCAATGACAACGCGCGCCAACTGGTGCATACGCGGCAGATCACCTGCCGGGCCTATCGGCTCGGCAACGGCCTGCTCGAAATCGAGGCCACCCTGGGCGACGAAAAGGGCCAGCAGGTGGATTTCCGCTCGCGGCCGTCGGTGGCGCCGGGCGAATTCATGCACCGCATGGCCCTGACGTTGACCATCGACGACGACTACACCATCCGCGACGTGCGTGCCAGCACGCTGGTGGCGCCCTGGCCGATGTGCGGCGGCACCGACGACGGCTATCGCAAGCTGATCGGCCTGCGCATCGGCCCCGGATTTTCGCAACAGGTGAAGCAGTTGCTGGGCGGGGTGCAGGGTTGCACCCACGTCACCGAACTGGTGGCGCAGGCCGCCAACACCTACATGCAGGCATCCTGGCCCGACCGTATCGCGCGCCAGATCGCGGTCAGTGCCGATGCGCGCGGCTGGCCGGACAAAAGTACGCTGGGTTTCGTCAATCACTGCCATGCCTGGCGGCAGGACGGCGGGACGCTGGCACAGGAGTATCCGGAGCTGGTGCCGCCGAAGGAATAGCCCCCGCCGGACTCGCCGCGGCGAATCGCCCATCGCCGAAACGGCGCCGGAAGAGGGGGGCTTCCGCCCGCCTTTTCGACCCTCGCTTGCCGCAGCGCATGGGCTAGTCTGCATCCCATGAATCCGGAGCAGGGAGGCGTGGTGATGGACAGCGCGGAAGCCGCAGGCGACACCTATGCCGTGCGAGACGCGGAGGCGGCGGCGCTGACGCGGGCGGCCACGGACGAGCGCCAGCATCGCGCCAGCGATGCCCGCCGCCACGCCGATGCCGGTTTCCTCGACGCCCTCCGCCGCAAGCAGGCGGCCGAGGAACTTGCGATCCGCCAGGCGCAGCAGCGATCGGAAGCCGATACCGCGGCGGAATCCGCCGCCGCCGAGCGCGCCCATGCCGAACGCATGCAAGAGCTGGCGGCCCGCAGCCGGGTCGATGCCGAGGCGCGCGCGCTGGCCGATGCGAAACGCCATGAATTTGCCGCCGCCGAACTGGCCAAGGCGACGCGCGCGCGCCTGGCACGCGAACAGGAAGCCGAGTCCCTGGCCCGCCAGCGCGCGGAATCCGAGCGCGGCGCGGCGGAACTGCTGACGGAAAGGATTCGCGGCGAACAGGCGCTCGAGGCGCGCGTGCTGGCCCGCGTCGCCGCCGAGCGCGATGCCGCCCTGCAGGCGGCGCGGCGCCAGGAGAAGGACGAGGAACTTGCTGACGCCGCGCGGGCGCGGGTGCGCGCCGAGCAGGAGTTGGCGCAACAGGAGGCCGCCAGCCATTCCGCGGAGGCTGGGACCAGGATCACGAACCGCCAGAGCGACGCTGACCAGCCTGCGCTCGTCGCTCCCGCCGCGCCGGCGAAAGCCGACGTGGCGCACGGTGCGCGCCTTGCGCCGGCATCGCGTTTCGGCTGGCGCGCCGGCCTGCTGCTTTGCCTGGGCATCGCCCTGGGCGGCGCAACCGGATACCTTGTCGCGGCACGCGGCGATCGGGCGCCATCGTCGGCCGTGCCGGATGTCTGGCAGCTCAAGCTCGACCGCGAACTGCCGGTGCGCACGACGGCCGGGTAGTGCCGGTTGGGGAGAAGTGCTAGGATTGAAGCGTCGGCTTTCTGGGTGCCATTCCGGGCATGGAAAAGGAGGCTGCGATCCATGAAATTCCCTTCGCAAAATTCCCCAACGCGCCAGAAGGTCGATAGTTCGATCCGCAGCGATTTTTCCGTCCGGTTTTTCCAGCAGGCAGTAGCCGCGATCCTGGTCGGACTGGTCGCGTTCGTGGTGGTGATCCGGATCGCCGTGCCGGACCAGACGCTGCGCGTGGTGCCGCCGGCAATCGGCATCCTGCTGATGGGTGTTATCTGGTGGCTGATCGGGCGCGGCAGGCTGCAGGCCGCTGCCATCCTCTTCGCCGGCGGCGCCTGGCTGGTTGCGAGCGTGATCGCGCTCTTCTACGGCGGTGTGCATTCGGCCATCGTGATCGTCTATCCTTTGATCGTCGTCTATGTCGGCTGGGCCGTCGGCATGCGCGCGGCGACGGGGTTTACAGGTCTGACAGTGGTGCTCCTGACCGGCCTCGTCGTCGCCGAAACGCTTGGCACCTTGCCGCCGCCGCCGCCGACACCGCTCGCCGTGTTCCTCGTGGTCCAGGTCACCTACGTGATCGTCGCCCTGATCCTTGTCGGCTCGCTGGTACTGGTTTACCAGCGGCGGCTGGGGGAACTCGAGCGCGAACGGCAGTTCTCGGCGGAGATCATCAATTCCCTTCCTGGCATGTTTTACATGTTCGATGCCAACGGACGCTTCATCCGCTGGAATCACCGTTTCAACGACGTGTCCGGTTATGGCGATGGCGAACTGGCGCAGATGAAGGCGACGGACTTCTTCCGGGACGAGGACAAGGAACGGATCGAGGCGGTCATGCGCAAGGTGTTTGCGGAAGGCCACGCGGACATCGAGGCGGATTTCGCGCCCGGCCAGGGGCCGCCCGTGCCGTGCAGCTTCAACGGCGTGCGCGCCATCATCGGCGAGGAGTCCTTCCTCCTCGGCGTCGCACTCGACATCACCGAGAACAGGCGGAACCAGGCCAAGCTGGAGGAATACCGCCAGCACCTCGAGCAGATGATCGAGGCCCGCACCGCCGACCTGTCGGTCGCCAAGGAGGCGGCCGAAGCCGCCAACCGCGCCAAGAGCACCTTCCTTGCCACCATGAGCCACGAACTGCGCACGCCGATGAACGCGATCATGGGCATGACCAACCTGGCGATGCGCCGCACCATGGACGCCAGGCTGCTGGAACACCTGGAAAAGATCAACCAGGCCTCGCACCACCTGCTGGCGGTGATCAACAGCATCCTCGACATTTCCCGGATCGAGGCTGATCGGCTGGTGCTGGAACAGATCGACTTCACGCCATTCGCGGTGCTGGACAACCTGCCGGCGCTGGTCGGCTACAAGGCGACGGAAAAGGGGTTGGCGCTGGAGCTTGACGTCGCGCCGGAAGCGGGCACGGTGGCGGTGTGCGGCGATCCGATGCGCATTGGCCAGATCCTGCTCAACCTTGCCGACAATGCCCTCAAATTTACCGAGCGGGGCAAGGTCGTGGTGCGCCTGCGACCGGCTGAAGACGCAGCGGACGCTGTGCTGTTGCGCTTCGAGGTCGAGGACACGGGCATCGGCATTTCAGCCAGCGACCAGAAGCGGATTTTCGTTGCCTTCGAACAGGCCGACGGTTCGATGACGCGCAAGTACGGCGGCAGCGGCCTGGGATTGGCGATCAGCCGTCGTCTCGCGCGCCTGATGGGCGGCGACATCACGGTCGACAGCCGGCCGGGCGAGGGAAGTCGTTTCGTGTTTACCGTGCGCCTGCGCAAGTCGGCGGGCGCCGTCGCGCCAGCGCCGACTTTTGAACCCGGCAAGGCCGGCGGGCGCTTGCGCGAGGAATTTTCCGGCAGCCGGATCCTGCTGGCCGAGGATGAGCCGGTGAATTGCGAGGTCGCGCGCACGCTACTCGAGAGCCAGGGGCTGGTGGTGGATGTGGCAGTTGACGGTGTCGAGGCCGTGGCCCTGGCGCGGCAAACGCCCTACGCGCTGATCCTGATGGACATGCAGATGCCGAACCTCAACGGCGTCGATGCGACGCGCGCGATCCGGGCGCTGCCGGCCCATGCGCGCACGCCCATCCTGGCCATGACGGCCAATGCCTTCGCCGAAGACCGCAAGGTCTGCCTTGCCGCCGGCATGGACGATCACCTGCCCAAGCCGGTCGAACCGGATCGCCTGCATGAGGCGGTATTGAGGTGGCTGTTGCGTTCGCGCGCGCCGATCGGTGCCGGCGAGGCCGGCAGCGCGGTGATCAGTTCGTAACGGCGATCCAGTCGGCGGCAGCTTCCAGCGCCGCGGCGAGGTTGGCCTGCGCCGCTTCGCTCAGAGGTTCGCCGAGTTCGAAACCTTGGGCGCGGATCGCCAGCAGCCAGCAGGGTGGCGGTTCGCCGTCGTCGATGTCGGCAAATACCTTGAGCACGGCCTGCGGACTCATCGCGTGGGTGGTGAAACTGGCATCGCGTGCGGCCTCGATGCGCGCCAGCGTGCACGGCGGGGCGGCGTCGAGGCTGGCGTCCACGAACAGCACGCGGCGACGGCCTTGCAGGTCGAGTGCGTGTTCCACCTGCAACTGGAAGTCGGTCAGAAAGTCGACCTCACCCCATTCCGGATGGCGGGCGGCGAGCGCGGTGAAATGCTCGACGAACAGCGGCCCCAATGCGTCGTCGCCACGGCTGGGATTGCCCCAGCCGAAGACCAGCGTCGGCGCCGTCAAGGAAGTTCGCGAATTTCGCGAGTATCCCGGCTCAGGCCGCGATGGTCGCGCGTGGCCTCGTCGAGCACCGTGCCGTCAGCGCCGACTATTGCGATTTCCAGCGGCATTTGCCCCAGCGCGTGCGTGGCGCAGGACAGGCAGGGGTCGAAGGCGCGGATCGCGATCTCGATGTGGTTGAGCAGGCCCTCGGTGATCTCGACGCCGTCGAGGTACTGCTTGGCCACTTCGCGCACTGCCGTGTTCATCGCCTGATTGTTGTGCGTGGTGGAGACGATCAGGTTGGCGCGGGTCACCTGGTCGTTCTCGTCGACCCGGTAGTGGTGGATCAGCGTGCCGCGCGGCGCTTCGATCACGCCGACGCCGCGCTCCTGGCGCTGGCCGGTGGCCAAGAGGTCCTTGCCGACGATGTCATCGTCGTGCAGCAGGTCCTTGATGGTCTCGGCGGCGTGCAGCATCTCGATCATGCGCGCCCAGTGGTAGCCCAGCGTGGCGCCGGCGGCGCTGCCGCCGTCGAAGGCGAGGAAGGTCTCGCGTTCCTTGTCTGCCAGCGGCGTGGGAATGTGGTCGCACATCG
>JBIKLV010000173.1:0-3632 GCA_044359585.1 Sulfuritalea sp. | reverse complement strand
AGTTCGACCCCAACGGCGTTGATTTCTTCCCCTTGGGCTGCTTCGACGGCGCCATGGGCGACACGCCCACGGTCAACGGCACGATCCAGCCGGTGATGAAGGTGCAGCCGCGCCGCTACCGTTTCCGCATCATCAGCGGCGGCCCTTCGCGCTTCCTCTGGCTGTGGCTCAGCAAGGGCGTAAACACCGCCACCTTCGTGCCGATGACCGTGATTTCCAACGACGGCAACCTTCTGCCGCGCGCCGTGGCGACCCAGAGCTTCAAGGCTAGTCCGGGCGAGCGCATGGACGTCATCATCGACTTCAGCGGCATGAAGCCGGGCACCGAGTTCGTCCTCACCAATCGCGCCGACAGCCCCAGCGGGCGCGGCCCCACCGGCAAGCTGCTGCCGGTAGGACAAGGCAAGAACTACATGAAGTTCCAGGTCGAGGCGGCGCGTCCCGGGCTCACCGACAACAGCACCAAGATCGTCAATGGCATGCCGCTGCGCCCCTTGCCTGACGCGGTCAATGTCGCTACGGCTAAGAAGAAGATCTGGGTCTGGGGCCGCGGCAATGGCGCCTGGAATGCCAACGGCGTGTATTTCGACCGCTACGCGGCGCCCTACGAGATCCCGGAAGGTACCGCCGAGGTGTGGACGCACAAGAATGGCGGCGGCTCCTGGTCGCACCCGATCCACCCGCACAACGAAGAGTTCCGCATCCTGTCCCGCAAGGGCACGGCGACGCCTAACCCGACGAGTGCTATCGAAACCGGACGCAAGGACACCCTGCGCCTCGATCCGAGCGAGGAAGTCGCCACTGCGATGCGCTTCCGCGACTGGAAGGGCTACTGGCCGATGCACTGCCACAACACCGTGCATGAAGACCACGGAATGATGGTGTTGTTCAAGGTTGTCTGACCGACCCGGTCCCGCGTTTACCAAATTTCAAGGAGATCACTCATGAACCGAAGGAATTTCTTCCGCGCGGGATTGGCCGCGCCTACCGCCACCACGCTGGGCCTGGCCTCGCCGGCCGGGGCCAGTCCGGTGCCGGCGGCGCCCGAACGCCGGCTTTCGCTTGCGGCACAGCGGGGCTTCCTGCCCAACGTGCCGCTGGTCACCCACACCGGCCAGCAAGTCCGCTTCTACGACGACCTGGTGGGTGACCGCCTTTTTCTGCTCAACTTTTTCGTTGTCGCCTGCCCCGAGGGGCGTTGCCCGGCGGCGAATGCGACCCTGAAAGAACTGCACAAGATGTTCGGCGACCGCATGGGGCGCGACGTGTTCTTTTACTCGGTGACCCTGCAGCCCGAACAGGACACCCAGCCCATCCTCAAGGAATACGCCGAGGAAATCGTCGAGGCCGGCCCGGGCTGGCTTTTCCTTACGGGCACGCCAGCCGATATCGACCACTTGCGCCGCGCCCAGGGCTTTTACGACCCCGATCCCATTCGCGATGCCGACGTCAGCAACCACAGCAGCATGGCGCGCGTCGGTCGTGACAGCACCAATCGCTGGTCCATGGCAATGCTGATCGGTGTTTCGGCGCGCCATACCTACACCAGCATGAAGTCGTTCTGAGCGCCTGCGCCATGCCTCAGCCCGCCCACTGTTCCAGGCTGCATCGACTCCGGTGCGTCGCGCTGCTGGCGGCGCTGGGTGCCGTCGCGCCGCTGCACGTTGCCCCCCAGGCCCTGGCAGCGAGCGCTTCGGCGGAAGCGCGCGCGACACCCGCACAGCTGCTTGAGCAGGGTCGTGCTGCAATGATCGGCGGATCATTCGATGATGCGCAACGCCTGCTGCGCCAGGCTACCACCGAGGGCGCGGCCGCGGCCATGACCACGCTGGGCCAGATGCATCAGCATGGCTATGGCATGCCTGCTTCCGAGCAGCAGGCCCTGGTCTGGTACCGCAAGGCCGATGCCGCAGGTGATGGCGAGGGCACGGCGCGGCTGGGCTACCTTCTGGCGCAGGGTGCCAGCCCGACGGAGCAGCGCACCGGCATCGCCCTTGTCCGCCGAGCCGCCACTACCGACATTCCCTTTGCCCGCTATGCCCTGGCCATGCTCTATCTCCAGGGCCGCGGCGTGGCGCGTGACGAGGCCATGGCGATCAACCTGCTCGAGTCCGCCGTTGCCGCGGGCGATCCCTCTGCCCAGCGCGCCTTGGGCATGCTCTATCTCGAAGGCCGCGGCGTGCAGGAGCATCCGTCGATGGCCGCCATTCTACTGACCGAGGCGGCGCGCCAGGGAGAGATGCCGGCCCAGGCCCGCCTCGGACTGCTCTACCGCGATGGCTGGGGCGTCGAACGCGACGAGTTTGAGGCCGCGTATTGGCTGGAGCGTGCTGCCGAGCGCGGCAACGTCGAAGCCATGGCCCAGTTGGCCCTGCTCCTGGTCAATGGCAGCGAAATACCCAAGGACCCCGCGCGGGCAGTCGAACTGCTGCAACAGGCCGCCGCCGCCGGCAACCCCCTGGCCCAGTTCGAGCTCGGGCGCCTGATGCTCGAGGGCCGCAACCTGCCGCAGGACGCGAAGCAGGGCATCGCCCTGATCCGCCGCGCGGCCGACACCGGATTCTCCGCAGCCAACCGATTCCTGAAGGAAACCCAGTTATGAAAATCGCCCGCGTTGTCACCTGTTTTGCCACGCTGCTCGCACTGTTTCCGCTAGGCGCCCGCGCCGCGCAAGGCGAGGTCGTCAAGTACGATGATCTTTTCCATGACTGCCAACAGGTCGGCGACATCCGCTTCGGCGCCGGCGAGCGCTGGGCGTCCTGCCGCGTGCTGCATCACGGCTTTGTCGCCACCATCGGGATCGATGACTTGTTCTACACCGAGTATTGCCTGCAGGATGCGCGCAAGCAATGCGCGGCCAAGGCGCTGGTGGTCTACCGCAACCGGGCCAAGCACCCGGATGCCGTTGCTGAAATCGTCCGCGTCGACCCGCGCGGCACGCGTTATGACCTGCCGGTGATGTTCGGTGAAGACGGCGCGGACATGATGGTCCTCGGCATTCGCAAGCCGGGCGAACGCGTCGCCCAGCGACGTTACCTGCAGCATCACGCCGGCGCCTGGCATGACATGGATATCCGCTCCTGGCAGGTCGAGTTGAAGCAACTCCTGCCGCCTGGCACCGAGGCGCGCCTGCCCGCCGCGGCCCGCGCTCCCGACCCGCAGACCCTGGCCTTGCAGGCACCGCTGTTCCGTGCCGGCAAGCGGGTCGGCTCGGCGGATGTCGCGCTGAAGGTGGCGGACGGACGCCTTGCCATCGCTGCCGTGACCTGGGCGGAGCCAAGGAAATGACTTCCGCCGATACCGAAGATCGCAGCCTGATCTGCATTCTCATCCGGGCGGCGTCCTTCGTCCCCTGGCTGGTCGCAGCGGGTTTTATCGGGACATTGTGTTTTGCTCTGCCCGACGCCAGGGCGGCGAGCGTGCAGCCATGGACCCAGGGCGCCGCACCGGTGCTGAGCTTCGAGACCCTCGACGGACAACGCTACGACGCGGCGAGTCTGGCCGGCAAGACCGTAGTGCTCAACTTCTGGGCCGCGTGGTGCGAGCCCTGCCGCCGGGAACTGCCGGCCTTCGAGCGATTGGCCGCGGCCTTGAAGGGTAAGCCGGTGATTGTTTTGCTGGTCAATATCGGC
>JBIKLV010000026.1:0-43833 GCA_044359585.1 Sulfuritalea sp. | reverse complement strand
GCCGACACCTACCGCACCTGGCCGGGGCCGAACAGCAACACCTTCGTCGCGCATGTCGCGCGTGAGGTCCCCGGGTTGCGGCTCGACCTGCCGGCGAATGCCGTCGGCAAGGACTATCTGCCGCTCAGTTCGGCGATCGCGTCCGCGCCCAGCGGAACCGGGGTCCAGCTTTCCGTGCTCGGCCTCGCCGGGGTTCTCGTCGCCGCCGAAGAAGGCATCGAGCTCAATCTACTCGGGCTATCGCTTGGCATCGACATCGCGCGCCCGGCGCTGCGCCTTCCCGGACTCGGGCGCGTCGGCCTTGCCAAGCCCGGACGCTGACCCGGGCTGCCGTTCAGGCGCGAAGCGCGTAAATGGAAAGGAAAAGCGAAAGGGGCCTGGCCCCTTTTTCTTCTCCGGGATGGTCGCCGTGTCGCCGGCGCCGACTTTCACTAACCCCGGGGGATCGATGGCAGATCAGCGCCATGGCTGGACCCGGTTACGGCCAAAGGAACGGCCATGCCTTGGCACCGGGGATTGTCGCCGCGCTGCTACGGCGCTGCCTTGCGGCCCGCATTAGGGGTCGAGAAGCGTGCCCAGCCATTGCGGGTTGCCGGTGCCGTTGAGCTGGAACAGGCTGCCGCCGCCCGAGGCCGTGGGGCCGGCGGTAAAGGCGGTGATGGTGAACTGGTGGGTCACCAGCACCACGGGCAGGCCGTCCGCGGGCAGGCGGGCGAGGAACTCCTTGAGCGTGGCAAGCCGGGGGTCGCGTTCTTCGGGCCGCGGATAAAAAGAGTTCAGCGCCGGCAGCGGCTCGACCGGGCCGAGGCCGAGCAGGCGCGCGGTTTCGAGGCAGCGGCACCACTGGCTGGAGTACACCCTGGCGCGCACGATGCCGGCGCGCGCAAGGCGCTGCCCCAATTCGGCGGCCTGGCGGCGGCCCTCGGCGTCGAGGTTGCGCTGCGTGGCGCAGTCGTCGATGCGAAAGCCGGGCGGATCGCCGTTGCCCGGCGCGGTGGCGTGGCGCAGCATCAGCAGGCGTTCGGGCTTGGCCAGTTCGGCGAGCGGCTGGCCGGCGGCGGCGGCCGGGGTGGCGATGGCGAACGACAACAGGGCGCAGGCGCCGAGCAGGCGGCGGAGCCAGCGTTGCGGGGTGGATGCGATTGGCATTTTGGCTGCGGCGCGCGCGATCATGACGCGGGCCCGCTCAGAGCGGCTTGCAGGTGCCGATGGCCATGGCCGGCGTGTTGTCGCCTTCGTGCGCCATGCCCTTGGCCACGCCGGAGAACATGAGGACGGGGATCAGCAATGCGATCAGGCGAGCGTGGGTCATGTCGGCGTCCTCCGCGAAATCGGGCTGGGGCTGGAGCGCTGCCGATGCGGCGGGGCGGGGCGCGCTCGCATTATGCCCACAGACGGCTGCACTCGGCATGTGCCGGCGAGCGGCCGGGCCGGCGGCAAACTAAACGGGGAGGGTGCTCAGTGATGCGCCAGGGCGTCGTCGCGGGTCGCGAGCGGGACTGCCGCCGGGCGACCCGCCGGCCGCGGTAGCGGCGCCCGGACGGCACCCGAGATATGCGAGGTCAGTTCGCGATCGACCACGATCAGTTGCGCGAGGAGGCGCCCGCGATCGAGCACGTTGGCGCCGTTGCGCAGGGATTCCAGCTGCACGATCACCTTGTCGTGCCGCGCCCGATGGCGGGGATCGGCCATCGAGGTCAGGCATTCCATGAGGTCTTCTTCCTGCCGGAAACTGGCGCGGGTGCATTCGATGAGCCGATCGAGCGCGACGACAAAGCGCTCCGGGGGCTGCTTTTCGATGTACATGCGCAAGGTTTCGACCTGGGCATCGACCAGGTCATGGCGCAGTCCCTGCCATTCGTCGTGGCCTTGCTTTGGCGCGCCGGGATTGCCGGCGGACGTGGCCTGGACTGGAACTTCATGCTTTCCGCTTTGACTCGACACCTGAAACCTCCCTGATGGTGAAACCGGGAAACGTGGCTCTTTCAGTATAGCCATGATTATGGTGTGGTCAAAGCATTCGGGGGCTTAATTCGCGCTGATGCGGATCGCGGCAGACTTGCGCTGGAGCGCCTGTTCGATGCGCTGCTTTTCGGCAAGCACGCGATTGGCGTATGCCTGATCGGGGTCGTCGATGACGCCACCGTAATATTGCAGGCCCTCCATCAGCCCGCCCTGGCGCCGAATGGCTTCCTGCAGGATGCGGGCACCGACCTGGACGTTGATGACGGGGTCGAGGAAGGCCTGCTTGCCGGCATCGTAGGGCAACTTGTCCTGGTGAAAGCGCGGTATCACCTGCATCAGGCCTTGGGCGCCCATGGGGCTTTGGGCGTAGGGGTTGAATCCGGACTCGATGCCGATGATGGCGATGAGCAGCAGCGGGTCGAGGTTGCGGGCGCGGGCGGCGGCCTGGGCGGCGGCGAATATCGGTTGCAGGGCATCGGGCGACACCCGGTAGCGCTGCGCGGCGGCTTCCAGGGCGATGCTCATTGCGGGTGGCAGGGGTTTCGCGGCAGTGGCGCCGATGGTTGCCGTGGCGGCGTCACCGGGAATGGCGGCTTCGGTGGCCGGCAGAGTGGGCAGCGCGGGAAGCTTGAAGCCATTCGCCAGTTCGGCGGCGAGGAACAGCAGGCCGGCCGCGGCGATCACGGCCATGTCGATATGCAGGTAGGTGAAGAAAGATTCCTTGGCGCGGAACAGCGAGAATCGGTGTGAAAGTGTTGCCGTCATGTTTCATCCTTTGCTGCAGCATCGCTGCGACTGCCCGGACACGAGTGGAATCGGTGCCGGGCTCCGGGCCGGGGCCCGGTGGGTGCGGCACCGCGTTAGGACTTGCGGGGCGCGCCGATCACAGCCGCGGTGGTTCGCGGCGAAAGCTTAAAAGAGTGGCCCGGCCAGGAAAGCGCGGCGCGGTCCGTTTTGGGCGGGAGCGGTTCGCTTGGGGAACCGGCCGCCGAATTCGTCAACCCGCCTTGGGCGGTTTCTGCGTTGAACCTGAAAGCATTTTGGCCAGGAGCGCGAGATTGGCTTCGGCCACTTCATTTGCCTGCCGGGCGGCGACGTTGATGCTGTCGAACGCGGCATTCGCCGCAGTAACGGCGGAGCGCAGCGAGGTCAGGGCAAGGTCGGCACCGGCAGGCGCCTTGTCGGCGGCCCGGTCAAGTGCCTGATCGAAGGATTGCCGGAGTTCGGTAACACCGGATTCGACCAACTTCGAAACGGTCGCCCCGGTCTGGGAGGCGATCTCGACCACGCGACGCGAATATTCTGCGGCCTCGCGGGTTTCGGTGCGGCTGAGCCTGGTCTGCAAACTTGCCAGTGCTTCCGGGTCTTTTGCGTCCAGCAGGGCCCGGCTGGTGGCCGCGCCCTGTTCGAGCAGGTTGCGAGCCGTATTGAGATTCAGTGCGGCGAGACGCTCGGCGCCGGCGAAGGCGATGCCGGCGAAACGTTCGAAAGCTTCGACGCCTGCTTCCTTTGCACTACTGAACTGTTGGGATGTCTGGTGCATGGGGACCTCCTTAAAGATCTGAGACCATGAGCTCGCGAAACCCGCGACCACACCGAAATGCTGCGCTGCAATATGTCTAATTTACTTGCTAATACCATGCTTGTCAACTTTTAATGTTGCGTCGCAACATTAATTGGTTTGCCGCTATGCGCTTCGGGCAGGCTGTTGCTGGTCGAACTGGCGGCAGCCGCGGGGAAACGATGCGGCGAAAAAAACCCGGTACCGTGGTACCGGGTGAATCCAATCCATGCGGATCAGAGGAGGAGTAAGAGAATGCTAATACTCCTGTGGCGCAATGAGTAGACGCTTTCCTCTAACCGGCAAGGCAAAGACAATCGCCGTCACGATCAGACGTCGATATTCCTCGCGTACAGGGCGTTGGACTCGATAAACGCGCGCCGCGGCTCGACATCGTCGCCCATCAGCGTGGTGAAGATTTCATCGGCGGCGATGGCGTCGTCGATCTGGACCCGAAGCAGGCGGCGAACGGTCGGGTCCATGGTGGTTTCCCAGAGCTGGCCCGGGTTCATTTCGCCGAGGCCTTTGTAGCGTTGCTTGGCAAGGCCGCGCTCGACCTCGTTCAACATCCATTTCATGGCTTCCGCGAAACTGGTCACCGACAAGGATTTCTCGCCGCGGCTGATGGAGGCGCCTTCGCCCATGAGGCCGGCGATCATCTGTGCGGTGCGGCGAATCTGCAGGTAATCGCCGGAGAGCAGGAAATCCTCGTCGATGCGGCCGACGCGCAGGTTACCGTGCCGCATGCGGATCACGGCAAGCATCCAGCGTTCGTGGGTTTCATCGAAGCGCGACTCGATGCGGACTTCGGTCGACAGCCTGGCGCCGATGCGCTCGGCGCTGTCGCGGGTGGCGGCCTCGCTCGAGGTATCGACCGAGATGTCGTGGGCCAGCAGGGCGTGCAGCACCTCGCCGTCGATGAAATCCGTGACGCGGCGGATCACCGCTTCGGAAAGCAGGTAGGCGCGGGCCAGGGCGCCGAGGGCCTCGCCTTCCACCACGGCGGCACCGGCGCGCGGCGTGAGCTGGGTTCCTTCCAGGGCCAGACGGAGCAAATGCTGGTTCAGCTCGTGGTCGTCCTTGATGTAGGTTTCGCTCTTGCCGTGCTTGATCTTGTACAGAGGGGGCTGGGCAATGTAGATGTAGCCGCGTTCGACCAGCTCCGGCATCTGGCGGTAGAAGAAGGTCAGCAGCAGGGTACGGATGTGGGCGCCATCGACGTCGGCATCGGTCATGATGATGATGCGGTGATAACGCAGCTTGGCGATGTCGAAATCCTCGGTGCCGATGCCGCAGCCCAACGCGGTCACCAGCGTGACGATCTGCTCGCTGGAAATCAGTTTGTCATAGCGGGCCTTTTCGACGTTGAGCACCTTGCCGCGCAGCGGCAGGATGGCCTGGAACTTCCGGTCGCGTCCCTGCTTGGCCGAGCCGCCGGCCGAATCGCCCTCGACGATGTACATTTCGCACAGGGCCGGGTCCTTCTCCTGGCAATCCGCCAGCTTGCCCGGCAGGCCGAGGCCGTCGAGCACGCCTTTGCGGCGCGTCATGTCGCGCGCCTTGCGCGCGGCCTCGCGGGCGCGGGCGGCTTCGACGATCTTGCCGGTGATGATCTTGGCGTCGAGCGGCTTTTCCTGGAGATAGTCAGCCAGTTTCTGCGCCACGACTTCCTCGATGGCGGGCCTGGCTTCCGAAGAAACCAGCTTCATCTTGGTCTGGGAGGCGAATTTCGGATCGGGCATCTTCACCGAGAGCACGCAGGCCAGGCCTTCGCGCATGTCATCGCCGGTAATCTCTACCTTGGCCTTCTTGGCGATTTCGTTTTCTTCGATGTACTTGTTGATCACCCGCGTCATGGCGGCGCGCAGGCCGGTGAGGTGGGTGCCGCCATCCGACTGCGGAATGTTGTTGGTGAAGCACAGGACCTGCTCGGCGTAGGAGTCGTTCCATTGCATCGCCACTTCGACGTCGATGTTGACCCCGCTTTGCACCGACACTCCGGAGGAATGGAACACGGAGGGATGCAGTACGGTCTTGGTGCGGTTGATGTACTCGACGAAACCCTTGACGCCGCCGGAAAAGGCGAAGTCTTCCTCCTTCATGTTGCGCTGATCGATGAGGCGGATCTTGACGCCGTTGTTGAGGAAGGAAAGTTCGCGCAGGCGCTTGGCGAGGATGTCGTAGTGATACTCGACGTTGCCGAAAATTTCGTCGTCGGCCATGAAGTGAACTTCAGTGCCGCGCTTCTCGGTTTCGCCGAGGACTCGCAAAGGCGATACCTCGACCCCGTTCTGCACTTCTATGATGCGATCAACCGCATGGCCGCGGTTGAACTCCATGTGATATTTCTTGCCGTCGCGCCGGATGATGAGGCGCAGCCACTTGGAAAGGGCGTTGACGCAGGAAACGCCGACGCCGTGCAGGCCGCCGGAAACCTTGTAGGAGTTCTGGTTGAACTTGCCGCCGGCGTGGAGAACGCACATGACGATCTCGGCCGCCGAGCGTTTCGGTTCATGCTTGTCGTCGAATTTGATGCCGGTCGGTATGCCGCGACCATTGTCGGTCACCGAGATCGAACTGTCGGTATGGATGGTAATGACAATATCGTCGCAGTAACCGGCCAGCGCCTCGTCGATGGCGTTGTCGACAACCTCGAACACCATGTGGTGCAGGCCGGTGCCGTCGGAGGTATCGCCGATGTACATCCCCGGGCGTTTGCGAACTGCCTCGAGGCCTTCAAGTTGCTGGATGCTGGATTCGTCGTAAGCAGGTGCGTTCGGGGTCATGAAATGGTTCTGGGCTGGTGCATCAAATTCGCATCGGCATGACAACGTATTTGAACGTGTCGTTGCCGGGAAGGATGAAGAGGGCGCTGGAGTTGGCGTCGGCCAGGTGCAGTTCGATGCCTTCGTTGCTGACGTTGTTAAGCACGTCCAGCAGATAGGTGACGTTGAAGCCGACGTCGAGCGCGTCCCCGGTGTATTCGATTTCGATCTCTTCCTGCGCTTCTTCCTGTTCGGCGTTGCTGGAAATGATCTTCAGGCTGCCGGGAGCGAGGACCAGGCGTACGCCGCGAAACTTTTCATTGGTCAGGATCGCCGCTCGCAACAGGGAGTGCAACAGCGTATTGCGCGAAAGGCGAATGAGCTTGCTGTGATGCTGCGGAATCACCCGCTCGTAATCGGGAAACTTTCCGTCGATCAGTTTCGACACCAGTTCGATGCTGCCGAAACTGAAACGGGCCTGGGTCGGCGTCAGGCTGATTTCCAGTGGATCGTCGCTGTCAGCAAGTTGGCGCGACAGTTCGAGCACCGTCTTGCGCGGCAGGATGACTTCGATAGGCGTTGGCGCTTCTTCGAGGTTTTCCGCGGCATACGCCAGACGGTGGCCATCGGTCGCCACCATGCGCAGTTCCTTGCCCTTTGCCACCAGCAGCAGGCCGTTGAGGTAGTAGCGGATGTCCTGTTGTGCCATGGCGTACTGGACCAAGCTCAGCAAGCGCTTCATCTGCCGCTGGGTAATCGACAGGCGGGATGCTTGCCCATCGACCGTGCTCATGCGCGGGAAATCCTCGGCAGGCAGGGTTTGCAGGTTGAAGCGGCTCTTGCCGGCCTTGAGCTGCAGGCGCTTGTCGTCGAGAGCCAGGCTTACCTCGGCCGATTCCGGAAGCGAACGCAGGATGTCCTGTAATTTTCTGGCACCCACCGTCATCGCGGCCTTTTCCGGTCCGACCGTCGGTGTTTCGGTGGTTATCTGAATTTCGATGTCGGTCGCCAGCAGTGTCAGCTTCTCGCCATTCTTTTCCATGAGCACATTGGAAAGGATAGGGAGTGTATGTCGTTTTTCCACAATGCCGCAGACTGACTGCAGTGGTGAAAGTAATTGATCGCGTGGACCTTTAAATAGGATCATATATAGAACTCTTATGATTAATAAGGAAAGCGCTTGTCTGTGGAAAACCGACTATTTTTCATTAAATACAATAAATTATAACGTGAATAACCGTGTTGATGAATGCGTGTTCTGAATGTGCGGCAATGTGGATGAAAGTTCGAGCCCCGATCGAGGAAGCGACTTATCCACAATTTCTAACGTAGTTTTTGCGAATTTGATCACAGGCTAGCCTTTGATGGTCTGGATCAGGACATGAAGGTCGTTGTTCAACCTTGAGTCCTTGCCGCGCAAGTCCACAATCGTGCGACAGGCGTGCATCACGGTGGTGTGATCGCGCCCGCCAAAGGCTTCGCCGATCTCGGGAAGGCTGTGCGAGGTGAGTTCACGTGTGAGCCACATGGCGACCTGGCGCGGGCGGGCGATGGCACGGGTACGTTTCTGGGAATACATGTCGGCGACCTTGATCTTGTAGAAGTCGGAGACGGTTTTTTGCACCAGTTCAAGGGATATCTGGCGATTCGTGGCACCGATGATGTCGCGCAGGGCTTCCTTGGCGACATCGAGGTTGATTTCCCTGCCATGGAAGCGGGCGTAGGCGATGACCCTGTTCAGGGCGCCTTCGAGTTCCCGGACGTTGGAGCGAAGGTTCTTGGCGATCAGGAAGGAAACTTCGTCGGAGACGACGATCTTTTCGGCTTCTGCCTTCTTCTTGAGGATCGCGATGCGCATTTCGAGTTCGGGAGGCTCGATGGCGACCGTCAACCCCCAGTCGAAGCGCGACACCAGGCGTTCTTCCAGACCCTGGACATCCTTCGGGTAGGTATCGCAGGTGATGATGATCTGTTTCTTCGCCTCGACCAGCGCATTGAAGGCATAGAAGAACTCTTCCTGTGTGCGGTCCTTCCGATTGAAAAACTGGATATCGTCGATGAGCAGCAGATCCAATGAACGATAGTAGTGTTTGAAGGCCTCGCGCGAGTTCTGCTGGAATGCCCGCACCACGTCGGAGAAATAGTCTTCCGCATGGACGTAGCGAACTTCCATACCGGGATTTGCGGCGTAGATCGAATTGCCGATGGCGTGGATGAGGTGGGTCTTGCCGAGGCCGACGCCACCGTAAATGAATAGCGGATTGTAGGAAACGCCGGGATTCAACGCGACCTGCTGGGCGGCGGCACGGGCAAGGTCGTTGGCGCGGCCGGTCACCAGGTTGTCGAAAGTGAATTCGGCATTCAGCCTGGTCTTCTCGTATCCGGAATCGCTGATCGCAGCCCGGGCAGGCGCTTTGGGGATGCTTGCTTCGGCTACGGATTCGAGAACTTCAGGTTCGGGCGCTTCGGCAGCCATTTCGGCCACCGCAAGCTTGATGATTTTCGGCTTCGCGAAATGAGCCTGGGCCATCGCTTCGATCTTCGCCAGGTAACGTTCCCTCACCCATTGCATGACGAAGCGATTGGGCGCCACGAGTTTCAAGCAATCCGGCTCTGCCGGATCGGCTTCGAGCCTGAGTCCTTTGATCCAGGTGTTGAACTGCTGTGGGGGAAGGTCTTGCCCGAAGCGATTCAGGCAAAGCGACCAAAATTCGTTCATGACGATCAATTCTATTTGGGACTGGGACACACTGGACGTGGGCGGTATGGAAGGTTCTTTATTATTTTGCAGGCCGCGTTCGGTCTGTCTACGGCTCATTCTAGCGGTTTCAGGGAAAGTTATCCACAGGCCGGCAGAGCTGTTTCGCTTGACAAAATGACGGCAAACGGCTGTAATCCGCCGCTTTTCTTGAATAAGGGGTTTTGCCATGAAACGCACCTACCAGCCTTCGGTTGTGCGCCGCAAACGCACCCACGGCTTCCTAGTGCGCATGCGTACCCGCGGTGGTCGTGCTGTGATCCGTGCGCGTCGTGCCAAGGGTCGTCATCGTCTCGGAGTCTGAACACAAAGCCTCGCTTGGTTTTTCTCAGCGTTTGCATCGTCCAGGCGAATTCTCGGCGGTGATGGAAGTGAGACGGGTCGTCCGGGGTGAGTGTTTCGATTTGCACTTCGGCCGCGATTCCACGGACGGAGTTGCCCGGCTCGGATGGATAGTGCCGAAGCGCCTGGCGCGGAATGCAGCACTGCGCAACGCGGTCAAGCGGCAGGGACGCGAGGCGTTTCGGCTCGCGGCACACGATTTGGCTCCCCGTGATCTGGTTTTCCGGCTGAAGCGGACGATCAGCGGAGCTCGTCCCACGGACGAACAACAGCGCAAGACCTGGCGAACGGAAATCGAGAGCCTCCTGCGGAAGCTGCCTGCTGTTTCGAGCCTGAAATGAGTGGGTGGCGTCCCGTCCAACCGTTGCTGTGGCTGATACGTGCCTACCAACTGGCGATAAGCCCCATGCTGGGCAATCGCTGCCGATTTCATCCCAGTTGCTCGGACTATGCCATCGAGGCATTGCGTCGCCACGGCCTGTCGAAGGGTTTGTGGCTGGCCGTGCGAAGAGTCGGTTCATGTCATCCATGGCACCCGGGCGGTTATGATCCGGTACCCTGAAATGTCCGCCGTACTGAATTGAAAGATTGCCGAGACCGTAATGGATAACCGACGATTGATTCTGCTTCTGGTTTTCAGTTTCTCGCTGATCATGCTGTGGGACGCATGGCAGCGTCAGAATGCGCCAAAGCCTGGTGTTTCTGCGCCATCAACAACCGCGACGGCACCTGCGGCGGGGATGGTACCAACGCCCAGTTTGCCTGCCGCTACCGCGGGAGCAGCGGCCGTGCCGGCCGCCGGCGTCGTGGTTCCGGCGGGGACGGTTACCGCGCGGATCCGGACCGACCTGCTGATCGTGGAAGTTTCCTCACAGGGCGGCGACATCACCCGGGTCGAACTGGTTCGCCATCCGGATACGGACGACAAGTCGAAGCATTTCGTGCTTCTCGAGAACGGCGGCAAGCATGTGTACCTGGCTCAATCCGGCGTCATTGGCGAAGGCTTGCCAAATCACAAGATGGTGTGGAAGCTGGCACCAGGAGAACAGGTACTGAAGGACGGCGAGGACAAGCTGGAACTTCGCCTGGAGGCGACCTCGGCAACCGGGGCGAAGGTCGCCAAAACCTACGTTTTCAGTCGTGGCAGCTACCAGATCGAGGTGCGCCACGAGGGCGTGGCTCCGGGCGCTCACGCTTATTACCAGATCACGCGGGACGGCAAGCCGGCCGGCGAGCAAAGCAACTCGATGATGATGGGCGTGGTGACGTTTACCGGTCCCGCTGTCTATACGGACGCCGAGAAGTTCCAGAAGGTGGAGTTCGCGGACATCCTCAAGGGCAAGGCGAAGTTTGCGCAGAAGGCCGATAACGGCTGGGTGGCGATGATCCAGCATTATTTCGTTTCCGCATGGTTGCCGTCGGCGGGTACCGCGCGCGAGTTCTTCATGCGCAAGGTTGGGGACGACCTCTATTCCGCCGGAGTGATCGTTCCGGTCGGCGCGGATGGCAAGAGCGCGATCTCCCTTTATGTTGGCCCGCAGGAACAGGACAAGCTGGAAAAGGTCGCGCCGGGGCTTGACCTGGTGGTTGACTACGGCTGGCTGACGGTAATCGCGGCTCCCTTGTTCTGGGTGCTTGCGGCCATCTACAAACTGGCCGGCAACTGGGGTTGGGCGATCATGGGCCTCACCCTGCTGCTCAAGCTGGCGTTCTTCCCGCTGTCGGCGGCGAGCTACAAGTCGATGGCGAAAATGCGCGTCCTGACGCCCAAGCTGGTGAAGTTGAAGGAAGTCTACGGCGACGACAAGCAGCGCCTGAATCAGGAAATGATGGCCCTCTACAAAAAGGAGAAGGTCAATCCTCTCGGTGGCTGTCTGCCTGTGCTGGTGCAGATCCCGGTCTTCATCGCGCTCTACTGGGTGTTGCTGGGTACCGTGGAGATGCGCAATGCCCCATGGCTGGGCTGGATCACCGACCTTTCGGTCAAGGACCCCTACTATGTGCTGCCGCTCATCATGGGCGCCACGATGTTCATCCAGACCAAGCTGAATCCGACGCCGCCGGATCCCATTCAGGCCAAGGTCATGATGTTCATGCCGATCATGTTCACCGTCATGTTCCTCTGGTTCCCGGCTGGCCTGGTGCTCTACTGGACGGTGAACAACATCCTCTCCATCGCGCAGCAGTGGCAGATCACCCGGCTGGTCGAGGCTGGCGAAAAGAAGTAGGCGTGATTTCGATCCTGCCTGTGGGGACGTCGGTCAATTCACCGCGCTGACTACGGAAGGGCGGGATGGGCAAGCCGCGCACCGGGATTATCGCTGCCGTCGCCACGGCGGCAGGTCGGGGCGGAATCGGCGTGGTTCGGGTTTCCGGATCCGGGCTGCAGCCCTTCGCCAAAGCGCTTTGCGGCAAAAGTCCTGAACCACGATCCGCCACGCTGTGCCGTTTTGTCGATGCGGGCGGGGTGGCGATAGACCAGGGCATCCTGCTCTATTTTCCGGCACCGCACTCCTTTACCGGGGAGGATGTGCTCGAGTTGCAGGGGCACGGCGGGCCGGTGGTCATGCAGATGTTGCTGAGTCGCTGTCTGGAGCTTGGTGCCCGCGTGGCCGAGCCCGGCGAGTTCTCGCAGCGCGCGTTTCTCAATGACAAGCTGGACCTGGTTCAGGCCGAAGCCATCGCGGACCTGATCGAAGCGGGCACCGCGGCAGCGGCGCGCTCGGCTTTGCGCTCGCTGTCGGGCGAGTTCTCGCGCGAGGTTGATGCGCTGGTCGCGCGACTGGTCGAGTTGCGCATGCTGGTGGAAGCGACGCTGGATTTTCCCGAAGAGGAAATCGACATACTTCGCGACACCGATGCGGCCCAGCGCCTGGAGCGGATTCGCGCCGACCTTGCCGGTTTGCTCGGACGCGCGCAGGCCGGTCGCCTGCTGCGGTCGGGCATGCACGTGGTGCTGGCCGGATTGCCCAACGTTGGCAAGTCCTCGCTGTTGAACCGCTTGGCCGGCGACGAACGGGCGATCGTCACCGAGGTTGCCGGTACCACTCGCGATGCCGTGCGCGAAACCATCCAGCTCGAAGGAATTCCGCTGCATATCGTGGATACGGCAGGTTTGCGGGACACCGACGACGTGGTGGAGCGGTTGGGAATCGAACGCACCTGGCGCGAAATTGAGCGTGCCGACGTTGTATTGCAATTGGTCGATGCGCGTTCTGGTGAAACCCCGGCGGACCTGGAGATTGCGGCGCTGCTTCCGGTCGGTGTCGAGCGCATCGTCGTGGAGAACAAGTGCGACCTTGCGCGGCGGGAGCCTGGGCGGCTGGTGCGGGATGGCGTCGTGCGCCTGTGCCTGTCGGCGATGACCGGCGAAGGCATGGGCCTGCTGCATGACGAGCTGCTGCGGGTGGCGGGCTGGAGCGGACACGGTGAAGACGTGGTGCTGGCGCGGGAGCGCCATCTCGAAGCGCTCGGCATCGCTGCCGAAAAGTCGGCGCTGGCGGCACGGCAGCTGGACCGGATCGAGTTGTGCGCGGAGGAGTTGCGGCTTGCACAGGAGGCGCTTTCGCGCATTACCGGCGAATTCTCCGCCGACGATTTGTTGGGGGAGATCTTCTCCCGCTTCTGCATCGGCAAGTAGGCGGGTTTCTTGTCCGAGATCGACCTGTTCCTGTTATTGGTGGCTGCGCTTTTCGCCGGTTTCGTCGATGCGGTGGCGGGCGGCGGCGGCCTGATCCAGGTTCCTGCGCTGCTGGTGGCTCTGCCCGGCGAGGCGCCGGCGACGGTGTTCGGCACCAACAAACTGTCGAGCATTTTTGGCACCGGCAACGCAGCGCTGCGCTACGCGCGGCGGATCGCGCTGCCATGGGGTATCGCCTTGCCGGCAGCCGGTGCCGCTTTCCTGTTTTCCTTCATGGGAGCGGCGGCGGTGGCATGGATGCCGAAGGATGTCGTCCGGCCGCTGGTGCTCGGCATGCTGGTACTGGTCTTGATCTACACCGTGGCCCGTCCGGATTTCGGTCATGTGGCCGGCGCGAGGTTGTCTGCTGCGCTGGAGCTGAAATTGGGTTTGGTGGCAGGCGCGGTGCTGGGTTTCTATGACGGCTTCTTCGGTCCCGGGGCCGGGAGTTTCATGATTTTTGCTTTCGTGCATTTTTTCAGGCTGGATTTCCTGCATGCGTCGGGTGCGGCGAAGGTGGTTAATTTTGCGACCAATGCCGCTGCCTTGGCCTACTTTGTACCTACCGGGCACGTGCTTTGGATGACCGGACTGGCGATGGCCGTGTTCAACATTCTCGGCGCCGTGATGGGGTCGCGACTCGCCTTGCGTCACGGCAGCGGTTTCGTCCGCGCCGTATTCATTGTCGTGGCGTGCATCCTGATCGCTCGATTGGGCTACGACACGTTTTCCTGAAATGTCGTTCTGGGCTGGTTTGATTCACGGCTGGCCCGTTACGCTTGCCGGCAAGGTCAATTGGCTTCATGATCCTTTGCATCAGCAAGCCTCGCGATTATTCGTTTATCTTGCCAATGGCTTGCGAGCCTTGTTCCGTAAATGTATACTGTATACTTGGCTTTATCCAAGCTGGTTTTCTTGAACGGTCTGCCGGGTTTGATTTGGCGACCAAGGGTGGTACGAAGGTCGTCCGGGGCGACTTCCAGGTTTTTGTGAAAGCGGAGTTATGGACCTGCAAATTGCGCTGTTGCTGGGGCAGGACGGGATTACCAACGGCGCGATCTACGCGTTGTTGTCCCTTGCTCTTGTCCTGGTTTTTGCCGTTACCAGAGTTATCTACATTCCGCAGGGGGAGTTCGTCGCCTATGGAGCGCTGACGCTGGCCAGTTTTCAGGCAGGCAAGACGCCGGGAACCTTGTGGCTGTTGATCGGTGCCGGTATCGCGGTGGCGATACTCGATTTGAGCCAGGCATTGCGATCGCGAGCGCCGCGAAAAATATCCCGCATCGTGGGTTGGAATCTGGTTTATCCGGCCGCGGCTGCCGCCGTGATATTCCTTCTCAAGCCAAGCGAATTTCCCTTGCTGGCGCAAATCATCCTGGCACTGGTTCTGGTGGTGCCACTCGGACCGATGATCTACCGCCTGGCTTACCAGCCTCTGGCCGAGGCCAGCGTCCTCGTGTTGCTGATCGTCTCGGTCGCCGTGCATCTTGCGATGGCCGGCCTGGGGCTGCTCTTCTTCGGGGCGGAGGGTTCGCGGACGCCGGCTTTTTCGGATGCGAGTTTCGATCTCGGTTTGCTCAAGGTAAGCGGGCAGACCTTGTGGGTCGTGGGCGCGAGCTTGTTTTTGATCGTGGTCCTCTACCTGTTTTTTGAGCGCACGATCTACGGCAAGGCATTGCGTGCCACCGCGATGAACCGCACCGGCGCGCGCTTGATGGGCATTTCGACGGTGATGGCCGGGAAGCTGTCCTTCTTGCTGGCGGCGTTGATCGGAGCGTTTTCCGGAGTCCTGATCGCGCCGATCACCACCATCTATTACGACACGGGATTCCTGATCGGACTCAAGGGGTTCGTCGGCGCCATTGTCGGCGGTTTGGGCAGTTATCCGATCGCGGCGGCTGGCGCGATTCTGGTTGGAATGCTGGAGGCCTATTCGTCTTTCTGGGCATCGGCGTTCAAGGAGGTCATCGTATTCACCGTGATCATTCCGGTGCTGATCTGGCTTTCCCTGACCACCCGGCATGTCGAGGAGGAAGAGTGATGTCACCTCGCTTGCTGCTTGGAATCTTTCTCGGCTTGGTGCTGGTCGCGCCAAACATCGTTTCCGAGTTCCACGTAACCCTGCTCAATTACATAGGGCTTTCCGCACTGGTGGCCCTGGGCCTGGTGTTGTTGACCGGGGTCGGCGGGCTGACTTCGTTTGGGCAGGCAGCCTTCGTCGGGCTCGGTGCCTATGCGACGGCTTACTTGTCGATTGGAGAGGGTCTTCCCGGTTGGCTATCGATGCTGGGCGGCTCGCCGTGGTTGGGGCTGCTGGTCGGGTTGCTGCTGACGGCGGTCGTGGCCTATGTTCTCGGTTTGTTGACCTTGGGCCTGTCCGGGCATTTCCTGCCTTTGGGCACCCTGGCCTGGGGGCTCAGCCTGTACTTCCTGTTCGGCAACCTGCAGTTTCTGGGTGGGCACACGGGTTTGGCGGGGATACCGGCCTTGTCCTTGTTCGGGTTTCCGTTGAAGGACGGGCGCAACTTCTTTTATGTTATCTGGGCGGTGGTGCTGGGTGCTGTCTGGCTGACCAAGAATCTTCTGGATTCGCGGGAAGGGCGGGCGATTCGCGCATTGAAGGGAGGTGTCGTCATGGCGGAAGCCATGGGTGTCGATACGACCCGTTCCAAAACCGTGATCTTTCTGGTGGCCGCCTTGTTCTCCTGTGTTTCGGGATGGCTTTACGCGCACCTCCAGCGTTTCGTCAATCCGACGCCTTTCAGCTTGCACCTGGGTATCGAGTATCTGTTCATGGCAGTGGTGGGCGGCGCGGGTCATGTCTGGGGGGCTGTAGTCGGTGCAGCAGTGATTACGGTGCTCAAGCAGTGGCTTCAGGACCTGCTGCCCGGGCTGCTAGGCGCGTCCGGAAACTTCGAGATGATCGTGTTCGGCATCATGATGGTTATCGTTCTGCAGCGCGCCAGGGAAGGTTTGTGGCCAATTCTGCTCCGCTTCGTTCCCCAATCCAGTACGCCATCCACTGTTGCGGCGGCGCAAGCGCTGGAGAGGAAACCGCTCCCCGAGTCGGGACGGGTTCTGCTCGAAGCGAAAAATATCGTCAAGCGATTTGGCGGGCTGGTGGCGAACAACAATCTGAATCTGACCGTGAAAGCCGGTGAGGTTATGGCCCTGATCGGACCGAATGGCGCCGGCAAATCGACCATGTTCAACTGTATTTCCGGGGTCGATTCCGCGACCGAGGGTGAGGTCTTGTTCTGCGGACAGGCAGTGACGGGGCTCAATTCGCGGCAGATCGCCCGGCTGGGAATGAGCCGTACGTTTCAGCACGTGCGGCTGTTGCCGGCAATGAGCGTTCTGGAGAATGTCGCCATTGGGGGCCACTTGCGTGGCAGCAAGGGCGTGCTTCCCGCGATGCTGCATCTTGAGCGCGTGGAAGAAAAGCGGCTGCTGGCGGAGGCTGCGCGCCAGGTGGAGCGCGTCGGCCTCAAGGATTCGATGTTCGAACCTGCTGGAAGCTTGGCGCTGGGCCAGCAAAGAACCCTGGAGATCGCGCGTGCGCTTTGCGCCGACCCTTGTTTGCTGCTATTGGATGAACCGGCTGCGGGTTTGCGTTATCTGGAAAAGCAGGCGCTGGCCGAGTTGCTCCGCAAGCTGCGTGCCGAGGGCATGGGCATCCTGCTGGTGGAACACGACATGGATTTCGTCATGGGTTTGGCCGATCGTGTGGTGGTCATGGAGTTTGGTGAAAAGATTGCCGAAGGCCTGCCCGAAGAAGTCCAGCGAAATCCGGCGGTGCTCGAAGCCTACCTCGGAGGGGTCGATTGATGAGTGACGTGCGCTCGATACTCGAAGTAGACGATCTCTGCGTGGCTTACGGCAAGGTCGAGGCTTTGCATCATGTCGGGATCCGGGTGGGCGAAGGGCAGATCGTCACCGTAATCGGTCCCAACGGGGCGGGAAAGACCACCATGCTGTCTGCGATCATGGGCGTGCTGCCACACACCAAGGGCGAGATTCGTTTTTTTGGGGATGATGTCGGGGATACCGAGGTGGAACAGATGGTCGCCAGAGGTATCACGCTGGTACCCGAGTCGCGCGCGCTGTTCGGTGAAATGAGCGTTGAAGACAACTTGTTGCTGGGCGCATTCATGCGGCGGCGCATGGGTTTCCATGATCACGAGGCAACCATGGCGGATGTGTTTGGTATGTTTCCGCGGTTGAAGGAGCGGCGTAACCAGTTCGCAGGCACGCTTTCCGGGGGTGAAAGGCAGATGCTGGCCGTGGGGCGGGCATTGATGGCGAAGCCGAAATTGCTCATGCTGGATGAGCCAAGCCTTGGTTTGGCACCACTAATCGTCAAGGAGATTTTCCGGATTATCTCGGACCTCAAGAGGACGGGTGTTTCGATTCTTTTGGTCGAGCAGAACGCTCGGGCGGCTTTGAAGGTTGCGGATTACGGCTACGTCTTGGAAACGGGGGAGATGGCACTCGAGGGGCCGAGCGGGGTTTTACTCGACGATCCCAAGGTGGTTGAGTCCTATCTTGGGCTGGGCGGCAAGCACTGACTCGAGTCGGCTTTCGGTGTTGTTTCACGTGAAACGAAGTTTTTCGTGTTTCACGTGAAACCTTGCAGTAAAAGAAAATCTTCGTAATCCGACTTTCGGCAGCTTGCGGGCGCCACCGCTAGCTGCGCTTTTGGAATGGGAGGCGTATGATTGCGCCTCTTTTTGGTTCCGCCGCTTTCGCGACGGGTACCAGTCGGCCGAATAATCCCCAGGACCACGTAGCGTGCGCTTTCCGGATTCGTTTGATGTGATAGTCATTGGTGGCGGGCATGCCGGTACCGAGGCCGCCCTTGCTGCTGCGCGTTCAGGCGCGCGCACCTTGCTGCTGACCCACAATATCGAAACCCTGGGTGCGATGTCCTGCAATCCGTCGATCGGTGGCATCGGCAAGGGTCATCTGGTCAAAGAGGTTGATGCGCTGGGTGGTGCAATGGCCGCGGCCACCGACATCGCAGGCATCCAGTTTCGCATCCTGAATGCGTCCAAAGGACCCGCGGTACGCGCTACGCGAGCGCAGGCCGATCGTCAGCTATATAAGAAGGCCATACGGGAGCGGCTGGAAAATCAGCCCAACCTTACCCTGTTCCAGCAGGCCGCCGATGACCTGATCCTCGCTGGGGATCGTGTCGGCGGCGTTGTTACGCAGTTGGGAATCCGCTTCGACGCGCCCGCTGTCGTACTGACGGCCGGAACATTCCTCAATGGCCTGGTCCATGTCGGCATGGCCAACTATCGAGCAGGGCGCTTCGGTGATCCGGCGTCGACCTCGCTGGCCGAACGTCTGAAGGAAATCCAGTTGCCGGTGGGGCGCCTGAAAACCGGGACTCCACCACGGCTTGACGGCCGCAGCATCGATTTTTCCGTTATGCAGGAACAAGCCGGGGACGATCCGGTACCCGTCTTCTCCTTCCTTGGTTCGCGCAGCCAGCACCCGCGCCAAATGCCTTGCTGGATCACGCATACCAATTCGAGAACGCATGACATCATCCGCTCCGGCCTGGATCGTTCGCCGATGTTTACCGGTGTCATCGAAGGCATCGGGCCGCGCTACTGCCCGTCGATCGAAGACAAGATCCACCGATTCTCGGGCAAGGACAGTCACCAGATCTTCCTCGAGCCCGAGGGGCTCGACACCCACGAGTACTACCCGCAGGGTGTGTCGACCAGCTTGCCGTTCGACATACAACTGTCCCTGGTGCGCTCCATTCGTGGGCTTGAAAACGCGCATATCACTCGTCCCGGGTATGCGATCGAGTACGACTACTTCGACCCGCGCAACCTCAAGGACAGCCTTGAAACCAAATCCATCGGCGGCTTGTTCTTCGCGGGACAGATCAACGGAACTACGGGTTACGAAGAGGCCGCAGCGCAGGGCCTGTTGGCGGGGATCAATGCGGCGCGCCAGGCGCGACAGCTGCCCTCCTGGGCGCCGCGCAGGGATCAGGCCTACCTGGGCGTACTGGTGGACGACCTGATAACGCGCGGAGTTTCGGAACCCTATCGGATGTTTACCAGTCGCGCGGAGTATCGCCTTTCGTTGCGCGAAGACAATGCCGACTTGCGCCTTACGGAAATCGGCCGGGAACTCGGCCTTGTGGACGACGTGCGCTGGGATGCGTTCAATCGCAAGCGCGATGCGGTCGCGCGCGAAACGGAGCGCCTGAAATCCACTTGGGTCAATCCCCGCCAACTCCCGGAAGCCGACGCACTGCGTGTTTTGGGACAGCCGATGGAGCGCGAATACCGTCTGTTCGACCTGTTGTGCCGCCCGCAAGTGAGCTACGCCAGCTTGTTGACGCTGCCCGGAGCTGGTGATGGGGTCGCCGTGCCCGAAGTCATCGAGCAGGTGGAGATCCAGGCCAAGTATCAGGGCTACATTGCTCGGCAGCAGGAAGAGATCGACAAAAGCCTGGCCCACGAGTCGATGCCGCTTCCGCTGGATCTCGATTATGCTCAGGTGCATGGCCTGTCGTTCGAGGTTCGACAAAGGCTCACCCAGGCACGACCGCAGACCCTCGGCCAGGCGTCCCGGCTCCAAGGCATCACCCCGGCGGCGATTTCTCTGTTGTTGGTGCATATGAAGCGACGCAAGGCGGCATGAGCTTGGCGCAGCAGTTGGGCGACGGTCTCGCGGCGATGGGGCTGGACCTGCCTGCGGCGTCGCAGGCGACGCTGCTCGCCTATGTCGCGCTGCTCAAGAAATGGAATCGGACCTACAACCTGACCGCAATTCGCGATGAGGCCGAGATGGTCGTGCAGCATCTGCTCGACTCGCTTTCGGTGTTGCCCGCGGTTCAAGAGTCGGCGCTGGCGGGACGGCGTTGGGCGGATGTCGGGAGTGGCGCCGGGCTTCCCGGAATCCCCCTGGCCGTCGCGCGCCCGGATCTCGACATGACGCTGATCGAGGCAGTCGACAAGAAGTCGGCCTTCCAGCGCCAGGCGAAAATTGAACTCGGCTTGTCGAACATAACCGTGCTCAATCGTCGGGTGGAAGAGGTCGAGGGCGGAAGTTTCGACGCCGTCGTATCCCGCGCATTTGCGGAGATAGCGGATTTCACCCGCCTGTCAGGACATTTGGCGGCACCGGGCGGGCGCCTCTATGCAATGAAGGGGCGCCATCCTGGCGAAGAGTTGGGCCAGTTGCCGCCGGGCTGGGCGACCGTCGCCTGCCAACCGCTCAAGGTACCGGGACTGGATGCCGAGCGTCATTTGATAGTTCTTGAGAAGGCCTGAGGATGCACATATTTGCAATCGCCAATCAGAAGGGCGGGGTGGGCAAGACCACCACCGCAGTCAATCTTGCCGCTGCGCTGGCCGCCAACGGCCAGCGTACCCTGTTGGTCGATCTCGATCCGCAGGGCAATGCCACCATGGGCAGCGGCGTCGACAAGCGCAGCCTCAAGTCCTCGGTCTATCAGGTTTTGTTGCGTCTCTCGAGCCTCGCCGATGCCCGTGCGCCATCGCCCTCCGGAAAATACGATGTGTTGCCGGCAAATCGCGATCTCGCCGGCGCGGAAGTCGAACTGGTCGACCTGGAGGCCCGCGAAATGCGCCTCAAGGCGGCCTTGGCGAGCCATCATGACGAGTATGACTTTGTCTTGATCGACTGCCCTCCGTCGCTGTCGATGCTGACGCTGAACGGCTTGTGCGCCGCGCATGGCGTCATCATACCAATGCAATGTGAATACTATGCGCTGGAAGGCCTGTCCGACCTGGTGAATACCATCAAGAAGGTACACGCGAATCTGAATCGTGACCTGAAGATCATCGGCCTGCTGCGGGTGATGTTCGATCCGCGCAACACGCTCTCCAACCAGGTGTCGGCGCAGCTTGAAGAACACTTCGGCGACAAGGTGTTCAAGACCCTGGTACCGCGCAACGTGCGGCTGGCAGAGGCGCCCAGCTACGGCGTCCCCGGGGTGTTGTTCGACAAGGCGGCGAAGGGCGCACAGGCCTACATGGCCTTTGCCGTGGAGATGATAGATCGCGTCAATTCGTGGAAGGAAACCGCGTGAACCCACCAAAACAGAAGGGCCTAGGCCGCGGGCTCGATGCCCTCCTCGCTGCCAATGTGACGTCCGAAACGCAGCGCCAGGACACGCTTGACGTCGGCGCGCTGCAGCCCGGCAAATACCAGCCCCGCACCCGCATGGACCCGGGCTCGCTGGAAGAACTGGCCGCTTCGATCAAGGCGCAAGGGCTGATCCAGCCCATCTCGGTGCGGCCGGTGGCCACCGGCCGCTATGAAATCATCGCTGGCGAGCGCCGCTGGCGTGCCGCGCAGATCGCCGGGCTGGCAGAGGTGCCGGTGCTGATCCGCGACATACCCGACGATGCCGCGCTGGCAATGTCGCTGATCGAGAACATCCAGCGCGAGGACCTCAATCCCCTTGAGGAGGCCGCCGGCATACAGCGCCTGATCGACGAATTCCAGATGACCCACCAAGAGGCCGCCGATGCCGTCGGACGCTCACGCTCGGCGGCGTCCAACCTGTTGCGCCTCCTGCAACTGGCCAAGCCCGCGCAGGACATGCTGATGGCCGGCGATATCGAAATGGGCCACGCGCGGGCGCTGCTGCCCTTGTCCAAGAGCGAGCAGGGCAGGGTGGCGGCGTTGGTGGTCGACAAGGGATTTTCGGTGCGGGAAACCGAGAAGCTGGTTGCACGCGAACTCAATCCGCCGCAAAAAAAGGAATCCGGCAAAAGGCCGGACCGAGACCTGCTTCGACTGGAGGAGGAGCTTTCAGACCGACTTGGGGCGACGGTGAACATCAGCGCCAACCGCAAGGGTGGCGGTAGCCTGACGATCCGTTTCGGAAGTCTCGATCAGCTTGATGGATTGTTGGCGCGACTGGGCTGAAACCAGGGGTACCGACAGTTGCCCTGAATATGCGCACGGGCCTTGTGCAAGGCTGTGGGACGCAAGTAACTGGCAATCAAATAAAATGGCGCGCTGCAACATAAATTAATTGACAACCTATGATCAATGCCCTATATTCGCGGGCTTTTGGAAGCGGCCTGGCATAGATGTTCAAGGCTGTATTTCATCAAAGCCTCGCAACACTGATCGTCGCCGCCCTCTCGTGGTTCTGGGCAGGGCAGCACGGTGCCGTTTCGGCGGCACTTGGCGGTGCGGCGGTCGCGGTGCCGAACCTGTTTTTCGCCCTGAGTCTCTGGGCGGCGGCACATGCCGGCAGGGCATCGGTGGGGCGGTTTTTTGTAGGTGAGATGATCAAGGTCGCGGCAACGCTGGCGTTGCTTGTGATAGTGGCGGGGGCGTATCGAGATTTGCACTGGCTGGCAATGCTGGCGGGGCTGTTCGTTGCGCTGAAAGCGAATCTGATAGTGATATTGATTAAGGCCTGACTGACCATGGCAGCCGAGCACGCTCCGAACGCATCGGAATACATCGTTCACCACCTGACGCACCTGAACAGCCTGGGTCACAAGCAGGCCAAGCTGGTCGATTGGTCGGTATTCCACCTTGATACCCTGTTCTGGTCCGTCTCTCTCGGACTGATCGCCATTCTCATTCTTGCCCGTGCCGCCTCCAAGGCCACCTCGGGTGTGCCTGGGCGGTTCCAGGCGGCGGTCGAGATCCTGGTGGAAATGGTCGAGTCGCAATCCAAGTCGATCGTGCATGGCGACCGCAGCTTCATCGCGCCGCTGGCCTTGACGGTCTTTGTCTGGATCTTCTTCATGAATGCGATGGACCTGTTGCCGCTCGATTTGTTGCCCAAGGTCTGGGCCGGCATCTACGGCGCATCCGGCCACGATCCAAGCCATGCCTACATGCGCGTGGTGCCAACCGCTGACCTCAATGCCACGCTCGGCATGTCGCTCGGTGTGCTGATCCTCTGTATCTGGTACAGCGTTAAGATCAAGGGTTTCGGCGGCTGGATGCACGAGTTGTTCACCGCGCCCTTCGGCAGCCACCCGGTGCTCTATCCGATCAACTTTGCCATGCAACTGATCGAGTTCGTCGCGAAGACGGTTTCGCACGGCATGCGACTGTTCGGCAACATGTACGCCGGCGAACTGATCTTCATGCTGATCGCGCTGATGGGTGCGGCCTGGGCCGGCACGTTCGGCAGCGGCCTGCTTTGGCTGGGCGGCGTCTTCGCCGGAACCATCTGGGCCATCTTCCATATTCTGATCATCACGCTGCAAGCTTTCATCTTCATGATGCTGACGCTGGTTTATATCGGCCAGGCACACGAAAGCCACTAATCCCCGTATCAATCGTTGCAACCTTAAATACGTTACTTAAAGGAGTTGTCATGGAACAAATGGTTGGTTTTGTTGCTCTTGCCGCCGGTCTCATCATCGGTCTCGGCGCTGCCGGCGCATGTATCGGCATCGGCATCATGGGTAGCCGCTTCCTCGAAGCCTCCGCGCGTCAGCCGGAACTGATGAACACGCTGCAAACCAAGATGTTTCTGCTGGTCGGTCTGATCGACGCGGCATTCATTATCGGTACCGGTATTGCCCTGTGGTACACCACGGCCAACCCGTTCCTTTCCAGCCTGCCCAAGTAATCGTCTTCCCCAACGCTTAAGGAGCGATTACCGTGAATCTGAACGCAACGCTGTTTGCCCAGCTGGTTGTGTTCCTCATTTTGGCGTGGTTCACGATGAAGTTCGTGTGGCCGCCCATCATGAAGGCACTCGATGAGCGCGCGGGCAAGATAGCTGACGGGCTTGCGGCTGCAGACAAGGCCAAAGCAGACCT
Source organism: Sulfuritalea sp. (assembly GCA_044359585.1). GTDB lineage: Bacteria > Pseudomonadota > Gammaproteobacteria > Burkholderiales > Rhodocyclaceae > Sulfuritalea. Next base: position 19,964 of record JBIKLV010000026.1, on the reverse strand, counting down.
CGCACACGCCGAAAAGAAGGCCTCCGAGGAACTGCGCAAGGCACGTGAATCGGCCGCCGAGTTTCGCAGTGGTGCCGAGAAGCAGGTGGCCCAGTTGATCGAAGAAGCTCGCGGAGAAGCTGCGCGCATCGTCAACGCGGCTCGTCTGGCTGCCGAAGCGGAGGCCGGCACGGCGTCGCAGCGAGCCAAAGAGGCCTTGCGCGAGCATGTAGCTGCCCTTGCTGTGGCCGGCGCCGAGCGCATTCTGCGCAAGGAAATCAATGCCCAGGCCCACGCCGAGTTGCTGACGCAACTCAAGTCGGAACTGTAATCCGCCATGGCCGAAAACGTCACGCTTGCGCGTCCCTATGCCGAGGCCGCGTTCCAGCTCGCCAAAAGCGGAAACGCGCTGGCTACCTGGTCCGATGTCCTCGCGCGGCTTTCCGCGGTCGCTGCTCGGCCGGAGATGGAGGAATGCATCGGCAATCCGCGCCTCAGTCCGGAACAGCTGGCGCAACTCTGTCTTGATGTAACCGCTTCCGATGCCAAGCTCAACTTGTCTGCCGACCAGCAGAATTTCGTCCGCGTGCTGGCCGACAACGACCGCCTCATCGTCCTGCAAGAGATCGCCGAACTTTTCAACGAGCTCAAGCATGGTCACGAGGGTGTAAAGGACGCCGAGATTACCTCGGCCTTTGCGCTCGATGATTCGACGCTGGGCACTCTGGTGGCCGATCTCGAACGCAAGTTCGCCTGCAGGATCAAGGCAAGCGTCAAGGTCGATGCCGAACTTATTGGTGGCGTCCGTATTGCCGTCGGCGATGAAGTGATTGACGCCTCGGTCCGCGGCAAGCTTGCCGCCATGGCCACCGCGCTAAAGAACTAGGAGTAATTCGATGAACCTCAATCCATCCGAAATCAGCGACCTGATCAAGAGCCGGATCCAGAACATGCAACTGGCCGCCACCGCCCGCAACGAGGGTACGGTGGTTTCCGTTACCGACGGCATCTGCCGCATCCATGGTTTGACCGACGTGATGCAGGGCGAAATGCTGGAGTTTCCCGGCAACACTTTCGGTTTGGCGCTGAACCTGGAGCGCGACTCGGTCGGCGCCGTGGTACTCGGTGACTACGAGCATATTTCCGAAGGCGACACCGTCAAATGTACCGGGCGCATTCTTGAGGTGCCCGTTGGCCCCGAACTGCTGGGTCGCGTGGTCAATGCGCTGGGCGAGCCGATCGACGGCAAGGGCCCGATCAACGCCAAGGTCACCGACAAGATCGAAAAGGTCGCGCCGGGCGTGATCTGGCGCAAGTCGGTATCGCAGCCGGTGCAAACCGGCCTCAAGGCCATCGACTCGATGGTTCCGGTGGGCCGTGGCCAGCGCGAGCTGATTATCGGCGACCGCCAGACCGGCAAGACGGCGGTGGCGGTGGATGCCATCATCAATCAAAAAGGGCAGAACATGTTCTGCATCTACGTCGCGATCGGCCAGAAGGCTTCGACCGTCGCCAACGTAGTGCGCAAGCTGACCGAGCACGGCGCGATGGAATACACCATCGTCGTCGCCGCCACCGCTTCCGACTCCGCCGCGACGCAGTTCATCGCACCCTATACGGGCTGCTCGATGGGCGAGTACTTCCGCGACCGTGGCATGGACGCACTGATCATTTATGACGATCTGACCAAGCAGGCCTGGGCCTATCGCCAGATCTCGCTGTTGCTGCGTCGTCCGCCCGGCCGCGAAGCCTACCCCGGCGACGTGTTTTATCTCCACTCGCGTTTGCTTGAGCGCGCCGCCCGCGTCTCCGAAGCCTGGGTGGAAAAGCTGACCAATGGCGAAGTCAAGGGCAAGACGGGGTCACTCACCGCGCTGCCAATCATCGAAACCCAGGCCGGCGACGTTTCCGCCTTCGTGCCGACCAACGTGATCTCGATTACCGACGGCCAGATCTTTCTCGAAACCGACCTGTTCAATGCGGGTGTACGTCCGGCCATGAACGCGGGCGTTTCAGTGTCCCGCGTTGGTGGTGCGGCGCAGACCAAGATCATCAAGAAGCTCGGTGGCGGTGTGCGTCTGGCACTGGCCCAGTACCGCGAACTGGCGGCGTTTGCCCAGTTCGCCTCCGACCTCGACGAAGCGACGCGCAAGCAGCTTGAGCGCGGCCGCCGGGTGACGGAACTGATGAAGCAGCTCCAGTACGCGCCGCTTTCGGTTTCCGAAATGGGCGTCACGCTGTATGCGTCGAACGAAGGCTTCATGGATGACATCGATGTCACGCGCATCCTGCCGTTCGAAACGGAATTGCATCAGTACATGCACCACAAGCATGCGGACCTGATGAACAAGATCGAGACCAGCAAGGATCTGGACAAGGACGCCGAGGGCCAGCTCAAGGCCGCCGTGACCGAGTTCAAGAAGTCCTGGTCCTGATCGCCAACCGCAGCCAAGCAACGGGGAGCGATCATGGCAGGCAGTAAAGAGATCCGCACCAAGATCAAGAGCGTCCAGAACACGCGCAAGATCACCAAGGCCATGGAGATGGTGGCCGCATCCAAGATGCGCAAGGCGCAGGAACGGATGCGCGCCGCTCGTCCCTACAGCGAAAAGATCCGTCGCCTGGCGGCGAATCTTTCGCAGGCCAACGTGACCGAGTACCGCCACGCATTCCTCGGCCGTGCCAAGGCCGCGGTGGTGAAGCGCATCGGCCTGATCGTGGTGACGACCGACAAGGGCCTCTGCGGCGGCCTCAATACCAACATCCTGCGTCAGGCGCTGAACAGCATGCGCCAGTGGGAAATCGACGGTGCAACCGACATTCGCGTGACCTGCATCGGCAACAAGGGCCTGGGCTTCATGCAGCGCATGGGCGCCAACGTCATTTCGCACATTACCCATCTGGGCGACACGCCGCACCTGGAAAAGCTGATCGGGCCGATGAAGGTCATGATCGATGCATTCCAGGCCGGCGAGCTGGATGCCGTGCACATTGCCTATACCCGTTTCGTCAATACGATGAAGCAGGAGCCGGTGATTGAACCGTTGCTGCCGCTCTCGGGCGAGCGCATGGGAACGCCGGATCGCAGTTGGGACTACCTCTACGAGCCGGATGCGCAAACCGTCATCGACGAGTTGCTGGTGCGCTATGTCGAAGCTCTGATCTACCAGGGTGTGGCCGAGAACATGGCATCCGAGCAGTCGGCACGCATGGTGGCAATGAAGGCGGCGACCGACAACGCTGGCAGCGTGATCAAGGAACTGCAGCTGGTCTACAACAAGGCGCGCCAGGCGGCAATTACCAAGGAAATTTCCGAGATCGTCGGCGGTGCCGCCGCGATCGCGGGTTAACGATTTAGCGTTTAAGGGAAAATCATGAGCAACGGACAAATCGTGCAGTGCATCGGCGCTGTGGTGGACATCAAGTTCCCCCGCGAAGCGATGCCCAAAGTCTATGAAGCGCTGACTCTCGACGAAGCCGATTCCGGCAACGCCGAATCCGGCCTGACCTTTGAAGTGCAACAGCAGCTCGGCGACGGCATCGTGCGCACCATTGCGCTCGGATCTTCCGACGGCCTGCGCCGCGGCATGTCGGTCAAGCCGACCGGCGCCGCGATTTCGGTGCCGGTTGGTTCCGGTACCCTGGGCCGCATCATGGACGTGCTCGGTCGCCCGATCGACGAGGCCGGCCCCGTGCCCTACGACGAACTGCGTCCGATCCACGCCAAGGCGCCGAAGTTCGACGAACTGTCGCCTTCCACCGAACTGCTGCCCACCGGCATCAAGGTTATCGACCTGATGTGCCCGTTCGCCAAGGGCGGCAAGGTCGGCCTTTTCGGCGGCGCCGGCGTCGGCAAGACCGTGAACATGATGGAACTGATCAACAACATCGCCAAGTCCTACGGCGGCTACTCGGTGTTCGCCGGCGTCGGCGAGCGCACCCGCGAGGGCAACGACTTCTACCACGAGATGGAGGAGTCCAAGGTTCTCGACAAGGTGGCGATGGTGTTCGGCCAGATGAACGAGCCTCCCGGCAACCGTCTGCGCGTGGCGCTGACCGGCCTCACCATGGCCGAGAAGTTCCGCGACGAAGGCAAGGACATCCTGCTGTTCATCGACAACATCTACCGCTACACGTTGGCCGGTACCGAAGTGTCTGCGCTGCTCGGCCGCATGCCGTCCGCGGTGGGCTATCAGCCTACGCTGGCCGACGAAATGGGTCGCCTGCAGGAGCGCATTACCTCGACCAAGGTCGGTTCGATCACCTCGATCCAGGCCGTGTATGTGCCTGCCGATGACTTGACCGACCCGTCCCCGGCGACGACCTTCCTGCACCTTGACGCCACCGTCGTGCTGTCGCGTGACATCGCCTCGCTGGGCATCTACCCTGCGGTCGATCCGCTCGACTCCACCTCGCGCCAGCTTGATCCGCTGGTCGTTGGCGAAGAACACTACAGCGTCGCCCGCCGCGTGCAGTCGAACCTGCAGCGCTACAAGGAACTGCGCGACATCATCGCGATTCTGGGCATGGACGAATTGGCCCCGGAAGACAAGCTGGCCGTGACCCGTGCGCGCAAGATCCAGCGCTTCCTGTCGCAGCCCTTCAACGTTGCCGAAGTGTTCACCGGCACGCCGGGCAAGATCGTGCCGCTGGCCGACACCATCAAGGGCTTCAAGATGATCGTCGACGGCGAATGCGACACGATTCCCGAGCAGGCGTTCTACATGGTCGGCGCGATCGAGGAAGTGTTCGAAAAGGCCAAGACCCTGCAGTAAGCGAACAGGAAGTCGCGGCGGGCAGGCTGTCCGTCGCGCGCTTCCGAAACATGAGAGGTAAGTAATGGCCATGACAATTCACGTGGACGTCGTCAGCGCCGAGGAATCGATTTTTTCGGGCCTCGCCGAATTCGTCGTCCTGCCGGGTGAAGCCGGCGAACTGGGCATCCTTCCTGGCCACATGCCGCTGATGACCCGCATCAAGCCAGGTGCGGTTCGGGTAATGATGCCCGGCGGCAAGGAAGAGCTGATTTTCGTTGCCGGCGGCTTGCTCGAAGTGCAACCGGGCCTGGTAACCGTGCTGGCGGATACCGCCATTCGTGGCACCGACCTGGACCAGGCCAAGGCCCTCGAAGCAAAGAAGATGGCGGAAGAAGCCATGGTCAATCGTGGTTCCGCAATGGACTACGCGCGAGCCCAGGCCGAACTGGCCGAAGCCATCGCGCAGCTGGCAGCGATCGATCGCCTGCGCAAACAGCGGCACTGAGCCGGAGTCAAGCAGGAAATCGGAAAGGGCAGCCTCGGCTGCCCTTTTTGCTTGCCTGAATGCCGGCCGCGCGTTCAGGTTCCGGCATGCGACCGCACGCAGAAAGTCGGCGCTCACCATACGGCGATTTGGCATAGCGGGTTGCGGATTGCATTAACATTACGCTTCAAATAGACTGGACTGTCCAGTCTAAAGGCGCCCGCCGTGACCCTTCTTGCCGAACCCGACCTCTCCGACTGCCGCACGCGCCTGATCCTGGCGGCGACCGAGGTGTTTATCGAAGAAGGCTATCGTGCCAGCACCGAGCGCGTCGCGGCACGTGCCAATGTCGCCCGGCAAACCCTTTACAACCATTTCCCGTCCAAGGCCGAACTATTTGGCGAAGTCATCAAGCAGGTCACAGCAGCTTTGCTGATCACCTTGGACGGCAAGGCCGAAGGCCTGCGTGAGCGCTTGCTCCGCTTCGGCCTGGCCTTCCGCGAAAAAGCCTTGAGCGCCGAAGGCCTCGGCTTCTATCGTGCCCTGGTGGCGGAAACAACCCGCTTTCCTGACCTGGCCGCCAGCTTCTACCGAACCGGGCCGGCCCAGACAGCGGCACGCCTGCGCGCCGTACTTCAGGAAGCCATGGATGCCGGCGAACTGTGCCCGACCGACCCCGAATTCGCAACCACGACGCTCCTGTCAATGCTGGTTGGCGCCGAGCGCAGCCACTATCTGCTTTCCGGCGAGGCCCCGCCGAAGCCCGATGCGCAACGTGTCGCCCGCATCATCGACTGCTACCTGCGCGCGTTTGCGCCCAGGGAAGCCGCAGATCATCCCGTCCCCCAACGGAGTACCCCATGAAAAAATATCTTCCTTTGCTCCTGCTGGCCCTTCTCACCGCTTGCGGTGACGGAGAAAAAAAGGGACCGCCGGGTGGGCCGGGGGCAGCGATGCCGCCCGCGGAGGTCGACGTGATCACCGTCGCCTCGGCCAGTGCAATCATTTCACAGGATCTTCCGGGCCGCGTGCAGGCGGTGCGCTCCGCGCAAGTGAGGGCTCGCGTCGAAGGGGTGGTGGAGAAACGCCTGTTCACTGAGGGCACCGACATTGCCGCCGGAACGCCGCTGTTCCGCATCGATTCGCGCAGCTATCTGGCCCAGGCGGCTGCCGCTGCCGCCGACCTTGCTGCGGCGCAGGCGGTGTTCGCCCGATACAAGCCGCTGCTCGACATCAAGGCTGTCAGCCAGCAGGAATTCGATGCCGCCGAGGCCCGCGTCAAACAGGCCGAAGCGGCATCGACCCGGGCCAAGCTGGATCTTGAAAATGCCGTTCCGCCGGCGCCGATTTCCGGTCGCATCGGCCGTGCGCTGGTTACCGAAGGCGCGCTCGTGGGCAAGGGCGAGGCGACGCATCTGGTGACGATAGAACAGCTCGACCCGATTCGTGTCGAGTTCTCGCAGTCCTACTCCGACATGCTGCGCCTGCAAAAGGCCATCAAGAGCGGCAAACAGAAGCAGGCCGACTCGGCAAAAGTCACGCTGGTGCTCGAGGACGGTTCCCTCTATCCGGAACAGGGCCGCCTCCAATTCGCCGACCTCGCGGTGGACACCAACAGCGGCGCCGTCGTGCTGCGCGCCGAGTTTCCCAATCCGCGCCGCGAGCTTCTGCCCGGAACCTTTGTCCGCATTCGCTTCCCACAGGCCCAGCTGGATGAGGCTATCCGGGTTCCCCAGCGCGCGGTCCAGGGGGGGCCGCAAAGCCAGACCGTGATGGTGGTCGATGCAGAAGGCAAGGTGGTGCCGCGGCCGATCAAGACCAGCGCGATGTCCGGCGGCGACTTCATCGTAACCGACGGCCTCAAGGTCGGCGAACAGGTCATCGTCAATGGTTTGCAGAAGGCGAGGCCGGGTGCCGTGGTCAAGCCGCTGCCATGGACGCCGGGGGCGCCGCTCATGGCGGGACCGCCGGCGGCCGGGAAACCGGCGGCGGCACCGGCGCCCGGCACGCCGGCCAAGCCCAGCGAAGACAAGAAGTAAGCCATGCTCCCAAAATTCTTCATCGACCGGCCGATCTTCGCCTGGGTGATCGCCATCATCATCGTGCTGGGCGGTTTGCTTTCGCTGCGCCAACTGCCGGTAGCAAGCTACCCGGCCGTGGCGCCCCCGGCGCTGGCGATAACGGTCAACTATCCCGGTGCGTCGGCCAAGGTGGTCGAAGAAACCGCGGTCGCCCTGATCGAACAGGAGCTCAACGGCATCGAGAACCTGCTCTACATGGATTCCGCTTCGGAGCAGAACCTCGGCACCATTACGCTCACGTTCAACGCCGGTACCAACCTCGACCTCGCCTCGGTGGAAACGCAGAACCGCATCAAGCGCGCCGAGCCGCGCCTGCCGGAGGAGGCCCGTCGCCTGGGTGTCACCGTGGTCAAGTCGGCACGCAACTACCTGATGTTCATCTCGCTGTTCTCGCCTGACAAATCCCAGGACAACGTCGCGCTCGGCAGCTATGCCGCTGCCAATGTGCTGGAAAGCATCCGCCGCACCCCGGGCGTGGGCGAGGCGATCCTGTTCGGCACCGAATACTCGATGCGGTTGTGGCTCAAGCCGGAACGACTGACCGCCTTCGGCCTGACGCCTGCAGACGTGGCCAAGGCGGTGCGCGCCCAGAACGCCCAGATCGCCACCGGCGAACTGGGACAGGTACCCGCCGCGCCGGGTCAGGAGTACGCCGCGACGATCATCAACCAGGGTCGCCTGTCGACACCCGAAGAATTCGGCGACGTGATCATCCGCAGCGATGGTCGTGGCTCGATGGTGCGGGTCAGGGACGTCGCCCGCGTTGAACTGGGCGCGCAGGACTATTCCATCGCCGCTCGCGTCGATGGCCAGCCCACGGCCGCGATCGCCGTGCGCATGGCGCCGGGCGCCAATGCGCTCGACACCGCGCGCGCGGTCAACGCCCGGATGACCGAGCTGGCCAAGTATTTTCCGCCCAGCATTTCCTGGATGGTGCCCTACGACACCTCGACCTTCGTCGACATTTCCATCCGCGAAGTGGTCAAGACGCTGATCGAGGCCATGATCCTGGTGGTGCTGGTGATGTACCTGTTCCTCGAAAACGTGCGCGCCACCTTCATTCCCACCGTGGTGGTGCCGGTCTCCCTGCTCGGCGCCCTGATCGGCCTCTACGTGCTCGGCTATTCGATCAACGTGCTGACCCTGTTCGCCATGGTGCTGGCCATCGCCATCGTGGTGGACGATGCCATCGTCGTGATCGAGAACGTCGAGCGCATCATGAGCGAGGAAGGTCTCAGCCCGCGCGACGCGACGCGCAAGGCGATGGGCCAGATCATCAACGCCATCATCGCCATCACCGTGGTGCTGACCGCCGTGTTCGTTCCGCTGCTGTTCTTCGGCGGCTCGGTGGGCGCCATCTACCGCCAGTTTGCCGTGACCCTGATCCTGACCATGGGCTTCTCCGCCTTCCTGGCGCTGACCCTGACGCCCGCGCTGTGCGCGAGCCTGCTCAAGCACGAGCCGGGCGCCGATGACGTAATGCCGCATAGCGGCTTTTTTGGCTGGTGGAACCGTTTCTTCGCCACCACCGTCAAGCGTTACGTCGGCGCCACGCGCAGCATGCTGGGCCGGCCCGGACGCTGGCTGCTGGTCTATGCGGCGGTGCTGGGCGCCACCGGCTGGCTGTTCCTCAAGCTGCCGGGCAGCTTCCTGCCCAGCGAAGATCAGGGCTATTTCCTCAGCATCGTCCAGTTGCCGGCGGGTGCCACGCGCGAACGCAGCGTGGAAGTCCTCGAGACCGTCGAGAAGCACTACATGGCGCAGAAGGAGGTTGCCCATGTGATCGGCGTGCTCGGCTTCTCCTTCTTCGGCCGCGGGCAGAACGCCGCCATCACCTTTGTCCGCCTCAAGAGCTGGGACGATCGGCCGGACAAGGAGAACAGCGCCGAATCGGTGGTGCAGCGCGCCAACATGGCCTTCTTTCGCATCAAGCAGGCGATGATCTTCGCCATCAACGTACCGCCGATTCCCGAGCTGGCGGCGGTCGGCGGCTTCGATTTCCGCTTGCAGGATCGCGGTGGCGTCGGTCGCGACAAGCTGCTCGAAGCGCGCAACATGGCGCTGGGGCTTGCCGGCAAGAATCCGGCACTGGCCGGCGTGCGACCCGAGGGCCAGGAGCCCGCGCCGCAGGTCTATCTGAACGTGGACCGGGTCAAGGCGCGAGCGCTCGGCATTGACCTCGGCGAACTCAACGACACCCTGCAATCGACCCTGGGCACGGCCTACATCAACGACTTCGTGCGCGAGGGGCGCATCCTGCGCGTGCAGATGCAGGCCGAGGCGGATACGCGGCGCACGCCCGACGATTTGCTGCGCCTGCCGATCAAGAATGCGCGCGGCGACATGATCCCGCTCGCCGAAATCGCCACGGCGCAGTGGATCGTCGGCAATCCCAAGCTCGACCGCTACAACGGTTTGCCCTCGATGAAAATCGCCGGGAGCCCGGCACCGGGTCGTTCGACCGGCGAGGCCCTGCTGGCGATGGAAGACGTGGCGTCCAAGCTGCCACCCGGCATCGGCTTCGAGTGGTCGGGCAGTTCATTCGAGGAACGGTTGTCGGGCACCCAGGCCCCCTTCCTGTTCGCCGTCTCGCTGATCGTGGTCTTCCTCTGCCTGGCGGCACTTTACGAGAGCTGGTCGATTCCGTTCGCGGTGATGCTGGTGGTGCCGCTGGGCATCTTCGGCGCGGTGCTTGCGGTGAGCTTGCGCGGCCTGCCCAACGACGTCTATTTCAAGGTCGGTCTGATCGCCATCATCGGACTCTCGGCGAAGAACGCGATCCTGATCATCGAGTTCGCCCGCGACTTGCAGGAGCAGGGCATGGACCTGATCGAAGCCACGCTGGAAGCCTGCCGCCTGCGTTTCCGTCCGATCCTGATGACCTCGATCGCCTTCATGTTCGGCGTGCTGCCGCTGGCCATCTCGACCGGCGCCGGCGCCAACAGCCGCCACGCGATCGGCACCGGCGTCATCGGCGGCATGTTCACCGCGACCGTGCTGGCGGTCTTCCTGGTGCCGGTGTTCTTCGTCGTAGTGCGACGATTCTTCCCCGGCGGGGTTAGGCATACTCCGCGTCACCACGAGGAGAAGCGCGATGCGTAAGACACTTCCCGTGGTGGTAGCCCTTGCCTTGGCTGGCTGTTCTTTCACTCCGGAGTACCAGCGTCCTGCGGCGCCGGTACCGGCCGAGTGGCCGACGGATGCAAAAGTCGGCGCCCCACAGGGACTTCCTTCGGTCGCCGGCGATACGGCGCGGATCGCGGCAATGCCGACCGATTGGCGCGCATTCTTTCCCGATCCGCGCCTGCAGGGCCTGATCGCCGCCGCGCTGGAACACAACCGCGACCTGCGCATCGCCGTCGGTCGCGTCGACGAGGCGCGCGCCCTGGCCGGCATCGCGCGCGCCGAGCGCTTTCCGACCGTGGACCTTGCCGCGCAACGTGCCGCCTCGTTGACCCCTGCCGACCTTTCCGGAACGGGCCGCCAGCTCAACAGCCAGCGTTACGACGTGAATCTTGGCGTCGCTTCCTTTGAGCTGGATTTCTGGGGCCGCGTCAAGAGCCTCGACGATGCCGGGCGCGCCAACTTCCTCGCCAGCGATTACGCGCGCCAGGCCTTCCGCCTGTCGCTGATCGCCGACGTGGCCAACGCCTGGCTCAACCTGCTGGAATTCGGCGAGCGTCGCGCGCTGGCCGAATCCACGCTGAAAAGCCGGGATGAAACCCGCATCCTGGTCGGCCGCCGCCGCGACGTCGGCCTGGCCGGTGACCTAGATTACCTGCAGGCCGACGGCGCCTACCAGAATGCGCGTGCCGAAGTCGCCAGCCTCGCGCGCAGCCAGGCCGCCGCGGAAAATGCCCTGCAACTGCTGGTCGGCACGGCACCAGGTGTTACCGGCAGTGGCAGTTTGGCGCAGCCGGGTCTGATCGCTGCCGTGGCAGCGGGATTACCAAGTGAGGTGTTGCTGGCCCGGCCCGACGTCATGGCCGCCGAACAGAAGCTGATCGCCGCCAACGCCAACATCGGCGCCGCGCGTGCTGCCTTCCTGCCGAAGATAGTGCTTACTGCTGCGCTTGGCACCGCCAGCCGTGGCCTTGGCGGTTTGTTCGAGGCCGGCAGCGGAGCCTGGAGTTTCGTCCCGGCACTGCGCCTGCCCTTGTTCGACAGCGGGCGCAGCAGCGACAACGTCGACCTGGCGATGGCGCGCAAGAACATCGCCGTCGCCGAATACGAAAAAGTCCTGCAACAGGCCTTCCGGGAAATTGCCGACCTGCTCGCCGCGCGCAAGCAACTCGGTGATCAATTACAGGCGCAGGAGGCCGGTCTCGCCGCACAGGACCAGCGCCTGAAGATCGTCGATGCTCGCTACAAGGCCGGAGTCTCCAGCCACCTCGAACTGCTCGACGCCCAGCGCGAACAGTTCGCCGCGCAACAGTCGGCGCTGGCGGTACGGCGGCAACTGCTGGCGACGGCCGCAAGTTTCTACAAGGCGCTGGGTGGCAGCCTCGCCCCCGAGCTTGTCGAGGCGAGGTGATCTTTCCGGATTGCCAATGGCGCATGAGATTCGTTCTTTCGATCGTAGTGGGGCTCTTGTTGCCAGCGGCCCCGGCGTTTGGCCAGGAAGTGCTGCCAGCGCCTTCCGGCGTGGGTTTTGACTGCTGGGTCGGGAGCGACGGCAAGCCGTTCTACACCAATTACATCCGCTGCATTGCCGATCGCGACCTGCCGCAACCGGCACAGCCCGATCCGGAATCCGAGCTCATGCTCGACCTCCTGCATCGGGAACTGCACACGCGTTCGGGGGCTGACGCCGAAAAAACCATGAAGGCGCATATCGAGCTGGTGCGCGAGACGCGCGCGGTATGGAGCATCCGCATCCATTCCTATCCCTATGAATGGTCCTGGCAGGAAGGCCGGCCGGAACAACTCGTGCGCTCGGTGCTGTGTCCGAATGACGTGCCGTGCACCGTAATGATTCGCCAGCACTGAGGAGCGTGACGATTGAACAAGTCCATCTGGTTCGACGGTTTTAGCTACGGCCGCTGCGCTTAACGCCCATACGGCTGGCGTTAGCCTTCACTGAAACTGCGTTCCCGCTGGAGGACTGCAATCGTCGCGGTGCCGGCTGCGCCAACGGACATCTCGGCATCGAGTTGCTCGAAGCCGGCGAGGATTACCTCAAGGCCCGCATGCCGGTGGATTCGCGCACGCGGCAACCGGCGGGTGTGTTGGACGGCGGCGTCTCCATGGTGCTGGCGGAAACCCTCGCTTCGTGGGCTGCGGCCCATGTCGTCGACCCGGCGAAGTTCCATTGCGTCGGGCAGGAGATCAACGCCAATCATATCCGGGCGGTGGCCGCAGGCTGGGTCGTCGGCATCGCCCGTCCGGTGCACATCGGTCGCAGCAGCCAAGTCTGGGAAGTGCGGATCAGCGACGAAGCCGGCAAGCTGGTCTGCATCTCGCGCGTCACCATGGCCGTGCTGGCGACGCCGATGCGCTATTGAACGCGGGTTACGGCAGGCCGACAGGGTTCAGTACGCGAGTAGCGCTGAAGCCATGCCTAACCTGACGCGCCCTGGACACTCCATCCAATTGTCCGTTCCGCCCAAGCTGGCGCGATTTATTGGGAACCGCATGCCTGCATCCTGCGATCGAGTTTGATTTGCGCCCCCGATGGCTGGATGACTATCCATATATAATAGGAACCAATTGCGGCCTTGCGGATACTGGAATGAATTCGGATCTTGGTCAATCAACGAGCGGGCAGACCCTGAATCAGGATCTGCTGCTGGGCCTGCCCGAAATCGACTCCCAACACCGTGCATTGTTCGCACAGCTCGATCGGCTGATCGGCAAACCGCAGGCGCATCCCGTCGCCGAACCCTTTTCGGAAATCCTGAGCCAGTTGGGGCGCCAGATAGACGCCCATTTTATTAGCGAGGAATCCATTCTCCAGGCGTGTGGCATGCCGCCCGAGGAACTTGCCGAACACATGTCCGCGCACGAGGAAATCCTCGAACAGTACACCCGCTTGAATCTGGACCTGATGGCGGGAAAGGCGATCGGACAGCAAACCATCCTGCGCATGGTCAGGGGCTGGATCGTGGATCATGTACTCCAGTACGATTCGCGGATCAGGCAGTACGTTTCTCTGTCCCAGGAACAATAGGGCTCACAGGTCCGGGCGCACCGGGTCCGTGAGCGCGTAGACCCTCAGAGCTTCTTGCGTACGCTGATCACGCCGCGGATCTGGCCTTCGCTATAGCCGGTGGCACGATCGTTGGGGTAGTGCTGGCCGAGCGCCGCCTTGATTCCGGGGCTCAGCGTTTCGGCGGGGCCGTGGCAGTTCAGGCAGAGCGCTTGCACCGGCAACGCCTTGACGTAGCGATACTCCTCGCCAACCTTCTCGCCTTTTTCAAGTTTCATCGGAGATTCGCCGGCGGCAGCGCGCTTGTCGAAATCTTCCAGCGCGGCCGTTTCCCAGGCATCGGGAATGGCGCGCGCGTCGTTGCGCGCCTTGAGGCTGACGCGCTTGATCTTCCATCCGGTCTCCCGCGAAATTTCGCCGGCCATCTTCGGCGCCATGTCCTTGCACACGGGGATCGCCGCTTCGGCGCCGGACTTCTTGATCTCGTCCTGCAGGGCGACGATCAGCTTGGGCGGCAGGGTGGTCGCGACCTTGCGCGCTTCGGCAAGGATCGCGTCATCGCTGGCGAAGGCCGGCGGCGCGACGAACGGCGCAGCCATCACCGCGATAGCGAACAGGTTTCTGACAGTGTTGTTTGCGCCGCAAGACGCGAGAACCGACGTTGTATTCATGTGCTTCTCCTCCCTGTGTTTGAACAGGGCGATTTGAGCACAAGGCGTCCATGCCACGCCAATAGAATAATTGCAGACCTCGATCAGGCCAGTCGCTGCAGGCGCTTTTCCAGTCGGGCCACGTCGTCGCGGAGCCGGTCGATGTCGGCCGAAAACGTGGCGATATCCGCCTGACGGGCGATCAGCGGCTGCTCTTCGGTAAAGTATTCGGCCAGGTTGGCAGCGAAATTCTGCGCCGCCTGTTGTTGCCGGGTCGCCAGTTCGCGGCTGCCTTTGACCAGGCGGTGGGCCGCGACGTCGCCGACCACTCTCGAAAGGTCTTCCTCCGCGTCCCAGCGCAGGTTGCGGATGACGAAGCCGAGTGCTTCGGCAAACTCGGCGGAGCCTTCGATGCGCGCCGCGCGCATCACCGCATCCTTGCCCTGCAGCGCGAGTAGCGGCGTGGTGGCCGGCAGGGAAATGCTGACTTCCAGTTCCGCGTCGGCTGCCGGTGCGGCGATCGTGCCATCCGGCGCAATCAAAAAAGCCGCCTCGAAAGGCGGCAATTTGATCTGGGCGGAATGCCCGGCAAAGGTGGCCAGCTTTTCGCGTGCCCAGGAAGCCTGCCCGAGCACGTGGTTGATTGCCGCTTGCAGCGGTGCGGGCAGGGCTTGCATGGGCAGCGTGCCTAGACTTGCTGGATGCCGGCGATGTTCCAGCCGCGGTTGCCGTCGATCGGCTTGGCCAGGTGCCAGATTTCGGCAAATGCTTCCGGCGCGGCAGCATCTTCACGCAACCGGCCGGAGAAATGCACGCTGGCAACGTGGCGGCTGTCCTCGGTGACGACTTCCAGCAGCTCGGCGTCGAGTTGCATGACATCGGTCTCCTGAGCCTTGCTGCCGCGCTCCTGATACTGCATCTTGATCTCGGCAAACAGCTCGGGCGATGTGAATTCGCTGATGTCGTCCATGTCGCCGCGGTCGTTGGCGGCCTGCAGGCGCACGAAGTTCAGCTTGGCCTGGCGCAGGAAGCCGTCGACGTCGAAGTCGGCCGGGATGTTGCGGGCAAGGGTTGCCGCCGCCGTAGTGCCGGCGCCGACTCCTGAGGATTCGAATTGGGCAGGCGTAAGACTCGCCGGCGGCGCGTTGCCGGCACCTGCACCGGCGTATTGCATGCCCGGTTGAGGTGAGCGCTTGCTCATCAGCCAGCGCACGACGAAGAAGGCGACCATGACCAGAGCCAGGATCAGCAACATGTTGGCCATGCCTTCACCCAGACCGAAGTGCGAAAGCAGGGCGGCGATGCCGAGACCCGCCGCAAGACCGGCCAGCGGGCCAAGGAAACGGCTCATGCCCGCCGGTTTCGCGGCCGCCGGTGCTGCTGCCGCGGCCGGAGCCGCCGCAGGTTTGCCGGCTGCTGTAGGTGCCGTAGGCGCCGGCGTTGCCTGGCGCTGCATGCCGGTCGATTTTCCACCACCCAGGCGCTTGGCTTCCGCTTCGGGAACCATCATGCCCAGACCAACCACCGCGGCAAAGGCGGCAATCACCAGTCGCTTGGCTCCGGCCGCTACGCTTGACGTCGATAAAGCCGACGTTAGCCTGCTCTGAAACTTCGTTTTCATTTGTCTCTTCTCCTCGTTAGAGCTTGTAACCCCGATGCAGCGCGACGACGCCGGCTGTCATGTTGAACACTTCGACACGCTCCAGACCGGCTTGTTCCATCATGGCCTTGAGCGTGGCCTGGTCCGGATGCATGCGGATCGATTCGGCCAGGTAGCGATAGGACTCCGCGTCCCCGGCAATCTTCTTGCCTAGCCAGGGCAGCAGCTTGAACGAATAGGCATCGTAAGCCTTTTCCAGCGGTTTCCATACTTTCGAAAACTCCAGCACCAGCAGCCGTCCGCCGGGCCGCAGCACGCGGCGCATTTCTTCCAGCGCCTTGTCCTTGTGCGTCATGTTGCGCAGGCCGAAGGCTACCGTCACGATGTCAAAATGATTGTCCGGAAAGGGCAGCTTTTCCGCATCGCACTGCGCAACCGGCGCCAGCACGCCTTCGTCGAGCAAGCGGTCGCGGCCGACCGTGAGCATCGCATTGTTGATGTCGGTGAGCCAGACCTGGCCGCCGGTTTGCTCGAAGGGGCCGACACGCATCGCAAAGGCGGAAGACAGGTCGGCGGTGCCGCCCGCGACATCGAGCACACGTTCGCCTGGTCGTGGTGCGGCAATTTCGATCGCGAACTTCTTCCACAGGCGATGCAGGCCGGCCGACATGAGGTCGTTCATCACGTCGTATTTCTGCGCGACCGAAGAGAAGACGCCGGCAACGCGGCGCGCCTTTTCCTGCTCGTCTACGGTTTCGAAGCCGAAATGGGTCTTGCTCATTCCTGTCGGTCAGTGGCTGCCGCAACCGCCTGACTTGGGCGGCAGCGTGGTCGAGTCTATATCGCGGCTGGCGCCGGCGTTTTCAAGTCGCGCAAGGTATTCGGCCCACAGCGCGTCGTGGTCGGCGCCCAGGTGATGGAGCCAGTCCCAGGAGTAGATGCCGGTGTTGTGTCCATCCGAAAAGGTCGGTTGCACCGCGTAGTTGCCGACCGGATCGAGCGCGGTGATCTCGACATTGCGCTTGCCGGTTTGCAGCGTTTCCTGTCCGGGGCCGTGTCCGCGCACTTCCGCCGACGGGCTGTTTACGCGGAGGAACTCCGCTGTCATTTGATAGTGGCTGCCATCGTCGAAGCTGAGCTCCAGCGTACGCGACTTTTTGTGCAGCGTGATCTCGGTGGGAATCGGGGTCTTGCGGTCGAGACCGGCCATGGTTACTGCTCCTTGATTGGGGCCGCTATCATATCGCACACGGCGGTCGGCTTCGATGTCACGGAACCGTCATCAAGCTGCAATAGACTGGCCTTTGTCCCCTTCGTGAGCAGGCCCATGTCCGCAACAATACTGGTGGTGGAAGACGAACCGACGATCCAGTCGCTGATCGAAGTGAATCTGCGTCGTGCCGGGCACGTCGTGCAGCTCGCATCCGACGCGGAAAGCGCGCGCCGCATGGTGCAGGAAGCCCTGCCCGACCTGGTCCTGCTCGACTGGATGCTGCCGGGCATGAGCGGCGTCGATTTCGCCCGCCAGTTGCGCGGCGACGCGCGAACCCGGAACCTGCCCATCATCATGTTGACGGCGCGGGCCGAGGAACGCGACAAGGTCGAAGGCCTTGAAGTCGGCGCAGACGACTACGTGACCAAGCCCTTCAGCCCGCGCGAACTCATGGCGCGCATCAAGGCCGTGCTGCGCCGCCACGCGCCGCAAGCCACCGACGACGCCGTCGAGATCGGCGGTTTGCGCCTGGACCCGGCGACGCATCGGGTCACGGCCGGCGGCATGGAGATCGGCCTCGGCCCCACCGAGTTTCGCCTGCTGCACTACCTGATGACCCATCCGGAGCGGGTCCATGGCCGCTCGCAACTGCTCGACCAGGTATGGGGCGACCACGTTTTCGTCGAAGAGCGCACCGTGGATGTGCACATTCGCCGCCTGCGCGCCGCCCTTGAGCCGAGCGGGCATGATGGCCTGGTCCAGACCGTGCGCGGCAGTGGCTACAGGATCTCGGCCGGGTGAACGCGGTTCTGCGCGAATTGCTGACAGCGCTTGCGCTGACGGCACTGGCGGCATTGAGCGGCTGGTTCGCGGCGGGGGAGAGGGGTGCCGCGATCATGGCCCTGGCGGGAGTCGGCTTCTTTTTCCTGCGCCAGCTCTGGCTGGTGTTGCGCCTGATCCACTGGGCCCGCTGCCCGCTTGGCACTCCGACGCCGAGTGCCAGCGGCGCCTGGGGTGCGGCGTTCGAGGCCCTGCACCAGCGCGGCCGCCTGGCCAGCGCCGAGCGTGAACAGGCCACCCAGGAGCTGGACCGCTTCCGCCGTGCCGCCGAGGCGCTCCCCGACGGAGTGATGATCCTCGACGGCCACCGCGCCATCGAATGGATGAACCTGCATGCGGAAGCCTGTCTCGGCCTCAAGAGTTCGGTCGATACCGGCAGCCGCATCACCCACCTGCTGCGCGAACCCGAGTTCCTCGATTACCTCGACAGCCCCGACCATCGCGGCGCGTCGCTGGAACTGCACACGCAACGCAATCCCGGGCGCAGCCTGCAGGTGCAGGCCGCGCCCTTCGCTGCTGGGCGAACGCTGCTGCTGGTGCGTGACGTGACGCAGTTGCAGAAGCTGGCGACCATGCGCCGCGATTTCGTCGCCAACGTGTCGCATGAACTCAAGACGCCGCTGACCGTGACGCTCGGTTTCGTCGAAACCGCGCAGGACGCCTTGCACGACACGCCGCCCGCCGACATCGCGCACTACTTGCAGACCGCCGCCGACCAGGCGCGGCGCATGCAGCAGCTGATCGAGGACCTGCTGACGCTGTCCGCGCTGGAAACCGATTCGCCACCGCCGCTGGAAGACCGCATCGACGTGGCGGCATTGCTGGAAGATGTCCGGCAGGAGATAAGCACGCTGTCCGGCGGACGACATCGCATCGCGCTGGAAAACGCCGGCCCGGCCTGGTTGTTGGGCAGCGCCCGGGAATTGCGCTCAGCCTTCGCCAACCTGGCCGGCAACGCCGTGCGCTACACCCCGCAGGGCGGCGCCATAACGCTGCACTGGAGCGCGGATGGCGCATCGGGCGCGCGCTTCTCGGTTCAGGACGACGGCATAGGGATCGCGCGCGAGCACCTACCCCGGCTCACCGAGCGCTTCTACCGGGTCGATCGCGGCCGCTCACGGGAAGCGGGTGGCACCGGGCTCGGTCTGGCCATCGTCAAGCACGTGCTGGAGCGACATCAGGCCGTGCTGCAAATCGACAGCGAACCGGGGCAGGGCTCAGTGTTCAGCGCGGTGTTTCCACCGCACCGGGTTCAGTCGTAATAGTTGCAGCGCTCGAACTCTATGCTGCGATCGAGGACGCGGAACAGCTTCAGCGTTTGCTGCTGCTGGTCGACCAGGACTTCGATGCTGCGGTCGAGCTTGAACGTGCCGGCCGGCACGATGACGCTGGCTGACTCGTGGATCGCGGGAATCGCCGGCAGCAGGAACCCCTGGCGCCATCCGTCGCGGGTTCCGTCGGAATGGACCACCCGCACCGTTGCGCTGCGGGCTTCTCCGGGGAACAACTGGACGCCGGCGACCAGCGAATTGTCGCCCTCGCGCAAGGCCCAGCGCACGTTGCCCAGCACGAAATACTGGCCATCGGCGGTCTTCACGGCGATCATCTGCCCGGCGCCGATTCGCGCGCCTTCCTTGAGTGGGCGGATGATGCGCAGGCCCGCTGACGACTGGTCGAGCACGCGCCAACTCTCGATGTGCGACTCTTCGTTGCCGGCTGTCCCGCTGACGCGCTGGTTGTGGCTGCCGAAGGTTTCGAACTCCTCGCGTTCGCGGCGCAGGGTGGAAATGCTGCGCGTGGGCGCGCGGAAGGCCTGGCGCCCGGAAAGTTCGAAATGCACGGATTCGAGGCCGGGCACGACGCGGCAGTCCGCGCTGGTCGGGTGCCGCTCCTGGCGGCGGGCCACGCCACCCTTGCACCAGCGCTGCAAGGCGCGCTGCAGCAACAGGGTCGCGGCGGGCTGGGTGACGTCGTCGCCCAGTTGCAGGTCGGCCGGCGAGCGTCCCTGCTCCAGCAGGGTGATGCGTGCCACGATGCTTTTCCGCAACTCGGTGGTTTCCAGCCAGCGTCCGCTGCCGGCGGATTCCGGGGTGTAGCCGGGGGCGCGATCCGAACCCAGGTCGACCCACAGCGGCACGGCGCGGTTGCGAATGTCTTCGGGCGGTGCCGTGAGCAGCGCCAGTTTCGCACCCCAACGCCGGGCCCAGCGTGC
>JBIKLV010000172.1:0-3751 GCA_044359585.1 Sulfuritalea sp. | reverse complement strand
CCAGACCCTGCTCGGCAACATGGGCATGGCGGGCGGCGGCATCAATGCGCTGCGCGGCCACGCCAACGTGCAGGGCATCACCGACATGTGCCTGTTCGGCGCCAACCTGCCGGGTTACATCGCCTCGCCGACCGAAGCCGACGTCGATCGCAAGACCTATGTCGAGAAGCGCACGCCGAAGGCCCTGCGACCAGGGCAGATGAACTTCGCGCAGAACTTCCCGAAATGGTTCACCAGCCTGCAGAAGGCCTGGTACGGCAATGCGGCGACCGACAAGAACGACTTCGCCTACGACTGGCTGCCCAAGATCGACGGTGCCTATGACACCCTGGCCATCTTCGAGAAGATGCACCAGGGCAAGATCAACGGCTTTGTCTGCCAGGGCTTCAATCCGCTGGCGTCCGTGTCGAACAAGAAGAAAGTGGGCGATGCCCTGGCCAAGCTGAAGTACCTGGTCATCATCGATCCGCTGGTCACCGACACCTCGGAGTACTGGAAGAACCACGGCGAGTTGAATGAGGTCGATGCCTCGAAGATCGCGACCGAGGTGTTCCGCCTGCCGGCCGACTGCTTTGCCGAGGATACGGGGTCGTTTACCAACTCCGGTCGCGTCATCCAGTGGCACTGGAAGGCAGCCGACGGTCCGGGCGAATCCAAGGGCGACATCGAAATCATCGCCACGCTGTTCCAGACGCTCAAGGCGATGTATGCCAAGGACGGCGGCAAGTTCCCCGATCCCATGATGAACCTGACCTGGGCGCATCGCATCCCGACCAAGCCCTCGTCGGCGGAACTGCTGATGGAAATATCCGGCAAGGCGCTGGGCGATGTCTTCGATCCGAAAGACAAGACCAAGGTCATCGCAAAGGCCGGCGAGCAATTGGCCGGCTTCGCGCAACTGCGCGATGATGGCACGACCTCCTGCGGCAACTGGATCTACGGCGGCTGCTGGTCACAGGCCGGCAACCTCACGGCGCGGCGCGACAACGCCGATCCGTCAGGACTGGGCCAGACGCTGATGTGGGGCTTCGCCTGGCCGGCCAATCGGCGCATCATCTACAACCGTGCATCGTGCGACATGGCCGGCAAGCCATGGGACCCGAAGCGCACCGTGATCCGCTGGACCGGAACCGCCTGGGCGGGCAACGACATTCCCGACATGCGTCCGGACGCGGCGCCCGACGAGAATGTCATGCCCTTCATCATGACGCCGGAAGGCGTGGCGCGGCTGTTCGCGCCGGGCATGGCCGAGGGCCCCTTCCCCGAGCACTACGAACCCTTCGAGACGCCGCTGGACAAGAATCCCTTCCATCCCGGCAACCCGAAGGCGCTCAACAATCCGGCCGCCCGCGTGTACAAGGGCGACATGGAGGTGTTCGGCAAGGCCAAGGACTTCCCCTACGTCTGCACCACCTATCGCCTCGTCGAGCATTTCCACTACTGGACCAAGCACGCCAAGATCAATGCCGTGCTGCAGCCGGAGCAGTTCGTGGAGATCAGCGAAACATTGGCGAAGGAAAAGGGCATCAATAATGGCGACCGGGTCAAGGTGCGCAGCAACCGCGGCTTCATCAAGGCGGTCGCGGTGGTCACCAAGCGCATTCCGACCCTGGATGTCGATGGCAAGAAGGTGCATACCGTGGGCATCCCGATCCACTGGGGCTTCAAGGGACTCACCAAGCCGGGCTTCATCACCAACACGCTGACGCCGTACGTGGGTGACGCCAATTCGCAGACGCCGGAGTTCAAGGCGTTCCTGGTCAACATCGAGAAGATCTAAGGGAGATACGACATGGCATTGCAATCGCTAGATATCGCCCGCCGCTCGGCGACGACCACACCGGCGCCCGGCGTAAGGCAAACCACGGAAGTGGCCAAGCTGATCGACGTTTCCACCTGCATCGGCTGCAAGGCATGCCAGTCGGCGTGCATGGAATGGAACGACATCCGCGACGAGGTCGGCAGCTGCTCGGGGGTCTATGACAACCCGGTAGACCTGACGGCCAAGTCGTGGACCGTGATGCGTTTCGCCGAAGTGGAAGAGAAAGGCAAGCTGGAGTGGCTGATCCGCAAGGACGGCTGCATGCACTGCGCCGACCCGGGCTGCCTCAAGGCCTGCCCGGCCCCCGGCGCCATCATCCAGTACGCCAACGGCATCGTCGATTTCCACCAGGAAAACTGCATCGGCTGCGGCTACTGCATCACCGGCTGTCCCTTCAACATCCCGCGCATCTCGAAAGAGGACAACAAGGCCTACAAGTGCTCGCTGTGTTCCGACCGCGTGGCCGTCGGCCAGGCGCCCGCCTGCGCCAAGGCCTGCCCGACCGGCGCGATCCAGTTCGGCTCGAAAGAGCAGATGAAGGATTACGCGGCCAAGCGCGTGGTTGACCTCAAGTCGCGCGGCTACGACAAGGCGGGGCTCTACGATCCGGCAGGAGTGGGCGGCACGCACGTCATGTATGTGCTGCACCACGCCGACCGGCCGGAGCTCTACAAGGGCCTGCCCAACAACCCCAGCATCAGTCCGCTGGTGTCGTTGTGGAAGGGCTTTGCCAAGCCGTTGGCCACCGTGGCCATGGCCGCCGTCGCATTGGGCAGCCTGTTCCACTACGTGATGAAGGGCCCGAACGAGGTGTCGAAGGAACTGGAAGACGAGCTCGAAAAGGAGGATGCAAAATGATCCGCAATCCAAAGGACCTTCAGCGCTACAACGCCGAAGAGCGGGCCAACCACTGGGTCGTCGGCATCTGCTTCATCCTGCTCGCGCTCTCCGGCCTGGCCTTCTTCCATCCGGCCTTCTATCCATTGACGCAACTGTTTGGCGGCGGGGTCTGGACGCGAATCCTGCATCCCATCATCGGCTGGCTGATGATGATCGGCTTCGTGCTCATGTACTTCCGCTTCAAGGCGCTGAACAAGATGGAGCCGGCCGACAGGGAGTGGCTGGACCGCGTCGGCGAAATGATGGACGGCAACGACCACAACATGCCGGAACAGGGCAAGTACAACGGCGGCCAGAAGATGATGTTCTGGGCCATGTCGGTGTGCATGCTGCTGCTGTTCGTCTCCGGCATCATCATGTGGCGTGCCTACTTCACGTTTCCGGTGGATCTGGTGCGCTTTGGCGCCGTGGTACATGCCGCCGTTGCGGCGGTCATGATCGCGATGATATTCGTGCACGTCTACGCCGCGCTCTGGGTCAAGGGCACGGTGCGGGCGATGGTCTATGGCACGGTCACTCGCGCCTGGGCCAAGCAGCACCACCGCGCCTGGTACCGCCAGGTAACGGGCAAATGAGCGACAAGCCCTGAGCAACAGGCGTTAACGCACCAAACCAGACCCGCGGGCTTCGGCCCGCGGGTCGTTTGTACGTCCCCGATCGAATAAACTTCCCGCCATGAGCGCTTCCGACCAGAACCCCATCATCCCCATCAAATCGAGCAGCGAGCCGCCGCACGTCATCGCCCCCGACGCGGCAAGCGTCTTCAGCAGGCGCGCCGCGCGTTTCGACCAGTTGGCCGACGGCCACAGCCTCGGCGACTGGCTGCGTTTCCTCGGCGCCATCAGTCGTGCCCAGCACGACGCCCTGCAAACCCTGCCCGTGCTCGACCTGCCCGATGCGGCGCAAATGAAGTTCGCCCGCGAACACCGCATGCCGCCGCTCCCGGCGCAATCCTGGCCGCGCCCCGCCGTCTGGCACGAGGTGCTGCGGACCATCGCTACCGTGATCGAACCCGCTGCGGCCGAACCT
>JBIKLV010000098.1:0-13768 GCA_044359585.1 Sulfuritalea sp. | reverse complement strand
AGCGTGCCGCCGTCGGCCTGCTGGAAGAGGCCGATGCGGTCCTCGTGCGCGCCGGTGAAGGCGCCTTTCTTGTGGCCGAAAAGCTCGGCTTCGAGCAGGCTGTCGGGCAGCGCTCCGCAGTTCTCGACGACGAAGGCGCGCTCGGCGCGGTCGCTGGAAAAATGGATGGCGCGTGCCAGCAGTTCCTTGCCGGTACCGGACTCGCCGGTGATCAGCACCGAAAGTTCATGCCCGGCGATCTTCTGCGCCAGTTCGCAAACCGCATTCAGCGGACTGTCGGCGGCGCGGGCGAGGCGATCGAAGCCGGAACGCGCCTTGAGCTTGCCGCGCCGGCTGGCGACGCGCTGCACCAGCAATTCCGGGCTGTCGCGCAGGTCCAGCGACAGGCGCTGGTTCTCCTGCTGCAATCGCCACAGGTCGGCGGCGCTCTTCAGCGTCAGCAGCAGTTGTTCGGGATGCCAGGGCTTGAGCAGGTATTGCCAGATGCCGGCATGGTTGATGCCGGCGATGATGTCTTCGGCATCGGTATAGCCGGAGAGAATCAGGCGCACCGTGTCCGGCCACTGGCTGCGCACGCGGCGCAGGAACTCGACGCCCTGGGTGCCCGGCATGCGCTGGTCGGAAAGCACGATGTGCACGAATTCGCGCGCCATGATGGCTTCGCCGTCCTCGGCGGATTGCGCGGTGTACACCGTGAAGTCGTCTTCCAGCGTGCGGCGCAGGGTCTCCAGCGAGCGCTGCTCGTCGTCGACTACCAGCACGGTGAGCGGGGTCGGGGCTTTCAATTCGGGCACGCCTCCGTCGGGCCGCCCCAAGGTGGCGTGCAGCCAAAACTCCGGAAGCCGCGAAGCGGCTGAACCTTGGTCACCCCTTCCCACGGGGAAGGGGCTGGGGGATAGGCTCTCATCCTTGCCAGCCTAGGTCGCGATGCCGCGCGAGGTGGCGCGGGGTCCATGAGGCCAGCGACTTGCGCACGAAGTGGTGGCGCGCGACGTGGTAGCTCGGGTCGAAGCCGTAGAAGTTGCGCCGCATCTGCGCCAGCTCCTCTTCGCGATAGGCGGCCAGCGGCTTTTCGGCCTCGTCCGCGGCGCGGCGCTCGCGCTTCGCGGCAAGGCGCTCGGCCAGGTCCGGCGCGGCGGAAAGCTCCATCGCGCGCCGTGCCACGTCGATGCGGAAGGCATCGCCGTCGCCGGCGAGGCAGGCGTCGCTGAAGCCGATCTCGACCGCCGCCCGCGCGGTCAGCGGCTGGCGGTTGCGCATGATGTCGCGCGCTCCCTGCTCGCCGACGCGGCGCGGCAGCAGGTAGGTCCAGTATTCCGAACCGTAGAGGTTGCCCATGTTCTTGTAGTGCGGGTTCAGCATCACGCCGTCGCGCGCCCAGACCAGGTCGGCGGCGCGGGCCAGGAAGCAGCCGCCGGCACCGGCGTTGCCCGCCAGCGCGGCGATGGTGATCTGTTCGCCGCTGTTGATCAGCTCCAGGGCCAGGTCGTTCATCGCGTTGATGTTGTGCCAGGACTCGTCGGCCGGCGAACCGTCATTGAGGCTCGCCGCCTCGATCACGTTGAGGTGGATGCCATTGGACCAGAAGTCGACGCCGCCGGCGAGCACGATCACGCGCACCGGGCGGGTCTTGGCCCAGGCCAGGGCTTCGCGCAGGCGTCGGCATTGGCTCGTGGACATCGCCCCGTTGTAGAACTCGAAATGCAGCGCGCCGACGCCATTGGCTTCCTCCCAGGCGATGTCCTGCCAGGTCGCGTGATCAATGCGCCACCAGCCTGCCAAGGGGACTTCGGGCAGATCCGCAGCCTGCTCGGCAAACGCCAGCGTCGCCGGCAGCTTGAAATCGCCTTCGCGTTTGGCGTGGCCGATCCACACCGCGCCGTCGCAGGTGCGCCGCAAGAGCGCCGTCTCGCGCCGCGCGATGACCGCGCCCCCGGTCAGGTCCTCGGTGCCGGCGAGGCTGGCTTCCTGCCAGGCGTCGAAGATGTGGCAGGGAATGCCGAACAGGCTGTCGGCAACGCCGGGAAAGCCGTCGGCGGCGTTGATCTTGCGCAGCACCGTGGCGCTGTCGTCGCGTTGCCAGTCGATCGCACGCTCGGCCTGTTTCATCAGCGGCCGCAAGCGGCCGCGTGCGTTCGGCCATTCGGCCAGCGGCAGCGGCAGTTCGTTCGCCGCGTAACGTTCGACCGCCTGCAGCACGGCCGTTACCGCCGCCTGCGTCACTTCGTTGCGGTAGATGCTGGATTTCTTCGCCGCGCGCAGTGGAAAGCTCGCCGTGGCCCAGACCGGCCCCGCGTCCATCTCGGCTTCCGCCTGCAACACGGTGACACCCCACTCCGCCGCGCCTTCCTGCAAGGCCCAGTCGAGCGCCGAGGGGCCGCGATCGCCGACGATGCCGGGATGCACGATCAGGCAGACATGCGACTTCCAGATCGATTCGGGAATCGCGCGGCGCAGGTAGGGCGCGACGATCAGGTCGGGCTTGAACAGTGCCACGGCCTCAACGGCCACGCTGTCGGCGATGTCGAACTCGATCGAGATTTCGTGGCCGCGCCCCTGCAAGGCCGCGCCCAGGCGTTGCGTCAGGCTGTTGAAGGCGTGGGTCAGCAGGAGTATCCGCATCGATTGTCCGTTCAGCAAATGCGCGGCAACTGGTCGCCCGCCAGCCAATCGACGATGCGCTTGCCGCCGAAGGCGGTGGTCATCTGCACGAAGTGGTGGTCGTCGGCGATCACGTCGCCGATGAAGCAGGCATCGCGGCCCAGCGGATGGGCGCGCATGACATTCAGCAGCAGTTCGGCGTCGAGCGCATTGCAGATCACCACCAGCTTGCCTTCGTTGGCCACGTAAAGCGGATCGAGGCCGAGGAATTCGCAGGCGGCGGCGACCACCGGCTTCACCGGGATCGCCTTTTCGTAGAGCATCATGCCGACGCCCGACTGCCCGGCGATTTCATTCAGCGTCGCCGCCAGTCCGCCGCGCGTGGGGTCGCGCAGGCAACGCAGGCCGGCGCCGGTGGCCAGCATCGCCGCGATCAGCCCGTTCAGGGCCGCCGTGTCGGATTCGATGGTGGCTTCGAACGTCAGGTTCTCGCGCTTGCTCATGATGGCGACGCCGTGGTCGCCCAGCGATCCGGAAACCAGGATCACGTCGCCCGGCCGCGCGCGGCTGCCGCCGAGGTCCAGCCCGTCGGGCAGCACGCCGACGCCGGTGGTGGTGATGAAGACGCCGTCGCCCTTGCCGCGCTCGACCACCTTGGTGTCGCCGGTCACCACCGGCACGCCGGCCTCTTTCGCGGCGGCGGCCATGGATTCGACGATGCGCGCCAGGTCGCCCAGCGGAAAGCCTTCTTCGAGGATAAAGCCGGCCGCGAGGTAGAGCGGCGTCGCGCCCATCACGGCCACGTCGTTCACCGTGCCATGCACCGAGAGGCAGCCGATGTCGCCGCCGGGAAAGAACAACGGCGAGACCACATGCGAATCGGTGGCCATCACGATGCGTCCGGGCCGGCCGTTAAAAGTCGGCGCTGGCAACACGGCGCCGTCGTTGCCCTGGCCGAGGTATTCGTTGCCGAGGTGCTTGGCGAACAGTTCGGAAATCAGCTGCACCATGGAGCGCCCGCCCGAGCCGTGCGTCAGGTCGACGCAGCCGTGCTTCAAGTCCAGCGGCCGCACGTAGCCTCGTTTCACTTCGCCCATTCAGCGCCACCTAGCTCGTTCGGAGCGACTGGTAGCAGTCGAGCGAAGCGAGCTAACCAGAAACCTCCCCGCGAGGGGAGGATAGGAGGGGCGGGCCTTCAATTCGCCTTTCGCGTGTTTCATCATCTAGCGGTACCTCTAACTCTCATAAGCGTCAATGCATGTCCTTGTAGCGTCCGTAGCTGTAGTGCGCGGCACAGGCGCCCTCGGAACTCACCATGCAGGAACCGATCGGGTTTTCGGGCGTGCACACCGTGCCGAAGATCTTGCAGTCCTGCGGCCGCTTGACGCCGCGGAGTATCGCCCCGCATTCGCAGGCCTTGTTGTCGGGCACCGAGCGGTAATCGAGCTTGAAACGGCGCTCGGCGTCGAAGCTCGCGTACTTGGCGCGGATGCGCAGCGCCGAATACGGCACCACCGACAAGCCGCGCCATTCGAATTCGCGGCGCAGTTCGAAGACCTCGGCGACGCGGTCCTGCGCCTTGAGGTTGCCGTCGCGCGTCACGGCGCGGGCGAACTCGTTCTCGACCTCGGCACGGCCTTCATTGACCTGGCGTACCAGCATCAGGATGGCCTGCATCACGTCCAGCGGCTCGAAGCCGGCAATGACCACCGGCTTGCGATATTCCTCTGCGAAGAATTCGTAAGGGCGGCTGCCGATCACGGTGGACACGTGAGCCGGGCCGATGAAGCCGTCGAGCGGCACCGTGCCCCACTGCCGCACTTCGGGCGATTCGAGGATGTTGCTGATCGCCGCGGGCGTCAGCACGTGGCAGCAAAGCACGCTGAAGTTCGCCAGATTCTCGGCGGCGGCCAGCTGGATCGCCACGGCGGTCGGCGGCGTAGTGGTCTCGAAGCCGATGGCGAAGAACACCACCTCGCGTCCGGGATTGTCGCGGGCGATCTGCAGCGCGTCGGTGGTCGAATACACCATGCGGATGTCGCCGCCGCGCGCCTTCGCCTTCATCAGCGACAGGCCATCGGAGGCCGGCACGCGCAGGGTGTCGCCGTAGGTGCACAGGATCACGCCCTGCTCCAGCGCCAAGCGGATCGCCAGGTCGACGCGGCCGATGGGCAGTACGCAGACCGGGCAGCCGGGGCCATGCACCATGCGCACCGTGGGCGGCAGCAGTTCGGACAGGCCGTAGCGCGAAATGGCGTGGGTATGGCCGCCGCAGAACTCCATGAAGCTGTAGTTGCGCCCCGCCTCCACCGTCGCCGCGATGCTGCGGGCGAGGTTCTGCGCCAGTTCGCCGTCGCGGAATTCGTCGACGTATTTCACGCCGCGTTGCCGCCCATGACCGGCGCCGCGGTGTCCAATTCTGCGTTCATTTCTGCGTTCATTTCTGCGTTCATCTCGGCGAACAGCGTCAGCGTCTTTTCCGCCTCCTCGGGATCGAGCCGGGTCAGCGCGTAGCCGACATGGAGGATCACGTAGTCGCCGACCTTGACGTCGGACAGCAGCGCCAGCGAAATCTCTTTCCTGACGCCGCCGAGATCCACGATCGCCGTGTCACCAGCGCCGACTTCTACAACCTTGACGGGAAGGGCCAGGCACATGTGTCAATTCTCCAGGTGATGCAGGGCGACCCAGGCCTGGCCCAAAGCCAGGCCGGCATCGCCGGGGACCAGGTTGATCGGCGCCAGCACGCGCAGGCCGCGCGCCTCGCAGGCGCGGCGCAGGCCAATCGCCAGCAGGTGATTGAAGAAGCAGCCGCCGCCGATGGCCAGGGTATCGATGCCACGGTCATGGCAGGTGCCTTCGGCCCATTGCGCCAGCGCCGCCACCAGCGTGGCATGGAAGCGCGCCGCACCCTGCTGCGCGTCGCCCTCGTTCGCCAACTGCACCAGCAGGGGCCGCAAGTCGAGCACGCCGTCCTCGATGCGCCAGCCGTCGGCCGTCACCGGGGGCCAGCCATGGGCGTCGATCCAGTGTGTCGCCGCCTGTTCGAGGCGGATTGCCGCTTCCGCATCCATTTCCATTTTCAGGCACAGGCCGAGCAGGCCGGAAGCGGCGTCAAACAGGCGTCCGGCACTCGAGGTGCGCGGGCAGTTCACACCTTTCTCCAGCATCGCCAAAACGGTTGCCGCCGCCGGTTCGCCGGCATAACGCTGCAGCACTTCGCCACCGCGCCCGGCGTCGTGCAGCACGGCAGCCGCCATGCGCCAGGGCTCGCGCGCGGCGCGGTCGCCGCCGGGCAAGGCCAGCGGCGCAAGGTGGCCCAGCCGCTCGAAGCGCGCGCCATCGACCAGGAGCAGCTCGCCGCCCCAGGGCGCGTTGTCGGTACCGAGCCCGACGCCGTCGAGCGCCAGCCCGATCACCGGACCGAGGTGGCCGTGCTCGGCGCAGACCGAGGCGATGTGGGCATGGTGGTGCTGCACCGGCAGCGCGATGGCACCGAGTTTCGCGGCGGTCGCCGCGGCCTGGCGGGAGGAATGAAAATCGGGATGCAGGTCGTGGGCGATCACCGCCGGACGGCCCAGCCAGGAACGCAGCTTTTCCGCTTCCTCCTCGTGGGCGACACAGGCTTCGGGCGTGTTGAGGTCCCCCACCACGCGCGACATCCGCGCCAGCCCTGCCTTGACGCCACACAGGGAGTTCTTGAACCAGGCGCCAGCCGCCAGTACCGGCGCGGCGGTAGCGAAGGGCACCGGCAGAGTAATCGCGCCGGAATTCATCGAATCGCGGATGCGAGCGCCGGCTCGGCCTTTTGCTGTACCGCCTGTTGCGCCCCGCGCGCGATCCAGTCCAGCCACTGTTCCATGCCCTGCCCCGTGGTCGCCGACAACTGGATCACCTCGATGCCGGGATTAACGCGGCGCGCAAACTCGATCGCGGCATCGACCTTGAAGCTCAGGTAAGGCAGCAGGTCGCACTTGTTGAGCAGCATCAGGGTCGCGGCGCGGAACATGTCCGGGTACTTGATCGGCTTGTCCTCGCCTTCGGTGACCGAGAGGATCACCACCTTGTGTGCTTCGCCCAGGTCGAAGGCCGCCGGGCAGACCAGGTTGCCGACGTTCTCGATCATCAGCAGGGAATCCTCGGGTAATTCCAGCTTGCCCATGGCATGGCCGACCATGTGGGCGTCGAGGTGGCAGCCCTTGCCGGTGTTGATCTGGATCGCCGGCGCGCCGGTGGCGCGGATGCGCTCAGCATCCTGATCGGTCTGCTGGTCGCCCTCGATGACGGCGACCGACGCCCTGCCCTTGAGCATGTCGATGGTCTTGCACAGCAGCGTGGTCTTGCCCGAACCGGGGCTGGATACCAGGTTCAGCGTGAAGATGCCGCGCCCGGCGAGGCGCTGGCGGTTCTGCTGCGCATAGGCGTTGTTCTTGGCCAGGATGTCCTGCTCGATCTGCACCATGCGTTTGGTGCCGATGCCCGGCGCGTGCGAGTGCGCCGGCGAAGCGCTGGAATGCACGGGTGCATAGCGGTGGCCGGAGTCGTGGGTATGAGGATGGGCATGGTCATGACCATGCTCGCCATCGTGGCCGTGGTCATGGCTGTGGCGCGTGCCGTCGGCATGGACATGTTCGTGCCCGTGGTGGGGATCGGCACCGTCAATCTTTACTTCGCCCGCGGCGCAGCCGCATGTCGTACACATAGTCCGTCTCCGATCGCCTACGCGACTTCAAGTTCCTTGACCCGCATCTCGGTGCCGCCCGTGACCTGCATCTGGTGGCTGCCGCACTGCGGGCATTCGCCGAACACTTCGCTCATCGGCACCGACATCGAGCACTGCATGCACCAGCCGGTGCCGGGCAAGGCAACGATCTCCAGCGTCGCCCCGTCGGCGATGCTGTCCCGCACCACCGCGTCGAAGCAGAACTTCATCGCCTCGACTTCGACCCCGGACAATTGCCCGATCTCCAGCCAGACCGTGGTCACCCTTTCGAATTTCTGTTCGCGGGCGGCATCCTCGATCAGTTGCAGGACCCCCTCGGCCAATGACATTTCATGCATGGCGGGAGTTTAAGCCCTTCGGGACCCGAGCACACCTTTCAAGAAGCCCCTTCGCGTGGTCGGGATTTCCATCACCGAATGCCCGCCCATGCGCGCCGCCTCGCGTTGCGGCCCCGGATCCGCCGGCGCCTCGGCGAACAGGCCACGCATGATTTCGTCCGCCGTCGCAACGGCACTGTCCTGGTCGCCAAAATCGAAGGCCGGCGAGAACAGCGAACAGAACTGGTAGGCGCCGCATTCAGGTTCCTCGCCACCCATGAATTCGTAGCAGCCGGACGGAAAATCCCAGTCGCGGCGGCAGTCGGCAGCAAGATAAAGTTCGCGCGACGGCGTCGCCGCCAGCATCACCAGGTTGATCGCCCAGGGGGTGATGAGGACGCCGGTCAGGCGACCCTCCTCCTGAGGCCGGAAGCCGACGCCCTGCACCCGCAACGCCGGATTGTTGAGCGGCAGGCCCGCCATGCGGGTCTGCGCGATGCGCTCGAAGGCGGCTTCGAGGCCTGCTACGGCCTCATTCACAAACATCGTCAAGCAGCAGGAAGCGCTCGCGCGCCGCCTCGCAACCGGGGCAGGCCCAGTTGTCGGGCAGGTCGGCGAAGGCGGTACCGGCCGCGACCTGTCCGATCGGATCGCCTTCGGCAGGGTCATAAACCTGCCAGCAGACGCCGCATTCGAAGCGCGCCAGCGGGTTGGCCGCCAGCGCGCGCCCGGTGCGTTCGAAGGAGCCTTCGGGAAACTTCATGTGCAGAGCCTTTGAAGAAATCGCAACGAGCGGGCCGCAGCGGGGTGCGGCCGGAGCGCAGCTACCGGAACATATGTAGTTATATGTGAGGATAGCGAGCACCGCCCAAACCCCGATCCGGCACGCGCAGTAGATTTATTCACAGGCTCTCAGTCGTCCAGGGCGCTCTCGATCGACACGATCCATTCGTCGAGGCGAATGATGGTCTCATCGTAGTCTTCCTTCGCCGCCAGGGCGACGGCGGGGATATCCACGATCTCCAGCGAATTGAGGATCAGCTTTTCCATGTTGTTGAAGTATTGCACCCACCAGACATGGGGCAGCGCGGTGGCCGTGATGCGGCAGTTGCCGAAGCCGCGCGAGAGGATGGAGAACGAGATCCTCCCGAGCTGGTCGTCGAGCCAGGCCAGGTCGTCGGGCGTGGCCGGCAGCAGCGACAGGTTGACGATGTGCGCCTCACGCCCGGCGCGCCAGATGGCCGACAGGCTGCGGATCTCGTGGTACAGGGCGGGCGCGTTCATCAGGCCGGCGGGCGGCTCGGCCGCGGCTGTGACCGGCATGGCGCGGGCCATCGCGACTTCGCGCAGGGCCAGCGGAAAGGCGCTGGCCTCGACGTCGTCGATGCCTTCGCCGCGGATGCGCCAGATGCCGGTGAAGGCGGTTTCCTGGGCGCGCAGGTCGCCTGCGGTGAGCACGCTGACCTCGCCCTCGCCCAGCAGTTCATGGATCTCGGCGCGCACCGCAGGCGGGTAGTCGAGCAGCGAGAAGCGCACCACCTGCAGCGGCGAGAACGGCGTTTCGCGCAGCGCGGCCAGCAATGTCTTGAGGAAAGCCAGCGCGGGTCCTGCCACTTCGGGCGGCGCGTCGAGTTCGCTCTGTGGCGGACGGAAGGCGTGTACGTCGTTGGGCACGTCGAGCGTGACCAGCACCTCGTCCACCGGTTGGGAGCCGGGACCGATGCTCGGCTTGAAGGGAACGACGGGGATCGGAAAAGTCATCATGTCGGTTGCTCCTAACGTGAAACAACTCGTTCGTAGCGACTGGAAACAGTCGAGCGAAGCGAGCCGATCAGTAAGCCCCCGTGAGGGGGGACGGGGGGCGGGCGAATAAAGGTTTTCGCGTGTTTCATCTTCTGCGGTTGGCACTCGGGGCCATGAGCGTTAGTGGCAGTGGGTGGCGGCATTGGCGTTGGTGACCGGGATGCCGATGCTCGGCGGACGCGAAGGCGGCGCGGAGAGCAGTTCGGGCAGGACGCGGACATAGCCGCTCCAGTCCTTGAGGCCTTCCACCGTGCCGAGGTATTCGCCGTCACGCAGGGCCAGCAGCGCGGGCCAGATGCGGATTCCGTAGCGAGGTGCGAGGCTGCGCGCTACCGCCGGCAGCAGCAGTCCGACGCGAACGTCGGCCTCCAGGCGCAGCAGCGCCTCGGGGAGGATGATGGTCAGGTCCCAGGTTTCTGGCACCTTGGCCGGATCGTCGGCGAAGAGGATCAGCGTGTTGCCGGGCGCCTTGGCAAAATCCTCATAGGACTCGGCGTCGAGCAAGTGGTAGCCGTAGCGGGCCTGGAGGATGCCGAAGCGTTCCTGCAGGCGTTCGATGCTCGGTGATGTCATTGCGTACTCCTCAGTTGGCAGCCGGCCGGAGAAACTCCGGCAGCTGCGGTTCGCGATCTATCAGGTCGGCAAAGCCGGCCTGGATCAGTGCCTCGTTGCTGCCATCGCCATGCAGGATGGACTCCAAGGCAACCAGCGCATCGGAGACCTGCGCGGCGCGCTCGGCATCGATCACCTCGCGCGCGGCGCCGAGGAAGGCAAGGATCCACTGACCGGGCTCGAGCGGCCCGGTGAGCATGGTGTCCATGCGCTCGACGCCATTGCGCCCTTCGCACAATGCGGTGGTGCCTTCCATCCGGATCACCTTCATCGGCAAGGCGAGGCACATGATCAGGCCGCCATGAAACGGTCGTCGCCGATGCGGCTGGCGGCTTCGGCCGAGGGACGGCCCGCCTCGTAGGCGTCCATGGTCAACGCCGTGTCGCCAGCGCCGACTTTTGGCGCGCAGGGTTCCACCGCATGACCCCAGTCGCGCAACTGCGCCACGGCCATGGCCACGGCGTCGTCGAGCCGCGCCTTGACCACCGGGCGCAGGCTGCCACCATAGTCCTCGAGTTCCTCTGGCTGCACGCCGATCAGCAACAGCTTTTCCGGCAACTGCCCGGTCAGGTCGGCGGCGGCGATGACTTCCTGGAATCCGGTCTGGTGCAGGCTCATCTTCTTGGCGCCCATGAAGCGCGGCACCTCGTCGCCCTCGACGCGTTTCATCGTCCCCGGTACAAGGCCGTAGTCGATCGCGTCGAACACGATCAGGCGCTTTGCGCCCTGCACGTAAGGCAGCAGGTAAAGGCCCTGGGTGCCGCCGTCCATCACGCTGACGCCCTCCGGTACCTCCCACTCCGCCGCCAGCTTTTCGACGCAGCGTACGCCGAAGCCCTCGTCGGCCCAGAGCAGGTTGCCGATGCCGAGCACCAGGACGTCACAGCAAGGATCATCTAGTGTGTTCATGGCGCTGCAGGGCCGCCCCAAGGCGGCATGAGTTCATTGAACCGGAAGGCGCGAAGCGCCTGAACCTTGGTCACCCCTTTCCTCGGGAAAGGGGCTGGGGGATAGGTCGCCATTTTCATTCCCGGAACGTCCGCTGGCCGCTGATCATGGTGCTGATCATGGTCTGGCGGCTCATGATGTCCTCGCGCACCGCGGCATAGACATGCAGGATGACGAAGCAGACGATGCCCCACATGCCCAGGTGGTGCCAGCTATGCACCGCCTGGCTGCCGCCGAAGAGCGGAATCACCCAGCCGAACAGCAGGTCCTGCCAGCTGCCCAGCCCCGCCCCCTCGCTGTAGAGCGCGAAGCCGGTGCAGATCATCAGCACGGCGGCCACGGTGACGAAGATGAACATGAACAGGTGGCCCATCGGGTTGTGCCCGACATACTTGTAGGGCTGCCGTTCCAGGAACAGATACCAGCGCAACTCCCGCAGCAGCCCCGCCCACCACTTCGGATTGGTGATCGGCAGGTAGAACAGTTCCCGGGCGTGATGGTTGCCGACCACCGCCCAGTAGATGCGCACCAGGAAGCCGATGGTAAAGATATAGGCGGCGGCGAAATGGGCGAAGCGGATATAGCCCATCAGGAACTGGTCGGAGGCCTCGCCCGGTGTGCTGGGCAGGGGACTCGCAATCAGGTAGCCGCTGGTGGCCAGCACCAGGATGCACAGGGTATTGATCCAGTGCCACAAGCGCACCGGGGCTTCATAGACATACACTGTCCGACCGGCGGCAGTTTCCGGATCGTTGTCGAGTTCGGCGGCGGCGGCGTTAAGGTCCATGGCATTTTCCTCCGAACGGTTAGCGAATCTTGACCGAGGTCATTTCCTGGCCGTCGGGACTCATCACGTGAGTCGAGCAGGCCAGGCAGGGGTCGAAGGAATGCAGGGTGCGCAGGATCTCCAGCGGTTCGTCGGCCTTGGCCAGCGGCGTGTTCATCAGGCTGGCCTCGTAGGCGCCGATCTGGCCCTTGTGATCACGCGGACTGCCGTTCCAGGTGGTCGGCACCACGCACTGGTAGTTGTCGATCTTGGTGTCCTTGATCTTGATCCAGTGGCCCAGCGCTCCGCGCGGCGCCTCGGTGAAGCCGGCGCCCTTGGCTTCCTTCGGCCAGGTACTGGGCTCCCACTTCTCGACGTTGGCGGTCGAGGAATCGCCGGCCTTGATGTTGGCGATCAGCTTGTCGAGCTGCTTGACCTGCAGGTCGGCGCAGTACAGCGTCTCGATGCCGCGCGCCGCGGTGCGGCCCAGTGTCGAGAACAGCGCGGTGAGCGGAATGTCGAGCTTCTTCAGCACGCCGTCGATGGTGTCCTTGATGAAGGGGAACTGCTTGGGCTGCAGGTAGCCCAGCACCATGCGCGACAGGCAGCCGACTTCCATGGCGTTGCCGCGCCAGCGCGGCGCCTTGATCCAGGAGTACTTGGCCGATTCGTCGAGCTGCTCGATCCGGGTCCGCGTGCCCTTGAAGTTGGGGCCTTCCGGCTTGTAGTGGGGCTCGGTGACGCCGTCGAAGGGATGCAGGCCCTTGGATTCGTCGGCGTACTTGTACCAGGAGTGATTGACGAATTCCTGGATCTGCTCCGGGTCCTTGAGATCGACTTCGTGGATCTTGTCCAGCTTGCCGCCGATGATGGCGCCGCGCGGCAGCAGCAGGTTGCCGGGCGAGTAATCGTTGGCACGCTCCGGCATGTCGCCGTAGGAAAGCAGCGCCTGCGACGAAATGCCGCCGCCATGCAGCCAGCCCTTGTAGAAGGAGGCGATGGCCAGCAGATCGGGGATGTACACCTGCTCGACGAATTCCTTGGAGCGATCGACGATGCTCTTGACCAGGTTCAGGCGCTCCATGTTGATCGCGCCCACCGCCCCGGTGTCATGCACGTTGATGGCACAGGGCACGCCACCCACCAGCCAGTTCGGGTGCGGATTCTTGCCGCCGAAGATGGTGTGGACCTTGACGATCTCCTTCTGGAAATCCAGCGCTTCCAGGTAGTGCGCCGTCGCCATCAGGTTGGCTTCCGGCGGCAGCTTGTAGGCGGGATTGCCCCAGTAGGCGTTGGAGAAGGGCCCGAGCTGGCCGGATTCGACGAACTTCTTCAGGCGGTTCTGCAGGTCGCGGAAATAGCCGGGCGACGACAGCGGCCAGTTCGAGATCGACTGCGCGAGTTCCGAGGTCCGCTTGGGATCGGCCTTCAGCGCCGAGACGATGTCCACCCAGTCCAGCGCGTGCAGGTGGTAGAAGTGCACCAGGTGGTCGTGAACGTAGAGGTTCAACTGCATCAGGTTGCGGATGGTGTTGGCGTTTTCCGGAATCTTGATGGAGAGCGCGTCTTCCACCGCGCGCACCGAAGTCAGCGCATGGGTGCCGGTGCAAACGCCGCAGATGCGCTCGGTAAAGGCCCAGGCATCGCGCGGATCGCGGCCCTTGAGGATGACTTCGAGGCCGCGCCACATGGTGCCGGTGGATACGGCGTTGCGGATCACGTTGTCCTTGTCGAGATTCACCTCGACGCGCAGATGGCCTTCGATGCGGCAGATCGGATCGACCACGACCCGCTTGCCGGAGTTGTCCATCTTGAAGCCTTGAGTTTCGTAGACACCCATTTCAGTTATCTCCCTTTACAGCGTCAGCCTTCTTCGCCTTCTTCAGCACCGAGGCCGCGGCATGAGCCGCCACCGCCGCGCCGGCCACTGCCGCCGCCGTGCCGCCGACCTTGTCGGCATTCGATTCGACGCCGAACTGCTTGATGTCGGTAACGCGG
>JBIKLV010000171.1:0-3793 GCA_044359585.1 Sulfuritalea sp. | reverse complement strand
CGCCGCGCGCAACCGGCAACGCGCCGCCTACGTCGAGGAACTCGTCGCCCTCGGTGGCGACCGGGTCAGGCTGCATTTCGACGAC
The DNA here is from genome assembly GCA_044359585.1 of Sulfuritalea sp. Taxonomy (GTDB): domain Bacteria; phylum Pseudomonadota; class Gammaproteobacteria; order Burkholderiales; family Rhodocyclaceae; genus Sulfuritalea. The sequence continues at coordinate 3,708 of JBIKLV010000171.1, read as the reverse complement.
GAAGCCGGGCACGTGGCCGACCTGGCCGGCTTCCTTGCCCGGCTGCGGCGCGACGAGCATGTCTATTGCTGCGGCCCCGAACCCCTGATGCAAGTCGTCGCGACGAAAACCGCCGCCCACCCGGCCGACTGCGTGCGTTTCGAACGATTTTCTGCGCCCGAAGCACCTGCAGCCGGAGGCAACCGTCCGTTCCGTATCAGGCTCAAGTCGAGCGGACGCGAGCTGCAAATCGACGCCGGCAGCAGCATCCTCGACGCCCTCGAACTGGCCGGCATCGACCATCCCTTCGCCTGCCGCGAAGGACTGTGCCGCAGTTGCGAAACGGAGGTGTGCTCCGGCCGGCCCGACCACCGCGACTACGTATTGTCCGACGCGGAAAAGTCGTCCAACCGGATGATGATGGTCTGCGTCTCCAGGGCGAGGGACGACTGCCTCGAACTGAACCTCTAGGCCAGCCCCCGGATGCTCGCCCTGCGCCTGTGGTCGGTACGCCATGCCCGCGGCCTCGGGCGCGCCTACGTGTTCCTGGCCAAGGTCGCGCCCATGCTGGCGCCGCTGGCGCGACTGGTCGGCATGGGACGCACCGAAGCGCTGCTGCGGCCGGTGGAACGGCTCGCGAAGTCGGCGCTGTTCGACTGCCGCATGTGCGGCCAGTGCGTGCTCTCCGCCACCGGAATGTCCTGTCCGATGAACTGCCCCAAGGAAATGCGCAATGGGCCCTGCGGCGGCGTACGTGCGGATGGTTGCTGCGAAGTGCGACCCGAACTTCCTTGCGCCTGGGTTGAAGCCGGCGCGGGAGCGAAGCGAATCGCCGGCGACCAATTGGCGCAACCGACGCCACTGTTGCCGGCGATCGACCAGCGCCGGCGCGGCGCATCGAGCTGGATTCAAGTGCTGCAGGGGCGCCCCGATCCGGCCTTCCAGCCGCCGGTCGGCCAGCGCATCACGCCGGTACCGCAACAGGCGGCGCTGGAAGCCGCCTGCAACTCGGGGCGATTCGTGGTGACGGTCGAAGTCGCCCCGCCCGATTCTCCCCGGCCCGATGCCTTGCTGGCCCGCGCCGAACTGTTCGCCGGCCGGGTCGATGCGATCAACATCACCGACGGCGCCGGCGGCAACTGCCACATGTCCAGCGTCGCCGCCTCGGCCATCCTCGCCGCGCACGGCCATGTCCCGGTCTATCAGATCGCCTGCCGCGACCGCAACCGTATCGCCATCCAGGGCGACATGCTCGGCGCGGCGGCGCTGGGCGTTAAGAACATCCTGTGCCTCACCGGCGACGACGTCAGCCAGGGCGACCATCCGCAGGCCAAGCCGGTGTTCGACCTCGACGCGGTGTCGCTGCTGCACATCGCCCGCGGCATGTGCGACCGGGGCGAGTACGCATCCGGGCGCAAGCTGCAGGAGGCCCCCGACCTGTTCGTCGGCGCCACGGCCAACCCCTTCGTACCGCCCTACGCCGACCGCGTCGCCAACCTCGAAAAGAAGATCCTGGCCGGCGCCCGCTTCATACAGACCCAGTTCTGCTTCGACCTCGGCCTGTTCGCCGATTTCATGCGCGAAGTGCGCCGGCGTGGCCTGCATCGCCGCGCCCACATCATCGTCGGCGTCGGCACGCTGAAATCGGCGAAGGCGCTGGCCTGGATGGCGCGCCACGTGCCCGGCGTGCACATTCCGCCCTCGCTGCTGGCGCGCATCGAGGGCGCCCGCGACCCGCTGCGCGAGGCACGCCGGATCTGCGTCGAGACCATCGATGCCCTGGCGCACATCGAGGGCGTCGCCGGCTTCCACCTGATGGGCCACCGCAATGAAGGCACGCTGGCGGAAATCATCGCCGAATGCGACTTGCGCAGGCGGCCGCGTTTGCATACCGTATGACCCCATGAACAACGAGGAGACTGAACGATGGGCGACATGAACGAGCAGGAACAGCAATTGGTCGGGTTCATGGCCGAAATGCAGGAGGACGAGGCGCTGGAACTGGCCAAGCGCATGCTGCTGGAGGAAGGTGCCGCTCCCTTGCGCGTGCTGGAGCTTTGCCGCAAGGCCATGGATATTGTCGGCAAGCGTTTCGAGGAAGGCGAGTACTTCCTGCCCGAACTGGTGTTGGCCGGCGAAATGCTCGAAACCATCGGCGCCATCGCCAAGCCGCTGATCAAGCACGTGCCGGGCGAAGAACCGAAGAAGCTGGGCAAGGTGCTGATCGGCACCGTGCATGGCGACCTGCACGACATCGGCAAGAACATCGTCGCCTTCATGCTCGACATCAACGGCTTCGAGGTCCGGGACATCGGCATCGACGTGCCGGTGAACAGTTTCATCGATGAGATCAACACCTGGCAGCCCGACGTGGTCGGGCTTTCCGGCTTCCTGACGCTGGCCTTCGAGTCGATGAAGGAGACCATCGCGGCCTTCGAGCAGCAGGGCATGCGCGGCAAATTCAAGGTCATGATCGGCGGCGGCCAGATCGACGAGACGGTGCGCGCCTATACCGGGGCGGACGCCTTCGGCGTCAATGCCGTGGAAGCGGTCAACCTGTGCAAGGCCTGGATGGGAGAGGCGGCATGAGCGACCTGGTGCAGACCCCCGAAGCCAAAACCGCCTACGACGCGCGCTGGAAACGCATCCTGGATTGCGTCTCCCTGAAGCAGGCGGACCGGATGCCGGTGATCATGTACGCGACCTACTGGCTGGCGAAGTACGGCGGCATCAGCTACAAGGAACTGATGTACGACTACGAGAAGACCAAGGAGATCGCCGAGCGCGCCGTGCTCGAATTCGAGCCCGATGCCTGCATCTCGCTGGTCGGCGCCAGCGCCCTGGGCCGCGTTTTCGAGGCCACCGGCTACAAGCAGTTGCAATGGCCCGGCCACGGCGTCGGCGACAACCAGCCTTACCAGTACCTCGACCGCGAGTACATGAAGGCCGACGAGTACGCCGAACTGATCGCCGACCCGACCGGCTTCTACCTCAACAAGTACCTGCCGCGCATCTTCGGCGCCTTCGAGGGTTTCGAGAACTTTCCCGTCTTTCCCGGCATGTTCTACTTTCGTGCCATCACCGGCCTGCGCCCGCTGGCGAACAAGGAATTCCGCAAAGCCCTGCAGAAGGTGCTGGATGCCGCCGACGAAGTCGACGTCTACATGACCCACGTCGGGCAGTGGAACAAACGCATCGGCGCACTGGGTTTTCCGCTGATCAACGGCAGCGCTTCGGGAGCACCCTACGACGTGCTGGCCGACTACTTCCGCGGCGCCACCGGGATGATGAAGGACCTGTTCCGCCACAAGGAACAGTTGCTCGAAGCCATCGACATGATGCGGCGCAACCTGGTACGGATGACCATCGCCAACGCGAAGGCCACCGGCAATCCGATCGTCTTCATCCCCATCCACTGGGCGCCGGATGCCTTCATGTCGCCCAAGCAGTTCGAAACCTTCTGGTGGCCCAGCTTCCGCCAGATGATGGTCGAACTGATCGACGCCGACCTGATCCCCATGCCGCTGTGGGAATCGGATTGCACCAAGCGCCTCGACATCATCAAGGACGTGCCGCCGGGGAAATGCATCTACTGGTTCGAGCGCACCGACATCGTCAAAGCCTACGAGGTCCTCGGCGACCGGGTCGCGCTGCGCGGCAACCTCTCGCCGTCGATGATGACCACCGGCACGCCGGCCGACGTCGATGCCGCCGTCAAGCGCCTGGTCG
>JBIKLV010000097.1:0-13874 GCA_044359585.1 Sulfuritalea sp. | reverse complement strand
TTGCTTGTCTATCGCACCGGTGCCTATGCGCCCAACGGCGTACCTTGGGCCAACGGCTTCCTCGATTACCTGAAGCTGACCAATGCCCGCGGCGGCGTGAATGGCGTCAAGATGATCTGGGAAGAGTGCGAGACCGGCTACGCCACCGACCGTGGTGTCGAATGCTACGAGCGCCTCAAGGGCAAGCATGGCGGCGCCACCGCGGTTCAGCCCCTGTCCACCGGCATCACCTTCGCCCTGACCGAAAAGGCCCCGGTCGACAAGGTTCCCGTGGTCACCGCCGGCTACGGCCGCAGCGAGTCGCAGGATGGTTCTGTCTTCGGCTGGAATTTCCCGCTGATTGGGACCTACTGGATGGGCGCCGATGTGCTGGTGCAGCACATCGCGAAGAAGGAAGGCGGTTTCGACAAGCTGAAGGGCAAGAAGATCGCGCTGGTCTACCACGACAGCCCCTATGGCAAGGAGCCGATCGCCCTGCTGCAGGAACGCGCCAAGATGCACGGTTTCGACCTTTCCCTGCTGCCCGTTGCCCACCCGGGCGTCGAGCAGAAGGCCACCTGGCTGCAAATCCGCCAGAACAAGCCCGACTATGTCTTCCTCTGGGGCTGGGGCGTAATGAACTCCACCTCGCTCAAGGAAGCCCAGGCCACCGGCTATCCGCGCGAGAAGATGTACGGCGTCTGGTGGGCCGGCGCCGAACCTGACGTCAAGGACGTCGGCGACGGCGCCAAGGGCTACAGCGCCCTGGCCATGCAGCACGGCGCCGAGCCGAACTCCAAGGTGGTCAAGGAAATCCTCGAGAAGCTGCACGCCAAGGGCCAGGGCACCGGTCCGAAGGAAGAAGTCGGCCAGGTGTTGTACATGCGCGGCCTGATTTCCTCGATGCTTTCCGTCGAGGGCGTGCGCAAGGCGCAGGAACGCTACGGCAAGGGCAAGCGCATCACCGGCGAGCAGATGCGCTGGGGCCTGGAAAACCTCGACCTCGACCAGAAGGCGCTGGACGGCATGGGCCTGGGTGGCGTGATGCGTCCGGTGAAGACCTCCTGCCTCGACCACATGGGTTCGGCCTGGGCGCGTATCCATACCTGGGACGGCAAGAAGTGGAACTTCAGCTCCGACTGGTACCAGGGTGATGAGAAGGTGCTGCGCCCGATGGTGATCGCCACGGCGGGCAAGTATGCCGAAGAGAAGAAGATCGTGCGGCGTACCGCGGACGACTGCAAGAAGTAATCAGCCCGACGGCGGGGGACGGATTGCCGTTCCCCGCCTTCTGTCTTTCGTTCCCTGAAAGAACACATGACGACCCCCAACATCCTTCTCAACGTCAACAGCATCGAGGTGATCTACAACCACGTGATCCTCGTGCTCAAGGGCGTTTCGCTGTCCGTGACCGAAGGCAGCATCGTCGCCCTGCTGGGCGGCAACGGTGCCGGCAAGACCACCACCCTGCGTGCCGTCAGCAACCTGCTGCACGGCGAACGCGGCGAAGTGACCAAAGGCTCGATCGAGTGCCGCGGCGAGCGCATCGAGGCGCTGACTCCGGCCGATCTGGTCAAGCGCGGCGTGGTCCAGGTCATGGAGGGCCGCCACTGTTTCGGCCACCTGACCATCGAAGAAAACCTGATGACCGGCAGCTACACCCGCAAAGATGGCAAAGCGGCTGTCGCCCAAACGCTGGAAAAGGTTTACAACTATTTCCCCCGCCTGAAGACGCGCCGCACCAGTCAGGCCGCCTATACCTCGGGCGGCGAGCAGCAGATGTGCGCCATCGGCCGCGCGCTGATGGCGAACCCGACCATGGTGTTGCTGGACGAACCCTCGATGGGCCTCGCGCCGCAGATCGTCGATGAGGTGTTCGGCATCGTCAAGGACCTCAACCAGCGCGAGAAGGTCACCTTCCTGCTGGCCGAGCAGAACACCAACATGGCCCTGCGCTATGCCGACTTCGGCTACATCCTCGAAAACGGCCGTGTCGTGATGGAAGGCGCCGCATCGGAGCTGGCCAACAACGAGGACGTCAAGGAGTTCTACCTCGGCATTTCCTCGGGCGAGCGCAAGAGCTTTCGCGAAGCCAAGCACTACCGCCGCCGCAAACGCTGGCTCGCGTGAGGGCTGCGGATCACGCGGCGCGCTGCGGCGTTGCTCAAGGCCTCGTTTAGGGAAACTAAACGTCGGCCTTTCGCGCCTTGCATCGCTTGGTGCTCCACACCCCTCACACGTTGCATCATGCCTGCGCTTTGCGGCCTCACTCAGGCCCGTCAGTCGCGCCTATCCAAACCGGAGCAATCCATGTCCAAATATTTTGACGCCCTCGAAACCCGCACTGCCGACGAACGAAAGTCGGCGCTGGCGACACGGCTGCCGCAGCAAATCGCGCACGCGAAAACCAGCACTGCCTACTTCGCCGAGACGTTGAAGGGTGTCGATGCGGCGGCGATCACTTCGGTTGCCGCGCTCGCCGCGCTGCCGGTGGTGCGCAAGAGCGACCTGATCGAGCTGCAGAAGCAACGCCGGCCATTCGGCGGCCTCGCGGCCGGCGGATGGGGCCAGCTCGGCCGCGTGTTTTCCTCGCCGGGTCCGATCTACGAACCCGAGGGGCGCCGCGCGGATTACTGGCGTACGGCGCGTGCGTTGTATGCCGCTGGGTTTCGTTCCGGCGACCTGGTGCACAACAGCTTTTCGTACCACATGACGCCGGGCGCCTGGATCCTCGAAGCCGGCGCACAGGCGCTGGGCTGCACGGTGTTTCCGGCCGGCGTCGGCCAGACCGAACAGCAGGTGGCGGCGATGGCCGACCTGCAACCGAACGGCTATGTCGGCACGCCGTCCTTTTTGCGCATCCTGCTGGAGAAGGCTGACGAACTCGGCATCAAGCTGCCTTCGCTGACCAAGGCGCTGGTCTCGGGCGAGGCCTTCCTGCCGCCGGTGCGCGATGCGCTGCTGGCGCGCGGCGTCGCCGGCTACCAGGCCTATGCCACGGCTGAGCTTGGCGTCATCGCTTACGAGACAGACGCGCGCCAAGGGCTGGTCGTCGATGAAGGCGTGATCATCGAGATCGTGCGCCCCGGCACCGGCGATCCGGTGGCGGAGGGCGAGGTCGGCGAAGTGGTGGTGACCACCTTCAACAGCGACTATCCGCTGATCCGCTTCGGCACCGGCGACCTTTCCGCCGTGCTTGCCGGCGTTTCGCCCTGCGGCCGGACCAATATGCGCATCAAGGGCTGGATGGGCCGCGCCGACCAGACCACCAAGATCAAGGGCATGTTTGTGCATCCCGAGCAGGTTGCGGCGGTGATCAAGCGCCATCCGGAGATCGCGAAGGCGCGCCTGGTGGTGACGAACCCGGACAGCACCGACCAGATGACGCTGAGCTGCGAAGTCGCGGCGCCGGGCGCCGATCTCGAAAAAGCCATCGCCGACACCGTGCGCGACATCACCAAGCTGCGTGCCGAGGTCAAGCTGGTTGCTGTCGGCAGCCTGGCTAACGACGGCAAGGTGATCGAGGACGCGCGCAAGTATGACTGAGCGCAGCGGCCCGCTGGCCGGGCTGCGCGTCCTCGACCTCACGCGTCTGCTGCCGGGCCCGGTGGCGACCATGCATCTGGCCGACCTCGGCGCCGAGGTCATCAAGATCGAGGATACCGGCGCCGGCGATTACGCCCGCGCCATGGGGCCGGGCGAGAGCGCCGCTGGCGGCAACGGCGACAGCGTCTTTTTCCGTCTGGTCAATCGCAACAAAAGAAGCCTGCGCCTCGACCTGAAGCAGGCTGCCGGAGTCGAAGCCTTCCTGCGTCTGGCCAAGAACGCCGACGTGATCTTCGAGAGCTTCCGCCCCGGCGTGGTGGACAGGCTGGGCATCGGCTACGAGGCGGTGAAGGCGATCAACCCGCGCGTCGTGTATTGCGCCATCACCGGCTACGGCCAGACCGGGCCATGGGCCGAGCTTGCCGGACACGACATCAACTACCTGGCGACCTCCGGCCTGCTCGACCAGATCGGCAGCCACGATGGCGAGAAGAGCGGCCCACCGGCGATCCCCAACCTGCAGGTCGGCGACCTGCTGGGGGGAGCGCTTACTCCACTGCTGGGGGTCCTTGCTGCGGTGATCGGCGCCAAGGCCACGGGTCAAGGTAGCCATGTGGATGTGGCGATGACCGATGCCGTCCTGGCGCACAACATCTTCCCGCTGGTGACGACCCAGGTCTTCGGCGAGCCGGCACCGCGCGGCGCCGACCTGCTGACCGGCGGCGTGCCCTGCTATGGCGTGTATCGCACGGCCGACGACCGCTATCTGGCGGTCGGCGCCCTCGAACCCAAGTTCTGGCAGGCGATGTGCGCCGCAATCGGCCGCGCCGACCTGGCGCCCTTCGGGCTGGCGACCGGCCGCAAGGGTCGCGAGGTGAAGGCCGAACTCGCCGCCCTGCTGGCGTCGCAGCCGCTTGCGCATTGGGAACCGATCTTCGCCGCTGCCGATTGCTGCGTCACGCCCATCCTGCGTCTGGACGAAGCGCTGCAGCATCCGCAGATCACGGCGCGTGAGATGGTGGTCGAACTCGGCGGCGTCAAGCAGTACGCACCGCCCTTCAAGCTTTCGGCATGGCCCTGGACGTCGGCCATGCCTGCGCCTGCGGCGGGGGCGGACAGCGATGCCGTGCTCGCATCTGCGGGATATTCCTCAACCGAAATTGGAGCTTTGCGCGAGGCCAAGGTAATCTAGGGTCTGTTCTCGATCATGCGACGGTGGCGCCGGGATCAAATCTGGATGCGATGCAAGGCGCGGCGACGCTGCGATGTTCATACCTCGCAAGGAGCCGCAACGCCGCAGCGCGCCAGATTTGACCCGGCCCTTCGGGTTGAGGCCAGACGCGGCGTCTGCGGCGTTGTCGGACTTGGCAAGGGATTACCCTTGCCGGTGTCCTCCGCCTTGCATCCATCCGCGTCTGGCCTCAACGCCATCCGCCGGATGATCGAGAACAGACCCTAGGCGATGCCCCTGGAAGCCACGCTCGCCCTCGCGCTGCTGCCCGACTTTGCCCTGATCCTGCTCGGCGCGGCACTGCGTCGCATCCTGCATCTGGGCGATCATTTCTGGGGTGGCCTGGAGAAGCTGGTCTACTACGTGCTGTTTCCGGCATTGTTGTTCGGCGGCCTGCTCAAGGCGCGCATCGACTGGTCGGCGGCGGCACCGATGCTGGCGGTGGCCGGGGCAGCGATGGGCGGGGCCATGCTGCTCGGCCTCGCGGCGCGAATGTTCGCGATCACGCCGGTCTCGTTTGCCTCGCAATACCAGTGCGCCTTTCGCTTCAACTCCTACATCGGGCTTGCGGTTGCCGGCACGCTGTATGGCGTTCCCGGAATCGCCGCCATGGGCATCGTCATCGGCTTCATGGTGCCGCCGGCCAATCTCGCTGCCGTCTGGATGCTGGCGCGCCATGGCGAAGCCGGCGTGTGGCGCGAACTGGCGCGCAATCCCCTGATCCTCGCCACGCTGGCGGGCATGGCGGCAAACCTGGGCGGCCTGGAACTGCCGTCGGTACCGGCGAAGTTCCTCGTCCGGCTGGGCGACGCGGCCGTCGTGCTGGGCCTGTTGGCCGTCGGCGCCGGATTGCGGATAGTCGGCGCCGGTGGCACGGCGACGCATGCCGCGGCGGCCTATATTCTGCTGGTCAAGCTGGTGGCGATGCCGGCAATCGCCCTGCTGGTGATACGCGCGTTCAGATTGAGCGGCATGCACGCCGACGTTGCGCTGATCTTCGCCGCCTTGCCGGCAGCGAGCTCAGCCTACATCCTGGCGCAGCGCATGGGCGGCGACGGGGCGCGGGTTGCCTGGCTGATTTCGTCCGGGACGCTGTGCAGCATGGTCAGCATCCCGCTCTGGCTAGGGCTGCGCTGACGCCGGCCCGCAACGGGGACCGGGAGGCCAGGCATTACTTCTTCTTTTCCTTGGCCTTCGTCGCGTCGTCGGCCGCCGCTTCCGCGGACGCGGTGGAGGCGGCTGCTGCTGCCTGGCCGGCGCCCTGCATGAAGTTCCAAGGCCACAGGGCCGGGTTGGCGAAGGGATTGGCCTGGGCTTCCGGGCTGCTGGCCGACTGGCTGATGGCCTGCAGGGCCGACAGCGTCGCGCGCTGCATCTCCAGCCCCTGGATGGTCATCTGCAGCATGCCGAGATTGGTCTTGAGCCAGCCTTCCACGGCCTTCAGGTCCGTGATGCGCTTTTCCAGTTCGTTGGTGTCAAGGGTGGGCGTGACCAGGCCCGGAAGGGGCATGCCGGTGTTGCCCCAGAGGGACTTGAGGAATTCCATCGGATCGGACGGTGTGGTGCTCATGATGTTGGCTCCCAAAATGGTGGGATGATCTTACCGCAGTGCGGTGTTCCGCGCTAAACTGACTTTTGTCATATCCGGAACCGGCCCGAGGAAGAATCCATGCTCAATCTGTTGGTGGTAGAAGACCATGCCCTGGTGCGTGAAGGCCTGTTGGCCACGCTGAAGAACCTCGGGGAGGACACGCGGACCTTCGGCGTGCCGGACGCCAACGAAGCCATCGGCGTGCTCGAAAAGCAGGACATCGACATGATGATCCTCGACCTGATGCTGCCCGGTACCCGCGGCCAGACATTCCTTCCCGTGGTGCGCCGCCGCTTTCCGACCGTGCCGGTCGTCGTGCTGTCGGCCCTGGACGACGCCGACACGGTGTCGCGGGTGATGAAGGCCGGCGCTTCGGGCTTCGTGTCCAAGGCGGGATCCAGCACCGAACTGCTCGAGGCCTTGCGCGCCGTGCTGGCCGGCGAGGTCTATCTGCCGGCCAAGTTGCAGGAACTCGCCAGCCGCAGCGGCTCGGCCCACGGCGACGGCAAATCGCTGGCGCAGCGTTTCGGCCTGACCGCCGCCCAGTCGCGGGTGATGGATCTCCTCGCCGAAGGGCGCAGCAATCGCCAGATCGGCGAACTGCTCGGGCTAAGCGAAGGCACCGTCAAGATCCACGTCTCCGCGATCATGAAGGCGTTGGGCGTCAGCAATCGCTCCGAAGCCGCCTTGCTCGCCAGCCGCAAGCCGCGTCGCCACTGACGCGGCGACAGTGGCGGCCGCCGGTGTTCAGGCGGATTCCACCTCGTGGCGAAATGCGATGTTCAGTAGGTCGAGCACCTGGCGTGCGATCGCGCGGCTGGCGTTCGCCAGCGGTGACGGCATGTTTCCGGGTATCGTCTTCTGCAGCAGGTACTTGCTGGCGGAGATGCTGGTCACGGGCTCCAGGATGCGGTCGCCGAAGCCGGACAGGAACTGGTCGACGGTCTTTTCCGCAGCTTCGCGCTGCCAGGCATTGCTCGGCCACTGCGAAGGAATGGCGTAGGCGCGCGGAAACATCTCCAGGTCGCGGATGACGGTGCGGATGTCCTCGTGCGAGTCGCGAAACGGCAGCAGCACCAGGTCCGCCATTGCATATAGGTTGCGGTCCGCTTCCGTGCGGTTGCCGCCGCCGTCGATCACGCCCATCCAGGCATTGAGCGACCGGATCTTGTCGGTCACCTTGAGCAGCGCTTCGCGCGACCGTGCATCGGCGATCAGGTAGCGGCGTCCGGCCGGATCCAGCGGCTCCCGACAGGGGTCGGTGAGTACGCAGACGGCCCTCTGGCCAAGCAGGCCGAGGCCCTGGCACAACATGTGGGACATGGTGGTCTTGCCGGTACCACCCTTGTTGCCGATGACGCAGACGATTTCCGCCATTCGCGACTCCTGGTCGATCCCGCCATTCGGCAGGGATCTCGTTCCCGGCAATTATTGGCGATCGGCGCCGTGCTTGAAGTCCGAATTTGCGCGGCAATCGCCGCATTCTTCCCGCAGGATCGCGTCGGTCGTCCGGCTAGTTTTGCCTCAGGCGATGCCGAGTTTCGCGCGCAAGGTCGCACGCTCCGCCGCAACGCCGTCGATGCTGCGTCGCCTGACATGGCCGAAACCGCGAATCTTCTCCGGCAGCGCGGCCAGGGCAACGGCGTCGTCGAGCATGGCGCGCTCCAGTTTCCCCAGCAGCGACGCGATGTCGGCTTCATAGTCTGCCAGCAGCGCACGTTCGAGACGGCGCTCCTCGCTGCGACCGAACACATCCCAGCGCGTTCCGCGCAGCCGCCTGCCTTTCGCCAGCCATTTCAACGCAGTGAACATCCAGGGGCCGAAGGCCAGCTTGCGCGGCTTGCCGGTATTCGGATCGGGCGGCACGAACAAGGGCGGGGCGAAATGGAAGCGCAGCGTGAAGTCGCCCTCGAAGCGTTCGTCCAGCTTCTGCATGAAGTCGGACTCGGTGTACAGCCGCGCCACCTCGTATTCGTCCTTGATTGCCATCAGCTTGAACAGGTTGTGCGCGACCGCTGCGGCGAGTCGCGTCGAACCGAACGGCGCTTCGGCCTTGCGGACCTTTTCCACCTGCTCCCGATACAGGTCCGCGTAGGCGGCATCCTGGTACGAGGCAAGAAACTCCACGCGCTTCGCAAGCGTTTCATCAAGAGTCGGCGCTGGCGGTACGGCGAACTGCGGTCTGGCATGTGCCATTACCGCCGCCGGATCATGGGCCGCGCGCCGGCCCCAGAGGAAGGCGGCACGGCTCATCGACACCGCCGTGCCGTTGAGTTCGATGGCGCGGTCGATGGCTTCCCACGACACGGGTACCAGGCCTTTTTGCCAGGCGTGACCGAGCAGGAACAGGTTGCCGGCGATCGAATCGCCGAGCAGGCGCAGGGCGAGGTCCGAGGCATCGACGAAGTGCGCCGCGCCGTTGCCGACGGTTTCGCCGATCAGGTCCTGCATGCGCTCGAGGGGAAACTGCCAGTCTGGATTGCGGGTGAAATCCGCGGTAGGTGTCGCCGCGCAATTCACCACCACGCGCGTACGCCCGCTCTGCATCCGCGTCAGCGCGTCGGGCGATGCGGTGACGATGACATCGCCGCCGATCACCGCATCGGCTTCGCCGGTGGCGACGCGTACCGCGTGGATCGCATCGGGATCGTCGCAGATGCGCACGTGCGAGAACACGGCGCCGCCTTTTTGCGCAAGGCCGGTCATGTCGAGCACGGTGACGCCCTTGCCGTCGATGTGCGCCGCCATGCCGATCAGGGCGCCGAGGGTCACGACGCCGGTGCCGCCGACGCCGGTGATGAGGATGTCGTAGGGCGTTGCCGTGGCGGCAAGAGTCGGCGCTGGCGGCACGGCGAAGGAATCGGCCGCCGCACCGGATCCTGCCACGCCGCAGCCCTTCCTGACGCTGCCGCCGACCACCGAAACGAAACTGGGGCAGAAGCCCTTTTCGCAGGAGTAGTCCTTGTTGCAGGCGGACTGGTCGATCGCGCGCTTGCGTCCGAACTCGGTTTCCACCGGCACCACGGCGAGGCAGTTGGACTGCACGCCGCAATCGCCGCAGCCTTCGCATACGGCTTCGTTGATGTACAAGCGACGCGGCGGGTCGATCATCTTGCCGCGCTTGCGGCGCCGGCGCTTTTCCGCGGCACAGGTCTGGTCGTAGATGATGGCGGAGACGCCGGGACATTCGCGCATGTCGCGCTGGATTGAATCGAGCTCGTCGCGATGGCGTATCGGCACCCCGTGCGGCAGGTCGGGGTGACCGTAGGCGCGCGCGGTGCCATCGGTGACGACGACGACGTGATGCACGCCTTCCGCATGCAACTGGTGGGCGATCTGCGGCACCGTCAGGTTGCCGTCGACCGGCTGGCCACCGGTCATGGCAACGGCATCGTTGTAGAGGATCTTGTAGGTGACCCCCTTCTTTTGTTCCTGCGCCAGCGGCGAGCCGTTAAAGGCCGCCACGGCCGCACGCACCGCGAGCGAGCCGGAGTGGAAGTAGGTGCCGTCGCCGAGATTGACGAAGACGTGGCGCTGTTCCGTGAATGGCGCCTGGCCCATCCAGGCCGCGCCTTCGCCGCCCATGTGGGAATACGTGGAGGTGGCGCGGTTCATCCACAACGCCATGAAATGGCAGCCGATGCCGGCCAGCGCGCGCGAGCCTTCGGGCACGCAGGTGGAGGTGTTGTGCGGGCAGCCGGGGCAGAAGTAGGGCGTCCGCACCACGGGAATCGCCAGCGTAGCGGAGCCTTCCTTGGCTTCCAGCAATGCCAGCCGCTCGCGGATGCGCGGCGAGGTGAAATGCCTGCCGATGCGGTCGGCGATGACGCGGGCGATCTGCGCCGGCGACAGTTCGCCGGAGGCGGGCAGCAGCCAGCGACCGTTGGGCAGCGCCCACTCGCCCTGTTCGTCGAACTTGCCGATCACGCGTGGACGCACGTCTTCGCGCCAGTTGTAGAGTTCTTCCTTCAACTGGTATTCGATCAGCTGGCGCTTTTCCTCGACCACCAGGATTTCCTCGAGGCCTTCGGCGAAGCGCCGCACGCCGTCGGACTCCAGCGGCCAGACCATGCCGACCTTGTAGAGGCGGATGCCGATCTCGGCGGCGAGCGCATCGTCGATGCCGAGGTCATCGAAGGCCTGGCGCACGTCGAGGTAGGACTTGCCGGTGGTGATGATGCCCAGACGAGGGTTGGGAGCGTCGATCACGACCTGGTTCAGCCGGTTGGCGCGGCAGTAGGCCAGCGCCGCATAGAGCTTGTGGTCGAGCAGGCGGGCTTCCTGCAGCAGGCGGTCATCCGGCCAGCGGATGTTGAGGCCTTGCGGCGGCAAGGCGTAGTCGTCGGGCAGGACGATCCTTACGCGATCAGGCGAGATATCCACCGAGGCCGAGGACTCGACCGTATCGGCCACCGCCTTGAAACCGACCCAGCAGCCCGAGTAGCGGCTCATGGCCCAGCCGTGCAGGCCGAGGTCGAGGTAGTCCTGCACGCCGGCCGGCACCAGCACCGGCATCATTGCCGCCTTGAAGGCGTGCTCCGACTGGTGCGCGACGGTGGACGAGCGCGCGGCATGGTCGTCGCCGGCCACCGCCAGTATGCCACCGTGCTTCCAGGTGCCGGCCGAGTTGGCGTGCTTGAAGACATCGCCGCAGCGGTCGACGCCCGGTCCCTTGCCGTACCACATGCCGAAGACGCCGTCATGTTTGGCGCCGGGCGACAGATTGACCTGCTGCGTGCCCCACAGCGCCGTCGCGGCGAGGTCCTCATTGACGCCCGGTTGGAACACCACGTTGTTCTGCGCCAGATGCGGCCTGGCTTTCCACAGCGCCTGATCGAGCCCGCCCAGCGGCGAGCCGCGATAGCCGCTGACGTAGCCGGCGGTGTTGAGGCCGGCCAGGGCGTCGCGCTGGCGCTGCAGCAGGAGAAGGCGCACCAGCGCCTGGGTTCCGGTGAGAAACACCCGGCCGGCGCCGAGCGCGTACTTGTCTTCCAGCGTGATAGTGCGCAGGGGGGCGTTCATGCAGGCGGCAGGATCTTGCCGGGATTCAGGATGTTGTCCGGATCGATGGCGCGCTTGATGGCGCGCATCAGGTCGATCGCCACATCGCCGTGTTCGAGGGCCATGTAGGGCTGCTTGCCGATGCCGACGCCATGTTCGCCGGTGCAGGTGCCGTCCATGCGTATCGCGCGCTTGGCCAGGCGCGAGGCGAAGCCCTTGGCGCGCGCCAGATCCTCGGGCTTTTCAGGATCGGTGAGCAGCATGATGTGGAAATTGCCGTCGCCGACATGCCCGACCAGCGGCCCCTGCAGGTCGGCGGCCTCGGCATCGAGGTCGGCGAAGGTCTCGGCGACGCAGTCGGCGAGGCGCGAGATCGGCACGCAGACATCGGTGGTCAGGGCGCGGCAGCCCGGCTTGAGCCCGAGGCCGGCGTAATAGGCGTCGTGGCGAGCCTGCCACAGGCGGCTGCGGTCTTCCATCCGGGTCGCCCACTCGAAATCCTGGCCTTCCTGTTCGGTCACGATTTCCTGCACGGTTTCCGCCTGCTCCTTGACGCCGGTCGGCGAGCCGTGGAACTCGAAGAACAGGGTCGGCGCCTCGCGCAGCGTGGTTTTGCTGTGGCGATTGATGGCGGTGATCGCCAGCGCGTCCAGCAGTTCGATGCGCGCCACCGGAACGCCGAGTTGTATGGTCTGGATCACTGTCCTGACCGCCGCCGCGAGCGTCGGGAAGGTGCAAACCGCGCTGGAGATGGCCTCGGGAACGGGATAGAGCTTGACCGTCAGTTCCGTGATGATGCCCAGCGTGCCTTCCGAGCCGACCATCAGGCGGGTCAGGTCGTAACCCGCGGCTGACTTGCGGGCGCGGCCGCCGGTTTTGAGGATGCGTCCGTCGGGGAGCACCACGGTCATGCCGAGCACATTCTCCCGCATCGTGCCGTAGCGCACGGCATTGGTTCCGGACGCGCGGGTTGCCGCCATGCCGCCGATGCTGGCGTCGGCGCCGGGGTCGATGGGAAAGAACAGGCCGGTGCCGTTCAGGGCCGCATTGAGCGCCTTGCGCGTCACGCCGCATTGGACCGTCGCGTCGAGATCCTCCTGGCGCACGGCGACCACCGCGTTCATGGCCGAAAGGTCGATGCACACGCCGCCTTGCACCGCCAGCAGGTGTCCTTCGAGCGAGGTGCCGGTGCCGAATGCGATGACCGGCGTGCGGAAACGGTGGCACAGCGCGACGATTGCCGCGACTTCCTCGGTCGACTCGGCGAATACCACGGCGTCGGGAGGCATCGGCGGATGCGAGGACTCGTCCTTGCCGTGGTGGAGGCGTACCGCCGTGGCAACCGAAAAGCGGGGGCCGAAGCGTTTCGCCAGGCTATCGGACAGTTCCGGCGGAAGCGGGGGGCGCTCGGATGGTGCGTTCATGGCGATCTCCGGCTGGGGGCGTCGCGGGATTGTACGCCGCGCTTTAGGGGTAGTTGCCGCCTTCGACGGCATAGCTGACGTCATGCCGATCAGCGTTGCGGTCCCATTTGGAGCGCCGGAAGTCGCAAATTTGCCAAAGTCTGACTTTCTCCTTGACGGCCCGGCCGAATGTGGAGATAATCACGGGTTCAGCTGGAGGGGTTCCCGAGCGGTCAAAGGGATCAGACTGTAAATCTGACGGCTCTGCCTTCGAAGGTTCGAATCCTTCCCCCTCCACCAGCGGATTTTGGAAATGGTCGTGGTTTCAAAGCGGTAAGCGGACAAGTAGGGCCGGGCGGCGGTAGTTCAATGGTAGAACATCAGCCTTCCAAGCTGATTATGCGGGTTCGATTCCCGCTCGCCGCTCCAGGTTTGGCAAGTGTTTTTGGCAGTTGAAGATTTCAGCCCTTGTAGCTCAGTGGTAGAGCACTCCCTTGGTAAGGGAGAGGTCGCGTGTTCGATCCACGCCAAGGGCACCATTTTCTAGTGATTGTTTAATTGTTGGGGTGCGACATGGCAAAAGGCAAATTTGAGCGTACGAAGCCGCACGTGAACGTGGGGACGATTGGTCACGTTGACCATGGCAAGACGACATTGACGGCGGCGATCACGACGGTGCTGTCGGCGAAGTTTGGTGGCGAGGCGAAGGCCTATGACCAGATTGATGCGGCGCCGGAAGAGAAGGCACGCGGCATCACCATCAACACCGCGCACGTCGAATACGAAACCAAGAACCGTCACTACGCCCACGTTGACTGCCCGGGCCACGCCGACTACGTCAAGAACATGATCACCGGCGCCGCGCAAATGGACGGCGCCATCCTGGTCTGTTCCGCCGCCGACGGCCCCATGCCGCAGACCCGCGAGCACATCCTGCTGGCCCGCCAGGTCGGCGTGCCCTACATGGTCGTGTTCATGAACAAGTGCGACATGGTTGATGATGCTGAACTGCTTGAGCTCGTCGAAATGGAGCTGCGCGAACTGCTCAGCAAGTACGACTTCCCGGGTGATGACATCCCGATCGTCAAGGGTTCGGCCCTCAAGGCCCTCGAAGGCGACAAGG
>JBIKLV010000170.1:0-3814 GCA_044359585.1 Sulfuritalea sp. | reverse complement strand
AGTGCGGTGTCGAAGTCTTCGTGAAAGACCGGAGGGATGGTCCCCACCGCTTGTGCGGCGGCCGCGATTTTTTCGGAGGTCTCCGGGCCGACGCGGGTGAACGCCAGTTCGCAGTGTGTCCGGTGGCAAAGGCTCTGAATCCGGGCGAGCGCAGATACCGCAGAGGAATCCACTGCCTTGACACCGGCGAAGTCGATCACCAGAAACCGCAGCGGATTGGCCGGCGCATGCAGGATGTCCTGAACTCTCGCCAATAGAGAGTAGGCGGTGCCAAAGAACAGGAACCCTTCCAGTTTCAGCAAGCGTATCGCCGAGCCCCGGCTCGCGAGCAGCGCCATTTCGGTGGTGTTGCGCTCCATATTGCTTCTGACGTCGACACCCGACAGTTCCTGGGAGATGACCTTGACCCGGCTGTAGCTCCAGACGAACAGGATCGTCGACAGTAGTACGCCTATCCCGACCCCCGCCAGATATCCGGCAAAGCTCATGACGAGGACGATGGCGACAATGACAAAAAACTCGGTTCGGGCGAAGCGCGACCAGCCGCTGACCACCCAGTCTCCCAGCAGGCTGACACCAACCGCCAGCATCAAGCCGCCGAGGACCGGACTCGGAAAATTCGACAAGACAGGCACGCCCACCAGAAGAACCGCGGCGATGACGGCGGCCGAGACGAGGCCGATCATCCGGCTGTCGCCCCCCATTTTTCGGCCCAGCAGCGTAGCCGACAGCGCGTGAAAGCCGACCATTCCTCCGCAGGCACCGCCGACCATGTTCGCCACGCCGGCCACCCTGAGTTCCCGGTCGAAGTCCAGGTCGGCATTGGCCGCCACCTCGAGCCCCGAAAGGTTGAGCAGCATGGCGACGATGCTGACCAGCGCGACGGCGCCGAAGGTCGGCAGATTGTTGAGCAGCAAATCGGCTGGCATGGCTGTCCACGCCATCAGGAGCGCATTGGACACGTCTGCTTGCAGAGCGGGAAGCCATCCCGCAACCCGGGCTTCCGCGGCCGGGGTTCCTGTCAGCCAAAGTCCGGCAAGGCAGAGGATCGCCGCGCCGAGCATCATTCCCGGCAACACGAGCGCTCCCTTGAAGCGTCGTGTGACAAACAGCAAGACGATACCGAAGGCTATCCCGGCCGTAGTCGACCCGATCCGGGCTGGTTCCGCGAACCAGGAAGCTAAGCCCGAGCCGGACTGTGATCCGAAGAGCATGGCCAGGGCCATCAGCGTGATCAGCAGCCCCGATCCGGCGAGGAAGCCACCGATCACCGGGTAGGGAATGAAGCGCACGAACCTGCCGCAGTGGAAGTGGCCGACCGCAAAAAATATCGCACCGGTGAACATGCTGGAGATGGCGATGGTTCCGAGCAGAAGCAGCACGATGCGACCGTCCACGACCTCCCCCGCCGCCACGATCGCCGCCACAAAAGCGGCAATGATCACTGCCGGACCGTCCTGCGGCTGAGCGATCGCCGTGCGCAAGCCGCTGAAGGTCGCAATCACCAGCGCGCCTATCAAGGCGCCCACCAGCAAGGCGTTGAGCACGGCACCGGCGCCGCCCGAGTGGGCAGGCGTCACCAACGCCGCCAGCGTCGCCGTGCCCAGCACCGTCCGGATCCCGGAAATGATCCCGGCCACGGCGACGGCCGTGGAAAATCGTTCCTGCGGTTCCGCCATGACGGGCGTTGCGAGCATGCGAGCCGTCATAGTTTTGTGTCAGGGCAAAGAATGCGATGGACGGGGTGCGTGGTCGTCACCGGCGCACGCTTGCCCCGTGTCAGTAACTTACCTGCAGGAGACCAACTTCACCGCGCCACCACCGCTGGGAGCCGGGTTGTTGGTCAGCATCCGGCAGGTCACGCCGGCCGGCATCACTCTGATGTCGATCGGCATGCCGTTCATGCATGCCCGCGAGGGAACGAATTTCGGTGCCACGGTAGGCGGGTTCCACAAAGAGCGCTGCGGACCGGCGACCGAATCGATGAAGCTGATCTCCGTCGCCGAAATAGCCTTTGGATCCTTGACGCTCATCGCTCCCGGCGTGCCGTCCGCAATTATGCAACCGGCAGCTACGGGGCCAGGAATCCCAGGCTTTACCGGGACAGCACTGGCTGCCGGTTTGACGATGGTGCCTGCGGTCTGCGCCAGCACCGGAAACGTCGCGCAGGCAGCGACCGTCGTTGCGGCAATGAGCCACATTCGCATATCTTTTGTCATGTCCTGTTTCTCCCTAGGTGATTGATCAAGCGGTTTCCGCGCATACGCCGGCAAATGGATGAATCAACATTGCCCCGACGCATGCAAGCGCGCCGTTAAGCTAACTGGAATTGCTCATCCGGTGTGTTAAGACTTGTTAAGGCGGTTCGATACGCGCGCGCCGGCGCTCGAACATCTCGGGGCAATTCGCCTCGCGTCGGGCCAGGTCTAGCACTATTTCCCCGCCGCCCTTGTGACGCCCCATGGACGGCCCGTAACCGGCTCACGGCAGCGGCTGGCAAAGGCCCTTGACGCAGGTGCTGCCCTGCGGGCAACTGATCGAACTGCGGCAGGCCTGCTGGCGCACAGGGGCAGCAGGGGTAGGGACGAGGACGGGGGGCGACGTTACGGGCAGTGGCGGCGGAGCTTGCTGGCAGATGAGCCCGTAGCCGGCGGGAGCGTATATGTGGACTTCAGGTTTTCCCGAGCAGGTGTAGCGGACTTCGAGGATCGTCTGGTGCTCCGGCTTCGGTGAGACCTTGCACGCGGCCGCTAGCGAGGCGACGCGGGCGATGGGTGCGGTCACATTCCAGGCGTAGGCTTTCATTCCCTTGAAGTGGGCGGAACCCTTCACGAGTTTGAAGATTTCGTTGGTCGCCCCGTTCAGCGACTCCTTTACGCTGAAGGTCGAGCCGGCGATTTCACCGGGACACTTGAACGCGTAGCCAAGGTTGGCGCGAACCTCGGCGTTCATGCTCGAATTCACTTCCACGAAAACAGCCGTCGAAGCGACCGTCGCCGCGCCCGAGGGGGCGACGGTCACGGTGAGCGGCATATTCATTGCGGAGTTGACGCCGAACGTCTGGGCTGCAATCGGGCCCGCAACCAGCAGCAAACCGGCAACAATCCATTTGCCTAACCGTGTATGCATTTGTCAGTTCTCGGCTAATTGATCGATTATTTCGACGCACCGGGGGACGGATGAATCCGGTCACCCACCAGGCATGCGATATCCCAAGGGTGTGATGCATTCCATGAATCAGAGTTGTTGCGGCGACACTGATGTCGCCACCGCAATGCCCGGACTGCGCACACCTGCCCTCAGCGCCATTTCTCCAGAAACCTACGGTGCGATGATGTCGACCTTTACGTCGAATGCGTAAAGGCAGTTCAGGAAGCCCTTGGCATCGACGCTCTGGGCTTTCAACCCGCCCGTCATGCCTTCGATAGCGCTGTTATCGAAGGCATACCCGATCGGCGGCGTGCCGATGTGCTTGTACTTCAGTGCCGTTCCCGCGAGGGGGCAGGCCTTGAACGCGGAAGTGATGATCGGGACGAGAACGGGATCGGTACCGACACGGCGGTACATGCAATGGAGTTTGCCGTCGTCGCTGCTGACGTAGAACTTTCCGGTATAGGGGACCTCCCACACCATCCCCGGTGGCATGCTGGAAACCGATTTCACTCCGCCGTAATTGAGTTGTACCTCGATCAGTTCCACCTTGGCGGGAAAGCGAACCGCAGTAGGGCAGGACGCAACACCACGGGCCCAGCTTTGCCCTGCGACGGACAGCAACAGCGTAATGACCACTACTTCAATCAGACGAAAATGGCTT
>JBIKLV010000096.1:0-13892 GCA_044359585.1 Sulfuritalea sp. | reverse complement strand
GGGTCATGGTTCATCGGGCGCACCAGCAGTTGCGGCGGATGGGCAGCAGCGGCCTGCAACTGCGGCAGAACGCTGGCGGGATTGTTGGGCGAATGCTCGGCGTCGATCACCAGCCAGTCGAAACCCGCGCTGGCAAGTATCTCCATGCTGTAGTGGCTGGCGAGGCCGACGAACAGACCGACCTGAAGGCGCTTCTCGCGCAGGCGCTGCTTGAAGTGGTTCCTTGGCATCTCCATGGCGCGACTATCCGAGTTCGAGCCCGAGGTCCCAATAGGGTTCGGGACCAAGGCGGGCGGCGAGAAAATCGACGAAGCTGCGCACTCGCCACGGCACGAAGCGATTGCCGGGGAACACGGCGAACATGTCCAGCAGGGGCAGCGGATAGTCCTTGAGGATGGGCACCAGGCTACCCTCGCGGATCGCCTCGGCGACGATGAAGGTCGGGCCATAGAGGATGCCAATGCCGCGCAGCGCGGCTTCCAGCAACGCGTTCCCATTGTTGGCGGTAATTGGCCCGCGTATCTCGACGGCATGCGGCAGGCCGTCGACGAGGAAAGTCCAGCTGCTGCGCGAGGTCAGCGAATAGGCCAGGCAGTCGTGCCACGCCAGTTCGTCGGGATGGCTCGGTTCCCCGTGCCGGCGCAAGTAGTCCGGGGACGCGGCGACGACCGAGCGGCAGGTCGTGAGATGCCGCGCCACGGTGGTGTCGGGCAGCCGGTCGGTGATGCGCAGGCCGAGGTCCATGCCCTCCTCGATCAGGTTGACCCGCCGGTCGTTGAAGTCGAGGTCGATGCGGATATCCGGATGTGCCTGCGAAAAATCCAGGATCAGCGACGTCAGGTGCAGCAGGCCGAAAGAGAGCGGCACCGTGGTGCGAATGGTGCCGCGCAGGGTCTGTCGCTCGCCGGCCAGGCCGCCTTCGGCTTCGGCGATGCGGTCGAGGATGGCGCGGCACTCTTCAAGGTAGGTCGTTCCGGCTTCGGTCAGCGACAGGCGTCGCGTGCTGCGCGCCATCAGCTTTACGCCGAGGTGCGCTTCGAGCGCGGCGATCTGGCGCGTCACCGCGGAGCGCGCGACATTCATCTGGTCCGCCACCGCCGTGAAGCTGCCCGCTTCGGCCACCCTCACGAAAGTCTGCATTGCCGCCAAACGGTCCATCGCTGCCTTGCTCCTTCTTCATTCCATTCAGCCCTGCACGGCCGACGAATGCGGCGGCCGAAGCCAAAAAAGTCACTCTTTTATCATTGTATGGGGAACGCTGTCTTACAATTCCGCTCCAAGCACTTTTCCACGGAGAATTTCATGAAGAAACTTGTTGCCCTGCTGTTCGCCGCCCTCCTTCCCGCGCTGCTTGCGCCCAACCTTGGCCATGCCGCCGAACCGCAAGCCGGCAAGGAATACAAGGCCATTGCCCCCCCGCTCGCCAGCCCCAAGGACAAGATCGAGGTCGTCGAGTTCTTTTCTTACGGCTGCAATCATTGCAGCGATTTCCATCCGGTCATCAGCAAGTGGGCCGCCAGCCTGCCGAAGGACGTGAGCTTCCGCCGCATTCCGGTGAGCTTCAACCGCCCCGAGTGGGCGCGACTTTCCAAGATCTACTACGCCCTTGAAGCCACGGAGGACCTGGCCAAGCTCGACGCCGCCGTGTTCATCGCGATCCACGAGCAGCGCGTCCAGTTCAAAACCGACGAGGCCGTGTTCGCCTGGGTCGCAAGCAAGGGCGCCGATTCCAAGAAATTCGGCGACTCCTTCTCCGCCTTTTCCATGCAGGCAAAGATCCAGCGCGCCGATGCCGATGCTGGCGCCGCGCGCATCGGCGGCGTACCGTCGATTGCCATCGACGGCCGTTTTCTGATCAACAACGAGGCCGCCAGCAGCTACCAGGACCTGCTGAAGATTACCGATGCCATCGTCGACAAGGTGCGCAAGGAGCGCAAGGGCAAATAAGCGATGTCCCTGCTGTCCACGTTGTTCGCCCCGCGCGGCCTGTTCGCCATCACGGGCGGTACCGCGCTGGGGCTGGTCGCCGGAGGCATCGTGCTGGCCCAGACGCTGAACCTTGCCGCCTGCCCGCTGTGCATCCTGCAGCGCATGCTTTACCTGCTGCTGGCGCTGGAAGCCGGGGCTGCCTGGATGCTTTCCGACTCGACGCTGCCGCGGCGTCTGATGGCGCTCGTGATGACTGCTACGGCTGCGACCGGGGTCTGGATCGCGGCCTACCAAACCTGGCTGCAGCGTTTCGCCAAGGGAGTGAATTGCACCGCCGACCAGCCCTGGTGGGAGCATTTCGTGAGTTGGGCCGGCACGCAATGGCCGCTGATGTTCGAGGCCTCCGGCATGTGCTCCGAAGCCGGCTGGAAGTTCCTCGGCCTGTCCATCGCAGAATGGTCGCTGATGGCCTTCAGCACCATGACCGTGGCAATGCTGGTGGCGCTGCTGCGCAAGCCCTGAGGCGGCGGCGGCGCCGTGTTGCCGGCGCCGGCACGCTGGGTCCCGCTGGGAACTTTCAGCGGCCTTTCTGTCCGATCATCCGCTCGTAGAGCGCCAGCGATTCGCCGACGATGCCGCGGCGGAATGCCAGCACGCAGATCACGAAAATCGCCCCCATGATCACGGTCACCAGAGAGCCGACTTTGTCGGCCAGTTCGTTCTGCAGCGCAACGATCACCGTCGCCCCGACCACCGGGCCGAACACCGTGCCCATGCCGCCCAGCAGCGTCATCAGCACCACTTCACCCGAGGTATGCCAGTGTGCGTCGGTCAGCGTGGCGAACTTGAACACCAGGGTCTTGGTCGCACCGGCGAGGCCGGCCAGTCCCGCGGAAAGCACGAACGCCAGCAGCTTGTACTTCGCCACGTCGTAACCGAGGGAAATCGCGCGCGGTTCGTTCTCGCGGATCGCTTTGAGGATCTGGCCGAAGGGCGAATTGATGGTGCGCTGGATCAGCCAGAAGGAACCGGCAAAGATCGCCACCACCAGGTAGTAGAGGTTCATGTCGTCGGCCAGGTCGAGGCCGAACAGGGTGCCGCGCGGCACGCCCTGCAAACCGTCCTCGCCACCGGTGAAGGAGGCTTGCAGAAAGAAGAAGTACACCATCTGCGCCAGCGCCAGCGTGACCATGGCGAAATAGATGCCCTGCCGCCGGATGGCCAGGCTGCCGATCACCCAGCCCAGCAGCGTCGCGGCGCCTGTGCCGGCGAGCAGGCCGAGCAGCGTCGGCAATTCCCAAACTTTCAGGGCATGCCCGGTGACATAGGCGGCGCTGCCGAGGAAAACCGCGTGGCCGAAGGACAAGAGGCCCGTATACCCCAGCAGCAGGTTGAACGCGCAGGCGAACAGGGCGAAGCACAGCACCTTCATCACCAGGATCGGGTAGATGAACGTCGGCGCCAGCAGCAGCAACCCGAGGCCGATCAGGTAGGCGATGCTGACGCGCCGGCTCATTTTTCCCTCCCGAACAGGCCGGCGGGACGGATCATGAGCACCACCGCCATGATCATGAACACCACGGTGGCGCTGGCTTCCGGCCAGAACACCTTGGTCATGCCCTCGATGATGCCCAGACCGAGGCCGGTGACGACCGATCCGAGGATCGACCCCATGCCGCCGATCACCACCACGGCAAATACCACGATGATCAGGTTGGAGCCCATCAGCGGCCCGATCTGCGTCGCCGGCGCGGCCAGCACGCCGGCGAAACCGGCAAGGCCGACGCCGAAACCATAGGTCAGCATCACCATCAGCGGCACGTTGATGCCGAAAGCCTGGGTCAGCTTGGGATTTTCGGTAGCGGCGCGCAGGTAGGCACCGAGCCGCGTCTTTTCGATCACGAACCAGGTCGCCAGGCAAACCGCCAGCGAGGCGACCACGACCCAGGCGCGATACTTGGGCAGGAACATGAAGCCGAGGTTGAACGCGCCGGCGAATTCCTCGGGAATCGAATACGGCTGGCCGGCGACGCCGTACAGGTCGCGAAACAGGCCCTCGATCATCAGTGCGAGGCCGAAGGTGAGCAGCAATCCATAAAGGTGGTCGAGCTTGTACAGCCACTGCAGCATCAGGCGCTCGATGGCGATGCCGACCAGGCCGACCCCGATCGGTGCCAGCAGCAGCGACCACCAGTAGCCGATGCCAAGGTATTCGAGGCCGATCCAGGTCAGCATGGCGCCCATCATGTAGAGGGCGCCATGGGCGAAGTTGATGATGTTCAGCATGCCGAAGATCACGGCGAGACCGAGGCTGAGAACCGCGTAGAAGGACCCGTTGACCAGCCCGAGCATGAGCTGGCCAAACAGGGCCTGGATCGGTACGCCGAAAATCTCCGTCATGCGAACATCCCTTGCGCCAGGAGACTGCTTACTTCTTGGCTACGGCGGGGCAACGCGACAGCGCCATCGGCTGGAAGGCCTGGTCGGCGGGGATCACCTGCTTGATGTGGTAGTAGTCCCACGGCTCCTTCGACTCGGCCGGCTTCTTGACCTCGACCAGGTACATGTCATGCACCATGCGGCCGTCCTCGCGAATCTTGCCGCCCTTGGCGAAGATGTCGTTGATCGGCGTGGCGCGCATCTGCTTCATGACCGTCGCCGTGTCGTCGGTTCCGGTGGCCTGCACCGCCTTCAGGTAGGTGGTGACCGCGGAATAGGTGCCGGCATGCAGCATCGACGGCATCTTCTTGTGCTTGCTGAAGAACTTGCGGCTCCAGTCGCGGGTCTCGTTGTTCAGGTTCCAGTAGTAGCCCTCGGTGAACATCATGCCCTGCGTGGTCGGCAGGCCGAGCGCGTGAATGTCGATGATGGTGGTCAGCAGGCCGACGATGGTCTGGTTCTTGGTCAGGCCGAACTCGTTGGCGGCCTTGATCGAGTTGATGGTATCGCCGCCGGCATTGGCCAGGCCGACCACCTTGGCCTTGGATGCCTGGGCCTGCAGCAGGAAGGAGGAGAAGTCGGAGGCGTTCAGCGGGTGCCTGACCGAGCCGACGACCTTGCCGCCGTTGGCCTTGACCGCGTCGGTGGTGTCCTTCTCCAGCGAAGCGCCGAAGGCATAGTCGGCGGTCAGGAAGAACCAGCTGTCCTTGCCCTGCTTGGTCACGGCCTTGCCGGGGCCGTTGGCCAGTGCATAGGTGTCATACACGTAGTGCACCACGTTGTTCGGCGCGCAGTCCTCGTTGGTCAGACGCGTGGACGCCGCACCGGCATTCAGCATGATCTTGTTCTTTTCGGTGGTGACCTTGGCCACGGCCAGCGCCACGGCGGAGTTCAGCACGTCGGTGACCATGTCCACGCCCTGCGTGTCGTACCATTCGCGGACCTTGTTGGAACCCACGTCGGCCTTGTTCTGGTGGTCGGCGGAAACCAGTTCGATCTTGAACTTCGGCTTGGCGCTGGCCTTGAAGTCCTCAATCGCCATTTCGGCGGCGAGCACGGACCCCTTGCCGCCGAGGTCGGAATACACACCGGACATGTCGGTCAGCACGGCGATCTTGACCACGTCGCCGGAGATCTTGCCGGCTTGCGCCAGCGCGGAACCGGCCGCCGGCAACAGCAGCGCGGAAATGGACAGGGCCAAAAGTTTGCGTTTCATCATGATGTCTCCTCCTTGAAAAAAATGATCGGGGCCGGAAGTTTCAGACCCCGAGGTATTCCTGCAGCAAAGCCTGTTTCTGTTCCAACTCGCCCTGCGCGATCTCCGCCATCACCTGGCCGTGCTCGACGATGAACATGCGATCGGCCAGGGGGGCAGCAAAGCGGAAATTCTGCTCGACGAGGATGATGGTGTAGTCACGCTGCTTGAGCTGGCGGATGACCTCGGCGATTTTCTGCACGATCACCGGCGCCAGGCCTTCCGACACCTCGTCCAGCAGCAGCAGGCGCGCGCCGGTGCGCAGGATACGCGCCATCGCCAGCATCTGCTGTTCGCCGCCCGAAAGCCGCGTCCCCTGGCTGTTGCGACGTTCCTTGAGGTTGGGGAACATGTCGTAGATCTCGTCGAGCGTCAGGCCCCCACTCGCGACCTGGGGCGGCAGCAGCAGATTTTCCTCACAGCTCAGGCTGGCATAGATGCCGCGCTCTTCCGGACAGTAGCCGACGCCCAACTGGGCAATGCGATGCGAGGGCATGTTGATCACTTCGCGCCCGTTGAGCATGATCGAGCCGGTGCGCCGGCCGGTGAGACCGAGTATCGCGCGCAAGGTGGTGGTGCGCCCGGCGCCGTTGCGCCCCAGCAGGGAAATGCATTCGCCGCGCCGCACCGTGAAATCCATGCCGTGCAATACGTGCGACTCGCCGTAGAAGGCATGCAGGTCGGAAATGCGGAGAAATTCTGTCGCGCTCATCAGTGCCCTGCCGGCGAAGCCAGTTCCGTGACTTCGGTACCCATGTACGCCTCGATCACCGCCGGATTGGCCGCCACCTCGGCGTAAGGGCCCTCGGCCAGCACCGAACCGCGCGCGAGCACGGTCAGCGTGTCGGAAATTCCGGCCACCACCTTCATGTTGTGTTCAACCATGAGGATGGTGCGGTTGGCCGAAACCTGCTTGATCAGATCCATGACGCGCGACACGTCTTCGTGACCCATGCCCTGCGTAGGCTCGTCGAGCAGCATGAGTTCCGGATCGAGGGCCAGGGTCGTGGCGATTTCCAGCGCCCGCTTGCGGCCGTAGGGCATCTCCACCGTCACCATGCCGGCATGGGTTTCCAGGCCGACCGAGGTCAGCAGTTCCATGGCGCGGTCGTTGAGACTGTTCAGGCTGCGGTCGGATTTCCAGAAGTGGAAACTGGTCCCCAGATTGCGCTGCAATGCGATGCGCACGTTTTCCAGCACGGTGAGATGCGGAAACACGGCAGAAATCTGGAAGGAGCGCACGATGCCGCGGCGCGCGATGCGCTCGGGAGCATCGCGGGTGATGTCGACACCGTTGAAATGGATGGTGCCGCGCGTCGGTTCGAGGAACTTGGTCAGCAGGTTGAAGCAGGTAGTCTTGCCTGCGCCGTTGGGGCCGATCAGCGCGTGGATGTGTCCGCGCCTGACCTTGAGATCCACGCCATTGACCGCGACAAATCCGCGGAACTCCTTGACGAGACCCTTCGTCTCCAGAATGCAATCGTCTGCCATCAAGCGTTATTCGTCGGGAAGAGTGCGCCTGTCGGCGACACCTGAATTATTGTGTCCGGCGATTATGCGGTGAGCCTCCTGTTTGCGCAAGCGCGCGGACAGTCGGCGGCCTCGCCCTGCCAATCCCGCGGTCTGCGTTACACTTCGGCGAGCCGTTCCGGCGCTGGCGGCGGAGGATGACCATGAGCCTGATTCGAACATTCCTGGTGTTTGGCGCGGCAATCGCGAGCGCCGCAACTGCCCATGCGCAACCGGTGATTCCCGGTTCCACGGCCTTCTGCCTGTACGAAGTGCCGATTGAGGAAAACGGCAAGCGGCGCTGGATCAACCTCGGCATCGTCCAGTTCGTCGAAGCGACCCGCAGCGAAGTGAAGATCTCCTACGGCGGCGGTGCCTTCGGCAGCGGCCATGACGCCAGGATTGCGGTCAACAGCATGGAAGAAGCGCTCGTCGTGCTGGAAAAGCTGCGCCGCGTCGCTGCGGCTTGCCGCTGAACTATCGCGGCGACCGGCCACGGCTGGAACTCAGCGGTCACGCCCCCTCGCCATCGAGGTCCGCTTCGCCGCAATCCTTGAGAATCGATGCCCGCGCAACGTCGCGCAAGCGCAGCGCCGCCGCCCAGTCATCGCCCTCCACTGCCACACCTTCGGCGATGTTCACACGGACGCCACCGTGTTTCGGCAGCCAGGACTCGTCGCGCAGGACATCGCGGGTGCCGGCGAGAGCGACCGGAGTCACGCTCAGGCCATTTTGCGCGGCGATCTGGAACGCACCGAGGCGAAACGTCCGCAGGCCGGACTGGCGCGTGAACGTGCCCTCGGCGAAAAAGAACAAGGGCCGCGCAGTCGCTACCGCGGCAAGCCGACGGACGTCGTCCACCCCCTGCCGAACGTCGAAGCGCTCCACGAACACCACACCAAAGCGACGCAGAAGCGGTCCGGCCAGCGCGTGGCCGGCCAATTCGGCCTTGGCGACAAAGGCGACGGGGAACGGCAACGCCGCCATCACGACCAGGCCGTCGATGTAGCTGGCATGGTTGGCGACGAATACCCGGGGCCCGGGCCGCGCGCGCTCCAACCCATCCACCTGCAGCGAGATGCCACACAGGCGCAAGGCTGTCCGCACCAGGGCAGCGCAGCAGCGCCAGCGCAGTGCAAAACCGGGAACCACCAGCGCGATGGCGACAAGCGGCACCGCCAGCACGCAGACAATGCCCCATGCATAGATCCCGTATAGCATTCCACCCAGACTGCCCAGTCGACGCCAGACGCCGGCTGCCGCCAGGCGGAGCATCTGCCGCCAGGGAGCCCGCGCGCGCCGAGCGAATCCGTCGCGGCAGTAGGCGTCCCGCGTGGCCGCGCGCCGGATCTTGCCGCTGGACGTCTTGAGCACGGAATTCGGCGCCGCCAGCACCACGTCGTCGGGCGGTGCTCCCAGCAGTTCCACCGCCAGTGCGTCGATGCGGCGGACCAGTTCCCGTCGCGCCTCGGCATCGGCTTCCCGGCTCTCGGCCACCACCACCAGCTTCTCGGTCCCCAGCCCCGGCACCGTCGCGCCGAACACCGCGACGCAGCCGCGGCGTACGCCGGGCAGGCCGCCGACGGCTTCTTCCAGTTCGTAAGGATAGAGGTTGCGCCCGCCCCGGATGATCATGTCCTTGAGGCGCCCGGCAATATAAATGTCGCCATCGGCAAGATAGGCCAGGTCGCCCGAATCCAGCCAGCCATCGTGCATGAGCAATGCGGTGGCCTCGGCATTGCGGTAGTAGCCGCGAGTCGCCGAGGGACCGCGAAATTCCAGGCGTCCGACATGGCGTGGCGGCAATTCGCCACCTTGCGCGTCGACGATACGCACCTGGTGCCGCGGCAAAGGCCGGCCACAGGCCACCATCTGCAACGCCTCGTCATCGTTCGCTGCCGGGCGTGCCTCGCCGGTGCCCATTGCCTCGCGTTGTACCCGATCGATCAGCGGACCGCGCCCCGGCGGCGACACGGCGAGGCCGACCGAGCATTCGGCCAGACCGTAGACCGGCGCCAGCGCCTCGCCGCGAAAGCCGTAGGGGCGGAAGGCCGCGGCGAAGCGGGCCAGCGTATCGGCGGCGACCGGTTCGGCGCCATTCGCCGCGTAGCGCCAGGACGACAAGTCCAGCCCCTGCAGGCGCTGTGGGTCGAGATGGCGCAGGCAGAGTTCGAAAGCGAAGTTGGGTGCCGCGGTGACCGTACCGCGATGCTCGTGGATCGCCCATAACCAGCGTTCGGGGCGCGCAAGGAAATCCAGGGGCGACATCAGCACCAGCGGGCAGGCGTGATACAGGCTGCCCAGCCAGGCGCCGATCAGGCCCATGTCGTGATACAGCGGCAGCCAGCTTACGACCACGTCGGCCGGGGTCAAGGCGACGGCCTCGCCCCAGGCTCGAATGTTGGCCAGCAGGTTGCCGTGGTCGAGCGTCACCCCCTTTGGACTTCCGGTCGAACCGGACGTGTATTGGAGGAAGGCGATTTCCCCGGGCGCTCCGGGGTGGTCACCCTGCCCTTCTGCGTCGGCGCCTGCCCGGCACAATTCTTCCGGCGTGGTCACGGTGCGCAGGCTCGGCACCAGGCCGGAGAGTATATGGGCCACCATGCGCGCGGCATCGAAACTCAAAAGCGCGACGGCTTCGCAATTCTTCAGGATCCCGGCCTGGCGCCGCAGGTGGTCCTCGATCTGGCCCGGGCGCGTCGGCGGGTAGATCGGCACCGGCACCGCGCCGGCAAGCAGGATGCCGTAGAAGGAGTGGAAGAACTCCAGCCCGGTCGGCAGCATCAGTGCGACGAAATCGCCGGGCCGCACGCCGCGTCCGCGCAAGCCGGCCGCCAGCCGCCGCGCGGTGGCCAGCAGCTCGCCATAGGTCAGCGTGATGGTTTCAGTCGGGCTGCGCTGGAACAGCACGTGCGGCCGCGCCGGATGGCGCTGCGCATGCCACAGCAGGACCTCGACCAGGGTGCCCGCGTGGTCCGGAACCTCGGTGTCGCTCGCGTCCAGCGCCGCACGGCGCTCATGCGCGCGGTCATCGGCCCCTCCCTCGCCGCCACCGGCGATTGCCGCGAGCAGGTCGCGCGGCGTCTCGGCGCTGCCGAGCAGGGCCTCGCCCAAGCGCATTCCGAACGTGGCCTCGATGCGTGCCAGCAACTCGACCCGCGCCAGGCTGTCCAGCCCGAGGTCCTTGTCGAGCCGGCTGTCCAGCCCGGCCTTTGTGCGCGACCCCGGCCTCAGCTCGGCGATAAGCAGGTCGATCAGTTCGAGCAGGCGGGTCGCCCGGTCGGCCGCAGACGCTTCGCTCACAGGGTCAATCGCCGTAGCGCCAGCGCCGACTATTCAGCGGTGCTTCCACTCCGGCTTGCGCTTCTCCATGAAGGCATCGATGCCGGCACCGGCATCCTCCGACATCATGTTGCAGGCCATGGTCTCCGAGGCAAGCTGATAGGCGCCGTCGAGGCCCATCTCAAGTTGCTTGTAGAACATCTGCTTGCCCATGCCGATCGCGACGGCAGACTTGGCGCAGATCGAATCGGTGAGCTTCTTCACTTCCGCGTCGAGTTGCTCGAGCGGGACCACGCGATTGACCAGCCCGCGCCGCTGCGCCTCGGCCGCATCGATGAAATCGCCGGTGAGCAACATTTCCATCGCCTGCTTGCGGCCCATGGCGCGCCCCAGCGCGACCGACGGCGTCGAGCAGAACAGGCCGAGATTGACGCCTGAGACCGCGAACTTCGCGCCCTCCGCCGCCACCGCCAAATCGCACATGGCCACCAGCTGGCAGCCCGCCGCCGTGGCGATGCCGTGGATGCGCGCGATCACCGGCTGCGGCATCGCGACCAGCGTCGTCATCACCTTGCCGCATTGCCTGAACAACTTCTGCAGGTAGGCTTTGCCGTGGTTGGCGCGCATCTGCTTGAGGTCGTGTCCCGCGCAAAACGCCTTGCCGGCACCGGCCAGCACCACGACGCGAACCGAGCCGTCCGCCGCGATCGCATCAAGCGCCGCCTGCAATTCGGTGAGCATCTCTTCGGACAACGAATTGAACTGGGCCGGCCGGTTCAGCGTCAGCGTGGCAACGCCATCCTGGTCGTGGCGCATCAGGATGGGCAATTCGGTTTCGGGTGCGTTCATGGTCCGGTCTCCTCGGGGTCAGCTATGGGTTCATTTTGCCGCAGGGCGGCCCTGCAGCAACAGCCTGCGTTCGCCGTGGCCCCACAGCGGCAGGTCGCGGCCGGCCTGCCAGGCCTCGACGAAATTGCGGTAGTCGCGCGAAACCACCAGTCCGGATTGGCCGCTGGAATGCATCACGCCCGACTTGGCGGGATCGCCGAGGTCGTAGATCGCGCGCAGGCTCGCCGCGTGTTCGTTGAGGTAGGGCTCATCGCCCTTCAAGTGGTAGCGCGCCACGTTGACGGTGTAATTGTCGCCGCCGGTGGCAGCGCGCAACTCGAACCAGGGCGCCAACGCCTGCACCCGCGTAAATGGCCGGTGTTCCGAGCGCGCCTGATGCACGGCACCCCATTGCCAGCGCGCCATGTCCGCTCCGAGGCGCTGTTGCAGTTCGTCCAGTGCCCGGTCCAGCGAGCGGCTTGCCAGCTCGGTGCAGGACTCCGCCACCGGCGTGGCCTTGTCGTCGCACCACCAGCCGTCGTCGCGCTCCAGCACACCCTCCAGCGCCGCGCGAAAATCGCTGCGACCGACCTGCCGCAGGTACATTTCCTCGCCGCCCATTTCATCGGCGAACACGGCACGGGTCATTTCGCGCGCCCAGGCGGCAAAGATCAACGGCGCCGCGTCGCCCGCCCGCATCTGGCCGTCGAAGGCCGCCAGGATCTGCAGGGCCGCCGGGCCCAGCGCGTGCTTGGGTTTGGCTTGGCGCACGTGAGGCAGCAGGCGCAGCGCGGAGAGCGACAGCAGGTCGCCCTGGATGGCGCGCAGGCTGTCCTGGTCGTGTTTCGGCCTCGCCTCCAGCAAGGTCTCGATCCGCTGCTGCCGGTAAGGTGCGGCCCATTCGCTGCCGATGTAATGGGGATAGTCCGCCGCGTGGATGCGCTGGTTCGCCGTCGCGATCCAGCCGCGCGGCGGATTGACTTCGCGCGGCGTGAGGCCAGGACCAAGGAAGCCGATCCAGTCATAGCGCGCCTCCCAGCCTGGCGCGGGAACCATGCCGTGAAGGTCGTTGTCGGCGTGGCGCAGCGGGACGCGGCCGGCGGCGATGAAGCCGATGTTGCCGTCCACATCGGCGACCACCATGTTCTGCATCGGCGCCTTGTAGAGTTCGGCGCCCCGCATGAAGGCCTCTACGTTGGCGGCACCGCTGATCGCCAAGCCGGCTTCGATCCCTCCGGCGTCGGCATCCAGCGCGGTCCAGCGCAGCGCCAGCACGAAAGTCGGCGCCCCACGGGGACTTCCTTTGGTCGCTGGCGCTACGGCATCGCCGGTCAGACCTGCCACCACGGCCGTACCCGCATCCGAAATCACCGGCCCGTGGCGCGTGGCGCGGACCTTCAGCGCGACGTCTGCCGCACCCTTGACGCGTATGGTCTCGTCGAAGCTCTCGAACCTTGCCCAGCCTTGCGGCGTGCGATAGCGAGTCGCATCGTCGCCGTTGACCTGCTCCAGATACACGTCCTGCACGTCGGGCCCGGTATTGGTGAAGCCCCAGGCGATCCGTTCGTTCTGTCCCAGCACCACCAGCGGCAGGCCGGGCATGGTGGCCCCGGCGACCTTCAGTCCGGGTGCTTCGAGGCGGGCGAAGTACCACAGCGCCGGCGCCGTCAGCTTGAGGTGGGGATCGTTGGCGAGCAACGGCTTGCCGGACGCCGTGCGGGTGCCGGCCAGCACCCAGTTGTTGGAGCCGACGCCATCGACACCGGACTCGGGCGCGTCCAGCAGTGCCCGCTGGCCGAGCTCGGGCGCCAGCCGGAGCTCGCGATACAGGGCCGCATAATCGCGCACCGGCAGCGGCTTTTCCCCCGGGTAGGGCGGCAGCAACTGGTCGATGCGTGCCACCGGCAGGCTGCGCGCAAGACGCATGCGCAACAGTTCGTTGGTCCAGTTGCCGCCCAGGTCCCAGGCCATCATGATGCCCCAGGCCATGCTGTCTTCCGGCGTCCAGGGTTCCGGCTGCAGGCCAAGGATGAGGAACTCCGGCGGGCGCGCGCGCAGGTGGTCGGCAATGAAAGCGTTGATTCCCGCCGTGTAGGCCAGCACCGCGGCCCGCGCCTCGCCCCGGGTCTGCGCCCACTGCGCGGCGGCGGCACGGCGCACGCCCAGCGCGCGAAGGAACTTGTCGTTGTCGAGCGCCCCGGGCCCGAAAGCCTCGGACAACCGGCCGGCGCCAATGCGCCGATGGGTTTCCAGCTGCCACAGGCGATCCTGCGCGTGGGCGAAGCCGAGGCCGAACAGCACGGCGTCCCGATTCGCGCCGCGTATCGTCGGAATGCCCATCGCGTCGCGCTCGATGGTCACCTCCCCAGCGAGCCCGGCCACCTCCTGCCGCCCCTCGGTGGCCGGCAGCACGCGTTGCCACCAGGCTGCGGCGACGATCGCAGTGGCTGCCAGCAATGCCAGCAGGACCGCGGCTGCGCGCCTCAGCAGGATCATGGATTGCGGCCGGTCATTCGATGGCGGAGGTCGACTTGGCTTTTTCGCGCAGCACGTATTTCTGGATCTTGCCGGTCGAGGTTTTCGGCAGCGCTTCGAAGATGAACTTCTTCGGCACCTTGAAGCGCGCCATGCGCTCGCGGCAGAACTCGGT
>JBIKLV010000095.1:0-13899 GCA_044359585.1 Sulfuritalea sp. | reverse complement strand
TGGGCAACCTGATCCGGGACCAGGAAGGACATGCCAAGCGAGTGGTCGTGGTGTCGCGCGACATCACCGAGCGCAAGCAGATGGAAGACGAAGTGCGGCAGATGGCGTTCTACGATCCACTTACCAAATTGCCCAACCGTCGCCTGCTCGGTGACCGCCTGAGCCAATGCATGGCCGCCAACAAGCGCAGCTCCTGCTATGGCGCACTGATGTTCCTCGACCTCGACAACTTCAAGCCGCTGAACGACAGGCATGGGCATGTGGTTGGCGACTCGCTCCTGGTCGAAGTCGCGCGGCGCTTGATGGGCTGTGTCCGCCAGATGGATACGGTGGCTCGCTTCGGCGGTGACGAGTTCATCGTGATGCTGCGCGAACTGAATACCGACCAGGACGAATCCACGTCACAAGCTCGGGCGATCGCAGAAAAGATCCGGGTCAGGCTGGCGGAAGCCTATGTGCTGAACGTGACCCAGGAAGGACGGCCGGATACCGCGGTGGAGCATCGATGTACCGTGAGCATCGGCGTAACGCTGTTCATCGACCATGAATCCAACACGGATGACATTCTCAAATGGGCCGATATTGCAATGTATGAGGCAAAGGCGGCGGGACGGAATGTGATTCGCTTTCACGACAACTACGGCCCGACGCATTTCCTTGCGTCGGATGGAGACGCATAGCGGCAGCAGTGTGCCTGGCCCGATCGGCGTGTTCGAAAGTCGAATCGTCGTGACGCCGGCGACCGAAGGAAGTCCCAGTGGGGCGCCGACTTTCAATGCCGAATTGCTCGCAGTCGCCGATGTTGTGACGGGGTTACGCCCGCCGCGCGCTGGCGGCGTGGCGATTCCGACTCAGTTGCGGCCGCGCCCGGTCGGGCGGCATCCGATCTGGTTGTCGGCCTCGAAGTAGCGCAGGCCCGGCCCGCAATCGAGTTGCTGCGCGGGGTAGGCCGGCGCGCAGGTGAACGCTCCGGTTTGCCGGCTGAACGAGCCTTCGCGCATCATCCAGCCATCCGGGCAGGCCTGCGAGGCCGCCTGGCGGCGGCTCTGGCGTTCCTCGACCACGGTCATCAGGGTCGAGGGGACCCGCTGCAGCCGAAGGTCTGTTTCACGCGCTGGCCCTTGGCGTGAACCGTGTACTGGCCCGGCGCGGTGAAGGTGTGATCGAAGGCGCGCGGCAGCAGCCCTTCGTCCCGGCCGATGACGCGGGTATCCGGCGAGCCGCCGTCGCCGTATTCGATCCACATGCCGCAATCGGTGGCTTCGTTGCCCTGGCCGGAGACGGTGAACCTGACCATGGCCTGGCCGTTGTCGAGCATGACGCGCGAGGCGCTCGGCGCGATGCTGGTGATGGTGTTGGCCATGGCGGCGGGTCCGAATGCCAGCGCGAAGGCGGTGACGGCGAACAGCGAGGATGGTTTCATGATGGTCTTCACGGCAGTGGTGTGCGATTGAGTTTGTCCTTGCATCGCGCTGCGCTCGGTGCGCTGCCGCGCCAAGCCGCCGATGGCCGCGGAAGGTGGCGGCGGTGCCGGAGCGGCGAGCCTGCCGACCGCATCTCATTTGCGTTGTCATCATGTTCCCCGCATTCATGCCTGTCGTTGCCGCGTGTGCATCCATGCATCACCCGCGAGTCGTGGCTTGCTGATTTCAACTGGCCGCGTCCCCGGCTACTCTGCGGGGCATTTTTCGCGCTGTCTGGACGTCAGTACTCGCCGGCCGTGCGGACTGGAGCGATGCGATTGTCGTGGGGCGTCGATCTGCATGGAGCGAGGAGAGCTGGTTGCGATGGGCGAATCGACGGGACCCCGCCAATGGCCTGCCTGTGCGGCGTCTGCAGCGCCGGCTATTGCGCCTGACTAGCCGTCGCGCGGCGTCAGTGCGCCCGGTGATCCAGCCACTCCGCCACCAGCGGCCAGAGCGCGGCTTCACTTGGCGGCTTGAAGAAGCCGAAGTGGCCGATGCGCGCGAGGCCATGCTGTGCGGGTTCGATCAGGCGGAAATCGACGGCGCGCCGCCGGTAGGCGCCGTGCAGCAGGCGCGAGCCTTCTTCGAGGAGCAATTCGTCGTCGGCGAAGGTCAGGGCCAGCACCGGGTAGTCGGCGGTGGCATAGGCTTCGCGGGCACCGGGTTCGCCGCTCAGCAGGTAATCCGGGGTGAGGCACCAGCGCCGCCACTGGTACAAGGCACCGGTTGGCAGGTCGCCGACGACGCCGATGCGGGCGCCGGGAAAGTAGCCGAACAGCGGGCACAGCGCGGGTGCCAGCACATGCCACAGCAGCGGTGCCGAGCGTTTCAGGCGCGGCGTGAGGTGGCGCGTCGCGCCGCTGCCGACGGCGATGTTGATCAGTCCGGCGAGGCGCTCGCGCGAGGGCAGCAGCGGTGCCACCTGACCGCCGAAGCTGTGGCCGACGACGAACAGCGGAGCGTCGGGCGAGGCGGCGGCGATCATTTGCAGCAGGGCGTCGTAATCCTTGTGCAGCCAGTCGCCGAGATCCGCCTTCAGCTTGCGGCGCGGCCCGTTCAGCGATTCGCCGATGCCGCGGTAGTCGAAGGTCCAGGCGGTGTAGCCGCGCCGCGCCAGATAGCGCGCGAAGTGGGCATAGAAGACCTGCGGCACCGCCATCGCCGCCGCGATGACGACCTGGCCGCGAACGGGGCCGTGCGGGTCGAAGCGGCGGGCGGCGAGACGGTGACCGTCGCTGGCGGAGAAACTGACAGGCGTCATGGCTGGCCGGCGCGACGCGACGCCCGCAAGCGGCCGTTCAAGCCAGGTGCAGGTGCAGTTCGCCGGTTTGCCCGTGTCCGGCGTTGATCAGGATGTTGCTGATCTCGATCACCGGCTTGACGTCGGTGTAGTTGGGGATGTCGGCCATGATCTCCTTGGTGTGCGGCCCGAACGCGGCCTGGAAAGCTTCCACGGAGTCGAAGAACAGGTGCCCGGCGGCGACGTAGGTCGAACGCGATCCCGGCGTGCCGCCGGCGATGCCGTGATCCACGGCCAGGCCCTTGCATGCGTCGCCCAGCTTGTCCTTGACCATGGGCATGTGCGAGTTGCAGTAGTAGGCGATGTCGAACTTGCAGCCTTCCGAGTTGGGGTAAAAAACGCTGACCTTGATCATGATCGAGTCTCCTGTTGTCGGTTGTGATTGGCGCCGAGGTCCGCGGCTTTCTGGTGCACCGGGAACGTCGGGAATATATACCCAACGTGGCAGCAGTTCCACGGCCGGCAGTTTCCGGAAAGTCGGCGCCGGCGGCACGGCGACAACGGCCCCAGGGCATCGGCGGGTTTGTGACCAAAATTCCGGAGATCACGGCCCGTGGCTTGTAGCATAGGTGGCCCTGAACCCTTGGTCGTCGCGAACCCGCCAATGAAGCCATTCCGCCGGATTGTGTTGTTCGCGTCGGCGGGAGTGCTGACGCTTGCCGGTTGCGCCCCGCTCATCGCGCCCGAATCACGCACCACGAACTACGCCTGCGCGGACGGCAAGGGCTTCCGCCTTCTGTCCGCGGGCGATGCGGCGACCATCGAGATCGACGGCATGTCGTTTCGCCTGGAGGAGGAGCAAGGCGCTCCGGGTGAGACGAATTACAGTTGCAGCATGCTCAGGCTGACGAAGCGGGGTGACGTGGCGCAGGTCGAGATGGACGGCCGCGTGCACCGGGAACGATGCATCGAAATCCGCTGATGCGGGCGATCTTCGTGGCGTCCTATTCCGTCCCGGAAGGTCCGCGCCACACCCAGCTTGCGTAAGCCAGGAAGGCCAGCACCGATCCGGCGAAGATCGTCAGTTGGGCGGTGGCGGACAGGGTCGGCAGCAGCGCGAACAGCAAGGCGAAAGGCGCCGCGCCGAGCATCGTGGACAGCACGTTCTCGCCGAGGGTGGTGCTGCGGCTGAACAGGCCCAGCGAGTAGGACAGCACATCCACCGGGAAGGTCATGCGCAACAGGATCAGTGACAGCAGTCGATGCCGGGGATGGATCAGCCGGTCGATGTCGGCATGGCGCTGCACCGACGGAAAATGGCGCAGGGTGTGGGCGCGCCCATGGCGGCCCACAGTAAACGCCAGCGCGGCGCCGATGATCCAGCCCAGCAACAGCAGCCCCGCCGTCCACCACGGACCCCATGCCACCACGGCGGCCGGTACCAGGGGCAGGTTGCTGAGCAGGGGCAGCAGCACGGCCAGCACGGAACTGGCGATGAATATCCCGACGCCGATGGCGGCATAGTCGGCCAGCAAGCCTTGGATCGGCGACGCGTAATTTCGCGCGACGAACACCCCGGCGACGAACAGCGCGAGGGCGCACAGGGTATTGCGAATCGATGGCCAGAGTTCTGGCCAGGTCAGGGCATGGCGGAGCGGGATGGTCGGGTGTTGCATGGGCGGCGACGGTAAGGCGACACGGCGAACTCTACGCTTTCTGCCGGATCACCTGCTTGCCGCGCACCCGGCCCGCTTCGATCAGGCGCGGTGCCTCGGGCGCCGTCCTCGCGCATGAACCCGCAGCGGCAGGCCATCCCCGGCGCAGGCACCGCCGCCTGCGGCTTGCGCGAGAGCAGCCAGAACCCTGGCACCAGCCAGGGCCTGTCGGCCCCGGCGTCAGGGGTAAAGCCGGCGCCGCGCTTGCCGTTATTCGATCAAGGCCCGCAGGCGCCGAACGGAGGCAAGATCTCCGCAACGTAGCCAGGCACCCGGGGCCCGCCGACCCACATTTTCGCGATGGAGGCCATCATGATGTCCCGACTACTTGCACGCTGCGGCTATCGCAATCCCGACGACCTGGCCGATTTCCTGATGACCGGCGTCGCCGTGGTTCCGCTGGTCGTCTTCCTCGGCTGCGGCTTCGATGAAGCCTTCGGCCTACTGCTGCTCATGCTGCTCACCGTCCTCGGCACGATTCCCTGGGTGCATGCGCAGGGCGAGGTACGGCGCCGCGAAGAGGAGGCGCAGGCCGCGGCCCAGGCCGCCTATCTCAGGCAGATCACCGGCAAGGACCGCTGAACCGGCCGCTCCATCTCAGGGCCGGATCACCAGCTTGCCGCGAACCCGGCCGGCTTCGATGAGGCGCAGTGCCTCGGGCGCCTGCGCCAGCGGGAATTCCCGCTCGATTCGCAGTTGCAGTTCGCCCCGCGCCAGTTTGTCCAGCAGCATGGCCAGTTGGACGCCGTCCTCGCGCATGAACCAGTAGCGGTAGGCCACGCCCTGCACGCGGGCCGCCGCGCGCGGCTTGCGCGAGAGCAGCCAGAACACCGGCGCCAGCCAGGGCTTGGCGAACTCGGCCGCCACTTCCGGCGTCGGCATGTCGCCGATGCTGACCACGCGGCCGCCGCGCCGGGTGTGGGCGATCGAGCGCAGCAGGGTGTCGCCGCCCATCGCGTCGAGCACCGCGTCGAAGGGCGCGCACTCGCGCGTGAAGTCGGCGTGGCGGTAATCCACGCACACATCGGCACCGAGTTCGCGCAGCCAGTCGTGGCTCGCCGCCGAGGCCGTGGTCGTGACATGCGTGCCCAGACCCTTGGCGAGCTGGATCGCCAGGTGCCCGACGCCGCCGCCGCCGGCGTGGATCAACAGCCGCTCGCCTTTGGCCAGGCGCAGAACCTCGGTCAGGCACTGCCAGGCCGTCAGTCCGGCCAGCGCCACCGCCGCCGCCTGCGCAAAACTGACGCCTTCCGGAATCCGCGCCAGGTGCGCCGGCCTCGCCAGTACGAACTCGGCGAAGGCGCCCATGCGCGCCTTGTCCAGCCGCGCCGCGACCCGGTCGCCGACACCGAAGCCTTCGACGCCGGCGCCCAGTTCCGTGATAATGCCAGCCGCATCGTTGCCGAGGATCGCTGGCATGCGGTAGGACTGCAGCGCCCGCAGCATGCCCTTGCGCGTCTTGAAATCCACCGGATTCACGCTCGCCGCCTGCATGCGGAACACCAGTTCGCCGGGGCCGGGTTCGGGCGCGGGCAATTCGCCGACCCGGACCACGTCGGCATCACCGTAACGCTCGATGTAACAGGCTTGCATGGGAACTCCTCGGTTTGCAGGTAGCGGCCGGACAGCTGCCCCTTATTATGCGTGCTGGTCCGCAATCGACGGCACGAAACGCCGGGCGAGGGCAGCCTGGCCGTCGCTGACAACGATGAGGCAATCATGACCGTTCATTTGCGTAAGATGAGGACGTTATGGCACCGCCCATACATCGAGGGGATTCACCATGAACAGAATGATCGCCATTGCACTTTCGGCACTTTTCGCCAGCAGCGTGGCACTGGCCCAAGGCCATCCGGCAAATTTTGCACGGCCTGTCGACTTCCCCGCCAAGGCTGTCGAGCCGGCGAAGGCGGACGATGCCGGGAAGCTCGCCGCCAGCAACTGCGAAGCCCAGGCCGTCAGCAAGGACGGCAAGCCGCTGCCCGCTGACGCCAAGACCGCGTTCATGAAGAAGTGCATGACCGACGCCAAGGCAGGCAAGTAAGAAAGTACCCGCCGCAACAAGGCCGACTTTCCGGTATGGCACCTATGCAGCGCTTGCGAAAGCGGGCGCTGACGCGGCCAACGGCCGGGATGGCGGATCAGCAGGCGACCTCCACAGGGATGGAAACGCTCCGCGGTTGATCGCCCTGCAATGCTGGCCCGGATGGTACGGCGTCAATCGCCGTACCACCAGCGCCGACTCTTGGGTTACCGCCTCAATACGTCTCGACGTGGTATCGCCCCTGCTGCAACAACTGCGGACGCAGTACCTGCCAGTCGAGGCCGTTGGCGCGGCAGGCTTCGGTGAAGGCCTCCTCGACGCCCTTTTCCATGCCCTTGAGTCCGCACAGATAGACGTAGGTGTTTTCGTCCCTGAGCAGGCGCGCGACGTCGGCGCCGCGCTCGCGCAGCAGGTCCTGTACGTAGCGCTTGGGTTCGCCCGTCACGCGCGAGAAGGCCAGGTTCATGTCGATGAATTCCTTGGGCAGCTTGGTCAGCGGGCCGAAGTAGGGCAGTTCGCCGGGCGTGCGGGCACCGAAGAACAGCATCTGCTTGCCCAGGGTTTCGCCGGCGGAAAACTTGCGGCGACGGCGTTCGGTCATCGCGCGCATCGGCGCGGAACCGGTACCGGTGCAGATCATCAGCAAGTTGCTGCCGGGATGGTTGGGCATCAGGAAGCTGGTGCCGTAGGGGCCGACGATATTGACCTTGTCGCCTTTCTTCAGGTCGCACAGGTAGTTCGAGGCGACGCCCTGCGCCGCCTTGCCGTCGTGGTCTTCGGTGACGCGCTTCACGGTCAGCGAGAGGTTGTTGTACTTCGGGCGCTCGCCGTCGCGCGGGCTGGCCACGGAGTACAGGCGCACATGGTGGGGCTTGCCGTTGGCGTCCAGCCCCGGGGCAAGGATGCCGATGGTCTGGCCTTCCAGCACCGGGAACGACGCGTTGCCGAAATCCAGCACGATGTGGCGGATGTCGCTGGAGGCATCCTCGGCCGTGAGCTGGAAATTGCCACTGACGACGGCCAAGGCGGGATTGTGGATGCCGTAAAGATTGACATAGGGGTGGGCGGCAGACCACGGCGGTGGCGCGGTCCCGCCCTGGCCGGAAGTGGAGGCGGCGGCGATACGTTCGACGTCGTCGGGCAGCACGGTTGCCGTATCACCAGCGCCGACTTCTGTGGGGGTGTCGAGCGCGATCTGGCCGGGCAGGTTGTCCCATAGTAACTGCTCGGCAAGCGGGTAGGCCTTGTCCGCCGGCATGTTGCGCCAGCTGTCGATGGCGCCGGTGGGGCAGGGCGAAATGCAGTTGTAGCAGAGCTTGCACTTGGCGGCATCGACCACGTAGTTGCGCGAGTCGTGGGTGATCGCGTCGACCGGGCAGGTTTCCTCGCAGGTGTTGCAGCGGATGCAGATTTCGGGGTCGATCAGGTGCTGGCGCAGGATGGTGGTCTGGGCGGCGCTCATGTTGTTTTCCTTGTCGTTAGCGGCGTGGCTATGGTAGCGAAGAAATGCACGGGCGCAG
This sequence comes from Sulfuritalea sp., assembly GCA_044359585.1. Lineage (GTDB taxonomy): Bacteria > Pseudomonadota > Gammaproteobacteria > Burkholderiales > Rhodocyclaceae > Sulfuritalea. The sequence continues at coordinate 5,914 of JBIKLV010000095.1, read as the reverse complement.
GTCGTGCGCGACGTGGATCAGGCGACTCTGCAGTGATAGTATTTGTTTGTGTACAAAATCACACATGAGGTTACACATGGAAACCACGACCCTGACCTTGCGCGTTCCAACCGAGATGAAAGAGCGGCTCGACAAGCTGGCCGCAGCCACCCATCGATCGAAGTCCTGGCTTGCGGGGGAAGCGCTGCGGCAATACATCGACCTCGAATCCTGGCAGATTGGTGAAATCCGGCAGGCGCTTGCGGAAGCCGACGCCAATGACTTTGCCTCCGATGCGGAGCTCGATGCCGTGGTGAGGAAGCATGCAGGTTAGATGGCTGCGTCGCGCCTTGCAGAACCTCGACGACGAGGCGGCATACATCGCGCACGACAGCTCGCGTGCCGCTGCGGAGTTCGTGCTCCACATTAGAGACAGCGCGGCCATGCTTGCGACCCACCCTAACATGGGGCGCCCCGGCCGAATTGCCGGAACGCGGGAACTCATCGTCACTCGGTTCTCCTACATCCTGCCCTATCGCGTCCGCGGCAACTCCGTGGAAATCCTTCGCGTTTTCCATACGGCCCGAAAGTGGCCGAGCCGGATGGGCTGACCCGCCCCCGCGCGAACGCGGGCGCGGGCCTGCTCGCGAATCATCGAGTCAGTTGAACCGCACGTAGGAGAAATCCACTGGCTGGTTGTTGATGCCGCGCGCGGGCGGGGCGATCCAGTTGGCGTACTTGCCCGGCTCGGCGACGCGGCCCATCAGCGAACTGACAAAGGCGCGGTCCTCGACCGAGGGCAGCCACTGCAGGTGGTGGTGGGTCCATTCCGCTTCGGACAGCACCTGGCCGGTAGGCGAGATCTTGGCCGCTGACAGGGGGCCAATCTTGCGGTTGAAAGCCTTGTGCGGGGCGCCCAGGGTGAAGGGGATGCCGGCCTTCTGGATGATCTTGTTCCAGCGCTCGATGCCGCCCTTGGCGTCGGTGACATAGTCGTCACGCAGCTTCTCGTTGAGCGCATTGAGGTAGGGCGCCTGGACGGTGAGCAGTTGCCCGTTGGCGACCTCGAGCACGCCATAGGTGGCATCCGCGAGCAGGTGGTCGTCGCTTTGCTTGGTTTCCTCGTAGCGGCCCTTGAGTCCGGTGTTGTAGAAGGTTGCCGCGTTGGATGACACATCGGCGCCGAACAGGTCCATGGTCACGCTGAAATGGAAGTTCAGGTAGCGCTGGATGGTCGGCAGGTCGATCACGCCCTGGGCGCGAATCTTCGCCACGTCGTCGGTCTTGAGCTGGTTCATCACGTCGCAGGTGCGCTGGATGACGCGGCCGACGCCGGATTCGCCGACGAACATGTGGTGGGCTTCTTCGGTCAGCATGAACTTGCAGGTGCGCGCCAGCGGATCGAAGCCGGATTCGGCCAGCGAGCAGAGCTGGTACTTGCCGTCGCGGTCGGTGAAGTAGGTGAACATGAAGAAAGACAGCCAGTCCGGCGTGCTTTCATTGAAGGCGCCGAGGATGCGGGGATTGTCGGCGTCGCCCGAGCGGCGTTCGAGCAGGGCTTCGGCTTCCTCGCGACCGTCGCGGCCGAAGTAGGCGTGCAGCAGGTAGACCATGGCCCACAGGTGGCGGCCTTCTTCGACGTTCACCTGGAACAGGTTGCGCATGTCGTAGAGCGAAGGGCAGGTGAGGCCGAGGTGGCGCTGCTGCTCGACCGAAGCCGGCTCGGTGTCGCCCTGCGTCACGATCAGGCGGCGCAGGTTGCTGCGGTACTCGCCCGGGACTTCCTGCCAGGCGGCTTCGCCCTTGTGCGCGCCGAAATTCACCTTGCGGCCTTCTTCGGCGGGGTTGAGGAAGATGCCCCAGCGGTAGTCGGGCATCTTGACGTAGTCGAAGTGGGCCCAGCCGGCGGGATCGACGCTTACCGCGGTGCGCAGGTAGACGTCGAAGTTCTGCGAGTCGTCCGGACCCATGTCCTTCCACCAGTTGATGAACTCCGGCTGCCAGTGCTCGAGCGCGCGCTGCAGGGTCTTGTTGTCGTTGAGGTGGACGTTGTTGGGGATCTTCTGGCTGTAGTCGATGCTCATGGTGCTCTCCTGTGGGGGATAGGGGATGCTGCTTTTGTCGTCATTCCGGCGAATGCCCAAATCCAGGAGCTTTTGCGTGTACTTCTGGATTCCGGCGTGCGCCCGAATGACGAGCTTGTGTCATACGCGTTCCCAGTTGAATTTGGCCTTGTTGCCGCTGCCGAAGACCTTCAGTGCGCCGCCTTCGCCGGTGGCGTTGGGGCGGATGAAAATCCAGTTTTGCCAGGCCGACAGCCGGCCGAAGACGCGGGTTTCCATGGTTTCGCCGGGGCCGAAGCGCAGGTTGGCTTCCATGCCGGTCAGCGCATCGGGCGAGAGGCTGGCGCGTTCCTCGAAGACGATGCGGATCTCGTCGTCCCAGTCGAGGTCGTCCGGCGTGGCGGTGACGAGGCCGAGTTCCAGCGCGGCAGCGGCGCCCAGCGGCTTGCCGCTTGCGGCCTTCGCGGCGGCAATCGGGCCTTCTTCGCCGTAGAAGCGGGCGCCGATGCGGTACTGCCCATTGACCATCGGGTAGTCGCCGAAATTCATCGCCGAGAGTGTGACCTGGCCTTCTTCGGTAGCGGCGTTGGGCAGGGCCAGCATGTAGCCGCGGTCGGCGGCGAAGAGCAGTTCGGCGAGGGTGCCGGCGAAGCAGGAACCGCGCTCGACCAAGGCGATCAGGGTGCGCGAGGTGACGTCCAGGCGCGCCAGGGTACGGCGCAGCATGCCGATGGTTTCGCGCACGAACCAGTGGCCGCGGTTGGCGTCCAGCGCGGCGTCGGCGGCCAGGGCGTGGGCGGCGTCGCCCGTGGCCTTGAGCACCCAGGTGCCGATTTCGAGGTCGTTGGTGCGCAGCATCAGGATCGCGTCGTCGAGTTCGCGCGCCATTTGCAGCGGCCACCAGTTGGCGCCGGCGGCGACGATCTGCGCGATGTCGGACTGCACGGCGGCGGTCGGCGCCTTGACGGTGAGCGTGGCGCGGCGGGTGGCGCGGTCGACGGTGACGTCAACCGTCTCGTAGTGGTAGCCGGCCTCGTCGATCGTGCGCTTGACCGGGGTGAGGGCCACGCCCTTGGCGTCGGCGGGGCGGTCGCTTTGGGCGGCCAGTTCGGTGGCGCGCTGCTTTACCTTCTCGGCGAAGACCTGCGGCTTGGCGAAGTCGTCGATCAGGCGCCATTCCTTGGCGCGCTGGGCGCGGATGCCTTCGGTCAGGGTGCAGAAGATGTCGGCATGGTCGCGGCGCACGCGGCGCTTGTCGGTGACGCGGGTCAGGCCGCCGGTGCCGGGCAGCACGCCGAGCAGGGGTACTTCGGGCAGGCTGACGGCCGAGGAGCGGTCATCGACCAGCACGATTTCGTCGCAGGCCAGGGCCAGCTCGTAACCGCCGCCGGCGGTGGTGCCGTTGCAGGCGGCGAGGAACTTGAGGCCCGAGTAACGGCTGGAATCCTCGATGCCGTTGCGCGTCTCGTTGGTGAACTTGCAGAAGTTAACTTTCCAGGCATGCGTCGACAAGCCGAGCATGAAGATGTTGGCGCCGGAACAGAAGATGCGCTCCTTGCCGGAGGTGACGACCACGGTCCGCACCTCGGGATGCTCGAAGCGCACGCGCTGCAGCGCGTCGTGCAGTTCCATGTCCACGCCGAGGTCGTAGGAGTTCAGCTTGAGCTTGTAGCCCGGCTTGATGCCGCCGTCTTCGTTGATGTTCAGGGTCAGCGTGGCGATGGCGCCGTCGCAGGCCAGCTTCCAGTGCTTGTACTGCTCGGGGCTGGTGTCGTAGGTGATCATGGGCCTTACGGTCTCGGGGCTGTTCATGGGGTTCTCCGTTGCGGGTCTTATCCGGGGGGTGGTTCAGGTGGCGGGGGTGACGGTTTGACGCAGTAGCGCGAGGCATTCCTCCGGCGTGCGGCCGGTGGTGTCCAGCGTGAAATCGGCCTTGCTGTATAGCGATTCGCGGGCGACGAGGATGCGGCGCATGTCTTCCATGGCCTCGGCGCTACCCTCCATCGGGCGCAAGTCGCCCTGGGCGACAACGCGCGACATGTGTTCCTCGGGGCTGGCCTTGACCCAGACCGTGTAGCAGTTCATCAGCAACAGGTTGAAGGTCTCGGCTTCCGAGACGATGCCGCCGCCGACCGTGATCACCGCCGCCTCGTGCTGGGCGACGATGCTTTCCAGGCAACGGCGCTCGAGGCGGCGGAAGCCGGGCTGTCCGTAGAGCATGAAGATCTCGTTGAGGCTCACGCCGGCCTCGGCCTCGATCGCGCCGTTGAGCTCGACGAAAGGCGTACCCAGTTCGGCGGCAAGGGCGCGGCCCAGCGTGGATTTGCCGGCACCGCGCAGGCCGACCAAGGCGATGCGGCGGCGGCGCGCGGCATCTTCGCTGCCGAAGTCGCGCATCAGGCGCAGTATGGCGTCCTCCAGGCGGCTGGGTGACAACTGCTCGAGAAAGTGCGCGATCAGCCGGTATTCGTTGGAACCCTGCTGCGGCTCGATCAGCTCCAGCAGCGAGATGCCGAGTGCATGGGTGACATGACGCAGCACCATGATGGAAGGATTGGTCTCGCCGCTCTCGACCTGGGCCAGGTAGCGTTCGGACACGGCGGAACTCAGGGCCAGGGCCTTGCGCGACATGCCACGCCGGGCTCGCGCCATGCGCACGCGGTTACCCAGTGCCGTGATGAATTCGGCATCGGCGGCCTCGTCGTGATAGGCCTGGGTGGCAGTGCTGGAGTCTTTGGTCTTGGTATCCATTTGTTTTCCCTTCCCTGATCGTGTAGGGACGGTACAGGTACTATAGTGCATGTTTTTGATGTATGTCAACTGTTCTGCACGTTAGGAAATTCTTATTTACCAGTAAAAACACAGTAAATACAATAAAAACATAAAGTTGTATGCTTTCAGCTACTGCGGCACAATACTGCATGACGGTATTGACAGCCTGATTTCTGATCCCCATACTTCGCTTCAGTTGTGCAGTATGGTTCAGACAAGGAACAATAGTTCCGCTCTTATCGAGAAGTACCGATTCGCAGCGACCCTCGCGGCGGATGGACAACAAAGGAGGCAGCAATGGCTGATGGTTTGTTCGACCAGTTCAAGGACTGGTATGAGAAGCGCCACGACTATGCGCGAGACTGGAAGAAGCGCACGGGTGGCCAGGTTGTGGCGACGATGTGTACCTACACGGCGGAGGAACTGCTGATCGCCGCCGGCATGCTGCCGGTCCGCGTGCTGGGTGCCCATGAGCCGCAGAACGTCACCGAGCCGCACATCTTCGGCATGTTCTGCCCGTTCTGCCGCGATTCGCTGGCGCAGGGCCTGCTGAACCGCTTCGATTACGCCGAGGGCGTGACCCTGACGCAATCCTGCATCCAGTACCGGCAGACCTTCAGTTCCTGGCGCAGCAATGTGCCGACCGTGCAGTGGGACTACTACGTGCCGATGCCCAACGACGTGCAGTCGCCCCATGCACGCAAGGCCCACCACGCCGAACTGCAATCCTTCCGTACTTTCCTCCAGGCGCTGACCGGCAAGGAACTGACTGACGCGATGCTCAAGGAAGCGCTGGCCGTGGTTGACGAAAACCGCCGCCTGCTGCGCGAACTGTTCGAATACCGCAAGGAAGAGAATCCCCGCGTCACCGGCGTCGAGGCGCTTTACGCCTCGCTGACCGCACAGTTCATCGACAAGCGCGAGCACAACGAGATGCTGAAGAAGGTGCTCGCCGCGCTGCCTTCGCGCAAGCTGGAGCGCAAGGAAGGCGTGCGCTTCATGACCATCGGTTCCGAGAACGACGACATCGCCTTCATGGCCATGGTCGAGTCGGTCGGTTCCACCATCGTCATCGACGACCAGTGTTCCGGCACCCGTTA
>JBIKLV010000025.1:0-45587 GCA_044359585.1 Sulfuritalea sp. | reverse complement strand
AGGTCGACTTGGCTTTTTCGCGCAGCACGTATTTCTGGATCTTGCCGGTCGAGGTTTTCGGCAGCGCTTCGAAGATGAACTTCTTCGGCACCTTGAAGCGCGCCATGCGCTCGCGGCAGAACTCGGTTAGTTCCTCCGCCGTGACACTGGCGCCTTCGCGCAGTTCGATGAAGGCGCAGGGAACCTCGCCCCACTTCGGGTCGGGCGTGGCGACCACCGCGGCGCCCATCACCGCCGGATGGCGGTAAAGCGTGTCCTCGACCTCGATCGAGGAAATGTTTTCGCCGCCGGAAATGATCACGTCCTTGCTGCGGTCCTTGATCTTGACGTAACCGTCGGGCTGCATCACGGCGAGGTCGCCGGTGTGGTACCAGCCGCCGCGGAAGGCCTCCTCGGTCGCCTTGGGATTCTTCAGGTAGCCCTTCATCACGATGTTGCCGCGGAACATGATCTCGCCCATGGTCTGGTCGTCCCAGGGCACCGGCTGCATGCTGTCCGGGTCCATCACCGTGACGCCTTCCTGGCAGTGGTAACGCACGCCCTGACGGCCGTTGAGACGCACCTGCTCGTCGAGCGGAAGTTCCAGCCAGGACTCGTGCTTGGCGCAGACCGACGCCGGACCGTAGGTTTCGGTCAGGCCATAGACATGCGTGATGTCGAAACCGATCTTGTTCATGCCCTCGATCACCGCCGCCGGCGGCGGTGCCGCCGCCACCAGAGCCGAGACCTTGTGGTTGATGCCCTCGCGCCACGCGGCCGGGGCGCTGACCAGCATCGAATGCACGATGGGTGCGCCGCAGTAATGGCTGACCTTGTGTTCGCGGATGGCGTCGAGGATCAGCTTGGGATCAACGCGGCGCAGGCAGACGTTGGTGCCGGAATTGGCGGCCACGGTCCAGGGGAAGCACCAGCCGTTGCAGTGGAACATCGGCAGGGTCCACAGGTAGGTGGCCTGCGGCGGCATGCCCCAGGAGACAATGTTGGACAGCGCATTGAGATAGGCGCCGCGGTGATGGTAGACCACGCCCTTCGGGTTGCCGGTGGTGCCCGAGGTGTAGTTGAGCGAAATCGCGTCCCACTCGTCGGCGGGTGTCTTCCACGCATAGTCCGGATTGCCGCTGGCGATGAAAACTTCGTACTCGACCGTGCCCACACGCTCGCCGGGACCGGCGTATTCCGGATCGTCGACATCGATAACCAGGATCTTGCGCCCGAGTTCGGCCAGCGCCTTGACGACGACTCCCGAATACTCGCGATCGGTGATCAGTACCTTGGACTCGCCGTGATTGAGCATGAAGGCCAGGGACTCCGCATCGAGGCGGGTGTTCAGCGTATTGAGCACGGCGCCGCACATCGGTACGCCGAAATGGCACTCGAACATCTCCGGCGTGTTGTTGAGCATGGCAGCCACCGTGTCGCCAGCGCCGACTCCCTGCGCGGCCAGCGCCGATGCCAGGCGCCGGGCCCGTTCGTACTCCTGGCGCCAGGTGTAGCGCCGCGCGCCGTGGATGGTGGCCACGTGATCCGGGTAGATGTAGGCCGAGCGCTCGATGAACGAGAGCGGCGTCAGCGGCACATAGTTCGCCGGATTCTTGTCCAGTCCGGAAGCGTAAGGATTGCTCATGGATTTCGTCCTGTTGGTGTGGATCAGGTCCGGCAGCGTTCCAGGATGCCGGGATTTTCACGCGCGAGATCAGCCAGCCAGCGGCCCAGATCGTCACCCAGGCCCTGTACGGCATCACGTGCCGCGACAACGCCGCCGCGCGCATCGGCGGTCGGCGCCGGCCTCGAGACGCGGAAGCCGCGACGCACCAGGGCATCACCGCCACGCGCCGGAACCAGTTGGGCGCGCACTTCGATCACTGCCTGGCTGTTCTTTACGTCATCGAAGCGCTGCTCGAACTCGTCGAGCACCAGTTGCAGCCGGCACCCTGCCCCGCGCGCACTCGGTTCCGCCGCCGCCAGGCGACGCCTCAGCGCGCTTTCGAGCAATTCGGCAGGGGCGGCCGCCCAGCGGCTGCCGGCATAGCTCTGGCGGCGCAGCGGCTCGGCGTAGGCGAGTCGGTACTGCATGGCCGGACCCGCAAGCCAGGACGCCGCCTGGACGTCTACCGCACCCGGCGAAACAGGCCAGGCGCTGCCGCCCGCACCTGAACTGCCGAAATCAAAATGGACGGCGTCCCCGGCCGGCGGATTCGCACCACATGCCGCCAGCAACAGTCCCGAGCACAGCGCAAGCAACCACGTTCTCATCGATTCTCCCTGTTTCACTTGTTGACTCGGCACATTCGGTGGGTGCCGCACGTCTCAGCCACCGCTGGCGCCACGCGGCGCGGGCGCCGCAAAACCCGGTTCGCCGGGCCCGGGAGCGGCGGCATCACGCCCGAACAAAAGCATTTGCGGATTGTTCTCGAGGCTGTCGAGTACCCGGTTCAACTGGCGCGAACTTGCCGAGAGTTCATCCATCAGTGCATTCGCACGCGGCAGGGTGCCGGTCGCAAGCTGGTCGCCGGTACTGCCGGCCAGTTGGTCGACACGCCGCGCCAGGCCGCCCATGGTCTTCACCAATTCGCGCATTTCGGTGGCGAGCGGCGCGGTCTCGCCGGCGGTCTTTTCGACATGCGCGAGAACCTGCCGCAGGCTGCGCAGGTTCGACGCCGACAGGGCTTCACGCATCGATGCCAGGATCGCCGGCATTTCGCGCAGTCCGTCGGACGCGTTGGCGACGTTGTCCAGCGTGCGCGAAAGATTGCGCAGGTTCTTTTCGTCCAGCAACTGGCCAAGGCGCTGCGCCACCGTATCGATCTGGCCGACGATGTCGCCGGCCTTGTCACCCAGCGTTTCGAACAGGGTTGCCTTGAGCACCAGACGCGGCATGACGCCATCCTTGGCGACCAGCGGCTCGACCGAGGAGCCGTCGTCCTCGATCTGCACGTAGGCCAGGCCGGTGACGCCCTGATAGCCGAGCGTCGCGGTGCTGGCGCGGGTCAGCCTGAAGCGGTTGTCGACGCTGATGGTGACCAGGATCAGTCGCGGGTCGGCCTCGTCCGGCTCGATCGCCGCCACCTTGCCGGCGCGAATGCCGCGATAGCGGACCTGCGCCTGGACATTGAGACCGGTGACATTGCGCCGGGTTTCGAGGACGTAGGTGGTGGTCGAGGCATCGCTCTGGCCCAGCCACCAGATGGCGATAGCGGCGGCAATGCCGAACAGCAGCGTGAAGATTCCGGCAGCAAGCGCGTGGGATCTGTTTTCCATGGTCTTAACGAAGTGAAATAGCTCGTTCGGAGCGACTGGTAATAGTCGAGCGAAGCGACCCAACCAGAAGCCTCCCCGCGAGGGGAGGATGGGAGGGGCGGGCCTTCAATTCGCCATTCGCAGGTTTCGTCATCGGCGGGTAATTCTCATTGGCATGTGCGTCAGTTTCGCACAGCCGGAAGCCCTGAATTCTGCAGGGCGCGCACGCTGCGCTCGGAAAGGAAAAAATTGCGGATGAAAGGATGGTCGATGTGCATGATTTCGTCGATGCTGCCGTAGGCGAGGATACGTTGCTCGGCCAGCACGGCGACCTTGGTCGAAAGCGCGGCCAAGGTATCCAGGTCATGGGTGACGAGCATGACGGTCAGGCCGAGTTCTTCGCCCAGCATGCGGATCAGGCGCACGAAGCTGTCGGATCGGTCTGGGTCCAGTCCGGCGGTCGGTTCGTCGAGCAGCAGCAGTTCCGGCTCCAGCGCGAGGGCACGCGCCAGGGCGACGCGCTTGACCATGCCGCCGGAAAGTTCGGCGGGCATCAGGCGGCCGTGGCGCGGCAGCAACTCCACCATCGACAGCTTGAGCATCACCAGGTCGTGGATGGCATCCTCGTCATAGCGCTTCAGTTCCCGCAGCGGAAAGGCAATGTTGTCGAACACACTGAAGGCGGAAAACAGCGCGCCGTGCTGAAACAGGACGCCGAAGCGCTGGCGCAACTCCCGCTCCCGCGCGATTCCGCCGCCGAAAAGCGGCTCGCCGAAGAGTTCGATGTCGCCCTGGTCCGGCAGCAACAGGCCGACCACCATGCGCAACAGTGTGGTCTTGCCGCTGCCGGAGCCCCCCACCAGGGACACCATTTCACCGCGCTCGATGGCAAGGTCAAGCCCCCTGTGGATCCACACCTCGCCGAAGCGAGTGGAGAGGTCACGAATGCGGATCACTGGCTCTGCCATGGCATTACTTTAACGTGAGGAGCGACTGGTGATAGCCGAGCGTAGCGAGCCGGTCAATAGCCTCCCCGCGAGGGGGCGAGGCGGGGCTTCGCGCCGCATTCGGTGCGCCGCCGCAGCCGGCTGACTGTGCAAAGCCAGCCGTGGGCCGCGCAGCGGATGGAAGGGGCGGGCCTTAAATTCGTTTTTAGCTACGGCCGCTGCGCTTAACGCCGATGATGCCGGCGTTGGCCTCCACTGAAACTTCGTTTTCGCGTGTTTCATTGCGAGCGGGGGACTCTTGCGGCCATGAGCGTTACATCGGCAAGCCGATGCCGCGCGTGGCGATGGCAAAGAAAGCGTCAAGGATGATGACCACGGTGATCGCGGAAACTACCGAGGCCGTGGTGTTGGACGACAGGCTCTCGGTATTGGGTCGCACCCGCAGCCCGAAGTGGCAGGCCACCAGCGCGATGAACATGCCGAACACCGCCCCCTTGGCCAGTCCGATCCAGAGGTTGGCGGCCGGCACCACGCGCGGCAGTGTCTGGAAGAAGAATCCGTAGGAAATGTCGAGTTGGACCTGGGCCGAAACCATGCCGCCGATCAGGGCGATCGCCGTGCTCCAGAGCACCAGCAGGGGCAAGGCGATGACCAGTGCCACCACCTTGGGAAACACCAGGCGCAATCCACGCTGAACACCCATGGTCGCCAGCGCGTCGATCTCTTCGGTGACGCGCATCACGCCCAGCTGCGCCGTCATGGCCGAACCGGAGCGTCCGGCGACAAGAATCGCCACCAGCACCGGACCGAGTTCGCGCACGATGCCAAGGCCGATGATGTTGACGATGAAGATGTCGGCGCCAAACTGCTTGAGTTGCAGCGCCGAAAGGTAGGACAGCACCACGCCGATCAGGAATCCGACCAGGGCCGTGACCGGCATCGCACGCACACCGCTCTTGTAAAGGTTGGCCGAGATCTCGCGGCGCGGCAGGTCGACGGGAAAGCGCAGGACGTGCACCAGGTTGAGCCCGAACTGGCCGAGCAGTGCCAGAAAATCCATGACATGGCGGCCGATGCCGATGGTTGCCGAACCGACCACGATCACGCCATGCAGCGGTGAAATCGGCGAGTCCACCGAGCGCGGCTCGTGGTCGGCAGCTTCGATGCGTTCGAACACGCGCTTGTGTTCAGGCCGGATCAGCAGCAGTTCGGGCAGTCTCCTGCCCCACGCGCGCCAGAGCAGCATGGCACCGGCGCTGTCGATCGCCTCGAGGCCAAGGCAATCCCATCCGGCCTCAGGACTCGCGGCATCCTTCAGTTCCGCGGCAAGGCCGGTCGCGCCATGCGAGGTGGTCGCCAGCGTCCACAGCCCGGCAAGCCTGACCACGCGTTCGTCATCGCGAACGACCAATTCAATGCGCGCGACGGACATCGTTGGGGTGCCTGCGTATGCGTTTGGAAACGAAACTGATTATAGCCACGCAGGATGCCGGTCGCAGTCAGGCGCTGCGGTGTAGCCGCAATTCGCCGCCGATCCCGGCCCATTGCTGCGCATCGTCGTCCAGCGCCGCCGCGGTGAGCGGCAAATCATCAAGGCCGCCGGCACCCAGCGTCAGCTGGAATCCGTTGCGGGTAAAACTCGCGGCCAGCGGCGGCAATGGCTGGTCGTCGCGAGACCGGTGCAGCAACACTGCCGCGCGCAGGCAGAAGATCAGCGTCCATTCCGGCGCCTCTCCGCGCAGCGGTTGGGCGCGCTCCAGCTTGCCGCGATGCGCCAGCACCAGCCGCGAAAGGCGAGCCTGGTCGCGCCTGGAAAATCCGGGCATGTCGGCGTTGCCCAGGATATAGGCGCTGTGCTTGTGATAGCTGGAGTGCGCCACCGATATCCCGACCTCATGGAGCCGTGCAGCCCAGACCAGGAATTGCGCGTCTGCATGTCCGGCTTCCCGGCTCCCGGGAACCAGTTGGCCAAGCAGGCCAATCGCGGTATGCGCAACGCGTGCCGCCTGACGACGATCAACGTCATAGCGCTGCATGAAGCGGTTCACGGTTGCCTCGCGCAGGTCGTCATGATGGAAACGCCCCAATTGGTCGTAAAGCACTCCGAGGCGCAGCGCTCCTTCGGAAAACGCCATGCGTTCCAGTCCGAATTCCTTGAAGATCGCCGACATGATGGACAACCCGCCCGGCAACACCGGTATGCGGTCTGGACGCAGCCCCTGAAGTTTCAACCGCGACGCATTTCCGGCGCGCAACAACTCGCCACGCAGTTTCTCCAATCCGTCGCGGGTCAGACCGTGGTCCGACCAACCGTTCAATTCCAGCAGATCGACAATCGCCTTGGCGGTACCGGACGAACCGATGGCCTCGTCCCACCCTGTCTCGCGAAACTGATGGACGATGGTTTGCAGCTCCCGGCGCGCCGCCAGCTCGGCCTCGCGAAACGAATGCTTGTCCACTCGACCCTCGGGAAAAAAACGCATGCTGAAGCTGACGCAGCCCATGTAAAGCGATTCCAGGCGTATCGGGTCGAGGTTTTGGCCAATGATGAATTCGGTAGAACCGCCGCCGATGTCCACCACCATCTGCCGGGTTTCGGGTCGGGCCAGAGTGTGAGCCACACCAAGATAGATCAGGCGCGCCTCCTCTCGTCCGGCGATCACCTCGATCGGAAAACCCAGCGCGGCCTCGGCCTTCTCCAGGAACTGTTCGGCATTCTTCGCCACGCGCAGGGTATTGGTGGCAACCGCGCGCACGGCGCCGGCATCGAAATCGCGAAGGCGTTCCGCGAAGCGCGCCAGGGCATCCAGACCGCGCTTTTGCGCCGCCGCGTCCAGGCGCTTGTCTGCGGTGAGTCCGGCCGCCAGGCGCACCGACTCCTTGAGTCCGTCGAGGGGATAGATCTGGTTGGCGACGATCCGCCCCACCTGCAGGCGAAAGCTGTTGGAGCCGAGGTCGACCGCGGCGATCAGTTCGTAGGCCATGGGACAATTCTACCGATTCGGGGACTCCGGTCCGTCGCTACATGACTGTAATATTTGCGGCCCCATGCAACGGTAGAATTCCCCTCTCCATTAGACGACAACACTCACAACCGATGTCGACCACGCGCCGTTTTGCCAACGAACATTTCCTGAATCGCGAACTGTCGCTGCTGGCGTTCAATCGACGCGTGCTGGCCCAGGCCGCCGACGATCGCGTGCCCCTGCTGGAGCGCCTGCGCTTCCTCTGCATTGTTTCCTCCAATCTCGACGAATTCTTCGAGATTCGCGTGGCCGGACTCAAGGAACAGATCAAGCTGGCCAGCCACACCGCAAGCGCCGACGGCCTGCCGCCGCAGGACGTGTTCCGGCGGGTCACGGAACAGGCGCACGAATTGATCGCGGAGCAATATTCCCTGCTCAATGACACAATCCTGCCGGCCCTGGCTGCAGAGGGCATCGTCTTCGTCCGTCGCAGCCTGTGGGACGACAACCAGCGCGCCTGGATACTCGATTACTTCCGCAGGGAAGTGATGCCGGTGCTGACTCCGATCGGCCTGGATCCGTCGCATCCTTTTCCGCGGGTCCTCAACAAGAGCCTCAACTTCGCCGTAGAACTGGAAGGTACCGATGCCTTCGGCCGCAATTCGGGCGCCGCGATCGTCCAGGCGCCGCGCGCGCTGCCGCGCGTGATTCAGTTGCCAAAGGAACTTTGCGGCGTCGATTTCGGCTTCGTCTTCCTTTCGTCCGTGATGCACGAATACGTCGACGAGCTGTTTACCGGCATGAACGTCCTCGGCTGCTACCAGTTTCGCGTCACGCGCAACTCCGACCTGTTCGTCGACGACGAGGAGGTCAAGAACCTGCGCATCGCGCTCCAGGGCGAACTGCCGCAGCGCCATTTCGGCGACGCGGTGCGCCTCGAAGTCGCCGACAACTGCTCCGAGGTCATGACCGAATTCCTCCTGCAGCAGTTCGACCTCGAACGGCGCGACCTCTACCGCGTGCCGGGCATCGTCAACCTGGTGCGCCTGATGTCGGTTCCCGACCAGGTGGATCGCCCCGACCTGATGTACCCCCCGTTCCAGCCCGGCCTGCCAAAAGTACTGGCCAAGCGCTACGACATCTTTGCCAGCATCCGCAAGCATGACATCCTGATCCACCATCCGTTCCAGTCCTTCAGTCCGGTGATCCAGCTGTTGCAGCAGGCGTCCGAAGACCCGCAGGTGGTCGCGATCAAGATGACGGTGTATCGCACCGGTACCGACTCGGTTTTGATGGAACACCTGCTGCGCGCCGCGGAGAAGGGCAAGGAAGTCACCGTGGTGGTGGAACTCATGGCACGCTTCGACGAGGAAGCCAACCTGTCGATCGCGGCCCGGCTCGAACAGGTCGGCGCCCACGTCGTATATGGGGTAGTCGGATACAAGACCCATGCCAAGATGCTCATGGTGCTGCGCCGCGAGGATCACGGCTATCGCCGCTACATCCACCTCGGTACCGGCAACTACCACCCGCGCACCACCCGCTTCTATACGGACTTTGGCTTATTGACCGCCAATCCGGAAATCGGCGATGACGTGAACGAGGTGTTCAAGCAGCTCACCGGGCTCGGCAAGGCGGGCGCACTGAAGCACCTCTGGCAGGCGCCTTTTTCACTGCACCCGAAGATGCTCGACGCGATCCGCGGCGAAATCGACGCCGCCCGCGCCGGGCAGCCCGCTCGCATCATCGCAAAGATGAACTCCCTGCTTGAACCGGAAATCATCGAAGCGCTGTACGAAGCCAGCGCGGCGGGAGTTTCCATCGACCTTATCGTGCGCGGCGTCTGTTCGCTTCGGCCGGGCGTCAAGGGACTGTCGGAAAACATCCGGGTGCGCTCGGTGATCGGCCGCTTCCTCGAACACCACCGCATTTTTTATTTCCATGGCGGCGGCAGGCAGGATATCTACCTCTCCAGCGCAGACTGGATGGAGCGCAATTTCTTCCGCCGCATAGAAATCAGCTTTCCGGTCCTGGACCCGAAGCTCAAGTCCCGCGTGCTGAAGGAAGGCCTCAAGTCCTACCTGGCCGACAACTGCCAGTCGTGGGAAATGAGCGGCGCGGGCGATTACCGGATCAAGCCGGCGCGACGCAGACGCATCAGCGCGCAAGAGATGCTGCTGGCCGACATGGGCGTCGGCGCCGTCAGCGCAACGTAATCCGCGTCAGTACGTTGGCCATTCCTTCGGCCATGTCGGCGCCGATCTGCTTGGCGAAGCGCTCGGCAAAGTTCTGCTTCACGCTGAAATCGCGCACATCGGTGGCCTTGAACACGTCGCGTGCCACGCTGTCGACCGTGCCATAACCATCGGCCAGCCCAAGTTCGATGCTCTTTGCACCACTCCACATCAGGCCGGAAAACATGTCGGGCGTTTCCTTGAGGCGCTTGCCGCGCCCCTTCCTGACCACGTCGATAAACTGTTGATGGATTTCGCCCAGCATCTGCTTGGCATGGTCCTTGTGATTTTCGTTCTGCGGTGAGAACGGGTCGAGAAAGCCCTTGCTCTCGCCAGCGGTCAGCAGGCGCCGCTCGACCCCGAGTTTTTCCATCGTGCCGGTAAAACCGAAACCGTCCATCAGGACGCCGATCGAGCCGACGATGCTGGCCTTGTCCACGAATATCTTGTCGGCGGCCGCAGCAACGTAATACCCACCCGACGCGCAAACGTCCTCGACCACCGCATGCAGCGGGATCTCGGGATACTTGGCGCGCAGGCGCAGCATTTCGTCATTAATGATGCCTGACTGAACCGGGCTGCCGCCCGGGCTGTTGATGCGCAGGATCACGCCGGCCGTATGCTTGTCTTCGAATGCGGCCTGCAGGGCGCTGATCACGTGCTCGGCGTTGGCATCGCCCTTGGCCTTGATGACGCCGTCAAGGCTGACCAGCGCGGTGAATTTTGCACCTTCCGCAACCTTGTCGCCCTGCCCCCAGTCCAGCGCCACGCCGAGCACCACGACCAGATAAGTAAATCCGAGCAGCTTGAAGAAGATGCCCCAGCGACGCCCGCGCCGCTGTTCGGCCAACGCTTCCATGGCAAGCTTTTCCAACACCTTGCGCTCCCACTGCTGTTCATTGCTGTCCGACACGTTCCCCGCCTTCCTCGATCAAGTAGATTTGCCCGCCGTCTTCGACCGACCTCAGGGCGACCAGGCCTTTGCCATTGCAGCGCCCCCCCAGGCAACGGCCTGATTCCGGGGCATAGAGCGCGCCATGCGTCGCGCAAATCAAGTATAGGCCTGAATGATCGAAGAACTCGCCCTGCTGCCAGTCGAGTTCGACCGGAACGTGGCCGCAGCGGTTCAGGTAGGCCCGCACTTCGCCGCGAAAACGAACCACGAATGCCGGTTCGCTGCGGCCATGGCGGTCCACGGAAAATCGCAGGCCTCGGCCGCCTTCGACCAGGTCGCCGCTGGCACAAAGCAGGCGCCGCGAAGGATTCAAGCCTGTTGCCGCAACCAACCCGCCAGTTCGGCGACGTCGGCCGCGCAAAACAGCGGCGCCTGCGCCTCCAGGCTTTCACGCGGATGTGCGCCGTAGGCGACACCGAGCGCGGCAACCCCGGCGTTCTTCGCCATCAACAGGTCATGCGTGGTGTCGCCGATCATCAGCGTGGCCTCCGGCCCAACGCCAAACTCGTCCATCAGCTGTTCGAGCATCTGCGGATGCGGCTTGGAATGGCATTCGTCGGCGCAGCGCGAGCCATGAAAACGCGACCCCAGCCCGCTGACCTCAAAGGCGCGATCGAGTCCCTTGCGCGTTTTCCCGGTGGCGACGGCAAGCATGTACCCGGCATCGGCCAGTTCATCGACCAGGGCCTCGGCGCCATCGAACAGCAGGAGTTCATGATCGCGTGCCATGTAGTGCTCGCGGTAGCGCAGCGCCACATCCTGGTAGCGCTCGCTCGGCAGGTCCGGCAAGGCATGGCGCAGTGCGTCGATCAGGCCAAGCCCGATGATGTGGTTGGCGCGCTCGTCGGAGGGCGGCTCGATGCCGAGGTCGCGCGCCGCCGCCTTGATGCTGGCGACGATGGCTCCGGTGGAATCCATCAGGGTGCCGTCCCAGTCGAAGACGATCAGTTCAAAGCGTTTGGCCATACGTTCTTGTCTCATTCCTGTCCAGTTTTTCGACGAAGGCGCGCAGTTCATCGGGCAGCGGCGACTCCAGTTCAACGGTCGCATCGGTCAATGGGTGCGGCAGCGCCAGTTTCGCCGCATGGAGGAACATGCGGCCCAGTCCGGTCTTCTGCAAGGCCTTGTTCAAGGGAAAATCACCGTACTTGTCGTCCCCTGCGATCGGAAAGCCCAGGTGCGCCAAATGAACCCTAATCTGGTGGGTGCGTCCGGTTTTCAGCTCGACCTCGACTAGGCTGAAATTCTCCCAGCGTGCCACCAGGCGCACGATGGAGTGCGCCGCCTTGCCCTCGGCGTTGACGCTCACCCGGCGCTCGCCGTCAGCCGTCAGATACTTGTGCAAGGGCAGGCGCACGTGCTGCAATTCGTTGCGCCAGCATCCCTTGACCAGGGCGAAATAGCGCTTGCTGATGCCGCCGTCGCGAAACATGTCGTGCAGCCTGATCAAGGCCACCCGCTTCTTGGCCACCACCAGTAGGCCCGAGGTCTCCCGGTCGAGGCGATGCGCCAGTTCAAGGAATTTCGCCAGCGGACGTGCCCGCCGCAGTTGCTCGATGACTCCAAAGGAAACTCCGCTGCCGCCATGTACCGCGACACCCGACGGTTTGTCCACCACGATAAGTGCCTCGTCCTCGAAAGCTATATCGAAATCCCGTGCGGGAACAGCAGCCTGGGAGGGACGCTCGGCGGTACGGATGGGCGGCACGCGCAGGCGGTCGCCGAGCTTCAAGCGATACTCGGCGGGAACGCGTCCCTTGTTGACCCGAACCTCGCCGCTGCGCAGGACGCGATAGATATGGCTCTTCGGCACGCCTTTGGCGATGCGCATCAGGAAGTTGTCGATGCGCTGGCCCTCGGCGTCCTCGCCGACCTCAAGCCATGTAACCGAATCTTTGCTTAAGTCCTTCATTTGCAATATACTGGCCGCTTGGTTAGCCGTCCCGTGACGGTGTGCCCGGCGGCCCGAAGTGGCGTCGGTGGCACGGTTTCCGGGGTGTTGTTGCCGCCTTTGCTTTCGCTTTTAAGCGACCGTATGCGAAAGAGGCGACAAGCTTACGCAAGCACCATCAAGACAGCCGCCGGAATCACAAACCGACCGGCACGTAAGCCGCGAACCACAGGGTATTTCGCTCGCCCGAAAGAGCGATACTACTTGATTGCGCGCTACACACGCACAAAGTTGGGCACAGTTTGCCGGACGCTGATCATGAGTCAGCGACCGCTTTACCGAAGACAAGTCGACAATCCCGTTTGCCACGTAACAACAAAGGCACCATGAAACTGCCAAACAAAATGCAAACCCGAGACACACTGCCCGCGTCCTGACGCCCGCCGTGTGCGATTTGTCGTGCCCTCCTGCAGTGAATGCGCGCGGGAGCACACATGAAACGCATGCTTTTCAATGCGACGCAGGCCGAGGAACTCCGCGTTGCGATCGTCGATGGTCAGAAGCTGATTGACCTCGACATCGAATCGGCCAACAAGGAACAGCGCAAGAGCAACATCTACAAGGCTGTCATCACCCGCATCGAGCCCAGCCTCGAAGCCGCCTTCGTGGACTATGGCGCCGAGCGCCATGGCTTCCTGCCGTTCAAGGAAATCTCCCGCAATTACTTCAAGCCGGGCGTCGACCCGGCCAAGGCGCGCATCCAGGATGCCCTCAGCAACGGCCAGGAAATCATCGTCCAGGTCGAGAAAGATGAACGCGGCAACAAGGGCGCGGCGCTGACCACCTTTGTTTCGCTCGCCGGCCGCTACCTGGTGCTGATGCCCAACAATCCGCGCGGCGGCGGCGTCTCGCGCCGCGTCGAGGGCGAGGACCGCCAGGAACTGCGCGAAGTGATGGACCAACTGGTGGTTCCCAGCGGCACCAGCCTGATCGCCCGCACCGCCGGCATCGGCCGCAGCCTGGAAGAACTGCAGTGGGACCTCAACTACCTCCTGCAACTGTGGACCGCCATCGACGGCGCGGCCAAAGCCCAGAACGGCGCCTTCCTGATCTATCAGGAATCCAGCCTGGTCATCCGCGCCATCCGCGACTACTTCCACGCCGAAATCGGCGAGATCCTGATCGACACCGACGACATCTATGAGCAGGCCCAGCAGTTCATGGCGCATGTGATGCCGGGCACGGTCAATCGGGTCAAGCGTTACCACGATGACGTGCCGCTGTTCTCGCGCTTCCAGATCGAGCACCAGATCGAATCGGCCTATTCACGCCAGGTCACCCTGCCCTCGGGCGGCGCCATCGTCATCGACCACACCGAGGCTCTGGTCTCTGTCGACGTCAACTCGGGCCGCGCCACCAAGGGCAGCGACATCGAGGAAACCGCCTTCCGCACCAACTGTGAAGCCGCTGACGAAATCGCCCGCCAGTTGCGCCTGCGCGACCTCGGCGGCCTGATCGTGATCGACTTCATCGACATGGAGTCGACCAAGAACCAGCGCGAAGTCGAGAACCGCCTGCGTGACGCGCTGCGCCATGACCGCGCCCGCGTCCAGACCGGCAAGATCAGCCGCTTCGGCCTGCTTGAACTGTCGCGCCAGCGCCTGCGCCCGGCGCTCGCCGAAACCAGCTACATCACCTGCCCGCGCTGCACCGGCACCGGCCATATCCGCAGCACCGAATCCGCCGCGCTGCACATCCTGCGCATCCTCGAAGAGGAAGCGATGAAGGAAAACACCGGCGCCCTGCACTGCCAGGTTCCGGTCGATGTCGGCACCTTCCTGCTCAACGAGAAGCGCGTCGACATTTCGCGCATCGAGATGCGCCACCGGGTGAACCTGGTCATCGTGCCGAATCGCCACCTCGAAACCCCGGCCCACGAAATCATCCGCCTGCGCCACGACCAGCTCAATGCAGAAGGCATCGCCCTGGCCAGCTACCAGATGGCCGACAAGCCCGTCGAGGAAGCCTACCAGCCGCCGTCGGCCCAGGCCGGCGACGCCAAGCCGCCCAAGATTGAAGCCGCGGTCAGGGGCATCACCCCCGACCAACCGGCGCCGATCGTCGAACCCAAGCCGGCCACGCCCGTCGCCCCACCTGCGCCGGTCAGCCAGCCCGGTTTCTTCAGCAAACTCTTCTCGATGTTCACCGGCGGGCCGAAGGTGGAAGCCCCTGTCGCCGCGGAAGAAAAGACCGAACGGACGCCGCGCCGCGAAGGCAACCGCGATCGAACCCGTGACGGCGGGAGAAACGGCCGCGATCGCAACAACCGCCGCGATGGCCGCGACAACCGCGAAGGTGGCGAGCGCAAGGAAAGAACCGAGCAGGCACCGCGACTCGCCGGCAAACGCGACGAGCAAGGCGACGCTGCCACCCGCAAGCCGCGCGAACCGCGGGAAGGCCGCGAACCCCGGGAGGGCCGCGAGCCTCGCGAAGTCCGCGAGCCTCGCGAAGTCCGCGAGCCGAGGGAAGCACGTGAGCCGCGTCCGCCGCGCGAACCCAAGGAGGTCCGCGAACCGCGGGAGCCGCGCGAACCGCGCCCCCCGCGCAATGACGCGAACGGCATGCAGAACGCCGTGGCGCCAGCGCCGACTGCCGGAGAAGGCGGTCAGGCAGGTGACGGCGAAGCCCGCAGTGGACGCCGTAGTCGCGGCCGCGGTCGCGGCCGTGGCCGTGGTGAGGAAGGCAGCGCGACGGATGTCGCCGCCGGAGCCGTTGCCGGCGGCGCCGTCGAAATCGCCCAGGCCGGCGACGCGGAAGCTTTTGCCGCACCCGCCGCCACGATCGAGCCGACGGCCCCGATCGTGACCCCGATGCCGGTTGCAGAACCGGCGCCGGTCGCCACCTACGAGGCCCCGGCCCCGTCCGCAGCGGCGCCCGTCGAAACCTCCGTCGCAGCCACCGTGGAAGCGGTCCAGGTCGCAGCACCGGTCGTCGCCGAACCCGAGCCGCAGCCTGTGTCCGTCGCGGAAACAGCGATCGCCGCACCGATGCCGGTGGCTCCCGCGCCCGATCCGATCATCGTTCCACCGGCACCCGCCGTGGCCGACATCAAGGAATCGCTGCAGCAGGTCGGCCTGGTGATGATAGAAACCAGCCACGCCGCGCCGGCCGCCGACAGCTTTGCTCCGGCACAACCGCTGGGCCGCAAGCCGAAGGCGGCGGCGACCATCGCCAGCGAGCCCTTGCAGATGGTGGAAACCAAGCGCGATTGACGCCGTCCGGTCTTCGCGACAACGGGCGCCAGAGGGCGCCCGTTGTTTTTTCCGGCCCCGGCTTCGGGGTCACGTGACGATTCAGGTTTTTGCCGTCAGCTGAGCGATCAACCGGCCGGCGGCATCCTCGACCATGTCCAGCACCTGCTCGAAGCCGTCGGGGCCGCCATAGTAGGGATCGGGAACCTCGACAGCATCGAAGTGCTGGCTGAAATCGAGGAACAGGCGCAACTTGTCGCGCTGCTCGGGCGGGCAGGCGCGTCGCAACCACTGCAGATGGTCCTGGCCCATCGCCAGCACATGGTGGAAACGCACGAAATCGAATTCCGTGACGCGCCGCGCGCGCAGGGGCGCGAGGTCGTATCCGCGTTTGTACGCGGCCGCCACGGTGCGCGGATCGGGCGGATCGCCGACGTGATAGCCATGGGTGCCCGCCGAA
Source organism: Sulfuritalea sp. (assembly GCA_044359585.1). Lineage (GTDB taxonomy): Bacteria > Pseudomonadota > Gammaproteobacteria > Burkholderiales > Rhodocyclaceae > Sulfuritalea. The sequence continues at coordinate 29,646 of JBIKLV010000025.1, read as the reverse complement.
TCGAATTCGAAGTGCTGTTCGACGCCATGCCGCCGAGCAAGGTGGCGTGCTACTCCCTCGGCCGTCGGTGATCTGCAGATATTCCCGGTGCAAACAAACAGCACTTTGTGCACCGTCATGCCGCGTCCCCGGGGGCGTCGTGCGCCTCGCCACCGAAGGCGAGATGCTTGATGCGGAACAACTCGTCTCGCGCCGCGGCCGCTTCCTCAAATTCGAGATTCCTCGCATGTTCCTGCATCGACTTCTCCAGGCGCTTGATCTCGCGCGCCAGTTCCTTTTCGCTCATCACCTCGTAGCGCGCGGCTTCCTGCGCGGCCTTGAGGTCGCGCACGGCGGTATCCGCATCGTACACGCCGTCGATGATGTCCTTGATGCGCTTCTTCACGCCCACCGGGGTAATGCCCATTGCCTCGTTGTGCGCCAACTGCTTCGCCCGGCGCCGCGCCGTCTCGCCCATCGCGCGCTGCATCGAGTCGGTGATCCGATCGGCATAAAGAATTGCGGTGCCGTTGAGATGGCGCGCGGCGCGGCCCATGGTCTGGATCAGCGAGCGCGTCGAGCGCAGGAAGCCTTCCTTGTCGGCATCGAGGATCGCCACCAGCGACACCTCGGGGATGTCGAGCCCTTCGCGCAGCAGGTTGATGCCGACCAGCACGTCGAATTCCCCCAGGCGCAGGTCGCGGATGATCTCCACGCGCTCCACCGTGTCGATGTCGGAATGCAGGTAGCGCACCTTGACGCCATTGTCATTCATGTACTCCGTCAATTGCTCGGCCAGGCGCTTGGTCAGCGTCGTCACCAGCACCCGCTCGCCGACCGCTATGCGCTTCTTGCATTCGGTCAGCAGGTCATCGACCTGGGTGCTGGCCGGGCGCACGTCGACCACCGGATCGACCAGGCCGGTCGGCCGCACCAGTTGCTCCACCACCTGCCCCTGGTGTGCCTCTTCGTAAGTCGAGGGCGTCGCCGAAACGAACACCGTCTGCGGCATCAGCTTTTCGAATTCGTCGAACTTCAGCGGCCGGTTGTCCAGCGCCGAGGGCAGGCGAAAGCCGTAATCGACCAGGTTTTCCTTGCGCGAGCGGTCACCCTTGTACATGCCGCCGACCTGCGGGATGGTCACGTGCGACTCATCGACGAACATGATCGCGTCCGGCGGCAGGTAGTCATAGAGCGTCGGCGGCGGCTCTCCGGCCTGGCGCCCGGAAAGATGCCGCGAATAGTTCTCGATGCCCTTGCAGAAGCCCAACTGGTCGAGCATTTCGAGGTCGAAGCGGGTGCGCTGCTCGATGCGCTGGCATTCCACCAGCTTCTGGTGGGACTGGAAGAATTCGATGCGTTCGCGCAGTTCCTCCTTGATCGCCTCCACCGCCTTCAGTACCGTAGCGCGCGGCGTGACGTAGTGGCTCGACGGAAATACCGTGAAGCGGCCCAACTTCTGCCGCGTGTGGCCGGTCAGTGGATCGAACAGCGTGATCGACTCCAGTTCGTCGTCGAACAGGGTGATGCGCACCGCGCTCTCGGCATTTTCCGCCGGAAAAATGTCGATCACATCGCCGCGCACGCGATACACGCCGCGCTTGAAATCCACCTCGTTGCGCTCGTACTGCATCTCGGTCAGGCGCCGGATCACCTCGCGCTGGCCGATCTTCTCGCCCACGCGCAGGTGCAGGATCATGCTGTGGTAATCGACCGGATCGCCGATGCCGTAGATCGCCGAGACGGTGCACACGATGACCACGTCGCGCCGCTCCAGCAGGCTCTTGGTCGCCGACAGGCGCATCTGCTCGATGTGCTCGTTGATCGAGGAATCCTTCTCGATGAACAGGTCGCGCGACGGCACGTAGGCCTCGGGCTGGTAGTAGTCGTAGTAGGAGACGAAATATTCGACCGCGTTTTCCGGAAAGAACTCTCGGAACTCCGAATACAACTGCGCCGCCAGCGTCTTGTTCGGCGCCAGCACCAGCGCCGGACGACCGAGGCGGGCGATGACGTTGGCCATGGTGAAGGTCTTGCCCGAACCCGTCACGCCGAGCAGGGTCTGGAAGGACAGTCCGTCGTTGAAACCCTCGGTCAGCAGGCGGATCGCTTCGGGCTGGTCGCCGGCCGGCAGAAACGGCTGGTGCAGCCGCCACGGGCTACCCGGAAACTCGACCACCCTGCCCTTCAGTTCGTGTATCTCGGCCACACCCTACCCGCTTGTTTATTTATGGAAACCCGGCGAAATCCTGATGAAAGCCGGACCTGCAATCGGGTATTATTGCGCGCTTTGCGCTGCAACATAAATCTGCCGTAGCGCCAGCGCCGACTCTTACAACTTCTTGCATCCGGAGCACTCATGCCCTCACTCTTCGCCGCCGTCGAAATGGCCCCTCGCGACCCCATACTGGGCCTCAACGAAGCCTTCAATGCCGACACAAACCCGAACAAGGTCAACCTCGGCGTCGGCGTCTATTTCGGCGACGACGGCAAGATCCCCTTGCTTGCCGCCGTCAAGACCGCCGAGAAAGCCCGCATGGACACCCAGCCGCCGCGCGGCTACCAGCCCATCGAAGGCATCCCCGCCTACAACAATGCGGTGCAGGGCCTGCTTTTCGGCAAGGATTCCGCACTGCTCGCCGCCGGCCGCGCCATCACCTGCGAGTGCCTCGGCGGCACCGGCGCGCTCAAGGTCGGCGCCGACTACCTGAAGCGCCTGCTGCCCGAGGCCAAGGTCTACATCAGCGACCCGAGCTGGGAAAACCACCGCGCCCTGTTCGAATCGGCCGGCTTCACGGTGGAAAACTACGCCTACTACGACTCCGCCACGCGCGGCGTCGATTTCGCCGGCATGAAAGCCGCGCTCGCGGCGATGCCGGCCAAGTCCGTCGTCGTCCTCCACGCCTGCTGCCACAACCCCACCGGCGCCGACCTCAGTGCCGCGCAATGGGCCGAAGTGGTCGAAACGGTGAAAGCGCGCGACCTCGTCGCCTTCATCGACATGGCCTACCAGGGCTTCGCCGACGGTATCAAGCCCGACGCCATCGCGCTCGACCTGTTCGCCGCCTCCGGCCTCCAGTTCGTGGTCTCCAGCAGTTTCAGCAAGTCCTTCTCGCTCTATGGCGAGCGCGTCGGCGCGCTAACCATCGTCACCGACAGCAAGGACGAATCGGCGCGCGTGCTGTCGCAGGTCAAGCGCGTGATCCGCACCAACTATTCCAACCCGCCGACGCACGGCGGCGCCGTGGTCGCCGCGGTTCTCGCCAGCCCCGAACTGCGCCAACAGTGGGAAGACGAACTGGCGGGCATGCGCGACCGCATCCGCGCCATGCGCAACAGTCTGGTGGACAGACTCACCGCCGCCGGCGCCACGGGTTTCGAATTCATCAAGGTCCAGCGCGGCATGTTCAGCTACACCGGCCTCACTGCCGCCCAGGTCGAGCGCCTGAAGAGCGAGTTCGGCATCTACGCCGTGAGTACCGGCCGCATCTGTGTCGCGGCGCTCAACACGCGAAATATCGATTACGTGGCGAAGGCCATCGCCACCGTGCTGAAAAGCTGACACGGCTATTGCGGGCTAAAACAGGCGCGGCTATAATCCGCGCCTCTTGAATGTTCCTCGATAGCTCAGTCGGTAGAGCGCCGGACTGTTAATCCGTAGGTCCCTGGTTCGAGCCCAGGTCGAGGAGCCAAAGAATTCTTGTTGCTGTTCCTGCACTTAGCCCAGCCTCAGGTTGGGCTTTTTGCATTTCTGGCCGCAGTATCCCGAATCGAAAGACGGCCGGCATCGATCCATTGCGGAGGCGTGATCGTGATCCGAAACCTGTTTGCACTGATCGCCGGTTCCGTCCTGCTGGTGCTCGGCTTCATGTTCTCCCTGGTGCTGTTCGCCGTGATTGCGGTGCTCGGGCTGGCGGTATGGGGCTTCCTGGTATGGAAAACCCGCAAGCTGCGCCGCGCCATGAGGGAACAGGCCGCGCACGAGCAGGCGGCCAGCGGTCAGGTGATCGACGGCGAGGCGGTGGTCATCGAGGAATACCGTGTGATCGGCGTCAGCGAAGCGCCGAGCGAAACACCGGTGGAAACACCACCTAACACCCCGCCACGCTGAGTGCGGTTACCGCCGCCAGGCGCCGCCGCCAGGCGCCGCCGCGAACATAGGCGGCCAAATCGTCGGCCGCCAGCGGCCGGCTGAAGTAGTAGCCCTGCACTTCCTGGCAGCCTTGCTGGCGCAGGAACTCCAGTTGGCCCTCGGTCTCGACGCCTTCGGCGATGGTGCGCAGGCCGAGGCTGTTGGCCAGGCTGATGATGGCCTGGACGATGGCGCGGCCTTCCGGGTCTTCGGTGATGTCGCAGACGAATGACTGGTCGATCTTCAGCTTGTAGACCTGGAAGCGCCGCAGGTAGCTCAGCGACGAATAGCCGGTGCCGAAGTCGTCGATCGACATGCGGATGCCACGTGCATGCAACGCATCCATCACGGCGATGGCGGCCAGCGGGTCGTCCATCGCCACGCTTTCGGTCAGTTCCAGTTCCAGGAATTCGGGCGCCAGGCCTTCTTCGGCGAGGATCTGCTCCACGAGCTGCGGCAGGTTGGCGTGGCGGAACTGTACGGCCGACAGATTGACCGACATGATCATCGGCGCCATCCCGGCGTCGATCCAGGCCTTCATTTGCCGTACCGCGGTGCGCAGCACCCATTCGCCGATCGGCAGGATCAGGCCGCCGTCTTCAGCCACCCGGATGAACTCGGCGGGCATCACCTCGCCCAGTTCCCCGCTATGCCAGCGCAGCAGAGCCTCGACGCCGACCATGCGGCCATCGGCCAGGGCCACCTGCGGCTGGTAATGCAGTTGCAATTCGCCGCGACTGAGGGCATTGCGCAACGAGCCTTCCAGTTGCATCTTGCGTACCGAATGCTCCTGCATCTGCGGTGTGAAGAAACGGAAGGTATTGCGGCCGTCCTGCTTGGCGCGATACATGGCGGTGTCGGCGCTCTTGCACAAGGCCTCGAAATCCTCGCCATCGCTCGGATACATGGCGATGCCGATCGACGGCGTGACCACCAGTTCATACTGCTCGACGCGGAAGGTGACCGCGACCGCCTCGATCAGCTTCTGGGATATGTGCGCCGCGTCGTCGGCATCGACGCCGAGCAGCACCACGACGAACTCGTCGCCGCCCTGGCGCGACACCGTGTCTTCATTGCGCACCATGTCGCCCATGCGGCGGCCGACTTCAACCAGCAGTTCGTCGCCGATGCGATGGCCCAGCGTGTCGTTGATGTTCTTGAAGTGATCAAGGTCGACGAACAGTACCGCCACCTGCTCGCCGCTGCGCTGCGCCATGCCGAGCGCGTGGCGTGCCCGGTCCTGCAGCAGGGCGCGGTTGGGGAGACCGGTGAGGGCATCGAAGTGCGCCAGGCGCTGGATGCGGGCCTCGGCTTCCTTGTGCGCGCTGATGTCGCTGAAAATGCCGACGTAATGGCTGGGCTGACCGTTGTCGTCGAGCACGCGACTGATCGCCAGCCACTCCGGGTAGATGTTGCCATCCTTGCGCCGATTCCAGATTTCGCCCTGCCAGTGGCCGCTGGCATCGATCGCGTCCCACATCGCACGATAGAACTCCTTGCCGTGGCGCCCGGAGGACAGCAGGCCCGCCGTCTGGCCCAGCGCATCGGCTTCGCCATAGCCGCTGATTTCGCTGAAGGCGCGATTGACGCGCACGATGCGGCCGCGCGTGTCGGTGATCATGATGCCTTCCTTGCCCTGCTCGAACACTTCGGCGGCGAGCCGGATGCTGGCGTCGCGCTCGAAGCCGTCAAGCGCGTAGCTGACATCCGTCGCCATCTCGTCAAGCAGCTTGCGCGCATCTTCGTCAAAGGCGCCGGCCTGGTCCGCGTACAGGTTGAACGAGCCGACCACGGCGCCGTTGCGATGCAGCGGCAGCGCTGCCACGGCCCGCCACCCGTGGCGCGCGGCGCGCTCGTGCCAGGGCGCGGTGGCGGGGTCGTTGAGGTAGTCCTGGTTCCACACCGGGCGGTTTTCGCGAATCGCCGTGCCGACCGGCCCGCGGCCATGAGGATCGTCGGCATTCGAGGTGACGACCACGCCATCGAGATAGCCCGTGGTCGCGCCGAAGCTCGCGACCGGCACGACCTGCCCCGTCGCCGCGTTGAGCATGCCGATCCATGCCATCTTCATGCCGCCGAAGCGCACCACGTCGCGGCATATCTGGGGGAACAATTCCGCGGCGCTGTTGCAGCGGACGATGGCCTGGTTGCATTCACTCAGCGCGTTGTAAAGGTTGGTCAGGCGCTTGATGCGATCCTCCGCCGCGCGCCGCACGCTGATGTCGCGGTCGATGCCGCGATAGCCCAGCAGTGCGCCGCCCGCATCGAGGATGGGCGTGCCGCTGGTGAGCGTCGCGTGGAGCCTGCCTTCGCGGTCGATGACCACGTTTTCCAGGTCGCTGAACGGCGCCCGCGCTGCGGCGATCCCGGCAAACGCAGCGCCCACGGCCTGCGCTTCGTCGGGGCCCATGAAATCGAAGGGCGTCTTGCCGATAACTTCCTCTGCGGTGTAGCCGAGCATGGCCTTCACGCCATCCGACACGTAGGTGTAGCGACCGTCGGCGTCGGTTTCCCAGATCCAGTCGCCGGAGACTTCCGCGACGTCGCGGAAGCGCTGTTCGCTACGGCGCAATTCCTCTTCCGCGAGCTTGCGCGCGTTGATGCTCATGCCCGTGCCACGCAAGCCGATCACGCGACCGTTCTCGTCGCAGAATACCGAGCCATAGACCTCTTCCCACCAGACCTCGCCCGCCGGCGTGATGTCCCGGTGCTGCAGACGGAAACTGGATTTCTCGGAAATCGCGCGATTGACGATTTCGCCGACGGGCGGAATGTCCTCCGCCGGCATGAACTCCATCGGCGTATGACCGAGCAGGGCCTCGGGCGGATAGCCCTTGACGTTGGCCGATGGTCCGGAGACGTAGGTATAGACCATGTCGGTATTGATTTCCCACAGGTAGGCGCCCGCCGCGTCGCTCATGTTGCGGAAACGCAATTCGCTGGTGCTCAGTTGTCGCGTGCGCTGCTCGACCCGCGATTCCAGGTCTTCCTTGTAGCGGCGCAGATCGACCAACAGCTTCGTCATGTAGGCCAGCAGCAGGCTGAACGACAGCCCCAGTGCGATTTTGAATGCCAGGCCGTAGGGGTCGGCCCAGCCGCCGAGCGGCTCGACGCTCAGGGTCCAGGTGCCATTGGGCAGATCGAGGGTCCGATGCACCGGATCCGACAGCGCGCTGGCGCCGGCGATGGAGATGGTCTGGCGCTCGCCGCTGTCGGGATGGAGGCGCCACAGTTCATAGGCGAACCCCAGTTGCGGCAACTGCGACAGGCGGGCATCTTCGAGCACTTCCGGGAAGCGGATCAGCACCGTGGTGAAGCCCCAGAACACCCGCGGACTTTCGCCGAGGAAGACCGGCAGGCGTCCCACCGCGCCCAACCCGCCCTGCACCAGAGTGAAAGGTCCGGCCAGCGTGAGCCTGCCGGTTTCGCGCGCCAGGAAGGCCTCCTTGTTGCGCTTGGGGTCGGCCAGCAGGTCGTGGCCAATGGCCTTTTCGTTGCCCTTCAGCGGCACCGCCTGCCTTACTACACCACCTGGCGCCAGTTGCAGCGCGGCAGCGCCGGGATAGAACAGCAGCATTTCCTGCGCGGTTCCCTCGAAATTCGCCACCTTGCCATTGCCCTGGCGCACCAGGGCCGCCAGCGCATAGGTGGCCGAAAGGGCATGTTCGATGCTGCGCTGGATCACCAGGGCATGGTCATGGGCCATGTCGGTGATGCGGGCGCGCCGCTGCTGTTCCCGCTGCTGCTCCGACTGCCGCACCATCAGCCCGCTGACCACCGCCGCGATGAGGAACACCAGGCCAGCCGCAAGGAGCGGGCGGCGCGCCGAGGGCGAGGCAAGCGCGGCGCCGGAATCACCGCCCAGGCCGAGGCGACCGAGCAGAAGGTAAAGCAGCACGCTGGTAACCGCGACAAAGAGCAGGCCCTTGGCGATCTCGATGGGCGCCTGCAGCGCCGGATTGTCGACTCCCGTCGCCACCAGGTAGCCGGAAACGATGATCCACAAGGCGGCGAACAGCGCGTAAGCCAGCGCAATGCCCGCCCGCGTGAGGCGTCCGGGTGGCGGCTGAACCGGCGGGAAATTGGGAGGCTGGGACATGGAGCGTTGGGTTGGCGACTCGGCTCCCCGAGTGTACCCTGCCCGGCGACTTGAAATGCGTCACTGTTGTTCGGGCGCAAACGCCGATGGTTGGCGGAAAGCCGACCATCGCGCCTATAACCAAAGTCGGTACCGGCGACACGGCCGCGTAGTAGCATTCGCCACCGCATATTTCACGCCCTGGAAAACCCGATGAGCAGCCTGCCCGCCTGTCCGCAATGCCGGTCCGAATTCACCTACGAGGACGGCGACAGCTTCGTCTGCCCCGAATGCGCCCACGAGTGGCCGAAACTGGCCGCCGCCAGCACCGATGACAACCGCGTAGTGCGCGATTCCAATGGCAACCTGCTGCAGGACGGCGACACGGTGACGGTGATCAAGGATCTGAAGGTCAAGGGGTCTTCCTCCGTGGTCAAGGTCGGCACCAAGGTCAAGAACATCCGCCTGGTCGATGGCGACCACGACATCGACTGCCGGATCGACGGCATCGGACAAATGGGGCTCAAGTCTGAATTCGTGAAAAAGGCCTGATCATGAGCGACAGCGGCAACCTGTTCGCCGGCCTCGCGGAGGCGACAGGCAAGGGCGAACGATTCGAGGAACTGCTGGCGCGCTCCGGCTTCCGCGTCGAGCGCATCGTCTCCACCGGCCAGGCCAGCCCGCCGGGTTTCTGGTACGACCAGGAGGTGGCCGAATGGGTGCTGCTGCTATCGGGTGCGGCGCAAATCCGGTTCGAAGACGAAGCCGAACCACGCACCCTGGCCCCCGGCGACTGGCTCGACATCGCGGCGCATCGCCGCCACCGGGTGATCTGGACCGATCCGGCGCAGGCCTCGGTCTGGCTGGCGATCCACTACCGTTAGAGCGAACCTAGCGGCCGGCGTTCAGCGGGCGACGACGCTGTTGCCGGCGGACTTCACGTCGCTGCCGATGGCGAAGCCCGGATCCTTGTCGAAGCTGTAGGACTTTTCGCTGCCGTTGTCGAAGCGCACCACCACGTCCCAGCGCTTGACCGACTTCACCTTCTGCTCGATCTTGTTGCCGGCATAGGCGCCGCCCGCCGCACCGGCGATGGTAGCGATGTCGCGGCTGGCGCCTTTGCCGATCTGGTTGCCCAGCAGGGCTCCCGCCACACCGCCGGCGACCATGCCGACTGCACTGCCCTCGCCGTCCTTTTCAACCACCGAGACGGCAACCACCCTGCCGCAACCCGTGCAGGACTTGGCTTCGACCGATTTCGCCGTAGCGCCAGCGCCGACTGCCTTGTCGTACTCGGCCTTGGCGTCGCGCAGGCACTGCATCCGCGCGCTCGACGAGGGTTCGTCGGCGCAAAGCTTGCGGTCCTCGGCATAGCGCTTCTCGGCGGCGCTGGCCGGCGCGTCGGCGGCGAAAACGGGGTTGGCAAGGAACGTGGCGACGAAAAGTAGGCAGATACGCTTGTGCATGGCGGGGCTTCCAAGGCTGGAGAATGGGGAAAGTATCGCGCAAACTCCCTTCAAAGACCATAACCCGCGGTTCAATAGATCCATTCCGGCCCGGGACCTTGACCACGGCAAAACGGCAAGTCCCTCAGATGGCGGGCCTTGCCGCTTTCGATCGCTACCTCAGCAAACCTGCCCTGCCTGGCAGGTTGCGGCAGCCTGCGTTTGCGTGTTCTCGTCCTTCTTGTCGACGATTACCGACTTCCCCATCTGCACGGGCATCGAGGTCGGATAGTCGTAGCCGGTTCCCTTGTTGTGGTCGATGAGTGCGCCGATTCCGCCGCCGAAAATGATGTTGCCGAACATCGAACCGGCGGCGCGTGAAACAGCCGACAACAATCCGTCGACGAGCCCTTCCTTCTTGCAAACCACCGAAAGATTCTCTCCGCTCTTGCGCACGTCGACCTGCCCGGGAGCCTTGGTAGTCCAGGTCCCTCTGTCATTGGTCAGTGCGCAATCGACATCTTTCAGTGGCTTGCCTTCGTGCGTGGCGGTAACGGATACGCGCTGCAGCTCCGACTGGGTAATGGACGCACAACCGCCTGCGAGAAGCAGCGGTACCGAGCAAGCCAAGACAAGAAAGCGATTCATAGTGAGTGATCCCAGGTTAGGTCTGACAGGAGGGATCGACCGTAACCGCTTAGGCAGTGATAGTAAATTGCACGAAAGTGATAAGTGCCTGCCTATTCGCATGTGTGTTGATCCAGATCAATCGCTTTCAGCCGCACGGGCCGTCGCACTCGCGGACCGCTGCATTGCCACCGGCATTCCTGGCGAAGCGCGCACATCCGCGGCAAGGTCGCGCTCCAGGGCTTCCATTCGCTTCGGCGGCAGCGAAGGATTCCCTGCCAACCAGATGCGGTCGAGCTCGTTGCCGGTACTCGCGATGTCGCGTCGAGTTCCTCGGGCAATCCTGGATTCATGGCTAAAGCGACCTTGTTGGCTTCGCCGCCGCGCTGCATGGCGACCATCACCTCACGCGGCGGCGTCCGTGGTCAGTTCAATCTTGCCAACAGCCGCAGCTTGTCTTCAAGATCGGGGAGCCGTGCCTGGCTTGCCGCGTCGCCCAGGCGTACTTCGCCGGCACCAGGCTGGGCTGGCTGTAAGGCGGGCGCGAACGCTCGTCGGCCATCTTGAGGAACAGCAGGTAGGTCAGCTGCTCAACGTAATCGCCATACGACATGCCATCGTCGCGCAATACGTTGCAGTAGTTCCAGAGTTCTGGACGAGGGTCGAGGCGTTCATGTCGGTTTCAGGTTGGCAATGGCGGTTACGCGACTACGCACGGTCTCGATCCGGTTGTCGTAGAGCTCGTCGTAGACCACGAGGCCGGGCAAGGTGTTTTCGAAATCCGGATGAAGCAGCACCGCGCGAAAACGCGTGGCGAGGTAGGAGGCAAGCTCGCCATCCGCTTCGGCGATCTCGGTCTCGACACCGGGACGGCCGTCGAGCACATTGATGATGTCCTCGAAATCGTGGCTGACCATCAGGTCGTTGCCCCCGCGCGTGGCGAAGGCTTCGAACTTCGTCGCAAGGAAGGCTGGTGCCGAAATCAGCCGTATCGATTTGCCGCTAGGCAGGATCAGCGACATCGAGGTAGCCATGGCAATGGCGTACCAGCGATTCGAGAAGCCGAGAACGCGCTCATCCGTCGGCATCAGATCCACTTCAACATTGCCGACTCGCCAGCGGCAGATCGGCGCATCCGGCGACATGTCGCGGGTGAAACCGCGTTCGGCAAAGCGCGCCTCCAGCGCGTGATAACCGGCAAGGGCAGCGACTTCCGCCACGAGATCCACATCGAATGTTGCTCGCGGCGGCGGCGCCTGCACCGATGTGCATAGCATTCCTGCGGCACAACCGCCGACGAAAACCAGTTCATCGCATAAGTCACCCAAGGCGCGGGCGACCAACTCCACCCGTTGCAGGTTGGGGTCGGCGGGATTCAAAGCCGCGCCTCGAAGATCTCCGTCGCCAGATTGCGTTCCCGCGCATTCCCCATGCGCAGCGCATCGAACAACGCCAGGTTTTCGTAGAGGGCCGGATTGCGCAAAGCGGCAGCCGGTGCGCTCGGGTAGAGCGGCATCAGGGCGATACCTCGTGCGCTGCCATCCGCATGGGGCCAGACCGGCGGAGGGTCACCGGAAGGGGCGATCTTCTTGTCGAGAGGCGCGGCGGCATAGGCAGTGGGAACGCCTCCCACCATTCCTCCACGCACCGCCGGAAATGCATAGCGTGCTCCATGCAGCAGGAATTCCTTGAAAGCCGGCGTGAGGACACGCGGCTGACGATCAAGAAAAGCCAGCAAGCGCGCCTGTTCGGCCCGCTTCAGTGCACCGTGCACCTCCGACATCGAAAGACCGGTAAGGGCCGCAAGATCGGGGTAGGTCTGGTTTTCACCTTTTACGGTGACCAGCGCCAGCAGCAGAAAGAAATCCTGAGGCTTGAGCACAACTTGGCGATTGACGGGGCGACGCATATCGAATGTTGACCAGTATTCTTGTTTCGCGAAAAGCGAAAGTAATTTATAAACATAATATTGTCAATGTACTTCTAAACTAATTCGCTATTCGCGAATAGCGAAAGTCGGCGCTGGCGGGACGGCAATTCATAATTCGTTCGCCGCCTCAAATATCCCGGACACCCCGACAGGCCGGGTACTTCGAGAACCCCCAGAAGTCATTCCCGGCGTTAGCGCCCCGCTTGGCGGTACGGCGCACCATGACGCTGCCGCAATGCGGGCAGGACGGCACCCCCCGCCCCTTCAGCGCGGATTCCCCTGTCGCCAGCGCTTCCAGACCGGATTCTGTTCGAGCGAACGGCGCACGCCTTCGGCAAGGTCGCGCTCCAGGGCTTCCATCAGAGCCGGCGGCAGCGAAGGATTCCCTGCCAGCCAGATGCGGGCAAGTTCGTCGCCGGTGTTCGCGATGTCGCGCATGAGATCTTCGGGCAGCCCCGGATTCATGGCGAAGGCGACCTTGTTGGCTTCGCCGCCGCGATGCATGGCGACCATCACCTCACGCGGCAGCGCCGGGTTGCGAGCGAGGTGTTCGTTCATCGTCGAATACTTGCCCGCGTCGCGCAGGGCCAGCAGGCGCGCCACCGGCGTGCGCGGGTTGTAGGCGGTGCCCCAGCGCACTTCCACGTCGCGGTCGGTCGACAGGCGCAGGATCATTTCCGCCGGGATGCCGGGGTTGCTGGCCAGCAGGTGGCCCACCGCCGTCTCGCGAAAGCCTTCCAGTCGCGCCGCCTCGTCCGCCGCCAGCGGCTGGCGCTGGATCAGGCGCGTGATGGTGGCCTGCGGCACGCCCTTGCGTTCGAGGAACTGCTGCGCCCGCGTCTGGTACAGCGGCGGCGAATTGCAGGCCGCCAGCAGCAGCGCGCCGAGCACGGCGAGCCACCGCAGCCGCCGCCCCGCCGCAAAAGTCGGCGTTGGCGATACGGCGTTCATGGCCGGCTAAGCCTTCATGTCCTCGGCGCGGAAGGGCAAGCGGCCCGGATACCTGCCCGTGGCGGCGCCGATGGCGTTCGCCACCGCCGGCGCCAGCGGCGGCACGGGCGGCTCGCCGATGCCGGTGGGATCGGCTGGCGAGGTCACGATGTGCACCTCGACCTTGGGCATCTCGCCGATGCGCAGGAGCGGATAGGCGTCGAAATTGCCCGCCGTCACCACGCCGTCCTTGAGCGCGATTTCGCCGTACAGGGCGGCAGAGAGCGCGAAGCCCACCGCACCTTCCACCTGGGAACGCACGTTGTCCGGGTTCACGGCGATGCCGCAATCGACGGCGCAGACCACGCGGTCGACCTTCAGCGTGCCGTCGGCGGCCAGGGTCACTTCGGCCACCTGCGCGACATAGGAGTGGAAGGATTCATGCACGGCGACGCCGCGGCCGCGCCGCGTGCCGGGCTTGCCGGGCGCCAGCGGCTTGTCCCAGCCGGCCTTCTCCGCCGCCAGGCGCAGCACGGCGGCATGGCGCGGATGCTTGGCAAGCAACTCCAGGCGCAGCGCCACCGGGTCCTTGCCCATGGCCTTCGCCGCCTGGTCGAGAAAAACCTCGGTCGAATAGGCGGTATGCGAAGACCCCACCGAGCGCCACCACAGGACCGGCACCGGAATGTCCTCGGGCGAGTGCAGGTCGACGCGCATGTTGGGGATCGCGTAGGGCAGGTTGGCGGCGCCTTCGACCGAGACCGCGTCGATGCCATCCTTGACCATGCCCTCGAAGGGCGAACCCTTGAGGATGGACTGGCCGACAAGGCGATGGCGCCAGCCGGCGAGTTTGCCCTCGGCATCGATCGCGGCTTCCAGCGCGTGGTGGAACAGCGGCCGGTAGTAGCCGGCGCGCATGTCGTCTTCGCGCAACCAGACCAGCTTGACCGGCGCGCGGCCGTCGATGGCCTTGACGATCTGCGCCGCCTCGACCAGGTAGTCCGACTTGGTGCTGGCGCGGCGGCCGAAGCTGCCGCCGGCGTAGAGCATGTTGATCTTCACCTGCTCGGCCTTGAGGCCGAACACGCCGGCCAGCGCGTACTGGTCGCCGGTGTGCAACTGTTCGCCGTTCCACACCTCGCAGCCCTCGGCCGTGCGCCGCACCACGCAGTTCATCGGCTCCATCGCCGCGTGCGCAAGGTAGGGGAAGTCGAACTCGGCGCGGATCACCTTGGCCGCCTTGGCGAACGCGGCATCGACGTCGCCCGCCGTGTGCGCCACCAGCCCCGGCTTCTTCGCCAGTTCCTTGTACTTCGCCAGGATCTCGTCGCTGCCGAGCTTGAAGGCCTTGCTCTCGTCCCAATCCAGCTTGAGCGCATCGCGCCCCTTCTTCGCCGACCAGGTGTCGCTCGCCAGCACGGCGACGCCCGAGGGAATCTGCACCACGTCGGTGACGCCCTTGATGCGCTTCGCCGCCGTACCGTCGAAGCCGCGCAGCACGGCGCCAAAGCGCGGCGCATGGGCCACCACGGCCACCAGCATGCCGGGCAGATGCACGTCCTGGGTGAACAGTGCCTTGCCATTGACCTTGTCGGCGCTGTCCAGGCGCCGCGCGTGGCGGCCGACGAGGCGGAAGTCGGCGGGCTTCTTCAGCGCCACGCCGGCGATCGGCTTCTCCTGCGCCGCCGCCTCGGCCAGTTCCCCGAAGCGCGCCTTGCGCTTCGAGGCGGCGTGGGTCAGCACGCCATCACGCACCGTGATCTCGGCCGCCGGCACCTGCCAGCGCTTCGCCGCGGCCGCCACCAGCATGTAACGCGCCGCGGCCCCGGCGGCGCGCAACTGGCCCCAGGAATTGGCGATCGCGGTACTGCCGCCGGTGCCCTGCGCCGGGCCCCAGAACAGGTTGTTGTAGCGGCTGGCGTCGGCCGGCGCGCCCTCGACGCGTACCTTGTTCCAGTCGGCGTCGAGCTCCTCGGCAAGTATGGTCGCCAGGCCGGTGTAAGTGCCCTGCCCCATTTCGAGGTGCTTGGAGATGACGGTCACGCTGTCGTCGCTGCCGATGCGCAGGAAGGCGTTGAAGCCGAAAGTCGGCGCCGGTGACACGGCGATTTTGGCCAGCGCGGCCGGCCCCAGCGGCGCGGAAATGAAAAAACCCAGCGTCAATCCGCCGACCCCTTGCAGGAAGCCGCGGCGGCTCAGGTTTTCGATGGCGGGGGCGTTCATGCCTTGCTCCCGGAAAGATTGCGCGCCGCCTCGTGAATCGCGGCGCGGATGCGCTGGTAGGTGGCGCAGCGACAGAGGTTGCCGGACATCGCGTTGTCGATATCGGCATCGGAGGGCCTGCGGTTCCCCGTCAGCAAGGCCACGGCACTCATGATCTGACCCGACTGGCAGTAGCCGCACTGCACGACGTCGAGCTTGCGCCAGGCCTCCTGCACCACGCGGCCGACCTTGCCGGCATCGACCGCCTCGATGGTGGTGATGCTGCGCCCGGCCACGGCCGACACCGGCGTGGCACAGGAGCGCGTCGGCACGCCATCGACGTGCACGGTACAGGTGCCGCACAGCGCCTGGCCGCAGCCGTACTTGGTGCCGGTCAGTTGCAGCGTGTCGCGCAGCGCCCAGAGCAGCGGCGTGTCGGGCGCGACGTCGATCTGGCGGGACTTGCCATTGACTTTCAGGGTGATCATGCGCGGACTCCGTGGGGGTTTTGCCAGCGGTTATGATGCACCGGTTTGCCACCCTTTGGATGCCCTCATGACCCGCCTGTTCGATCCCCTGCGCCTCGGCGCCCTCACCGTCCCCAACCGCATCTTCATGGCCCCGCTGACGCGCTGTCGCGCCGGCGAGGAGCACATCGCCAACGCCCTGATGGCGGAGCACTACGCCCAGCGCGCGAGCGCCGGCCTGCTGATCGCCGAGGCGACCATGGCCGTCGAGGGCAACTCGGCTTTCTGGCGCGAGCCCGGCATCTATGGGCCGGCCCAGGTCGCCGGCTGGAAGCTGGTGACGGACGCCGTCCATGCCGCCGGCGGCCGCATCTTCCTGCAGGTCTGGCACGGCGGCCGCGCCTGCCATCCGCTGCTGAACGGCGGCAAGCAGCCGGTCAGCGCCAGCGCGCTGGCGATCACCAACGACACGGTTCATACGCCGCAGGGCAAGCAGCCCTACGTGGTGCCGCGCGTGCTCGACGACGCGGAGATCCCCGGCATCGTCGCCGGCTTCCGCAAGGCGGCGGAAAATGCCAAGGCGGCCGGCTTCGACGGCGTCGAGGTGCATGGCGCCAACGGCTACCTGCTCGACCAGTTCCTGCGCGACGGCAGCAACAAGCGCAGCGGTCCGTATGGCGGACCGCTGGAGAACCGCGCGCGCCTGATGCTGGAAGTGATCGCCGCGGTGAGCGAGGTCTGGGGTTCCGACCGCGTCGGCCTGCGCATCTCGCCGCTCAACAGCTACAACGACATGATCGACAGCGACCCGGTCGGCCTCGCCGCCTGGCTTGCGACGCGGCTCAACGACTGCAAGCTCGCCTACCTGCACCTGATGCGCGGCGACTTCTTCGGCAAGCAGAAGGGCGATGTGCTGACCCCCGTGCGCGCCGCCTACAAGGGCGTGCTGGTCGGCAACATGGGCTACACCCCGGCCGAGGGCGCGACGGCAGTCGCCGAAGGCAAGCTCGACGCCGTCGCCTTCGGCACCGCCTTCCTCGCCAACCCCGACCTGCCGGCGCGAATCAAGGCCGACGCGGTGCTCAATGCCGTCGATCCGAGCACCTTCTACAGCGCCGGCCCGGAGGGCTACACGGACTATCCGGCCCTGCAAACCTGAAACCGGACGGAAAGTCGGCGCTGGCGATACGGCACGGCGCACTGCCGTAGCGCCAGCGACCGAAGGAAGTCCCTGTGGGGCACCGACTTTCCGCCACTCGCGCCAAAGTCCCCGCTACAATCCGGGTTCATTTTCCCAAAACCTATACGGCATGCGCATGAGCACCAGCGTACTCATCGTCGAAGACATTCCCGAGTTCCAGCAGCGCTTCGCCACTGCCATCCAAGCCGACGCCGGCCTGCGCCTGCTCGGCGTGGCGGGTACCGGCGCCGAGGCGATGGCCTCCCTTGCGCAACAGGCACCCGACGTGATGCTGGTCGACCTCGGCCTGCCCGACATGAGCGGCATTGAGGTGATCCGCCATGCCGCGCGCCACCAGCCAGAGACCGAGTCGCTGGTGGTGACCATGTTCGGCGACGACAGCAACGTGCTGGCCAGCATCGAGGCCGGCGCCACCGGCTACCTGCTCAAGGATTCGCTGCCCGAAAGCATCGCCGCCTGCATCCACGAGTTGCGCGCCGGCGGTTCGCCGATCTCGCCCAGCATCGCGCGCCGCGTGCTGACGCGCTATCGCGGCGCCACACCAAACGAGAACGCGGCACCGGCCGCGGTCGCGGCAGGTACCGAACCGCTGCTGACCGAGCGCGAAACCGAGATCCTGCGCCAGGTTGCCAAGGGCATGAGCTTCGCCGAGACCGGGGACATCCTCGGAATCTCGCAACACACCGTCGTCACCCACGTCAAGAAGATCTATCGCAAGCTGGCAGTGCACTCGCGCGGCGAGGCGGTGTTCGAGGCCAATCAGATGGGCCTGCTCTGAGGCCGCCGGCATAACGATGGCAGTTCTCGGCTGGCTGCGCCTGTTGCTGCTTGTCCTGCTGGCCGGACTGGCGCCCGTCGGCGGCGTGGCCGCGGAAAGCCCGCGGATCCTGGAACCGACTTCGGGCTTCCGGATTTCTTCCGACAGCGAACAGCCGCCACCGACGGATGCCGCCTGGATTGCGGTCAAGCTTCCCGAAAACCGGGGCGGGGCGCGCCTCACTTCGAAGCCTGCGGCGCTTTGGTACCGGATCGAGTTCGATGCGCCGCACGACCCGATGGCGCGGGAATCCTGGGCCGTGTATGTGCCCTACCTGCTGGACGGCGGCCACTTCTACCTCAACGGCGAGCCGCTCGCGCAGCTTGCCGAGCCTTCCGCTGAAGTGCATGTGAAATGGGAGCGCCCCCACCTGCTTCCGGTCCCGGCAACCGCGATCCAGCCGGGCCGCAACCTGCTCCATGTGCGCACCCAGCCGACGCCCGCGAGCATTTCCCTGGAATTCCCGCGAATCGCTTTCGGGCCGGCGGCAGAACTGTCGGTAATTTATGAGTTCCGCCTGTTCTGGATACGCGTCGTGCCACAACTCACGTCGACCTTTTGCTTCATCGTCGGCTTCTACGTACTTTTCATCTGGCTGCGGCGACGCTCGGAAGTGCTCTACGGCCTGTTCGGCCTGATGATCATCGCCTGGGGCGTCCGCACGATGACCTTCGTCATCGAAGTCCTGCCCGCCGGCGAGTGGCTGGTCTGGCGCTTTTTCTTCCTGTCTGCCAGCGGTGTTTTCGCCACGGTGATCGCCGTGTTCATGCTGCGCTTCGCCCAGTTGCGTCTGAAATGGCTCGAATGGGCACTGCTCCTGTATTGCCTGATCGGGCCCGTCGTATTCATTCTTAGCGCAGGCGCTGCGGACGGCTGGGTCGACAAGGTATGGCGTACCGCGGGCTGGATGGTAGTCCAGGTCATCCTGCTCGGCGCCACGCTACTGGCGGCATGGCGCCAGCGCAGCCTCGCCGCCTGCGCCATGCTGGCCGGCGCGCTGGTGGTGATCGGAAGCGCGGCGCACGACATCGCCCTGTACATGGGCGCCCTGGAAAAGTGGATTCCGGATTGGGCCGGGCATCGCATCTTCCTGCTGCATCACGGCGCCAACGTGATGCTGCTGGTCATGGGCGGCATCCTGGCGCTGCGCTTCATCGAGGCCCTGGTCGACCTCGAATCGCTCAACCGCAACCTGGAACAGCGCGTCGCCGACCGCGAGGCGCAACTCGAAGCGCATTTCGAGCACGCCCAAACTCTTGAGCGGGAACGTGCCACCGTGGAAGAGCGCCGGCGGATCATGGAAGACATGCACGATGGCCTCGGCTCGCAACTGATCCAATCGCTGTTGCGAGCTCAGCGCGGCAACCTGAAGCAACATGAGATGGCAGACACCCTGAGTGCGTGCATCGACGAAATGCGCCTGGCGCTGGAGGCCCTGGGCAGTTCCGAGGACAGATTCCTCGACGCCATCGCCGACTTCCGCTTCCGCTGGGAGCGCCAGCTCGACGCCGCCGGCGTGCGCTCAACGTGGCGGATCGAGGCGGCGGATGAGGCGCTGAAATTCACGCCGCGCACCACGCTGCAATACCTGCGCATCATCCAGGAAGCACTGACCAACATCCTCAAGCATGCCCGCGCCACGCTTGTCCAGGTGCAAATCGTCGGCGAAGGCGACGCGCTGCGCATCCACATCGAGGACGACGGTATCGGCATGGATGGTGCCGGCAATGATGCGGGCCACGGCCTGCGCAACATGCGGCGCCGCGCCGACCTGCTCGGCGCCACGCTGAAAATCGACTCGGCGCCGGGAGGCACTTGTGTCGAAGTCCGCGTCCCGCTCACCGCCGAGACGGCCTGAGGCGGACTTTGCATACCGGGATCGTCGAGCGCGACGACCCCGGCATAAGGCACCCCGCGCCTACTGCCCGGACTGAAGGAGCGCCGCCAGCTGCGCCAGGAATTCCGGCCCGGGATGGTCGCAGTTGGCACCCAGCGCTTCGAGCCGGCGCGCCAGCTCCCTGTCGAATTGCTGGCCCGGATGGTTGCAATTGGCGTGGAGAGCTTCGATCCAGCGTGCCAGCTGTTCATGGAAGTCCGGCGCTGGTGCCGCCTGCGTCGGACGGGTCGTCTCGCCGCTTGCCTCGAAATCGCAACTCGCCTTGTGGCATTCATAGGTTTCGCTGGCGAAAGCCGGGGCTGCGAACAGCAAGCCAGCAGTGAGGAAGGAAATGAGCTTGCACGTTTTCATGGGGACCTCCTGTAGCTTGGGAACCGGCACATTGCCGACTCCACGCTGCCCACTCTAGGCGGCGGGCCGCCAACGGCCAATCCCGCGAATGCGGTAGGCATGACTGCCTGCCGCCCAACCATGACGTGCCGATACGCCAACGTAATCACCTGATCGTTGCTCGATTGGGGCTTCCGGGCTTATCCGAAGGTAATAGCCCGGGCAGGTCGGGTTCATTGATCGATCAGCAAAATTGGTGATATCCGCGGAACACGACATCCGTTGTTGCGCCATCCACTGCACTACGCCGACTTTTGCCCATTGGCCAGCAGTGGCGCCCATGAACGGCAGGGCGGCCATACCGCGTTTACGGGATGGCCGATCCCGATCGCCATTCTTATCCTGTGGTCATTCATGCTTGCATGGTAAACCGTCTTGCATACCGGATACCCGACCAGTCTCCCGCCGCCGTCGCGCCAGCGCCGACTTTTGGCCCCGCCCGCCGCAGTCGCATCCACGCGACCCCGCCCGGCCGTGCCCACCCGGGGAAATTCGGCATGAGGGCGCTGCGCGCCTGGCTGCGACTGCTGCTGCTCCTGCTGCTGGCCGGCATGGCGCCGGCCGCCGCCCGCGCCGATGCCGCGACGGAAATCGCCGAGCCCGCCGGCGCGGCGCGGCTGCGCTCCAACGAGGTGCTCCCGCCCGCTGACGACCTGCCCTGGGAGGCAATCCGGCTACCGGACAACCGGCGTCCCGCCCTGATCCGGGCCGAAGAAGTTGCGGTCTGGTACCGCATCGAGTTCGACGCAGCGTTAGCCGACCGGGCCGGCGCTTCCTGGGCGGTCTACGTGCCGCATCTGCGCGACGGCGGCCGGTTCTTCCTCAATGGCCGCGCGATTGAGCAGATCGCCGAATCCGACAATGCAATTCGCGTCAAGTGGGAACGTCCCCAACTCGTTCAATTGCCTGACAATTTGCTGAACGAAACCGGCAACGTCCTGATGGTGAGGACGCAGCCCAGGCTCGGCATCGGCTTTCCGCAGCTGTCCTTCGGCCGCAGCGTCGATCTGCAGCCGCTACAGGAGCGACGCCTGTTCTGGGTGCTGACCATGCCGCAGATCACCATCATCTTCTGCGCGCTGGTCTCATTGTTCACCCTGATCATATGGGCGGTGCGTCGCGAGGAACAGCTCTACGGCCTGTTCGGCTTCGCCGTGCTGCTCTGGGGCTTGCGCACCCTGACCTTTGTCATCGAGACGCTTCCGGTGGACCACTGGTGGTCGTGGCGCATGGTGTACCACGCCTCCACCGGGGGCTTCGTGGCGGTGATGGCGGTATTCTGTGCGCGCTTCGCGCAGATCAGCCCGGGACCCCGTGTGTGGTCCGCACTGTTCATCTACTGGCTGCTATGCCCGGTCTCGATGTTGATTTTCGGCGACGCCGCCGACTCCTGGATCAACAAGGTTTGGGTCGCCGGGTTCATCCCGATCGGCCTGGCGACGGCGGGCATGATCGTCTTCGCAGCGTCGAGGCAGCGCACCGCCACCGCCTACGCGCTCCTGGTCGGTCTGACGCTGACGGTTCTGGCCGGAATCCACGACTACCTGCTGCTGGTCGGCTGGCTCGGCACTATCCTTCCCGCCTGGGATGGCCATCGCGTGTTCCTCCTGCACTACGGTGCCAACCTGATGCTGCTGATCATGGGCGGGATTCTCGCCCAGCGCTTCATCCAGGTTCTGTTCGACCTCGAATCTCTCAACCGCAATCTGGAACAGCGCGTGGCCGACCGCGAAACGAAGCTCGAATTCCAGTTCCACCGCGCCCATGCCCTGGAGCGCGAACGTGCCACGGTCGAGGAACGACGCCGGATCATGGAGGACATGCACGATGGCCTCGGCTCGCAGCTGTTCCAGTCGCTGTCGCGCGCCGAACGCGGCGACCTGGCACCGCCGGAAATGGCGCACAGCCTGCGTTCCTGCATCGACGAGATGCGTCTGGCGCTGGAGGCCCTCGGCACCCCCGACGACAGCTTTCTCGATGCCATCGCCGATTTCCGCTTCCGCTGGGAGCGCCAGTTCGACGCCGCCGGCGTGCGCTCGCACTGGCGGATCGAAGCCACCGATGAGACGCTGAAGTTCCCGCCGCGCACCACGCTGCAATTCCTGCGCATCATCCAGGAAGCGCTGACCAATATCCTCAAGCATGCCCGCGCCAGCGAGGTCCGCGTCAGCATCGCCGGCCGCGACGATGCGATGCACATCCAGATCGAGGACGATGGCGTAGGCATGGCGGACAATGCCGGCGGCCCGGGCCACGGCCTGCGCAACATGCGGCGGCGCGCCTTCACGCTTGGCGCCGAGCTGGATATCGACTCGGCGCAGGGATGTACCCGGGTCGCGATCCGCGCCCCGCTCGCTGCCGCCATGGCCTGAGGCGCGCGGCGGACGCCGATTCCACTACCGCGTTCACGGGATTTTTCGCAGCGCCATCCTTGCGTATCCTTTCGGCATTGATAACCGATGAGGGAGACAATCATGCAGATCGCACCGCCTTCCCGGGCTCCGGCCCGCAACCTTGCCGCCGCCATCCCGCCGCTGGAACCGGCCGGCGACGGCGCGCGCCTGGGCGTTGTACCGCTGCTTTCACCGGAAATATTCGACTTCCTGCAGCAGCAGAAGATCAAGCCCTACGTCGACCACGGCGCCATGGCGCGCGAACAGCTCGGCGACGGCGTGCGCCTGCTCTCGCTGCGGGCAGGGGAGTCCTTCACCAGCGAAGTGCCGCGCCTGCGCCTCACGGTGCTCTCCGGCTCGCTGTTGCTGAAACCGGGCAACCGCTTCCTCGACCTGGCCCAGACCCGCAAGCGCGTGGTGATGACCAAGGCGGGCATCAACCTGCTGCAGGCCGTGGAGGACTGCGTGGTCCTGCTCGCCGACAGCGAGTTCCTCGATACCCTTTCCTCCTGGCAGGAACTGACCAGCTACGCCCGCCAGAACGGCAGCACTGTGCTGGCCGACCGCCTGGCGCGGGTGCGCCACAGCCTGGCCTTCCGCCGCCTGCCGCTGGAGCACGTCGAACAGGCCCTGTCGCGCATGATTCCGCGTCATATCGGCGCCGGCGAAACCATACTCACCCAGGGCGAACCCGGTGACGCCTTCTACCTGATCTGGTCCGGCCGGGTCGGCGTCTGGCGCACCGGGCTCTATGACGATCAGTTCCAGCTCGTCGCCGAGCTCGGCCCCGGCGACACCTTCGGCGACGAAGCGCTGGTCTCCGGCGGCACGCGCAACGCCACCATCAAGACCCTGGAGGACTGCGAAGTCCTGCTCCTGGAACGCGACGACTTCAACGCCATCATGTCGCAGCCCATGGTCGAAGAACTGCCGCCGGACGTCGTCGCCAAGATGATCGACACCGGCTGGAAGGTGGTCGACGTGCGCTATCCCGAGGAATTCGAGGACGCCCACATCCC
Organism: Sulfuritalea sp.; assembly: GCA_044359585.1. GTDB lineage: Bacteria > Pseudomonadota > Gammaproteobacteria > Burkholderiales > Rhodocyclaceae > Sulfuritalea. The sequence goes on along the minus strand of JBIKLV010000025.1, from coordinate 6,139 downwards.
CGGCGCGATCCTGCTGCCCCTGCCCGACCTGCGCCGCGAAGCCGACACCGCGCTCGACCGCGCCCAGAAATACATCACCGTCTGCCTCAGCGGCAAACGCAGCATGGTGGCCGCCTTCCTGCTCAAGCAGCGCGGCTTCAAGGCCGCCTCGATGAAAGACGGCATGGGCTCCTGGTGCGGCGCGACGGAGAGTTCGTATTGAGGCGGCGCGCAAGTTGCGAAACTGACCGCGGAGCAAGAGAAAGCCAAGCCCTGAGCCGCTCGCCATCGATGGCGATGCGACAGGAAGGCCCGTTCCGCCGAACGGGCCTCCTTGCTTTGCGATCCGCGGACTTGGACGGCGCTTTCGCCGTATCGCCAGCGCCGACCCTTCGCAATGGCGCCTCGCGTAAATCGCTTTCCTGACGCAACGCGACACGCCGGCCTGACAAGAACATGCCCTAGAATCTGCAGTCAGATTCCTTTGCCGGATACCGCCGTGATCTCAAAATTAGTCTCCGCGACCGCCCTGCTGCTGGCGCTCACGTTTCCCACCTTTGCCGCCACGCCGGGCGAGGTTCCGGTCGGCGGCACGCTGCGCGAAGCGCGGCTCAACGGGCTCACCGTGCCGCCGACGCAGTTGTCCTCGTATCGCGGCAAGCCGCTGATCATCAACGTCTGGGCCAGCTGGTGCGGGCCCTGCCGCGCCGAAATGGCATCGCTCGACAGCCTCTCCAAGCGTTACAAGGGCAAACCGTTCAAGGTGATCGGCATATCCACCGATGACTATCCGGAAAAGGCCTATGCCTTCCTCGAACGTACCGGAACCTCCTTCGAAAACTTCATCGACGCGAAGCTGGAACTGGAGAACATGCTCGGCGCCAACCGCCTGCCGCTGACCCTGCTGATCGACGCGCAGGGCCGCGTGCTGGCCAGGCACTACGGCGCCAAGGACTGGGACAGCCCCGAGACGCGGCAGATGATCGCCCAGGCCTTCGGCATCAAGTTGTAGTTCCGCAAAGGACCCCTTCATGAGCATACTTCGCGACGACGTCACCATCGAAGTGCTGAACCAGCGCGGCGGCGAATACCTGCCCGGCTACCTCGGCATCGAGATGCTCGAACTGCAAGAAAACTCGCTGCGCAGTCGCATGCCGGTGAAGAAGCTGCACTTCGCGCCGAACAATTTCCTCCATGCGGCCAGCATCGTGGCGCTGGCCGACACGACCTGCGGCTACGCCACCATGGCCCACCTGCCCAAGGGAGCGCAGTCCTTCACCACCATCGAACTGAAGAGCAACCACCTCGGCACGGTGTCGGAAGGCAGCATCGCCTGCCTGGCCACGGCCCAGCACCTCGGCCGCAATACGCAGGTGTGGGACGCGGTAGTCACCGACGAGGCGAACGGCAAGAAAATCGCGCTGTTCCGCTGCACGCAGATGGTCCTCTGGCCGAAGGCCTGAACCGCGAGCGAGGCCGGGCGGACATGCACGGCTGGTGCTTCCCTGTGTCCTTGCCGCGCGACCTGAGCCTATGGTGTGCCGTGTCGCTGTTGGCCATTACCGCCCTGCCGGCAGCGGCACAGCCACTGACGCCGGGCCGTGACGGAAGGCAGTTGCAGGAATTCCGTGCCGAATCGGAAGCCTTCAACCGCCAGGATCCTTTCGCCAACGCCTTTCGCGCGGGACACTACAACGGCTACCTGGCCGGCATGCTCGATGCGTTGCAGGGTCGCAACGTGTGTTTCCGCGAATGCACCTGCGAGATCGACGCGCTGGTCGGCCGTTACCTGACGGACCATCCCGAGGCGCGCGAGCGCCCGGTGGCGGAATGGCTGGTGCCGCTGCTGGAGGCGCGTTATCCCTGCCGACCGGCAGCGTCCGACTGACGCGACTAGCGTCCGCCCCAGGGCATCACCGGCACCGTCGAAATGCTGCTCGCCGGCGCGCCCTCGATCAGCTTGCGGCTGATCGCCAGATAAACCAGGACGCGGTTCTTCTCGTCCCACAGGCGCACCACCCGGGTTTCCTTGAACAGGATGGAGGTGTCCTCGGCAAATACCGTCTCGTCCTTGCCCAGCTTTTCCGGCAGGACGATCGGCCCGGTCTGGCGGCAGGCCAGCGAGAACTCGGAAGGATCCTGGGCCAACCCGAAGGTGCCGGCGACGCCACCGGTGCGCGCCTGGCTGACGTGGCAGGTAACGCCCGGCACCTTGGGGTCGTGGAAGGCCTCGACGCAGATCCGATGGTTGGAGCCGATCAACTTCCAGGCCGTCGTCACGCAACCGACCTGCTCCGCCCGCACGCCTGCCGCGCAGAGCAGGAGAGATGCCAGCCCAGCGGCCCGATGCCATGAAATTCCCATTTTTAACCCCGTAGTGTTGGCCGCCCCGTCCGCAAGGTGCGGCGAGAAGCGCAGCAGTCTACCCGCAGCCGCCGGTTCCCCCGCACACCGTGTCACAAGCGCCGACTTTCCTGGCGGATCGGCGGCACGGTCCGGACCGCAAGCACCGCGCGACAGGTAAGATCGGTCCATGCCTACTTTTGAAATCATCAGCCTCGTGGTGCTCGGCGCGCTGGCCTGGCTCTGGTTCGACAGCATCCACGTGCGCGACATCGGCGTGCGCGCCGCGAAAGCGGCCTGCCAGGCCGAAGGCCTGCAATTGCTGGACGACACGGTGTCGATCACCAGCCTGCGCCTGGCCCGCGACGACGAAGGCCGCCTGCTGCTGCGCCGCGCCTATGCCTTCGACTACAGCGACACCGGCGACAACCGGCGTCGCGGCAGCGTCGTCCTGCTCGGGCCGCAGGTGATCGTGGTCAACGTCGGACTGCGCGAAGCGCCGCACCTGACCCTGCTGCACTGAAGCGAATTCCTGCGCGTCCCCGTTTCAGTTCAGAAGTGGGCGAACATGTTGTGCGGTGCCTCGGTGCCCATCCGCGCGTGGATTTCCATCGCCATCTTGCGATCCGTCCACTGGATGTGCTGAGCCAGCCAGCCGCTGAGAAAGGCCAGCACCTCGTCGGCCGCCGCCTCACTGCCGGCGATGCTGTGGCGGCGAAACTCGCCGAGGCGCTCGACGAAGACCGCATGCGCGGCAAGGTGCTCTGCCTGGTGGGCGGTATCGATGCCGGCGTCGCGCATCAGCTTTTCCTCCAACGCGAAATGGTCGCGGACGTAGTCGCCAAGGTCGTCCAGCACCCGTTCCAGCATTTCGCCGCGACCGGCCTTCGCACCGTCAAGGCGATTGACCAGTGCGTACAACTGCTCATGCTGGCGATCCACTTCCGGCAGCCCGGTGTAACAATTCACGCCCCACTGAATCAGCGCCATGCGCCGCACCTCCCCGTTCGCGTCCCGTGCTTGCCGGCGCATCGCGGAAATCCGCAACACCTGCTGCAGGGGCTTTCGCTCCGAGTATCCCGCGGCCGCGTTGATGGCGTCAATCCGCATTGACCGCAATTGCGAGCCGCCTTTGGTAGCATGGCCACTCGCCGCTCCGTGCGGCGCCTGGAGCAGTCCCGCCATGATCGATGTTTCGTCCGCGATTCGCCGCTGCCTGCCGTGGCTGGCCTTGACCGTCCTGCTCGCCGCACCGGTGGCACGGGGTGAATCCTTGCTGGGGCAGGTGGTCGACGTGGTCCGCGGCGACGTCATCGTCGTTGAGGACGGTGCAAAAACCCGGCATACGGTTCGTCTCGCCGGCATCGATGCGCCAGAACTGAAGCAGGCCTTCGGCAAGGAATCGCGCAAGGGCCTCGCCGACCTGCTGCTCGGCCGTCGCATCGCGGTCGAACGCCGCAAGCAGGACAACTACGGCCGCATCGTCGGACGCGTCGCGGTCGCACCGGCGGGCTGCGCCAGTTGCCCACCGACCCGCGACGCCGCCCTGGCGCAACTCGAGGCCGGCCTGGCCTGGTGGTTCCGCGACGAACGCCGCGAGCAGCCGCTGGAAGAACAGGGCTACTACGAATATGCCGAATTCGACGCCCGTACCCGACGCCTCGGGTTATGGCAGGACGCGGCGCCGGTCCCGCCCTGGCAGTGGCGCAAGCGCGAAAACAAACCCTACATCACGCTGTTCGCGTTCCATCCCGCATCGGCGTGACTCCCGCGCGACGGGAGGAACTCCCCCCGCCCGCCAACGCGGCAGCGACGACCTACTTCTGCAGGCCGAGGATCCAGTCCACCAGTTTCGCCGCGTCGGCTTCGGATATCGCCACGCCGTTGGGTGGCATCGCGATGCCGCTGGACTCAGCCTTCCAGTGCCGGTTATACGGGGAGGTACCGCCCATCACCGCCGCAGTCAGGTTTTTGCGCGCCTCTTTGTCGTCCTTGTAGCGCGCCGCGACGGCCTTCCACGGCGGCCCGACGGGCTTGAGGCCCTCGGGTCCCTTCGCGTCCAGTTCTACCGCGTGGCAAATGAAGCAACCCGAACGCATAGCCAATTGGCGTGCTGCATCATCTGCCGTGGCATCGGCAAACGCGGAACCGGCGGTCAGCAGCGCGGCGACCGACAGGGACAGGCGTAGTGCATTTTTGCTTTTCATACCAACTCCTCAACAAAAAACTTCTTCAAGCCTCGCGCGTCCAGGGCGCAGCATACCGCTGTCGCATCGCCTAGCCGCCCGCCACGGGCGGCCAGATGGCGAGTGTCTCGCCCTCCTTCAGGCGGCGTGCCGCGCGCTCCGCCGGTGCGACGAAATGGCCGTCGATCAGCGCCAGATGACACAACTTCTGCGGCAAGGAAAAGCGTTCTATGACATCCTGGATGGTCGTTCCATCGGCAAGCTCAAGGGGCAACGCATTGGTCTTGCGCGCCTCTTCCGGCAAATAATCCTGCAGGGTAGCAAAGAGCTTGAAGGTGACCTTCATGCCGCCTTCTGCGCGGTCGCCAGGTAGGCGACCATGAACTGCGTCGGGTCGGCCAGCAGGCGGGCCTTCCACTCGCCCAGCGGCGCCTGCGTCTGCACCAAGCCGCGCAGGGCGCCGACATGCTCGGTCCAGCCGATGCTGGTGGCGCCGATCAGGATGTCGTCCTTGAACTGCAGCGAGAGGTAGCTGTTTTTGGCCGGATCGACCAGTTCCACGCCGGATCCGCCCTCGGCGGCCGGCACGCCCTGCCACTGGCCAAAGGAGGTGGAGATCAGCCCCAGGGTGTCAAGCACGTTGATTGCCAGGCTGCCGCCGCTCATCGCGCTCCCGCCGGCCATGTTGTGCGCGGCGATGCGCGCCTGGTCCACGGCATTGGGCTGGATGGCATTGAGTTCCGGCTGGCCGGTATGAAAGCCAAGGGCTTCGGTGACGTCGCCCGCGGCATAGATGTCGGCGACGCTGGTGCGCATGGCGTTGTCGACCCGGATGCCGCGCTCCATGCTGATGCCGCTGCCGGCCAGGAATTCGATGTTGGGCCGCACGCCGGCGGCGCAGATGACCAGGTCGGCCTCCAGGCTGGCGCCAGTCGAGAGGCTGACCTTCAGCGAGCCACCCGCCGGGGCGGTAGTTCCGGTCACGGCATCGACGATCTTGCCCAGCAGCCCTTTGTCGCTTCCTGCGTCGATCCGGGTGACGCCGGTGTTGCAATGCACGGCAACACCCTTGCCTTCGACCCATTTCTTGATCATGGCGCCGGCGGTCGGCGTCATCATGCGCGGCACCATGCGGTCGCCCATTTCGACGACGGTGAGGGTGACCCCGCGCGCGGCGAGCGCTTCCATGATGATGCAGCCGATGAAGCCGGCGCCCAGTTGCAGGACGCGGCTGCCGGGCTTGGCCTTGGCGGCGATCGCCCGGGCGTCTTCGAGGGTCCAGCAGGTGTGTACGTTGGGCAGGTCGATGCCGGGCACCGGCGGCATGACCGGCCGCGAGCCGGTGGCGATCAGGAGTTTGTCGTAGGGCAGCCGGTCGCCGCTGGCGAATTCGATCTGTTTGGCCTTGGGATCGATCTTGGTAACGCGCCCTTCGATCAGGTGGATGCCTTGTTTGGCGTAGTGGTCGTGGGTCTTCCTCAGGTGGGTGCCGGCCTCACCGATGTTGCCCTGCAGGAAGTAGGGTATCGCCATGCGCGAGTACGGCGGTTCCTTCTCGTCGCCGATCAGGGCGATCTCGGCGTCGGGTTGCAGCCGGCGCAGGGTTTCGGCGGCGACCAGTCCGGTCGGGC
>JBIKLV010000094.1:0-14109 GCA_044359585.1 Sulfuritalea sp. | reverse complement strand
ACAACGCCGCCGGCTTCACCGCCAAGGACGACGACCTGCCGCCGCGCCTGAAGACCGAACCGGCCAAGACCGGGCCGGCCAAGGGCCTGGTGAGCGGCATCGACAAGATGCGCCCCGAGTACTACAAAGTGCGTGGCTGGACGCCCGAAGGCGTGCCGACCAAGGAAACCCTGGATCGCCTGGGCCTGTAACTCCTGCCTCACCCCCCGGGGATCGGCGCTGCCGGTCCCCGGGCGTTTTTAAGGAAACCTATATGGCCCCCACGCTCACTTCGTTCGCTGCCCCCACAGGGGGCGCAGCCTCCCTCGGGACGGCCCTTCGGGAGGCATCATGAAACACGTCATCATCGGCAACGGCCCGACCGGACTGGTCGCCGCCGAAACCCTGCGCCGGCTGCAACCCGACGCCGAGATCGCCCTGATCGGCGACGAGAAGGAACCGCCGTACTCGCGCATGGCGATCCCCTACTTCCTGCAGGGCAACATCAATGAGGCCGGCACCCACCTGAGGAAGACCCACGACCACTACGCCAAACAAGGCATCCACCTGATCGAAGGGCGCGTTGCCAAGGTCGATCCCAAGGCCAAACAGATCGAATTCGCCAGCGGCGACCGGCTGCCCTACGACCGGCTGCTGATCGCCACCGGCTCGCGGCCGGTCATGCCACCGGTCCCCGGCATCGACCTGCCCAACGTACACACCTGCTGGACCCTCGAAGACGCCCGGGCGATTGCCGCCAAGGCCAAGCCGGGCAGCCGCGTCCTGCAACTGGGCGCCGGCTTCATCGGCTGCATCATCATGGAAGCGCTCGCCGCGCGCGGGGTCACGCTCACCGTCGTCGAAATGGGCGACCGCATGGTGCCGCGCATGATGACGCCGACCGCCGGCGCCATGATCAAGCAATGGGTCGAAGGCAAGGGTGTTGCCGTGCATTGCAACACCGGCGTCACCCGGATCGACGCAGGAAGCGACAAAGGGCTGCTGGGCAAGATCGTCGATGCCGTGACCGGGGGAGGCGCCCCTGCGGGTGGCTCGCTGAAGGTCAGCCTCTCGACTGGCGCCAGCCTGGAGGCCGACCTGGTCATCTGCGCCGCCGGCGTGCGGCCCAACATTGAATTCCTGGCCGGCAGCGGCATCAGCATGGAGCGCGGCATCCGGGTCGACAACGCCATGCGCACCAGCGTCGCCGACATCTACGCCGCGGGCGACGTCACCGAAGCCCTTGGCTTTCATACTGGCCAGCCGGAACTCAATGCCATCCAGCCCAATGCCGTGGACCAGGCGCGCATCGCCGCGCACAACATGGCCGGCGGGAGCGCGCTGAGCGGCGGCAGCCTGGCGATCAACGTGCTTGACACCCTGGGGCTGATCTCCACCTCCTTTGGCCAGTGGCAGGGCGTGCCGGCCGCCGCGGGCGGATCCGGCGTGGAACTGGTCGATCCGGCCCGAAACGGCTACCTCTCGCTGCAGTTCAAGGACGACATGCTGATCGGAGCCACCAGCATCGGCTGGACCGAGCATGTCGGCGCCCTGCGCGGCTTGGTGCAGACGCAGGCGCCGCTGGGCGAGTGGAAGGCCCGCCTGCTGGCCGACCCGACGCAGTTCATGGCGGCTTACCTGGCGACCGCGCAGAAGGCGGCATGAAGGTCACCTTCAAGCTCTTTGCTACGCTTCAGGATTACCTGCCACCGGAAGGCAAGAAGACCAATGCGTTGAGCCTGGAACTGGCGGAAGACACTACGGTCGATCAGCTCATCAAACGTTTCAGCTTGCCCGAGAAGCTGGTGCATCTTGTACTGATCGATGGCACCTTCGTTCCGCCCTCGGAGCGCGCGGGGCGCATACTGCGCGACGGTGAAACATTGGCGATCTGGCCACCCGTGGCCGGTGGATGAAGTTCCCGCTTGCGTACGACGCGACCACCACCCGTGACGATTTTGTCCGCTTGTTGCCCCAGGCCACCGGCGAAGGCGCGATCCGCGAAATCGACGGCGGTTTCAGCGGCAAGGGTTGGTCGCTGCGCCTGACACGCATCGCGCCACTGGAGATCGGCCTGGTACGGCTTGAGCGTCATCGTGTCGAAATCGATTTTGACGGTTTGAGCGCGGAGCAGCAGGAACGCTTCATGCAGCGCTTCACGCTCTATTACCAGCGCGGCGGTGGTTGACTCCGACGTGAAACATACCCATGACTTTCGCCACGAACAGTACTATGCTTTTTTTGGGCAGCAACTAAACCATTCGGGAGCTAGGCCATGAATAAATACCTCATTTCCATTACGCTTTTCCTGTTTTGGTCGCCGTTCGCAAGCGCTCAGGAAACGGCGATCTCCATCGCACCGCAGGGGCTTGCCGGGTTGGATCGGCCCTCGGAAGCCGGACCCACCGGAGGTGGGCGGTATGGTGGCATACGGCTTCCGGAGATCATCAGCGTCGGTGACGTGATTCCTTTTCAGTACCAACGCGATAGCGGGATCGTTTCCGACAGTTTCATGGTAACCGGGATCAAGGTGGAGGCCGGGCGGTGCACGCTCGAGAGCAAGAACAGCACGGTTCCGGGGGGCATGCCGGAAAAGATGACGGTAGCTTGCCGGGTTTTGCACTGAGCCTCTGTCCTTAGACCACGAAGGATCCGTGCCGGTCTACACCGAGGCTGTTTCGTTTGCCGCGACAGCGAACTGCCAGGAGAATCGGGGACGGCGAAAGCTGTTAAAATTTTGTTGCGGCGGGTCTCCCCGCATTGCGGGGCGGTGAACCTGGTCAGGTCCGGAAGGAAGCAGCCACAGCCGTTTTCCGCAAGTGCCGGGGGTCAGGCTCGCCGCACCTCTTGGCGTCGGCAGTCGCTGACCTGCAACCTCCGCTTACAAACTCCGCGCGACTGTCACATCCGGCTTACAGCCAACGGATCAAATGCTTCCTGCCATGAGGCATTCACCGACACAGGAGCAAAGCATGAAACTCAACAAGATCATCATCACCGGCTTTCTCGCCGCCAGCGCCGCCGCATTCGGCATCGCTTTTGCGCAAGGTCCGGGTTGTGACGGCGACGGCCGGCCGGGCATGAAGCGCAGCTCGATGCAACGCGACGGCATGATGGATCCGGGCGCGCGGGTCGAGCAGCGCCTGAGTCGCCTGAAAAGCGAACTCAAGCTTACGCAGCAACAGGAACCGCTGTGGCAGGCCTTCGCCGAAAAGTCCAAGGCCGAGGCGGACAAGGGCATGCAGGCGATGCGCGAGCGCATCGCGACCGACAAGCCGCTCAGCGCGCCGGACCGGATGGCGCAGATGCAGAGCCGGATGAAGGATCGCGTGGCGGCGATGGAAACCGTGAACGAATCCTTCAAGCGGCTCTATGCCGGCCTGAGCCCAGAGCAGAAGTCTGCGGCGGACAAGCACTTCAGCGCCATGGGCCCTGGTCGCCATGCTCCGGGTCGCGGTGGCCCAAGGGGCGAGGGCCCCGGCGCACCCGCCGGCCACGAAGGCCACAAGAGCTAGGCAGTCATGCAGGAGTGAGCGGGGCAGCCTGTTTGCGCGGGCTGCCCCGTTTGCCTTTCACGCCCTGATAAAATCGCTTCATGAGTTATCAGGTCCTCGCCCGCAAGTGGCGCCCCAAGTCCTTCGCTACCCTGGTCGGGCAGGAGCATGTGGTGCGGGCACTGACCCATGCGCTTGACCAGAATCGCCTCCACCACGCCTATCTTTTTACTGGAACGCGGGGCGTCGGCAAGACCACGCTGGCGCGCATCATGGCCAAGGCCCTCAATTGCGAGACCGGCGTCAGTTCCACGCCTTGCGGCTCATGCGCCGCCTGCGTCGCGATAGATTCGGGACGCTTTGTCGATTACATCGAACTCGATGCGGCGTCGAACCGCGGCGTGGATGACATGACCCAGTTGCTGGAGCGCGCGACCTATGCGCCGACCATCGGCCGCTACAAGGTGTATGTCATCGACGAAGTCCACCAGCTCTCCGGCCACGCCTTCAACGCGATGCTGAAGACCCTGGAAGAACCGCCGGACCATGTCAAGTTCATCCTCGCCACCACCGACCCGCAGAAAATACCGGTTACGGTCCTCTCGCGCTGCCTGCAGTTCAACCTGAAGCAGATGCCGCAAACGCATATCGTCGATCACCTGTCGCGGGTTCTTGAAGCCGAGGGCGTGGCCTTCGAAGTCGCTGCACTGCGCCACCTGGCCAAAGGGGCCGCCGGCAGCATGCGCGATGCGCTCTCGCTGCTCGATCAGGCCATCGCCCACGGAGCGGGCAGGGTCGAGGACGAAGGGGTGCGCGCCATGCTCGGCACCGTGGGCGACGAGCATCTGTTCGCACTGCTCGATGCTCTCGTGGGGCAGGACGTGCCGGCGATGATCGAAGTCGCCAAACTGATGGATGCGCGCAGCCTGTCCTTCGACGGCGGCCTGCAGGAACTGGCGACCCTGTTTCATCGCATTGCGCTGGCGCAGTTCGCCCCGCAAGCCTTGCTCGACGATGCCGAGCGCGAGCGCCTGACGTCGTATGCCCGGGTGCTCGATGCCGAATACCTGCAACTTGCCTACCAGATCGCCATCCATGGGCGCGACGAACTTGCGTTGGCGCCGGACGATTATTCCGGATTCGTCATGGCCCTGCTGCGACTGCATGCTTTCCGGCCGGAGCGCGGCGGCGCGGTCACGGCCCCGGCGAAGGCGGTACCGGCGGCTGCCGCAGGTTCACCGGCTATTGCCCCCAACGCCGCGGCGTCTGCCCCCGCCTTGCCTGCCGTATCGCCAGCGCCGACTTTTGCCAAGGTCGCCTTGTCGGCAGCGCCGGCAGTTGCTGAACCGGCGCCCGCAGTCCAAAGCGCCGCGCCGGTTGTGGACGACTGGCATGCGCTGGTGGCCCGCCTGCCGCTGACCGGGATGGTCAAGCAACTGGCGCAGCATTGCGAGTTGTCGGAACGCAGCGAGTCGGCGATTCGACTGCGCCTCGATCCGGCCCACAAGTACCTGCTAGGCAAGCCGCAGCAGGACAAGCTGCAGGCCGAGTTGCAGGCCAGCTTCGGCGCATTGCTGCGACTGGAAATCGACGTCGCGGAAGTGGCCAGCGAAACCCCGGCCGAGCGCAGCCGAAATGCGCAACGCGAGCGCCAGGACCGTGCAATCGCGTCCATCGAGCAGGACCCGTTCGTGCGCGATGTCGTCGACCTGTTCGACGCGAGCATCGACGAATCGACGATCAAACCCGTTTAAGGAGTGCAGGAAAATGATGAAGGGTGGCATAGCCGGATTGATGAAGCAGGCCCAGCAGATGCAGGCCAACATGGAGAAGGCGCAGGAACAACTGGCGCAAATCGAAGTCGAGGGCCAGTCCGGCGCCGGCGCGGTGAAGGTGGTGATGACCTGCAAGCACGACGTCAAGCGCGTCATCATCGACCCATCGGTGATGGACGACAAGGAGATGCTGGAAGACCTCGTTGCCGCGGCGCTGAACGACGCCAACCGGCGCGCCGAGGCGACCGCGGCGGAAAAGATGGGCGGCTTCGCTGCGGGACTGAACCTGCCGCCCGGAATGAAGCTCCCATTTTAGTTGCTCGTCATGAGCCCGTCGTCTAGCCTCGATGAACTCATCGAGGGTTTGCGTTGCCTGCCGGGCGTCGGCCCAAAGTCGGCGCAGCGCATGGCCTATCACCTGTTGCAGCGCGACCGCAATGGCGCCGAGCGCCTGGCGCGGGGACTCGACGCGGCGCTGCAGCACCTGCATCACTGTGCCCGCTGCAACAACTTCACCGAGGCCGAAATTTGCGAGCGCTGCCTCTCGTCGCGACGCGACGCGACGCAACTGTGCATCGTCGAAATGCCGATCGATGCGATCAGCATGGAGCAGACCCACGCCTACAACGGACTGTATTACGTCCTGATGGGCCGCTTGAGTCCGCTCGACGGCATCGGGCCGAAGGAACTGGCTTTCGAGAGGCTGTTTGCGCGCGCCACCGATGGACTCGTCAAGGAAGTGATTCTCGCCACCAACTTCACCAATGAAGGCGAAGCGACCGCGCATTACCTGTCCGAACTGCTGCACGCGCGCGGGCTCAAGGTCAGCCGCATTGCGCGTGGCCTGCCGGTGGGCGGCGAACTGGAGTTTTCCGATGCGGCGACCGTAGCGCAAGCGCTGCGCGAGCGGCGGGATTTCGTTTGAGCGGGCAGGCCAAACCGCTGGACGGCGTCCGCGTGGTCGAGTTCGGCACGCTGATTGCAGGACCGTTCTGTTCGCGCATCCTTGCCGAGTTCGGCGCCGAGGTGGTCAAGGTCGAAGCTCCGGGCGAGGGCGATCCCCTGCGCAAGTGGCGCAAGCTCTATCCGACCGGAGACGGCGAGACCTCGCTGTGGTGGTTCGTCCAGGCGCGCAACAAGCAATCCGTGACGCTCAACCTGAAGCACCCGGAAGGTATAGGGATCGCGAAGCGCCTGGTTGCCGAGGCCGACATCGTGGTGGAGAATTTTCGACCCGGTGTCATGGAAAAGCTCGGCCTGGGCTGGGAGACGCTTTCGGCACTCAATCCGGGGCTGGTCATGGTGCGTCTCTCCGGATTCGGCCAGACCGGGCCGATGGCTAGCCAACCGGGCTTCGGCGCCATCGGTGAATCCATGGGCGGCTTGCGCTACGTGACGGGCTTCGCCGACCGGTCGCCGGTCAAGACCGGTATCTCCATCGGCGATTCGATTGCCGCGCTGTGGGGCGCCCTCGGGGCGCTGATGGCGTTGCGCCATCGCGAAGTCAAGGGCGGTGCCGGGCAGGTGGTCGATGTCGCGCTGTACGAGGCGGTGTTCGCCATGATGGAAAGCCTGGTGCCGGAGTTCGACGTCTTCGGCTTCATCCGCGAACGTACCGGCAACGTGATGCCGGGCATTACCCCATCGAACACGCACACCACCCGTGACGGCAAGCACCTGATCATCGGGGCCAACGGCGATGCGATCTTCCGGCGCCTGATGCTGGCGATCGGTCGTGCCGACCTTGCCGACGATCCGCAACTTGCGAGCAACGCCGGTCGAGATGTGCGTGCCGTGGAGATTTATGGAGTGATCGACGCCTGGGTAGGGGCCAATGATGAAGAGTCGGTTTTGCGCACTGCAGCAGAGGCCCAGGTCCCGGCGAGCCGGATATTTTCTGTGGCGGACATGTTCCGCGATCCCCAGTTTCTCGCTCGGCAGATGCTTGAGAAAGCGCAACTACCTGATGGTAAAGAGTTTCGCATTCCCGGTATCGTCCCCAAGCTGAGCTTGACGCCGGGTGAGACCGAATGGCTTGGGCCTGCGCTTGGCGAACACACGGACCTGCTGCTCGGTCGTCTAGGATACTCCCCGCAAGAGCTAGTTCACTTGCGGCAGGATGGTGTTATCTAGTTGTTTATTAATAGAAATAAGCCATAACATCGGTCAGCGGCGATAAGTTGGCCCACTTCGGGGCTTTAATCGCGCTGCGAGATTCGCTACAATTGCGGTCTTTCCGAATTCGCATTTCAGCATTCAGGGACTAACACCATGAGTTGTGACGAAAAAGTCGATTGCGGTCGACGGCGTCTGCTGGTTGCCACGGCAACCGTGGGCGGAGTGGCCGGCGTGGCAGCTGCGGTGCCTTTCGTGGCCAGCATGCTTCCCTCCGAGCGGGCCAAGGCGGCCGGCGCCCCGGTCGAAGTGGATATCAGCAAGCTCGCTCCAGGGCAGATGATGACTGTCGAGTGGCGCGGCAAGCCGGTCTGGATCATCAATCGCACCAAGGAAATGCTCGACTCCATGGCGAAGATCGGCGAGCAGCTGGCCGATCCCAAGTCCGACAAGAACATGCAGCCGGAGTACGCGAAAAACGCCACGCGTTCGATCAAGCCGGAAATCCTCGTCGCCGTCGGCATCTGCACCCACCTCGGCTGCTCGCCGACCGAAAAGTTCAAGACCGGTGCCGAATCGGGCGTCGATCCCAACTGGCCGGGCGGCTTCATCTGCCCCTGCCACGGTTCCACCTTCGACCTCGCCGGTCGTGTCTACAAGAGCAAGCCGGCGCCGGACAACCTTGAAATTCCTCCGCACATGTACCTTGGCGACGCCAAGATCGTGATTGGCGAAGACAAGAAGGCCTGATGCGATGAGCAAAGTGAACGCCATATTGCAGGGGACGCTGAATTGGGTCGACGAGCGCTTTCCGCTCACCTCGAACTGGAAAGCCCATCTCTCCGAGTACTACGCGCCGAAGAACTTCAACTTCTGGTACTTCTTTGGTTCGCTGGCGATGGTGGTGCTGGCGATCCAGATCATTACCGGCATTTTCCTGACCATGCATTACAAGCCGGACGCCGCGCTGAATGCCTCGGGCGTGCCCGTGGCATTTGCCAGCGTTGAGTACATCATGCGCGACGTGCCGTGGGGCTGGCTGATCCGCTACATGCACTCGACCGGTGCCTCGGCTTTCTTCCTCGTCGTCTATCTGCACATGTTCCGCGGCCTGCTTTACGGTTCCTACCGCAAACCGCGCGAACTGATCTGGTTGTTCGGCATCGGCATCTTCCTCTGCCTGATGGGCGAGGCCTTCTTCGGCTACCTGCTGCCTTGGGGCCAGATGTCCTTCTGGGGCGCGCAGGTGATCGTCAACCTGTTCTCCGCGATTCCGCTGATCGGTAACGACCTGTCGATCTGGCTGCGCGGCGATTATGTCGTCGGCGACGCGACGCTGAACCGCTTCTTTGCCTTCCATGTGATTGCCATGCCGCTGGTGCTGATCGGGTTGGTGGGAGCGCACATCATCGCGCTGCATGAAGTCGGTTCGAACAATCCGGATGGTGTCGAGATCAAGAAGAAGAAGGATGCGAATGGAATTCCGCTGGACGGCATCCCGTTCCACCCTTATTACACCGTGAAGGACATTGTCGGCATCGTGGTGTTCCTCTTCGTCTTCTCGATCGTGGTCTTTTTCATGCCCGAGGGTGGCGGTTATTTCCTCGAGTACAACAACTTCTTCCCGGCTGACCCGCTGGTGACGCCGGCACACATCGCACCGGTCTGGTACTTCACGCCGTATTACTCCTTGCTGCGTGCGGTGACCTATCCGCTGCTCGGCATCGATGCCAAGTTCTGGGGCGTGGTCGCAATGGGCGCCGGGACGCTGATCTTCGCCTTCCTGCCCTGGCTGGACCGCAGCCCGGTGAAGTCGATTCGCTATCGCGGCCCGATCACCAAGTGGCTGCTGTCGATCTGGGTCGTCGGCTTCTTCATCCTCGGCTTCCTCGGTACCAAGGATCCGGCCTACAAGTTCTTCGGCTTCCTCCCCGGCGCCCCGATCGCGCAACTGCTCAGCGTGTATTACTTCCTGTTTTTCCTGACGATGCCGATCTGGTCTTCCCTGGATCGCTGCAAGCCGGAACCGGACCGGGTGACAACGAAATGAAGAAATTCCTTACCGCAATCCTGTTCGCGCCGGTCCTGGCGTTCGCTGCGGGTGCCACGCTGCATCTCGATAGCGCGCCGGACAAATCCAGCGACATGGCCGCCCTGCAGAACGGCGCCAAGATATTCGTCAACTACTGCCTGAACTGCCATTCGGCGTCCTACATGCGCTACAACCGGCTGGCCGACATCGGCCTGTCCGACGCGCAGATCAAGGACAACCTGCTGTTCACGGCAGAGAAGGTCGGCGAGCCGATGAAGATCGCCATGCAGCGTGCCGACGCCAAGGTCTGGTTTGGCGCGGCGCCGCCGGATCTGACCATCATCGCCAGGGCGCGCGCGTCCGAGTTCGGTAGCGGCGCAGATTGGCTCTACACCTACCTGCGCAGCTTCTATCGCGACGAAAATCGCCCGACCGGCTGGAACAACGTGATATTCGAAAACGTTGGCATGCCGCATGCGCTTTGGGAACTGCAGGGCGAGCAGGTGATGGGCGCGGACCACAAGCTGACGCTGGTCAAGCCCGGCAAGATGAAGCCCCAGGAATACGATGCAATGGTTGGCGACCTGGTGGCCTATCTCAAGTACATGGGTGAGCCGGTAGGCGAGTTCCGCAAGAAGCTGGGTGTGATCGTGCTGATTTTCCTGTCTGTGATCTTTGTCTTTGCTTACGCGCTGAAACGCGAGTACTGGAAAGACGTCCATTAAGTCCAACGAACTGATACGTGAATGCAAACTATGGGGCATCGAGAAATGAACGCGCCACCCGTCCGCAAAGTGGTGCGTGACGCGGATTATTCGTGGGGCACCAGCGCCATGATGAACCTGTATTCCGGCACCACCTGTCCCTTCAGTCACCGCTGCCGCATTGTCCTCTACGAAAAGCAGATGGACTTTCAGGTGATCGACGTCGACCTGTTCAACAAGCCGGAAGATATCGCCATCATCAACCCGTACAACCGCGTCCCGGTCCTGGTCGATCGCGACTTGGTGCTGTACGAGTCGAACATCATCAACGAGTACATCGACGAGCGTTTCCCGCATCCGCAGTTGATGCCGCCGGATCCGCAGACCCGTGCCAAGGCGCGCCAGCTGCTGTTCACGATGGAGCACGAGTTGTTCAGCTACATCGACGCCGTGGAAAAGAACCTGAAGTCGGCCGACAAGGCGCGCCTGCACATGCGCGATCGCCTGATCGAACTGGCGCCGATGTTCAACAAGCAGAAGTTTCTGCTCGGCGACGACTTCTCCATGCTTGACGTCGCCATCGCGCCGCTGCTGTGGCGCCTCGACCACTACGCGATCGAGTTGCCGAAAACTGCGGCGCCGCTGATGAAGTACGCCGAGCGCATCTTCTCGCGCCAGGGGTTCATCGACGCGCTGACTCCGACGGAAAAGATGATGCGCCGCTGAGGCGCGCCATTTCTGACCGTCGCCCGGTTCTATCCGGCGCACGCCAATGAAGTCCACCAAACCCTACCTGATCCGCGCCATCCACGAATGGTGCGCGGATCAGGGCTTCACGCCTTACCTTGCGGTGAAGGTGGATGCAACGACGCGTGTGCCACGGGAATTCGTCAAGAACGGCGAGATTGTCCTGAATGTCGGCCTCGAAGCGACCCACCAGTTGTCAATGGGCAACGAGGAAATCACCTTTCAGGCGCGATTTGGCGGCAAGGCATTCCCCGTCGTGGTACCGATCGAGCGTGTCGCCGCCATCTACGCCAGCGAAAACGGCGAAGGCATGGCCTTTGAAGTAAGTGAGATCGCGGCCGATTCTGCCGCTACCGCCACACCGGAGGCAAACTCCGCGCCTGCAGTGGAGGCGCCCA
The DNA here is from genome assembly GCA_044359585.1 of Sulfuritalea sp. Lineage (GTDB taxonomy): Bacteria > Pseudomonadota > Gammaproteobacteria > Burkholderiales > Rhodocyclaceae > Sulfuritalea. The sequence continues at coordinate 2,865 of JBIKLV010000094.1, read as the reverse complement.
CCGAGCGACCCGCGGGCAAGCCTTTCCTGACACGAATCAAGTAGGACGTCCCGTCCGTTCGCCCGGGGCACGGCCCCGTTACTTCGACTCCATCACCCAGACGCCATCCCAGTCATCGCCCGGAGGATTGGCGAAGAAATGGTCGCAGCGCCCGAGATACATCTTTGCGGCCTTGTCGTGCTCGTTCAGCGCCAGCACTTCACCGAACTCCTTCTTCGCGTCGGTCCATTTTTGTTGCCGGTACTTCATCAATCCTGACCGGAAGTGGCGCAGGGCATCGGTCATCTGCGGATAGCTCTCGTCGGTGTGGTAGTCGAGGACTTCATAGATTGCGACCGGCTTGGTCTTGCCCTTGACCACCACCAGATCGAGTTCGCGGCTGTAGTAGGTGCCGCGCAACTGCTTGTAGGTGAACTCGCTGATCAGTATGTGCGCGCCGTATTGCTTGCATGCGGATTCCAGGCGCGCGGCGAGGTTCACACCATCGCCGATGATGGTGTAGTCCATGCGTTTCTTCGAGCCGATGGTGCCCGATACGACATTGTCGGTATTGAGGCCGATGCCGATATCGACCGGCAGTTTGCCCTCGGTGATGCGAACCTTGTTCCAGTGCCACAACTCGCGGATCATGGCGATCGAGGTGCGCACCGAACGGTCGGCGTCGTCGTCATGCCCGACCGGGATGCCGAAGGCGGCCATGATCGCGTCGCCGATGAACTTGTCGAGCATGCCTTCCTCGCGCTGGATGCAATCCACCATCAGCGTGAAGTATTCGTTGAGCAGGGCCACCGTGCCCTGCGCACCCAGGGTCTCGGTGATCGTGGTGAAACCGCGGATATCGGAGAACAACACCGTGGCCATGACGTTCTTGCCGCCCAGCGCATCCACGCCGCCGGCCAGCATCTGGTCGGCGATGCCGGGGTCCATCAGGCGCGACATGGTCGAGCGCATGCGCTTCTCGTTGGAGATGTCTTCCAGCATCAGCATCGACCCGAGACGCTTCTTTTCCGCCGACAGCAGGGGCAGGGCGGTCAGGTTCACCGAGAGCTTGTCGTCGCCGACCATCAGTTCGGCTTCCATCGCCAGTTCGGTGGTTTGCGTTTCGCCGACGCGCTTGAGTTTTTCGTGTACCCAGGCATTGCTGCCGGCAAAGAATTCCACAGCGGGCTTTTGCAGGATCTGCGCCGGGGTGACGCGCAGGATGCGCAGGCCGGCGGCATTGCAGGTCGCGATCTTCTCGGATTCGTCGAGCGTGATCACCGCGTTCGACATCGATTCCAGCATCGCCTCGTTGTAGTTCTTCATGTTCTGCACGTCGGCGAACAACTTGGCGTTCTCCAGCGCGATGGAGATCTGCGCGGTGAAGGCGCGCAGCCGCGACTCGTCCTCGCCGGTAAAGGGTCCGCCGCGCTTGTTCAGCACCTGCGTCACGCCGATCACCTTGCCGTGCTTGTTGACGATCGGCACGCAGAGGATGGAGCGGGTGAAGTAGCCGGTCTTCTTGTCGAAGGCCGGGTTGAAGCGCAGGTCGGCGTAGGCGTATGGAATGTTGATCGCCTTGCCTTGGGTAAACACCGCGCCGGCGATGCCCAGGTGGTTGGGCAGGCGGATCTGCACCGACTCCAGGCCCTGGCCGACTTCCGACCACAGCTCGTTGGTCTTCTCGTCGTTGAGGAACAGGGTCGAGCGCTCGGCATTCAGGAGGCGTGTGGCCTCGCCCATGACCTTCTGCAGCAGCGAGCCGAGCTTGATGTCGGCGGTGACCTCGGAAACGACGTCGATGAACTCCATTTCCTGGCGACGAATCGACTGCATGCGCTCGATGAACTGGGCGCTTTGCAGGGCCAGCGTGCCCTGGCTGGTCATCGCTTCGAGCAGGTTGAGGTCCTGCTTGGTGAATTTTCCGGTGCGCTTGTTGAGCGTCTGCGCGACGCCGATGATCTCGCCCTTTACGGTCTTGATCGGCACGCAGAGGATGTTGCGCGTGGTGAAGCCGGTCTGCTCGTCGATCGAGCGGTTGAAGCGGTCGTCGGCGTAGGCGTCGGCGATGATCAGCGCCTCGCCCGCGGTATACACATAGCCGGCGACGCCGCTGGTATTCAGGATGCGTATTTCGCGCTGGATGTTGCCTTGCGCGACGCGTGAGTACAACTCGTTGGTGTCCGGGTCGTTGAGGAACAGCGAACCGCGCTCGGCATTCAGTTCGGTGGTGGTCATTTCCACCAGGGCCTGCAGCACCTGGTCGAGTGTGCCGTAGCCGGCCATGCGGCGCGTGACTTCGAGCAGCAGTTCGAGGTGGCGCAGGCGGCGACGGCCCTCCTGGTCGCGTTCGGCGGTCGCCCGTTTCCGGTGTTCGATGGGTTCGCTGGGATTGTTCATCGCGGTGGTGGTCAGCTACGGCGCAGGCTTTCGACCTGGTCGCGCAGGGCCTGGATGGTGTTCTGCAACTGGGTGCCTTCGTCGGCGAACAGGCTGCGCTCGCGGCTGATGGCATTGGAGCGGTCGATCTGCGCCAGTTCGAGGCTTTCGCGCAGGCCGCTGACCGTTTGGCGCAGTTGCGCGATCTCGCCCTGGGCACCGACCAGCGCCGTGCGCACGGCATTGTCGGTATCGGCCCGCGCGCGTTCCAGTTCGTCGCGCAATGCCGTCGATGTGGCTTTCAGTTGCTGCATCTCGTTGTGCCCGGCGACTCGCTCCTGCTGCACGGCGTGGTTGCGTTCGGCGCGCGACTGCTCGAGTTCGTCACGCAGCGCGGCGGCCGTGGCCCTGAGCATCTGGATTTCCTGGCTGGCGGCGACGCGTTCCTGCTGGATCGCCGTCTCGCGCTCGGTGCGCGCGCTTTCCAGTTCCTCGCGCAGAACGCCG
>JBIKLV010000024.1:0-45871 GCA_044359585.1 Sulfuritalea sp. | reverse complement strand
GTACATCGCTCACCACAACACCAAACCCAAGCCGTTCATCTGGACCAAGAGCGCTCGCGACATCCTGCAGAAGGTCATTCGCGCCAACAGCCGCTTAAGTTCTAAACAGAATGCAACACTACACTAGGCTGGCATATGGGCCCGCCCCTCCCATCCGCTACGCGGCCCACGGCTGGCTTTGCACAGCCAGCCGGCTGCGTCGGCGCGACGCATGCGTCGCGAATTCCCGCCTCGCCCCCTCGCGGGGAGGCTATCAATCGGCTCGCTGGGCTCGAACCAAACGGGGTGCGCCGGCGATCAATTTCACGTTACTGATACTGGAGTAAACCCATGAGTTCCTACGTCGCCCCGCTGAAGGACATGATGTTCGTGCTGACCGAACTGGCCGGTCTGGACAAGGTCGCTGCCTTGCCCGGCTACGAGGAGGCCACCACCGATGTTGTGGAAGCGATCCTCGACGAATCGGCCAAGTTCACCGGTGGCGTGCTGGCGCCGCTGAACTGGACCGGCGACCAGGAAGGCGCGAAGTGGGCCGACAAAGCGGTGACCATGCCCAAGGGGTTCAAGGAAGCCTATGCGCAGTTCGTCGACAACGGCTGGAACGCGCTGTCGGGCAATCCCGAGCATGGCGGCCAGGGCCTGCCCAAGGTGGTCTCGGCGGCAGTGCAGGAAATGTGGAAGTCGTCCAACATGTCCTTCTCGCTGTGTCCGCTGCTGACGCTGGGTGCCATCGAGGCGCTGGAACTGGCGGGCACCGATGCGCAGAAAGCGATGTACCTGCCGAACATGGTTTCCGGCAAATGGACCGGTACCATGAACATCACCGAGCCGCAGGCCGGTTCGGACCTTGCCGCGATCCGTTCGCGCGCCGTGCCGCAGGGCGACGGCACCTACCGCATTTTCGGCCAGAAGATATTCATTACCTACGGCGACCACGACATGGCGGAGAACACCATCCACCTCGTGCTGGCCCGTACCCCCGACGCGCCGGAGGGCGTCAAGGGCATTTCGCTGTTCGTGGTGCCCAAGTTCATGGTGAATGCCGATGGATCGTTGGGGGAGCGCAACGACGCCTACTGCGTTTCCATCGAGCACAAGCTCGGCATCCACGCCAGTCCGACCTGCGTCATGGTCCATGGCGACCACGGCGGCGCCATCGGCACGCTGGTGGGCAAGGAAAACGAAGGCCTCAAGTACATGTTCGTCATGATGAACGCGGCGCGCTTCGCTGTCGGACTGGAAGGCCTCGCCATCACCGAGCGCGCCTACCAGCATGCGGTAGTTTATGCCCGCGATCGGGTGCAGGGTCGCGCCATCGAAGGATCGGCGAGCGGCGTGGCCATCATCAAGCATCCTGACATCCGTCGCATGCTCATGCTGATGCGCTCGAACGTGGAAGCCATGCGCGCATTGGCCTACACGGTCGCCGCCGCGCACGACGCCGCCGCGCGTCATCCGGATGCCGCGGAGCGCGCGCACAACCAGGCTTACGTCGACCTGATGATTCCGGTGGTCAAGGGATGGAGCACCGAGAACGGCAACGAACTTTCCTACCTCGGCGTGCAGATCCATGGCGGCATGGGCTTCATCGAGGAGACCGGCGCCGCCCAGTTCATGCGCGACGCGCGCATCACCACCATCTACGAAGGCACCACCGGCATCCAGGCCAATGACCTGATGGGACGCAAGATCGCGCGCGAAGGCGGCGCCACGGTCAAGGCCGTGATCGGCATGATGCAGCAGACGCGCAGCCTGCTGGCACAGCAACCGGGCGCGGAGTTCGTCGCGATCGGCGCGGCGCTGGAGCGCGGGATCGCGGCGCTGTCGCAGGCGGCGGACTACATCGTCGCCAACTACGGCAAGGATGTGCGTGCGGTGGCTGCCGGGGCGGTGCCGTTCCTGCGCCTGATGGGCGTTGTTTCCGGCGGCTGGATGATGGCTCGCGCCGCGCTCGTGGCGCAGGCGAAGATCGCCGGTGGAGAAGCCGATCCGTTCTTTCCGGCGAAGATCGCCACGGCCCATTTCTATGCGGACCACGTGATGGCGGCGGCGTCCGGCCTCGCCGCTGAAGTCGTGCAGGGCGGCAGCAGCGCGCTGGCGCTGGACGAGGCTATGTTCTGAGGCTAGGCGTCGGCGGCTGGGGGAAGCCCCGCCGCCCGCCGCAAGACGATCAGCCCGGATGCATCGCACCGCCGGGCGCTGCGGCCACCGGGGAATCCTGATGTGCGCGGTTCCGGTTGAATGAGCGCAGCAAGGTGGCAAACAGTACGTCCGGAGCATAGGGCTTGATCAGGAAATCGTTCATGCCGGCTTCGGTACAGCGTGCCTTGTCCTCGGCAAAAGCATTGGCCGTCATGGCGATGATCGGCGTGTTCCCGCGCCCGGCAATGGCGCGAATCTGACGGGTTGCATCGAGGCCGTTCAATTGGGGCATCTGCATGTCCATCAAGATGGCGGCATAGTCCGTGCCGCGCGCCATGGCTACCGCCTGTGTGCCATCGTCGGCGGTTTCGGTCACCAGGCCGGCATCCTGTAGCAGCATCTCGGCGACTTCCCGGTTGACGGGTTCGTCATCGACAATCAGGATGCGGCAGCCGCCGAAATCCCGGCGAATCACCGCTTCGGCGTCGATCACCGGCGTGGCGGCCGGAATCGCCGACGTGGCGGAAACCTTGCTCAGGACCACGGTGAACCAGAATCGGCTGCCAAGCCCCGGTTGGCTGGAGACAGCGGCCTCGCCACCCATTAGTTCGGCCAGGCGGCGCGTGATGGCCAGTCCGAGCCCGGTCCCGCCGTACTTGCGGGTGGTCGAGTTGTCGGCCTGTTCGAAGGCGCGAAATAGGCGAGGCAGGGTTTCGGCTGGAATGCCTATCCCGGTGTCTTCCACCTCGAAGTGCAAGGTGACCTCGGTAGGGGTCTCCTCCAGCTTTTTGGCACGCAGGGTAACCGTGCCGTTCTCCGTGAACTTGACGGCATTGGTTGCATAGTTCAGTACCGCCTGCTGCAAGCGCGTCGCGTCGCCGACCAGGTCGGGCGGCAACTCCTCGCATTCCACGTGCAGGCGAATGTTCCTCGCGCGAGCCCGTTCCGCTAGAATCGATGCGACATTCTCCAGCAGCGCGCCCACCGCCACAGGCGTTTCATCGAGCTCGAACTTTCCGGCTTCGATCTTGGAGATGTCGAGGATGTCGTTGATGACACTCAGCAGGTAGTGAGCCGAGGCATCGATGGTGTCGAGGCGCTCCGCCTGCTTTGCAGTGATACCCTCGCGGCGCAGGATGTTCGCCATGCCGAGGATGCCGTTCATCGGCGTGCGGATTTCGTGGCTCATGTTGGCAAGGAAATCCGACTTCGCCTGGTTGGCCGTATCAGCCGACTGCTTGGCGATTTCCAGCTCGCGGGTCCGCAGCCGAACCTGTTCTTCCAGATGCACCTGCTGGTCCTGAAGTTGTTGCTCGACTCGCTTGCGCTCGGTGATGTCGTAGAGCACCACGAGATGCGTTCCGTCGTGCAGGTCCGTCGAACTGATCATGAAGGTGGGCAACTCGCCGTTCTTGCAGCACACCTTCGCTTCGATGGGAGCAAAGGCGGTATTGCCGCGAACTGCCGCCTCCGCATGTTGCGTCCACAGGTCGACGATGGACTGCCGATACTTTGTGTCTGGGTACGCGCGCGGCCACCATTCGGCCAGGGTCGGAATATCCGCCATGCCGTAGCCAAGCGTTTGCTGGAAGGCCTGGTTGAGGTAGGTGATGTTTCCCTCGGCATCGTTGAGCGCTATCGGTACGGGGGTCGCGTCAATGATCGTGCGAAATCTCGACTCGCTTTCCAGCCGCGCCAGGTCTGCCAGCTTGCGCTCGGTGATGTCGCGCGACAGCACGACGAAATGCACGCTTTGACCGGCGACAATCGACTTTCGCGCGACGGACAGTTCGAACCAGCACTTTCCCTGTGGCAGAGGCAGTTCGAACTGGTGGCCGCGTGACTGGCCGGTTTCATTGGCTTCGTGCAATGCCTGCAGGCAGGTCTCTGCGGCATCTGGCGGGAGTACGTCGCGCACGGTTCGTCCAAGCAATTCCTCGACTGGTGCCGCAAGCAGGTCGGTCTGGCGGGAATGGAAATCGTGGTAGCGCCCTTCCAGGTCGACCTCGAACATCAGGTCGGGGGTGGCGTCCAGCGTGGCCTTGAGCTGGTTGCGGGTGGCGAGGACTTCGTTTTCGACCTGCTTGCGCTCGGTGACGTCCTGGGTGGTGCCCAGCGCGACGAGCGGGGCCCCGTCGGGGCCGAACTCGAATTCGGCCTTCTCGCGAACCCAGCGAACCTGCTCGCCGCAGAGGATGCGATGTTCATGGTCGAATTCACCCTTCCCGAGCGCGAGTCGCCAAGCGGCTTCCACGGCACTTCTGTCGTCCTCAAGCACGCGCGACAGCATGTCCATGTGATTGCCACGCGTTCCCTCGGGCACGCCGTAGGCCCGGCAGGCTTCGGCGGAGAATCGGACGGCATCCCCGGCGATGTCGTACATCCAGCTGCCCACCTTGCCAACCGACTGTGCCCGGTTCAGTTCCATCTTGCTGGCTTCGAGTTCGGCCGAACGCCGTGCCAGTTCCGCCACCAGTTGCTCGTTGCGCACCGCGCTTTGGATGCCTTCGACGAGTTGCTTCTCCGCTACGCTGCCGTACTGGATCGTCAGGAGCAGCACGATCGACAATCCGATCGCAATCGGGGTCGTCATGACATTGGGAACGAAGGCAAGGTGCAGCAGCGGCACCAGCAGGGTGCCGATGGAAAAAAGTATCAGGTTGATGCGGAACGGCGACATCAGGACGATGCCGATGATTGCGACGCAGGCCAGGATCGTCAGGTTGAACAGGTAAAGGACGAAGTTCCTGTCATCGACAAAGTTCAATATGGAAGCTCCCCAGACCAGCCCGGCAAAGGCCAGTACAAGCATCATCCAGCGCGTCCAGGGGCGCTCGTCCTCGTTACCGGCCAAGGCACGTCGGCATCGGTAGGCGATGCCGATGATCGCCAGTTCGAGCACGTTGATGAGGCCCAGCCAGATCGCGGCGCGGGCCAGGCCGGCGACTTCCCAGAGTATCCAGGCCACCAGAACTGTTCCCAACGGCGAAGTCAGCGCCGATGCCTGCATGCGCTCGTTGAACACCCGGGCACGCTCGCGCCGGACCTTGAGTGCGACAAGGTCCGCGTCGGTTGCGGGGGGCGTCGAGATGCGGGTTGCGTCGTTCATCGCTGTTTCTGCTCAATCCGGAGGATTGGCGTGGAACCGAGCATAACCCAACTGAGCCGCAGGGGCATGCCGCGGGGTGTGACGTCTCGTTACATCTGGGTGTAGATCGGCCCTTCGCCGCCCTGCGGCACGACCCAGGTGATGTTCTGCGTCGGATCCTTGATGTCGCAGGTTTTGCAATGCACGCAGTTCTGGGCGTTGATCTGCAGTCGCGGATTGCGGCCGTCCTCGTCGCGCACGATCTCATACACGCCGGCGGGGCAATAGCGCTGTTCCGGCGCGTCGTAGAGCGCGAGGTTGGTGGCTACGGGTACGGCCGGATCCCTCAGGCGCAGGTGGCAGGGTTGGTCTTCCTCGTGATTGGTGTTGGAGAGGAAGACGGACGACAGGCGGTCGAAGGTCAGCACACCGTCGGGCTTCTCGTACTCGATCGGCTTGCATTCGGCGGCCGGCTTCAACTTCAGGTGATCAGCAGAGTTGCGCATGGTCCATGGCGCCTTGCCGCGCAGCAGCACCTGGTCGATGCCGAAGCCGATGGAGCCGGTCCACAGCCCCTTCGCCATCCAGGGCTTGAAGTTGCGCGCCGTGTGCAGTTCCTCGTGCAGCCAGGATTCGCGGAAGGCTTCCGGATAGGCGCTCAGCGCGTCGTTGGCGCGGCCGGCGGCCAATGCGGCGGCGGCGGCTTCGGCGGCCAGCATGCCGCTCTTGATCGCGGCGTGGCTGCCTTTGATACGCGAGGCGACCAGCATGCCGGCATCGTCGCCGAGCAGCGCGCCGCCGGGGAAGTCGAGCTTGGGCAGGGACTGCAGGCCGCCCGCCGCCAGGGCGCGGGCGCCATAGGCGAGGCGCTTGCCGCCCTTGAACAGCGGGGCGATCTGCGGGTGGGTCTTGAGGCGCTGCATTTCCTCGAAGGGCGCAAGGTGCGGATTGCTGTAGCCGAGTCCGACGACCTGGCCGATGGATACCAGGTTATCGCCGAAATGGTAGATGAAGCCGCCGCCGTAGGTGTCCGATTTCATCGGCCAGCCGAAGGTGTGCATCACTAGGCCCTTCTCGAAATGCTCGGGATCGACCTCCCACAGTTCCTTGATGCCGATCGCGTAGGTCTGCGGATCGGACGCGGCGCGTAAGGAGAACTTTTCCTCGATCTGCTTGCCCAAATGGCCGCGGCAACCCTCGGCGAACAGCGTGTATTTGGCCAGCAGTTCCATGCCGGGTTGATGGTTGGGGCCGGGCTGGCCGTCGCGCGTGAGGCCCATGTCACCGGTGGCGACGCCACGCACCGCGCCGGTGTCGTCGTACAGGACTTCGGCGCCGGCAAATCCGGGGTAGATTTCGACGCCGAGCGCCTCGGCCTGCGTGCCGAGCCAGCGGCAGACCTGGCCGAGGCTGATGATGTAGTTGCCGTGGTTCTGGAAACAGCCCGGCAAGAGCATCACGGGCAGGTCGACGAAGCCGTAGCGCGTGAGGAAGGCAAAGCGGTCGCGGGTCACGGCGGTGTCGAGTGGCGCGCCCAGCGCTTGCCAGTCGGGAATCAGTTCGGTGATCGCGCGCGGATCCATGACGGCACCCGACAGGATGTGGGCGCCGATTTCGGAACCCTTTTCGATCAGGCAGACGTTGATTCCTGGATCGATCTGCTTGAGGCGAATCGCGGCGGAAAGTCCGGCCGGACCGCCACCGACGACGACGACATCGAACTCCATGGATTCGCGCTGCATGCTGACCTCGATCGACTGGTTTGATCGCACGATTATAATCTTGAAGTCTTCTATAACACTCAGGACTTGCCGTCCATGGAACACCACCGCAAGCTTGTCTACAGCAACCGGATGCCGATACGCTGGGGCGACCAGGACGCCATGGGGCATGTGAACAACACGGTCTATTTCCGCTACATGGAACAGACTCGCATCGAATGGCTGGAAAGCTTCGGTTTCGGCACCTCGTGGACGCAGACCGAGGGACCGGTCATCGTCAATGCCAGTTGCACCTTCCTTGTTCCTTTCACCTATCCGGGGACCATCGAATGCCGAATGTCCTGCGGACATCCCGGCCGCAGCAGCGTGCCCACCTATTACGAAATGCGCCTCGTCGGCGACGAGAAGATCTACGCCGAAGGGGCCGCCAAGCTGGTGTGGATCAACCCCGGAACCGGCAAGTCCATCCCGCTGCCCGATGCCATGCGCGCCAGTTGCCTGTAACCCTTCCGGAACCCTCGCCATGAACCAAGCCACCACGCCGCTTTGGCAGCCTTCGAAAAAGCGCATTGCCGCCACCCGCCTGACCGCATTCGCCAGGGCGGCCGAAAAGCGCTGGAATCGCCGTCTCGCCAGCGCCGACTATTCAACTCTGCATGCCTGGTCGATCGTCCAGCCGGAAGAGTTTTGGGTTTCGGTCTGGGAGAATTGCAATGTCATCGGTGACATGGGGGCGACGGTGGTCACCGATCGAGAAAGAATGCCCGGCGCCCGCTGGTTCCCGGAGGCGAAGCTGAACTTCGCCGAGAACCTTTTGTGCCGGCCGATGGCGGGTGATGCGCTGGTGTTCTGGGGCGAGGACAAGGTGCGCGGGCGCGCCAGCCACGCCGACCTCTACCAGGCCGTGGCGCAGATGGCCGCTGCGCTGCGCGCGCTGGGCGTGACCCGGGGCGACCGCGTCGCCGCCTATCTGCCCAACCTGCCGGCTACCGTAGTGGCGATGCTGGCGGCGGCTTCGATCGGCGCGATCTTCTCGTCGGCCTCGCCCGATTTCGGCGTGCAGGGTGTGCTCGACCGCTTCGGTCAGATCGAACCCAAAGTGCTGTTCGCCTGCGACGGCTACTGGTACAACGGCAAGGTCGTCGATTGCCTGGGCAAGGTCGGCGAAATTGCCGCGCGCCTGCCTTCGCTGCAACGCACGGTGATCGTGCCGTATGTGGGAAATGCGGCCGCCGACGGCGGCATCGCCGCCATCCGGCAGGGCGTGTCGCTGGCCGACTTCGTCGCGCCCTACGTCGAGGAGCGCAAGATCCGCTTCGAGCGGTTGGCCTTTGACCATCCGCTGTACATCATGTACTCCTCGGGCACCACCGGCGTGCCCAAGTGCATCGTGCATGGTGCCGGCGGCGCGCTGTTGCAGCATCTCAAGGAACACCAGTTGCACGGCGACGTCAATCCGGGCGACCGCCTGTTCTACTTCACCACCTGTGGCTGGATGATGTGGAACTGGCTGGTGACGGGGCTCGCCTCGGGCGCGACGCTGCTGCTGTACGACGGGTCGCCCTTCGTCGGACGCGGCAACATCCTGTTCGACTATGCCGATGCCGAAGGCATGACCCACTTCGGCACCTCGGCCAAGTTCATCGACGCCATCGCCAAGATCGAGCTTGCCCCGCGCCTGACCCACAAGCTGGCTGCGCTGCGCGCCATGTTCTCCACCGGCAGCCCGCTGGTGCCCGAAGGCTTCGATTACGTCTACGCCAACATCAAGGCGGACATCCAGCTCGCCTCCGTGTCGGGCGGCACCGACATCATTTCCTGTTTCGTGCTGGGCAATCCGAACGGCCCCGTGCATCGCGGCGAGATCCAGTGCGCCGGGCTGGGCATGGCGGTCGACGTCTTCGATGACGACGGTCGCCCCGTGCGCGGCGAAAAAGGCGAACTGGTGTGCGCCCGCAGTTTTCCGGTGATGCCGATCGGCTTCTGGAACGACCAGGACGGCGCACGCTATCGCGCCGCCTACTTCGAGCGTTTCCCGAATTTGCCAATGCGTGTGTGGTGCCACGGCGATTTCGCAGAGATCACCGCCCACGGCGGCTTCATCATCTACGGCCGCTCGGATGCGACGCTGAATCCAGGCGGGGTGCGCATCGGCACCGCGGAGATCTATCGCCAGGTGGAGAAGCTGCACGAGGTGGTCGAATCCATCGTCATCGGCCAGGACTGGCCGCCCGGTGCCGGCGGCGACGTGCGCGTGGTGCTCTTCGTCAAGCTGCGCGAGGGCATGGTGCACGACGAGGCGCTGGAAAAGCGCATCAAGCAGGTGATCCGGGACAACACCACGCCACGCCATGTACCGGCGAAGATCCTGCAGGTGGCCGACATTCCGCGCACCAAGAGCGGCAAGATCGTCGAGCTTGCCGTGCGCAACGTGGTGCATGGCGCGCCGGTAAAGAACGTCGAGGCGCTGGCCAACGCGGAGGCACTCGAGCATTTTCGCAACCGCAAGGAACTCGATTCGTAAGAGTCGGCGCTGACGGTACGGCGCCCGCGTGCATTTCGGGGTGCCCGACGGGCACATCGGCCGGCGTAGTCAGGCGGACGCGGTCTGTGCACCCGGAGAAAGGTAACGCACGGCGAGTACCGTGATGTCATCCGACTGTGGCGCGCTGCCGCTGAAGCTGGCCACGGATTCGCATAGCTGCGTCACCGTCTGCCGCGGATCGCCGGCACCGATGCGACACAGTTCTTCCACCAGCCTTGGTTCGGAATATTCCCGATCCATCGTGTCGGCCGCCTCGGTGACGCCGTCGGTGTAAAGCAGGAAAGTTTCGCCCGGGGCAAGGCGGCATTCCATCGAGGTGAACACGCTCTCCGGCATGAGGCCGATCGCCATGCCCGGCGGGACGTCGGCAAAGCGAAAGCCGGCGGCATTGCCCAGCAGCGGTGCGCCATGGCCGGCGTTCGAGTAGGTGATCCCGCCGGTACGCACGTCGAGTACGCCGCAATTCACGGTGACGAACATGCAGCGATCGTTGTTTTCCGCCAGTTTGTCGTTCACCCGCCTCAGGATTCGGTGCGGGGCGCGGCTTTGTGCCGCTTCGACGCGGAACAGGGTCATTGCCCGCGCCATGAACAGCGCCGCAGCGACACCCTTGCCGGAAACGTCGCCGACGATGAAGAACAGGTGGTCGCGGTCGACCATGAAGGCGTCGTAAAAGTCACCGCCGACCTCCCGTGCCGGCAGCATCGTGGCGTAAAGATCGAATTCGTGACGGTCCGGATATAGCGGAAAGCTGCGCGGCAGCATGTTGATCTGGATCTCCGCGGCCATCGCCAGGTCGCGCTTGAGCTGGGCGAACGCCATTTCACCCCGCAACTTCTCGATGAACAGGTCGTTGCTGCGGCGAATGCGCTCGGCCTGGATCGCCAGCAGGTTGCGCGCCACGCCCGGCAGAACCATCAGACGTGCCCACACCGCGTCCTCGTCGATGACGAGTATCCGGCTGCCGATTTCCGCCGTGACCCGAGCCGAAACCGAGCTGCCGTCGGCGATGGACATTTCACCGACCGACTGCCCGCGCGTCAGCGTGATCGGGTGCGGCGAATCCTCGGTGCCCAGGTCGAGGGTCATTTGGCCGGAGAGCAGGATATAGACGTGGCGATTGACGGCGCCGCGTTCCAGCAACACGGTTGCCTGCGAGTAGTCGACGACCTCGCATCTGTCCAGCGCCTCGATCAGCACGTGCTCCGGAACGTCCTGAAACAGCCTGACAATCCGGCTCAGGCCGAGTTGGCGTCGCTCACCCTGCCGGCGTTCGCCCTGTGCAGGCGAGATCGCGGTACCTTGGTTGCGCCGGTCCCTGCGGCGCAGGAACTGGCCAAGTTCCTGGCGCGTGCTGCTCGCGGGCGCGGTTATCGCGTCCGCAGCAGGCAGGGGCGGGCGGCTCGGGTCCGTCGGTTCCATCTCGCCAGAGCCCCAGTGCACCAGGAAACTGGTGCAATTGGCATCGCCACGCCGCTCGTAGGTGATGCAATCGGCATTGGCTCGCATCAGGAGTATGCCTAATCCGCCGGGTTCCGCCTCTTCGAGCGTCATGGGCGCAGGGCGTGTTTGATGGCTTCCCGGATCAAAGGCTACGCCGGCCGCCGTTAGCGTCAGGCAGGCCGTGCCCGAAGTCGAATCGCCGCCGAGAGTGAGCGCGAGGGCTATCGGCTTCGCAATCGCTGCACTGCCGCCATGGGCCAGCACATTGGCCAGGGCCTCGTTCAGGCAAAGGTCGAGCTTGTAGCGCTCGTCGACCGGTACATGGTGCGCATCGCAAACTGTTTCCAGCCAGGCTGACGCCCGCGAGAAGTCGCAGGCTTCGGCACCGATCGAGAGGGCTTCCTCAATCGTGCCGGAAGGCGCATGCATCGGAGGTTCAGGACGACAGGGCGGCCATCGCCTCTTCGTGCTTTATGAACAGCGGCAGCAGGGCATCGGTCACAGTGGTCTTCAGCGTCTTCATGACTGCTGCATTCTCGCCGACGACAAGCACCATTTTTCCTCCGGCGGCCTTGAGGACCTTGCCATTGGCGACCAGGGCCCGGATCCCGACCGAAGACAGGAAGGTGACTTCCTTGAGGTCGACGATCACATTGCGATTGCCCTGGGAGAGTTCGCCGAGCTTGCCTTCCACTTTTTCGGTGCCCTGGACATCCATGCGATCGACCAGGGTGATGACGCGAAGTTTGTCGGACAGATCCTTGCAGCTGATGCTAGCCATGAGTAATCCCCTTCTAAGGCGTGATTGTTGTTTTCGTGCGGTGCCGATGGGTACCGGACGCAACGATACTACGACGTCTGCCGGAATGGAATGCCGGAAACTACCGAGTCCGGAGGGCTTTGTGTCGCAGAGGGAGGTGCCGGCCGGGAGGGATTGTCCGCACTGGTCCGCTCAATCGCTTCGTGGTTTCGCCGCGCCCGCGTCGGAGCGCTGTACGACCCAGCCGGCCTTTGCGTCCAGCGCCAGCACGTTCGTCAGCCACGGCAGGGACGCCTCCAGGTCCGCCTTCAGGGTCCAGGGCGGGTTGACCACGAACATCGCGCTGCCGGTCATGCCACGACCCTCGGTGGCCGGGCCGCGCACGGTGAGGCCGGCGTAGAGCCAGTCGACCGGCAGCCTTTTCAATTTGTCGGGCAGGGCACGGGCCTCGATGCTGGGCAGGAAAGGCAGCCAGACGAGAAAGCTGCCGGTGGCGAAGCGCTTGAGGCCGTCCTTGACGGCGGCGACCACGCGCGGGTAGTCCGTCTTGATTTCGTAGGAGGGATCGATCAGCACCAGGCCGCGTCGCGAGGGAGGCGGCAATGCGGCCTTCATGGCTTCGAAGCCGTCGCACTGCTCGACCTTGACGCGGCGTCCGGCTTCCTTGAACTCCCGGCGCAGCAGGGCAAAGTCGGTGGAATGCAGTTCGCAGAAACGCAGCGTGTCGATTTCGCGCGCGAAGTGACCAGCGAGCCAGGGCGAACCTGGGTAGCGGCGCAGCTTCAGGCCGCCGTTGCAGGCCTGCAACGCATCCATGTAGGGTTTCATCGGGGCCGGCAGGTCCACGCGGTTCCACAGGCGGGCAATGCCGTCGATGTATTCGCCGGTCTTTTTCGCTTCGTCGGAATCGATGGCATAGAGGCCGGCCCCGGCGTGGGTGTCAAGCAGCAGCCAGGGCTTGTCCTTGGCATTCATGTGCCGCAGGGATAGCGTCAGCACCAGGTGCTTGAGGATGTCGGCATGGTTGCCGGCATGGAAGGCGTGGCGATAGCTGAGCATGGGAGCGGGATAGAATCTGAAGTTATGAATGATACGTCGGGCATCCGGGTTTCCAAACTGCTGGCGGAGCGCGGCCTGTGCTCGCGTCGCGAGGCCGATGGCTACATCGAACGCGGACTGGTCTTCGTCGATGGCCAGCGGGTGACGCAACTGGGCACGCGCGCGGCACCGGATGCGGTGATCACCTTGGCGCCGGAAGCGCGCGCGACGCAGGCGCGGCAGGCGACGATCCTGATTCACAAGCCGATGGGCTACGTCTCCGGCCAGGCCGAGGACGGCCACCAGCCGGCGGCGAGCCTGGTTTCGGCCAAGACCCAGGTGGCGGGCGACCGGCAGCGTTTCCAGCCCTCGCACCTCAAGGGCCTGGCACCGGCCGGTCGGCTGGACATCGATTCCACCGGATTGCTGGTCCTGACCCAGGACGGCCGCGTGGCGCGCCAGTTGATCGGCGACGACTCGAAGGTGGAGAAGGAGTACCTGGTGCGGGTCGAAGGCGCGCTCGATGCGCCCAGCCTTGCGCTGCTCAACCACGGCCTCGAGCTCGACGGCAAGAAGCTGCGGCCGGCCAAGGTGGCGTGGGCCAATTCCGACCAGTTGAGCTTCGTGCTTACCGAAGGCCGCAAGCGCCAGATCCGCCGCATGTGCGAGTTGGTCGGCCTGCGCGTCACCGGCTTGAAGCGCGTGCGCATCGGGCGCGTGCGCCTGGGCGACCTACCGCTCGGCCAGTGGCGCTTCCTGCGCGAGGGCGAAACGTTTTGACCACGCTTGACTCGGGACGCCGGCCTGCGCAGGATGTCGCCATGGATACTCCGAGCCGTTTGCCGCAGGCACCCCGGCCGCCCCTCGCATCGCGCGCATGGCGCTGGTTGTGGGCTGCCGGCCTGGTGGCGATGGGCGCCGCCCTCGGCCTGGCCTTCGCCGCCTATGGCGGGGCGGATTTGCTGCTCAATATCAGCAACCTGCGCTACTGCGGCTAAGCGGCCTTACGGCCTTGATTTTTGTCGAGAAATGCCTTGCCGAAGCGCGGCGGGCCTCGTATAATCGCGCGTTCCCTTGCTCCACCCGTTACGCATGCGGGGGGGCTGTAACCAACCCACAAGGAGATTGCATGCGCCATTATGAAGTCGTATTTATCGTCCACCCGGACCAGTCGGAGCAGGTTCCGGCGATGATCGAGCGTTACAAGACGCTGGTCACCGCGCGTTCCGGCACCATTCACCGCCTCGAAGACTGGGGGCGTCGCCAGATGGCCTACCCGATCCAGAAGGTGCACAAGGCCCACTACGTGCTCATGAACATCGAGTGCGACGGCGAAACCCTGGCGGAACTCGAGCATGCCTTCAAGTTCAACGACGCGGTCCTGCGCCACCTGACGGTGAAAACCCGCAAGGCGGTGGTGACTCCTTCCCCGATGATGAAGGAAGAGAAGTCGCGCTCGCTGACGCAGGGTGACGTCAAGGTGGAGGCTCCGGCTGCTGCCGCTGCCGCCTGAGGACAAGTCGAGCAACCTGACGCAGCTGTCGGGTCGTTTGCTTGAGCGCGGCGCCTTGCGCCGCACCCCTGCCGGAGTACCGGTTCTCGAGTTTCTCCTCGCGCACGTCTCGACCCAGGTCGAAGCGGACGTGGAACGAAAGGTGGAATGCGAGATGGCCTGTGTGGCCATGGGCCGGCCAGCGCAAGTGCTGCTGGCAGCCAAACCGGGCGACAGGGTGAAACTGGAAGGCTTTCTGGCC
This sequence comes from Sulfuritalea sp., assembly GCA_044359585.1. Lineage (GTDB taxonomy): Bacteria > Pseudomonadota > Gammaproteobacteria > Burkholderiales > Rhodocyclaceae > Sulfuritalea. The sequence goes on along the minus strand of JBIKLV010000024.1, from coordinate 31,380 downwards.
GCCAGGAGCCTCAAGCGACGCAGCCCGATGCTGCATGTGAATACAGTCGAATTCGTGGAAGGAACTGAAAATGGCATTCAAGCCCAAGAGCAAGACCGGAGTTAAGCGCAAGGACGACAAGGGCCGCAGCCTGTTCAAGCGCCGCAAGTTCTGCCGCTTCACCGCGGAAAAGATCGAAGAGATCGATTACAAGGACGTCGAGATCCTCAAGGATTTCATTGCTGAAAACGCCAAGATCATGCCGGCGCGCATCACCGGCACCAAGACCGGCTACCAGCGCCAGTTGTCGACGGCCATCAAGCGCGCGCGTTTCCTGGCGCTGCTGCCCTACACCGACCTGCACCAGTAAGCGAGGACGAAACCATGCAAATCATTCTGATGGAAAAAGTGGTGAACCTCGGCGGCCTCGGCGACGTGGTCAAGGTCAAGGACGGCTACGCCCGCAACTTCCTGATCCCGCAAGGCAAGGCCAAGCGCGCGACGGAAGCCAACCGCAAGATCTTCGAGGAAAAGCGCGCAGAACTTGAGCGCGCCCATGCCGAGGCGGTTGCCGCCGCCCAGGCCGATGCCGCCAAGCTGGAGGGCCTGATGCTGCAGATCACGCGCAAGACCGGCGTCGATGGCCGCCTGTTCGGTTCCGTGTCGACGCACGACATCGCCGAGGCGCTGGCCGCCCAGGGCTTCAAGGTCGAGAAGTCGGCGATCCGTCTGCCGGAAGGTCCCCTCAAGGCCATCGGCGACACGCCGGTGCAGATCGCTCTGCACTCCGACGTGGTGACGACGGTAACGGTATCGGTGCTCGGCGAGCAGTAAGCCGGCACGCTTCAGAACCGGAAAGGGCCGCCGACCAAAAGTCGGTGGCCCTTTTTGCTTGCGCTGCGGGAAATCCATGCACCGCATTTACACAGCTTGCCCACAAGATTTCCACAGCTTGTGCACTTATCATCCGGTGCCCCGAAGGGTAGACTCTTCGCTTCACTTCGGAGACGGCAATGGCCCAGGTACGCGCCTTCAATCCCCCCCAGCCGGTCGATTCCCAGGTCGCCGCGCTCAAGCTCCCACCTCATTCCATTGAAGCCGAGCAGTCGCTGATCGGCGGACTGCTGATCGACAACGCGGCATGGGACCGCATCGGCGACGTGGTGCGCGAGACCGACTTCTATCGCGACGACCACCGCCGGATTTTTCGCCATATCGGCAAGCTGATCCAGATGGGCCGGCCGGCCGACGTGGTGACCGTGTATGAATCCATCGAGCAATCGAACGAAGTCGACCAGACCGGCGGCCTCGGTTACCTCGGCGAGATCGCCAATGCCACGCCGTCGGCGGCCAACATCCGCCGCTATGCCGAAATCGTCCGCGAACGCGCCATCCTGCGCCAACTGGTCACGGTCGGCGACGAGATCGCCGGCAATGCACTGAATCCGGCCGGGCGCGACGTCAAGCAACTGCTCGACGATGCCGAACAGCGCATCTTCCAGATCGCCGAAGCCGGCAATCGCAGCACCAATGGCTTCGTCGCGATCCAGCCCCTGCTCGGTGAAGTCGTCGAACGGATGGAAACCCTGCTGGCGCGCGAAAGCCAGTCCGACATCACCGGCGTGGCCACCGGTTTCGCCGACCTCGATCGCATGACGTCCGGTTTGCAGCCGGGCGACATGATCGTCGTGGCCGGCCGGCCGTCGATGGGCAAGACCGCATTCGCGCTCAATATCGCGGAACACGTCGGCGTGGAACTGCGCCTGCCGGTGGCGATCTTCAGCCTGGAAATGTCCGGGCCGCAACTCGCCACCCGCTTCCTGTCATCGGTCGGTCGCATCGACCAGAGCAAGCTGCGCACCGGCCGCCTCACCGATGACGAGTGGGATCGGATGACCGTGGCGCTGGGCAAGCTGCACGAGGCGCCGATCCATATCGATGAAACCGGCGCCATCAACTCGACCGACCTGCGCGCCCGCGCGCGACGCCTGCACCGCCAGTTCGGCAAGCTCGGCCTGATCATCATCGATTACCTGCAACTGATGAGTTCCAATCGCGTGGGCGAAAACCGCGCCACGGAAATATCCGAGATCTCGCGTTCGATCAAGGCGCTGGCCAAGGAGTTGCAGGTGCCGATCATCGCCCTCTCGCAGCTCTCGCGCAAAGTTGAAGAACGTACCGACAAGCGCCCATTGATGAGCGACCTGCGCGAATCCGGCGCCATCGAGCAGGATGCCGACATCATCATGATGATGTACCGCGAGGAGTACTACAAGCCTGACACCCAGGACAAGGGCACGGCCGAAGCCATCATCGGCAAGCACCGCAACGGCCCCGTGGGCACCGTGCGCCTGACCTTCCTCGGCGAGTACACGAAGTTTGAAAATTTCGCCGCGGGTTCGGCTTCCTACCGCGGCTAAGGAAACAGGGTGGCTTTGCTCCGGCGGCACTGCCGGAGCAAAGCCTTACAGCACTTCTGCCGCGTGTTCGGCCAGGCGCGAGCGTTCGCCGCGCTGCAGCGTGACGTGGCCGGAATGGTCCCAGCCCTTGAAGCGATCCACCACGTAGGTCAGGCCCGAACTGCCTTCGGTGAGGTAGGGCGTGTCGATCTGGGCGATGTTGCCCAGGCAGACCACCTTGGTGCCCGGTCCGGCGCGGGTGATCAGGGTCTTCATCTGCTTAGGCGTCAGGTTCTGCGCTTCGTCGATGATGAGGAACTTGTTCATGAAGGTGCGGCCGCGCATGAAGTTGAGCGACTTGATCTTGATCCTGCTGCGGATCAGGTCCATGGTCGCGGCGCGGCCCCAGTCGCCGCCATAGTTGGCGGCGGCACCACCGGCACCACCGGCGGGCGTTTCCGCCGGCTTGTTGAGCACGTCGAGGTTGTCTTCCAGCGCGCCCATCCACGGCGTCATCTTTTCTTCTTCGGTGCCGGGCAGGAAACCGATGTCCTCGCCGACGGGAACCGTGACGCGCGTAATGATGATCTCCGCGAAGAGCTTGGTTTCCATGGTCTGCGTCAGTGCGGCGGCCAGCGTCAGCAAGGTCTTGCCGGTGCCGGCCTGGCCCAGCAGCGTGACGAAGTCGATATCCGGATTCATCAGCAGGTTCAGCGCGAAGTTCTGCTCGCGATTGCGCGCGGTGATGCCCCACACCGCGTTCTTGGCATGGCTGTAGTCGATCAGGGTTTCCAGTTCCGCCGTCTTGCCAGCGCCGACTTTCACCCATGCCTGCAGCGGTTGCGGGCCTTCCTGCCAGACGAACTCGTTGACCAGCAGTTCGGGGCAGAGCGGACCCTTGATGCGGTAGTAGGTGCGGCTCTCCTTCTTCCAGGACTCGAGGCCTTTGCCGTGGGTATCCCAAAAGTCGGCCGGCAACTCGCGGGTGCCGGTGTAAAGCAGGTCGGTGTCTTCGAGGACCTTGTCGTTGAAGTAGTCCTGCGCTTCGAGGCCCAGCGCGCGGGCCTTGATGCGCATGTTGATGTCCTTGGACACCAGGATGACCGGGCGCCCGGGAAACTTTTGGCCCAGGTGCATGACGACGCCGATGATCTGGTTGTCGGCCTTGGCGGTCGGCAGCGAGCTGGGAAGGATGCTGTTGATGGCCTCGGTCTGGAAGAACAGGCGACCGGTCGCCAGTTCACGCGACGGCTCGGTCAGGGCGATGCCGTGCGCCATGTCGTGCTCGGCACCGCTGACGATTTCGTCCAGCAGGCGGCTGGTCTGGCGTGCATTGCGTGCCACTTCCGACATGCCTTTCTTGTTGGCGTCGAGTTCTTCCAGCGTCATCATCGGCACGTAGATGTCGTGCTCTTCGAAGCGGAACAGGCTCAGCGGGTCGTGCATCAGGACGTTGGTGTCGAGCACGAAGAGCTTGGTGATCGTATTTCCTGCTGGCTTGGTGCGCTTGGCGTTCATGGAAGCCTCGGGGCTGGGGAGGGGCTGGCTCAAGATAACCAGCCGCCTTGATGCGTAAGGGGCAGGGCAGGGCCGGAATACCGGCCCTGTTTGCGTTACAGCCTGCGGACGGCGTCGAGCACTGCGGCGGCGTTGCCATCCGCCTTCGTCGCGCGCCATTCCTGGCGCAGGGTGCCGTTGGCGTCGATCAGGAAAGTGCTGCGCTCGATACCGAGCACCTTCTTGCCGTAGAGCATCTTGTTCTTCACCACGTCGAACATGCGGCAAAGCACGCCCTCGATGTCGGAAATCAGTTCGAAGGGCAGCCCGAGCTTGGCCTTGAAGCTTTCATGGGATTTCAGGGAGTCGCGCGATACGCCGAACACCACGCAGCCGGCCTTGGCGAACTCGGCGTGCAGGTCGCGAAACTGCTGAGCCTGCGTGGTGCAGCCCGGCGTGTTGTCCTTGGGATAGAAATACAGCACCAGCGGCTTGCCCTGAAAGGCGGACAGCGTGAACTCGCCGCCGGTGGCGGGAACGCTGAAATCGGGAACACGCAGCCCGATGGCGGAGGGGGGGGCGGGGTTGGCGGTGAATATCTCGGTCATGCAGCTTCCTTCCAGGTTGACAGAAACTCCTCGCCCTGCAGCATCAAGTTTCCACTGCGGCCGGGGATTTCGCCCTGGACGACTTCGTGGCGAGGCAGCAGCGCCGGGTCGAGCGCGTCGCGCATGCGGCCCAGCGATACCATTTCGTAGCCCTGCTCGCGCCAGCCGGTCAGCAGGCGTTCGAGGGTATCGCCGAACTTCAGTCCTTCCAGTTCGGCATGCAGCGTAAAGACGTGGTCCTGCGTGGCGGGCATCGTGAGCCGCAGCAGGTGCAGGTGCACGTTGTCGGCCGTCAGGTCGTCGGTACCGACCAGTTCGTCCAGCGTCGGCAGCGTGGTGGGCAGTTGCGGACAGGCGACGATCTCGCCGTTCCACACCGGCACGAAGGGATGGGTGCCGCGGCAGTCGGATGCCCAGCGGTAGCCCAGTCGCTGCGTCAGGCGCAGCGCATGGATGTTCATCTGCCAGCCGGCCGCACCGTGGCCGGGGGCTTCGTCGCCGAAAATCTCGACATAACGCTGGTGCGCGCGCCGCATCTGGTCGTCGGTCCAGGCCGCGTTGGCCGCGCCGACGCCGTCCTGCCACTTGACGTGGTCCCAGCAGTGGATCGCCGTCTCGAAGCCTGCGTCGCGTGTGGCGCGCAGGATGTCGGCGCCGCGGCGGCCGATGTCCGGGCCGGGCAACAGCGTGCCGTACATCAGGGTCTTGACGCCGTAGTGCGATACCACCGAGGTGCGTTTCACCTTTTTCAGGAAACCGGGGCGGAAGGCGCGCGTGATGGCACGCCCGGTGTGGTCGGGGCCGAGCGAGAACAGGAAGCTTGCGTCGGCACGGTGCCGGCGCAGGATTTCAACCAGTCGCGGCACGCCCTGCAGGGTGCCGCGCCAGGTGTCGACGTCGATCTTGAGCGCGAGCTTCATGCTGCCCTCGACGGGCCGCCCCTAGGGGGCAGCCGCCCCCCCGTGGTGGGGGTTTTGGCGGGGTTTCGCAAAGCACGGCTTTGCGCCGCCGAAACGGGCGATCCGTGCAAGGCGAGCCCTCCGCGAGCAATGCGAGCGTGGGGGGGCATATTATTCGCTCAATCCATCAGGCCGCGCGCTTCGGCGACATGGTCGCGATAGGCCTCGAAAATCCCGCGCAGGGCCGCTTCGAAGTCGACCTTGGGCGCCCAGTCGAGGTCGGCCATGGTGTTGGCGATCTTCGGCACCCGGTGTTGCGTGTCCTGGTAGCCTTGGCCGTAATATTCGCCGGAGGTTGTCTCGAGGACCTTCACCCGGGCGACGCTTTCGGCGTACTCGGGATACTGCCGCGCCAGGTCGAGCATCAGTGTCGCCAACTCGCGGATCGAATAGTTGTTGCGCGGGTTGCCGATGTTGTAGATCTTGCCGTTGGCGATGCCGCCGGGATTGTCGATGATCTTCATCAGGGCATCGATGCCGTCCGTGACGTAGGTGAAGGAGCGCTTCTGGGCGCCGCCGTCGACCAGCTTGATCGGTTCGCCGCGCACGATGTGGCCGAGGAACTGGGTGATTACGCGCGAACTGCCTTCCTTCGGGGTATGGATCGAGTCGAGGCCGGGGCCGATCCAGTTGAAGGGGCGAAACAGGGTGTATTGCAGGCCTTCCTGCTGGCCGTAGGCGTGGATCACGCGATCCATCATCTGCTTGGCACAGGAATAGATCCAGCGCGGCTTGTTGATCGGCCCCAGCACCAGGTTGGAGTTCTCCGGATCGAACTCGGCGTCCTGGCTCATGCCATAGACCTCCGAGGTGGACGGGAACACCACGCGCTTGCCGTACTTGACGGCCTGGCGGATGATCGGCAGGTTGGCCTCGAAATCCAGCTCGAAGACGCGCAGCGGCTCCTTGACGTAGGTGGCCGGCGTGGCGATGGCGACCAGCGGCAGGATCACGTCGCATTTCTTGACGTGGTACTCGATCCACTCCTTGTTGATCATCAGGTCGCCTTCGAAGAAATGAAAGCGGTCGCGCGTATCCGGCGCGGTCATCAGGTCGGCGACGCGCTCGGAGTTCATGTCCATGCCATGAACCTCCCAGTCGGTCGTTTCCATGATGCGCTGGGAGAGATGGTGGCCGATGAAGCCGTTGACGCCGAGGATGAGGATTTTCTTCATGTCAGGGGGAGTGCCGGGGTTCCAAAAATTGCGTTGAGCCGGTCGCCTGCGGTAATGGTGGCCTGCGACGACAGCAACGGCAAACCCCCCAATTCTACCGCGAGCAGGCGCAAAACCTGTCCGTCACCGCATTCGGCATACAGCTTGTCGTCATCGACGAACAGGGTCGGGCGACCGCCGAACGGGCCGATTTTTCCCGCCGGGTGCAGGCTGCGCAGCACCCTGAGGTGGCCTTTGGCGGTATCCGAGAAGGCACCCGGATAGGGTGGTGCCACGGCCCGGATCAGGTTATGCACGGCAACCGCCGCCCGCAACCAGTCGATGCGGCCGTCTTCAGCCTTGCGTCCGCCGAAATAGCTGCCCGCGGAGAGATCCTGCGGGGTCGCCTTGGCGCGGCCGGCAAGCAGCTCGGGGAGAACCCGGTCGAGCGCCAGTTCAGCGGCCAGCGTGACCTTGTTGAAGACTTCGAACGCGGTGTCGTCGGGCAGGATGGGAACCGCCTGCTGTGCGACGATTTCGCCCGCGTCGGGCTTTTCCAGCATGCGGTGCAGCGTGGCGCCGGTTTCCCGCTCGCCGTGGATGATCGCCCAGTTCACCGGTACCCGGCCGCGATAGCGGGGCAGCAAGGAGCCGTGCATGTTCCATGCACCCTGTGGCGGCAGCGCCAGCAGGGGCGTTTTCAGCATCAGCCGGTAATAGAAGGAAAACAGGAAATCGGGGCCCAGGGCCGAGAGTTCGGCGACGACGTCCGCGGCGTTGGGATCCTCGGGGGTGATCACCGGAATGCCGTGCCGCGCGGCGAGTTCGGCGACGCTGTCGAACCAGATGGTCTCGGTCGGGCTGTCGGCGTGGGTCACCACGCAGGCCACGTCGACGCCATGCGCCAGCAGCACCGACAGGCAGCGCACGCCGACGTTGTGGTAGGCGAAGACGATGGCCTTGCTCACTGCGTTTTTTCCAGGATGGCCTCAATCAGGTAGCGCGGGCGGTGGCGCACCTGCTGGTAGACGCGGCCGACGTATTCGCCGAGCAGGCCGATGCCGAACAGCGCCAGTCCGATCAGGAAGAACATCAGCGCAAACAGGGTGAACAGGCCTTCGGCTTCCGGGCCGATGATCAGGCGGCGCACGATCAGCAGCACGAACAGCGCGGCCGACCCGAGCGAGACCAGGATGCCGAGCATGGAAAACCACTGCAGCGGCACCAGCGAGAATCCCGTCATCAGGTCGAAATTCAGCCGGATCAGGCTGTAGAGCGAGTACTTCGACTCGCCTGCCGCGCGTTCCTCGTGCTCGACCATGATTTCGGCCGGATTGCGGGCGAAGGTATAGGCCAGCGCCGGGATGAAGGTGGAGACTTCCTTGCAGCTGTTGATCGCATTCACCACGCTGCGCGAATAGGCGCGCAGCATGTTGCCCTGGTCGGTGATCTTGATGCGGGTAATTTTCTCGCGCAGGTGGTTCATGGCCAGCGAGGCCCAGGTACGGAACAGGCTGTCCTGGCGTTCGCGGCGGATGCTGCCGACGTAATCGTGGCCTTCGCGCATCTTGGCCACCAGCTTGCCGATTTCCTCGGGGGGATTCTGCAGGTCGGCATCCAGCGTGACGACGATCTCGCCGCTGCAGTGCTCGAAGCCGGCCATGATGGCCATGTGTTGCCCGGCATTGGCGGCCAGGAGGATGACGCGGGTGACGTCCGGGCGGACCTCGAACTGCTGGCGCAGGATGGCGGCCGAGCGGTCGCGGCTGCCGTCGTTGACGAAGACAATTTCATAGGGTTCGCCCAATGCGTCGAGTGCCGGGTAGAGGCGGGCGAACAGGGTTTCGAGGCCGGATTCCTCGTTGTAGATGGGAATGACGATGGAGAGGGTTGGTTGGGGCATGAGGACAGTGTTCAATGTTGAAGGGCGGGGCGCGGTTCGGCTTCATCGTGCGGCGTCCGTGAGGACTGGCGAGTTCGACCCCGGCCACCAACGAAGAAAGGAAGCCTGCGCGATGAGCGACGCAGTAAAAGCGGAAGCAGCCCCCGCAACGGTGATGAGGCAGGTTTTGTCGCCGTACCACCAGCGCCGACTATTGCAGTGTCGGGAGTACGGCGCGAGGGGTACGGCGCAATTCTTGCGGGCCGGACGCTGCGAGAACCAACGGCACCGGAAGGCTCCACGTTTTGCCAATACCAGCATGGCAGCGTGGAGCGCGAGAACTTCCTGGTCGGCTGTGCAAGGGCGGTTTTCAAGGGGGCGAACGTGGAGGTGACCGGCGCTGCGCGGCTTCATCGCGCAGCGTCCAGTGACCGAAGGGAACGGGGTCGACCGCCGGGTTAGACAACTGTACGTTCAAGTGGTGTCGGCGGTTCCGGCGAAAGCCAGTCGCGCCACTCCGCACGAGGGTTGAGTATCACGAGATTGCTGTAGAGCAATGCTGGATCTCCACGAACGCCGGAGACGAGCATTCCATCAAACTGCTCAGCAACCATTGACGCCAAGAACCGACTAAAGCTATGAGACGGATGACCCTCCGCTCCTGCCAGTTCGGAGAACCACATGACAGCCGCAAGAAGTTGTTCTGCGGTCGACTCAGGCGATCGAATGTCAGCAATGCGTAGCTTTCCAACGGGCACAACGTATCGCTGTACCCAGATACTCGCCAAACCCGGTAACTCACGACCGACGGCGGCTCTCACCGTACAAAGGTAGAGCGCTGGCTTCCCTGCCTCGTTGTATCGATTGGGAGGCGCCACGTCGGCTGGTGGAGGACCGAAACATTCACGCGCGGGAACATCTTTCGCGAGCGGTAGGCTTCTTCCCCGGAACCCAGTGAGCGTCAATTCGTCAAAGATCGAACAGCGCCGCAACGATTCGCGAACACGAGCATACAGTTCGCTCGATCGGGGATCGGCAATCCTAGACCAAGCATCAACCTCACCGAAGATGGCGTCAGCACAAACCGTACGTCCGGTCCCGGCGAATCGAGCGCTAATAGTGGAGCGAAGGCCACCGTGACCAACCATGTTGACGCTCATGTTCACGATTCGTGGGCCGCTACTCATAGTAGATAAGTTGTCTAACGTGGAGCTAACCGGCGCTGCGCGGCTTTATCGCGCAGCGTCCAGCGACCAAAGGGAGCGAGGTTGAGCGCCGGGTTCGAGGGCTATTGCTTTGGAATGCAGCCATTGCAGTTCTCGGTCAGGGTTTCGCGAAGAACAACTATTCGAGCCTCGTTATGCTGTAGCCGACAGGGAATTTTCCGTCGGGGGTCGTCGGCGGAGAATTGCAATTCACAGTCGGCATTGCGATAGGCCAACCACGTTTGTTGAGAGCGTTCCAGAAGCGGCTTGTACTCGGACGGCACAGATGAACGAAGTTGCCGTAACAGCTTTCTTATCTGCCTATCAGACGAAGCTAGCTGCTCCGCAAAACAGTCGTACATGTTTTCGGCTCCGGACTCGTCGTTACAATCCTTTGCAGATGCTACCGGCGAATAGTTAGAAACTACGAATAGGGCTAAGAGTGTGGCGCGGCCAATCATATGCTTGCCCTCGAACGTTAAATGGTCCACCCAAACGACGGGCTGTATTGCGTCATGATGGGAAACTTTCCGTCAATCAGCGAGCGGATCGCGGGCTTTGGCGCCGATTGCCTTGGCGGCGGCCATGAGTTGTTTGTCGCAGGTCACCAGGGTGGCTTGCGCATGCTGGCTGATTGCGAGGTGCAAGGCATCGCCCGAGCGCAGGGGCAGGTCGAAGCGCGTCAGCAGTCCTTGCGCTTCCTTTTGGTGGTGACCGGCGCAGGCAATAAGTTCGCAGGACGCGTTGGCGAACGTTTTTATTGCGTCGAAAGCCCGAGCAGCGAAGTCGGCGTCGAGTTCGCCGCGGCGCAGCTTGATGCCGAGGGCGGATGCGCATTCGGTCAGCCCCCAGTCGCTGAAGGCCAGGGGCTGGCGGCGGGACGCGATCCATTTGCCGATCGATTCCGACATCGGTTCGCGTACGAACAGAGTCAGGACGACCGCGGTATCCAGATACAGCATCAGTAGCCGGCGTCGCGCATGTCGCGGACCAGGTCGGTTGCGGAAGTTTCCAGGGCGGGCATCGATTCACGGAAGGCGCGTATCGCCTGCCAGTCGGGCGGCTGTTTGGCCGGGCGGATTGGCGATAGCTGTGCGACGGGGTGCCCGCGGCGAGTGATGACCAATTCTTCACCGCCTTCGACGCGCGCCAGCAGTTCGGAAAGGTGGGCCTTGGCTTCGGCGACGGTGCAGGTGTTCATGGTCCGTAAATGGTCATGTAGATGACCATATGGTAACCGGTCAGGTCGCGGGCTGCAAGTTCGATTTCAGCGCCTCGGTGATCGCGCTGCAGACGCGGTCGACGTCGCTGTCCAGCATCGCGGGAAACAGCGGCAGGGAAACGATGGCGGCACCGATCCGTTCCGCATGGGGGAAATCGCCCGGTTTGAAGCCCAGCGCCCGGTAGAGCGAAAACAGGTGCAGCGGGGGGTAGTGCACGCCGACGCCGATGCCCAGATCCTTCATGCGGGCGATGAAGCGGCCGCGATCCGTGACGGCGGGGAGCAGCACCTGGAACATGTGCCAGTTCGATTGGGTGAAGTCGGCCACGGGCAGTTCCAGTCCAAGGTCGCGGTCGATGCATTCGAAGTAGCGCCGGGCCAGGTCGCGGCGGCGGGCGGTGAAGTCGGCCAGGTGCTTCAGCTGGCCAAGGCCGATGGCGGCAGCGATGTCGGTCATGTTGGACTTGCCGCCCAGTACGTCGACTTCCATGCCGCCGTCGGGAAAGCGACGCACGCCCTGCAGGCGCAACCGTTCGCACAGGCCGGGATCGATATCGGCGGGCAGCACCAGGGCACCTCCCTCGCCGGTGGTCAGGTTCTTGTTCGCGTGGAAACTGAAGGAGACGAAGTCGCGCTCCGCGCCGAAGGAATTGCCGATGGGGCGCCCGTTCCAGGCCGCGCCGAAGGATTGCGCGGCATCCTCGACTACGCGCAGTTTGTGCCTTGCGGCGACGGCGTAAAGCCGGTCGCGATCCACCGGCAGGCCGGCCAGGTCGACCGGGATGATGGCTTTGGTACCTGGCGTGATCGCGGCTTCGATGCGGCCAAGGTCGATGTTGCGAGTGACCGGGTCGATGTCGACCAGGATCGGCCGCGCGCCGACTTCGAGGATCACGTTTGCGGTGGCGACCCAGGTCAGTGGCGTGGTGATCACCGTGTCGCCGGCGCCGACTTTTGCCAGGCGCAGGGCCACTTCGAGGGTCGCTGTGCCGGAACTGAAGGCGCGTACCGGCCGGCCGCCGCAGTGGGCAGACAGCGCCGCCTCGAAGGCCTGCACTTTCGGGCCGCTGGTGATCCAGCCCGAACGCAGCACGGCGGCGACGTCGGCGATGGTTTCCTCGTCGATCGAGGGGCGCGTAAATGGGAGAAAGGCCTGGCTCATGAACGCGCCACCAGAACCACGCCGACCACGATGAAGCCGATGCCCAGCAGCTTTTGCGCGGCGAGCGCCTCGCCGAACCACTGCCAGGCGATGAAGGCATTGATGACATAGCCGATCGACAGCATCGGGTAGGCGATCGACACCGGCACCCGCGACAGCGCCATGATCCAGACCACCAGGCTCACCGCGTAGCAGGCCATGCCGGTCATGATGTAGGGCTGGAATGCCAGCTTGAGGCCGATCGGCAGGATGTTGTCCGCATGGAACTCGAAATGGCCGACCGCGTTGGTGCCGGCCTTGAGCAGCAGTTGCGCGGCGGCGTTGAGCAACACCCCGGCGAGGATCAGGGAGAAGCTGATGGCGTTCATGGCTTTCTCACAATTACGCGGCGCGTGTCGCGCAGGACTTCGGTCATCGGCAATCCCTTGTTCTGCAATTCCTGCCAGGTGGCGTGCGACATCAGCGCCCAAGCAGTCGGAGTGGCCAGCCAGGTGCGCTCGAATCCGGCAAGGTCGGCAATGAACTTTTCGGGTTCGCGCGAGATGCCGAATGCGAGTTCGTCGCGGTAGGCAACCATGGTCGTGGTGCGCTTCAGGTAGAACTGCAAGCTCTGGTCGTAGGTATCGACGCTGTAGAACGGAGTGTCCGGCGCGAGTTGGGGACGAATGGTCGCGGCGACGTCGTGTGCCGAGTTGGCCACGGCCAGCTTGTCGTGGCCGAGCAGGATGCCCTGGCCGAAGGCAAAGCCGCCGAAGGCGAGGGCGAAGGCCGCTGCCACGCTGCGTCTCTGCCGTCCCAGGCGGAACGCCGCCAAACCGGCCAGGGAGAGGGCTGCGGCACCCGCGTACAGCCAGGGCTGGTAGGCCTCGAACAGCGCCACGGGTACTTTTGCGCTGGCGAAGCGCGTGACGAAGGGAACCAGCAGCAGGGAAACCGCGCCGATCAGCGCGGCGGGCAGGGCGAGCCAGTCGATGCGTCGGGTGCCGGCGCCTTCGGTCAGGTAGAGCCCGATCAGCGCCGCCAGGGCAGGAAATATCGGCAGGATGTAGGAAGGCAGCTTGGACCCGGAAACCGAGAAAAAGGCGAATACCAGAACCGCCCACACGAAAAGGAAGCGACGCGGCTGGAAGCGCCGGCCGGGTTCGTGCCGGGCACCGGCGACCAGGCCCTGGACCAGTCCGCCGAGCCAGGGCAGCATGCCCGCCAGCAGTATCGGGAAGAAATACCACGGAGGCTGGTAGCGGCCGTGGGTCTTGGTCAGGAATCGCTCGAAGTGCTCGTGGATGAAAAAGAAATGGGCGAACTCGGGATTGGCCAGTGATACCGCGACGAACCAGGGCGCCGTGATGGCAAGCAGGATCGCCAGGCCGCGCCCGGGGCGGATGCGCAGGATGAAGCCGGGGTCGCGCTGCCACATTGCATAGGCGACTACGACGAAGGCCGGCAGCGCCAGTCCGATCAGTCCCTTGGACAGCACGGCGAGCGCCAGCAGCACCCAGGCGCCGTCCTGCCAGCGCCGACTTTCACGCGGGTCGGCATCGTCGCGCTGCGCCAGGCAAAGCGCGAAGACTGCGGCGGCTAGGAAGAAACTGACGCCCATGTCCAGCGTGTTGATGTGCCCGATCACGTTCCACAGCAGGCTGCCGCCGAGCACGGCACCGGCGATCAGACCCGCTTGCCGGCCGAACAGACGAGTGGTGGCGAAGGCGGTGAACAGCACGCCGAGGAAGCCGGTCAGCGCCGGCCAGAGGCGGGCGGTCCAGTGGTGTTCGCCGAAGGCGCTGAAGGCGGCGGCCGTGGCCCAGTATTGCAGCGCGGGCTTTTCGAAGTACTTGAAACCATTCAGGCGCGGCGTCAGCCAGTCGCCGTTAGCCACCATTTCGCGCGGAATCTCGGCGTAGCGGCCCTCGTCGGGGTTGATCAGGCGTCGCTGTTCCAGGGTGCCGAACCAGAGCAGGCCGAAGGCCAACAGCAGCGCCAACAGGGTGCCGCCGCGCAGGTCGCGCGGTTGAACTAGCGCGCGCATTCGACGATCAGTGCGGCGGCGACGTCGCGGCCCTCGGCCATCAGGATGTTGTAGGTGCGGCAGGCGGCGTGGCTGTCCATCACCTCGACACCGATCCGCCGTTCGATCAATGGACGCAGCAGCGCGGGGGAGGGGAAGCGCTGGCGCAGGCCGGTGCCGAGCAGCACGATGGGGCATTCCAGGGCGGCGATCGCGTCCATGTCGGCGGCGGTCATGGTTTCGAAGGACTCCGGCTGCCAGCCTTCGATCAGGCGCCGCGGGGTGAGGAGGAAGCTGCGCGTCAGGGGCCGGCCATTCACGGCGATGTGGCTTGCGTCATAGGCGGTGATCGCAAGCAGACCGGGGGTGACAGTGGAATGCAGCTTCATGCGGGGCGGCGATATCGACCTGGGGCGGGGTGGGGCAAGACCGGCTGGAAGCCGCATCAAATCAGGATTTGCGGTGCAGCAAGGGCTTCGGTAACATTATACCTTTTAGTTCCCGCATAACGTTCGCCGGCGCGAGCGCGCCGCGTCATGACCGGGGTTCCCGGTTTCGGCGCCACGCTCGCACGGCCTTGCTTTGTCTCTCCGCCAATGGCGTGCCCGCGCCCGGTGCTCCAATCGAAAGGACGGTTGCCGATGCAGCCAGTAAACAAATCCGCCAAGCTCAACAACGTCTGCTACGACATACGCGGTCCCGTGCTGGCCCGCGCACGGCAGATGGAAGAGGAAGGCCACAAGATCATCAAGCTGAACATCGGCAACCTCGCCGCCTTCGGCTTCGATTCCCCCGAGGAAATCCAGCAGGACATGATCCGCAACCTGCCGGGTGCGGCGGGATATGTCGATTCCAAGGGCATTTTCTCCGCGCGCAAGGCGGTGATGCACTACAGCCAGCAGAAGCACATCAAGGGCGTCGGCATCGAGGACATCTACATCGGCAACGGCGTGTCGGAGCTGATCGTGATGGCGATGAACGCGCTGCTCGACAGCGGTGACGAAGTCCTGGTGCCGGCACCCGACTACCCGCTGTGGACCGCTGCCGTCAGCCTGTCCGGCGGCACGCCGCGCCATTACCTGTGCGACGAAGGCGCCGGCTGGCTGCCCGACCTGGCCGACATCCGCGCCAAGATCACGCCGCGCACGAGGGCCATCGTGATCATCAATCCGAACAACCCGACGGGAGCCCTCTACCCCGATGAGGTGCTGAAGGACATCATCGAAATCGCCCGGCAGAACGACCTGATCATTTATGCTGACGAGGTTTACGACAAGGTGCTCTATGACGGCGCCAGCCACACCTCGATCGGCGCCCTGTCGGAAGACGTGCTGACCATCACCTTCAACGGCTTGTCGAAGAACTACCGTTCCTGCGGCTACCGTTCCGGCTGGATGATCGTCTCCGGCGAAAAAAAGCATGCGCGCGACTACATCGACGGCCTCGACATGCTTGCCTCGATGCGCCTGTGCGCCAACGTCCCGGGACAGTGGGGCATCCAGACCGCATTGGGCGGCTACCAGAGCATCGACGACCTGGTGGCGCCGGGCGGACGCATGTGCCGCCAGCGCGACGTCGCCCATGAACTGATCACGGCCATCCCCGGAGTCACCTGCGTCAAGCCGAAGGCGACGTTGTACATGTTCCCGCGCCTGGATCCGAAGATGTATCCGATCAGCGACGACCAGGTGTTCATCGGCGAACTGCTGACCGCGGAAAAGGTGCTGCTGGTGCAGGGCACCGGCTTCAACTGGCCGCATCCCGACCATTTCCGCCTGGTCTTCCTGCCGCACGAAGACGACCTGCGCGAGGCCATCGGCCGCATCGCGCGCTTTCTTGACTCCTATCGCAAACGCCATGCCGGCTGACCTTGCCCTGGTCGAGGTCACGGATGCCGCTGGAAAAATTGCGGAGCCTGATTGGCTGGCGCGGGCCGAACCGGTTCATCGCCAGCTGCGGGACCGCCTGCCAGCGGATTACGCCCGGCGCATGGCAGCCGTATTTGCCGGAGGCGCCCGGATGAGTATCGCCACCGATGGCGATGCCGTGCGTGGCGTCGCCGTCTGGCGTATCGTCGAGAACACCTACGAGGGGCGTCGTTTCTATGTTGACGACCTCGTCAGCGACGCGGCCCACCGCTCATGCGGCGTCGGTCGCTTCTTGCTGGCCGGTATCGAAGCCAGGGCGCGCGCGCTTGGCTGCGACGTCGTTGCGCTCGATTCCGGCACCCAGCGCACATCCGCCCATCGCTTCTACTTCCGCGAAGGCTTCGTCATTCCCAGTTTCTGCTTCAGGAAATCCCTCTCATGAAACCCATCAATGTAGGTTTGCTCGGCATCGGCACAGTCGGTGGCGGCACGTTCAACGTACTGGCGCGCAACGAGGCCGAGATCACGCGCCGCGCGGGGCGTCCGATCCGTATCACCAAGGTGGCCGACAAGAATCTCGAACTGGCGAGGCAGGTAACCGCCGGCCGGGCGCAGGTGACCGACGACGCCTTCTCGGTAGTGACCGACCCCGAGATCGACATCGTCATCGAACTGATCGGCGGCTACGGCATTGCCAAGGAACTGGTGCTGAAGGCCATCGCCAACGGCAAGCACGTGGTGACGGCGAACAAGGCGCTGCTCGCGGTGCACGGCAATGAAATCTTCGCCGCGGCGAGCAAGCAGGGCGTCATGGTCGCCTTCGAGGCGGCGGTGGCGGGCGGCATCCCGATCATCAAGGCGCTGCGCGAAGGCTTGACCGCCAACCGCATCCAGTGGATCGCCGGCATCATCAACGGCACCACCAACTTCATCCTCTCCGAGATGCGCGACAAGGGTTTGCCCTTCGACGTGGTGCTCAAGGAGGCGCAACGTCTGGGCTATGCCGAGGCCGATCCGACCTTCGACATCGAAGGCGTCGATGCCGCGCACAAGATCACCATCCTCTCGGCGCTGGCCTTCGGCATCCCGATGCAGTTCGACAAGGCGCATGTCGAGGGCATCAGCAAGCTCGACGCCGACGACATCAAGTACGCCGAGCAGCTGGGCTATCGCATCAAGCTGTTGGGCATCACGCGCCGCCGTCCGGAAGGCGTCGAATTGCGCGTGCATCCGACCCTGATCCCGGCCAAGCGCCTGATCGCCAACGTCGAGGGCGCCATGAACGCCGTGCTGGTGCAGGGCGATGCCGTCGGCGCCACGCTCTACTACGGCAAGGGCGCCGGCGCCGAGCCGACCGCCTCGGCCGTAATTGCCGACCTGGTCGATGTCACTCGCATGCATACCGCCGACCCGGAACACCGCGTGCCGCACCTGGCCTTCCAGCCAGATGCCATGGAGGACACGCCCATCCTGCCGCTGTCCGAGGTGGAAACCAGCTACTACCTGCGCCTGCGCGTGGAGGACAAGCCGGGCGTGCTGGCCGACATCACGCGCATCCTCGCCGACCAGCAGATCTCGATCGATGCCATGATCCAGCGCGAACCGGGCGAGGGGGAATCGCAGACCGACATCATCATGCTGACCCACGTCACGCGCGAAAAGAACGTCGATGCCGCGATCGCCAGGATCGAGGCGCTGCCGGTGGTGAAGAAGAAGGTGATCCGGCTGCGCATGGAAGAACTGGGCTGACATGAAATACATATCCACCCGCGGCCAGTCGCCTGCCGCATCCTTCTGCGACATCCTGCTCGGCGGCCTCGCGCCCGATGGCGGGCTTTACCTGCCGGAGTCCTATCCCCAGGTCGGCGCCGCCGAACTGGCGGAATGGCGCGATCTGCCGTATCACGCGCTGGCGCTGAAGGTCCTGCAGAAGTTCATCGACGACATCCCGGCTTGCGACCTCAAGGCGATCGTCGACCGCACCTATTCGGCCAACGTCTATCGCTACTGCCGTCCCGGCGGCGACGCCGGCGAGATAACACCGCTGACCACACTGGAGCCGGGCTTCCATTTGCTGGAACTGTCCAACGGGCCGACGCTGGCCTTCAAGGACATGGCCATGCAGTTGCTCGGCAATTTGTTCGAATACGTGCTCGACAAGCGCGGCGAGACCATCAACATCCTGGGCGCGACGTCGGGCGATACCGGTTCGGCGGCCGAGTACGCGATGCGCGGCAAGCACAACGTGAAGGTGTTCATGCTCTCGCCGGAAGGCAAGATGAGCGCCTTTCAGCGCGCGCAGATGTATTCGCTGCAGGATCCGAACATTTTCAACATCGCCGTGCGCGGCATGTTCGACGACGCCCAGGACATCGTCAAGGCTGTCTCCAACGACGCCGATTTCAAGGCGAAGTACCGCATCGGCGCGGTGAACTCGATCAACTGGGCGCGAGTCATGGCCCAGGTGGTGTATTACTTCAAGGGCTATTTCGCCGCCACTTCATCGAATGATCAGGAGGTGGCGTTCTGCGTGCCGTCGGGCAATTTCGGCAACATTTGCGCCGGCCACATCGCGCGCATGATGGGTCTGCCGATCGCGCGCCTGGTGCTGGCCACCAACGAAAACGACGTGCTCGACGAGTTCTTCAAGAGCGGCATCTATCGGCCGCGGGTGGCAGCGGAAACCCACGTCACCTCAAGTCCATCGATGGACATTTCCAAGGCATCGAACTTCGAGCGATTCGTTTTCGACCTCGTCGGGCGCGATGCGGCGAAGTTGCGCGAACTCTGGGCGCAGGTCGATGCCGGGGGGGCCTTCGACCTGCGCGGCACGGAATATTTCGCGGCGCTGCCGGGCTATCGCTTCGTGTCTGGAAGCAGTTCCCACGCCGACCGGCTGGAGACCATTCGCGATGTCTGGAATCGTCACCAGGTCATGATCGACACCCATACCGCCGATGGCGTCAAGGTGGGACGCGAGCATCGCGAGGCGGGCGTGCCGATGATCGTGCTGGAAACCGCCCAGGCGGTGAAGTTTTCGGAGACCTTGCGCGAGGCGCTGGGGCGCGATCCGGTGAGGCCGAAGGAACTCGATGGAATCGAGAATTTGCCTCAACGCGTCGAAGTGGTCGACGCCTCGGTCGATCAGGTGAAAGGCATCATCACCCGCAATTGCTAGGAGGGGCCGGCGCCGTCGGTGAGAGTCGGCGCTGGCGATACGGCGATTTTTCGCTACAGGTAGATGACGGCCGGGAATACCGTGACGGCGAGGACCAGTATCAGCCATTCCATGTTGTAGCGGGCCAGCACTCCGGTAAAGTGCAGGACCAGTACGACGATGGCGATGAGGTAATAGAGGATGAAAAGCATTTTTTATTCTCCGTGGGCGGCGAGCGTCGCGGGCGACCGCGAATCGATACCGTTAGGCTGATTCGTTGAAGATTCTAGCACCAATGACTAGCTGGCGAGCTGAAGACTCAAGGGTTTAAATTTGAGCGGAACTTCCTGTCCGCGTCTGGCGCGCGCTGCCTTGTAACCGGCCTGGGCGCGCGCATCGAGTGCCTGCTGCGTGGCTTTCCCGCCGCGTCCGCTGCCCGCGATCAGCAGCGTCCGGCCACTGTTCGCGACCACGCCGACCACCTCGTCGTTCTTCACCAGGTCGATCAGCATGAGGCCCTTGCCCTTGCCCATTTCCTTGAGTTCCGCCAGCGCAAAGATCAGCAGGCGGCCGGCGCGGGTGAGCACGGCCACGCTGTCGCCGATGGCCGGGGTCGGCGGCAGCGGCGCCTCGCTCTTCTCAAGCGACAGGAAGGCCTTGCCGGCCTTGTTGCGGGAGACCATGTCGGCCACGCTGGCGACGAATCCATAGCCCTGGGTGCCGGCCACCAGATATTTGGCTTCCGGCGGCGCCGTCAGCGCCTGGGCCAGCTTGCCGCCATCCTGAAGGTCGATCATGGTGTTGAGCGGGGCGCCGTCGCCGCGGCCGCCGGGCAGGTCGGAGACTTTCACGCTATAGCTGCGGCCGTTGCTGTCGATCAGGATCAGCGGCCAGACGGTGCGAGCTTCCGCCACCAGCCAGGGGAAGTCGCCGGTCTTGTAGGTGATGCCGGCCGGGTCGATGCCGTGGCCCTGGCGCGAGCGCACCCAGCCGTTCTTCGAGATGATCACGGTGACCGGTTCGTCGGGCACCGCTATTTCGCCCTGGCTGATCGGCGTCACGGCTTCCAGCAGGGTGCGTCGCTCGTCGCCGAAGCGCTTGGCGTCGTCGGCTATCTCCTTCTGGATCAGCTTGGTCATCTCGTGGCGCGAGTCGAGCAGCTTGGTGAGCTGGCCGTGTTCGACGCGCAGCTCGCCGAGTTCCTTTTCGATGCGGATGCCTTCCAGGCGCGCCAACTGGCGCAGGCGGATTTCGAGGATGTCCTCGGCCTGGATTTCGGTGAGGCCGAAGCGCGCCATCAGGTCCGGCTTGGGCTCGTCGGATTCGCGGATGCACTTGATCACTTCCTCGATCCTGAGGAAGACCGTCATGCGACCTTCGAGAATGTGTACGCGGCGCAGAACTTCCGCCAGGCGGTGCCGGGTGCGGCGCTCCACCGTTGCGAAACGGAAGTCGATCCACTCGCGCAGTATGGTCAGCAGGTTCTTCTGCTGCGGCCGGCCATCGCGGCCGACCATGGTCAGGTTGACCGAAACGCTGGATTCGAGGCTGGTGTGGGCCAGCAGCACGGCCATGAATTCGTCCTGTGGGATGCGCGAGCTCTTGGGTTCGAGCATGATGCGCACCGCCTGCTGGTCGCTGGATTCGTCGCGCACGCTGTCGAGCACGCCCAGCACCAGTGCCTTGAGGTTCTTCTGTTCCTGGCTGACATCCTTCTTGCCGGTGCGCGGCTGCGGATTGGTCAGGGCCTCGATTTCCGACAGCACCTGAGCCACCGAGACGCCGTGCGGCAATTCGTAGACGATCACGCGCCATTGGCCGCGCGCAAGTTCCTCGATGCGCCAGCGGGCGCGCATGCGCAAGGACCCGCGGCCGTTGGCATAGGCATCGCGGATGTCGGCCGGGGTCGTGATGAGCTGGCCACCGCCAGGGAAATCCGGCCCCGGCAGCACGGCGAGGACTTCTTCCAGAACGGCTTCGGGCTTCCTGATCAGCAGGCGGGCTGCATCGGCGACTTCGCGCAGGTTGTGCGGCGGGATCTCGGTCGCCATGCCGACCGCGATGCCCGAGGCCCCGTTGAGCAGCACTACCGGCAGGCGTGCCGGCATCAGTTGAGGCTCGGTCATCGAGCCATCGTAATTGGCGATGAAATCCACCGTGCCGCGATCGATTTCGCCCAGCAGCAGGTCGGCGAAGGGCGTCAGGCGGCACTCGGTGTAGCGCATCGCCGCGGCGCCGTCGCCGTCGCGCGAACCGAAGTTGCCCTGGCCGTCGACCAGCGGATAGCGCAGCGTGAAATCCTGCGCCACGCGCACCATGGCGTCATAGACGCTGGTGTCGCCGTGCGGGTGATACTTGCCGATCACGTCGCCGACCACGCGCGCGCTCTTGACGTGCTTGGCGCTGGCAGCCAGGCGCATCTCGTTCATGGCGTGCAGGATGCGGCGTTGCACCGGCTTCAAACCGTCTTCCACTTGCGGCAGGGCGCGGGCGCGGACCACGCTCATGGCATAGGCCAGGTAGGCACGCTCGGCATAGCCGGCCAGCGGCAGGGAGTTGCCATCGCCCATGGCATTGTCAAAAGTCGGCGCCGGCGGTACGGCGGGCGGCGGGTTGGACGCGACGGGCGCAGGTTCGTCGAACAGGTCGGGAGTGTCGTTGTTCATGCTCATCAGAGGTCGGCCTCCACGAGGTGGCCGTTTTCTTCCATCCAGGCTCGGCGCGAGGAAGCTTCGCCCTTGCCCATCAGCAGGTTGAAAAGTTTCAGGGTGGCTTCGGCGGCGCCGGGCAGATCGACGACCGGCAGCACGCGCCGGGTGGCCAGCGCCATCGCCGTCTCGCGCAACTGATCGGGATTCATCTCGCCGAGGCCCTTGAAGCGGCCCACTTCGACCGCGTCTTCGCGGATGCCCTCCTTGATCAGGCGGTCCTTGATCGCCACCAGTTCGCCTTCATCCAGTGCGTAGAGCCGGCGTGCCGGGCGCTTCTTGCCCGAGGCCGGAACGTCGATGCGGTACAGTGGCGGCTGCGCGATGTAGATGTGGCCATGACGGATCAGGGCCGGAAAGTGGCGGTAGAACAGGGTCAGCAGCAAGGTCTGGATGTGCGCGCCGTCGACGTCGGCGTCGGACATGATGATCAGTTTGCCGTAACGCAGGTTGCCAAGATCCGGGCTGTCGTCCGCGCCATGCGGATCGACGCCGAGCGCGACTGCGATGTCGTGGATCTCGTTGTTGGCGAACAGGCGTCCGGGCTCGACTTCCCACGAATTGAGCACCTTGCCGCGCAGCGGCAGGATGGCCTGGGTTTCCTTGTTGCGCGCCATCTTGGCGGAGCCTCCGGCGGAATCGCCTTCGACCAGGAACAGCTCGTTCTCGGCGATGTCGGTCGATTCACAGTCGGAGAGCTTGCCCGGCAGCACGGCGACGCCGGACTGTTTTCGCTTTTCGACTTTCTGCGCGTTCTTCTGGCGCGCCAGGGCCTGCTTGATCGATAGCTCGGCGATCGCTTTGCCGGCCTCGACGTGCTGGTTGAGCCAGATCTCGAAGGGGTCGCGGACCATGCTGGAGACCAGCTTCACGGCTTCGCGCGAGTTGAGCTTTTCCTTGACCTGGCCCTGGAACTGCGGGTCGAGGATGCGCGCCGACAGCACATAAGCCATGCGGCTGCAGACGTCGTCCTGCTGCAGCTTGACGCCGCGCGGCAGCAGGGCGCGATGCTCGATGAAGGACTTGACGGCCTCGAAGGCGCCGGCGCGCAGGCCGGCTTCGTGGGTGCCGCCGGCCACCGTCGGAATCAGGTTGACGTAGGACTCGGAGGCCACCGCGTCGACATGCCAGCCGATGGCCCAGGCCGCGCCTTCGCCGGTGGCGAACTCGGCGTGGTCGGCATCGGCGTACTTTTCCGACGCGTAAAGCGGGGCGACGGCCTCGGCGTTGCCGGCCAGTTCGGCGAGGTAGCCGGCGAGGCCGTCGGGATAGCTCCAGGTTTTGCTCGTGAGGCTGCCGTCGGCTTGCTCGATGTCGAGGCTCACCTTGACGCCGGGCAGCAGCACTGCCTTGGAGCGCAGCAGGCGTTCCAGCTCGGCGGGCGGCACTTTGGGCGCGTCGAAGTATTTCGGGTCGGGCCAGACCCGCACGCGGGTGCCGCTGTGGCGGCCGCAGGTGCCGGCCGGGGTGAGGGCGCCGACGACTTCACCGCCGCCGGAAAAGTCGATGGTCCAGATCTTTCCTTCGCGCCGCACTTCGACTGATACGCGAGTCGACAAGGCATTGGTCACCGCGACGCCGACGCCATGCAGGCCGCCGGAAAAAGCGTAGGCGGAGTTGCCGGCGCTCTTGTCGAACTTGCCACCGGCATGGAGCCGCGTGAAGGCCAGGACCACGACGGGGATTTTCTCGTCGGGATGCAGCCCGACCGGGATGCCGCGACCATCGTCGGTGACGGTGATCGAGCCGTCGAGGTGCAGCAGCACGTGGAGATTCTTCGCGTGGCCACCGAGCGCTTCGTCGGCCGAGTTGTCGATGACTTCCTGGATGATGTGCGCCGGCGAGTCAGTGCGGGTATACATGCCGGGGCGCTCGCGCACCGGCTCCAGTCCCTTGAGGACACGGAAGGAGGATTCGTCGTAAGCGGGGGTGACGGCCATTTTCAAAATCGGGGAAGGTGGTGCACGGTCACTCCGGTGGAGGAAACCGCGTGGAACGGGAAGGGAAGGAAGCCGCGGCGCGTTCCCTGTTTCCGGCGGGAATCAGAAGCGCGCATCGGCCAGGCAGTCGGCGAGGCCGCTGCGCCAGTCGGGCAGGCCAAGGCCGAAGTCGCGCCGGAAGCGGCTGCAGTCGAGCCGCGAATTGGTCGGGCGCGGCGCCGGCAGCGGATAGTCGGCGCTGGTGATACGGTGAATCGTCGGTATCTTTTCGAGCAGGCCGCTTTGCAGCGCCGTGGCGAAGATGGCTTCGGCATATTCGTGCCAGTTCGTCTCGCCGGCGGCGGCCAGGTGGTACAAACCGTCCGGAGCGTCCTTGCGGGCAAGGACCAGGGCGGTGGCGTCGGCCAGGTGGCGGGTCCACGTCGGTGCGCCGAACTGGTCGCCGACGACGCGCAGTTCATCGCGATCGCGACCGAGGCGCAGCATGGTCTTCATGAAGTTCGCGCCGTGCAGGCCATACACCCAGCAGGTGCGGAAAACCTGGTGGCGGGCCCCGGCGGCGGCGATCGCGCGCTCGCCGTCGAGCTTGCTGCGGCCGTAAGCCGATAAGGGCGCCGGACTGTCATCCTCGGTGTAGGCGCCGGATTTTTTGCCGTCGAAGACATAGTCGGTCGAGTAGTGGATCAGCCGCGCGTCGAGCCGCTTCGCCTCCTCGGCGAGGACGCCTGGTGCCGTGGCGTTGATGACCTGCGCCAGCGCGGTTTCGGTTTCGGCCTTGTCGACCGCGGTGTAGGCGGCGGCATTGACGATGGCGGCAGGAGCAATGGCGCGCACGGCAGCGCGCAGTGCGTCCGGGTCGGCGAGGTCGAGTTGGCGGCGGTCGCAGGCCACCACCTCACCCAGGCAGGCGAGCGAGCGCTTCAGTTCCCGTCCGAGCTGTCCGGCGCAACCGGTGATCAGGATCTTCATGGAAAGGTGTCCGCTGCGGCCAGTGGCGTGCCGGTTTTGTCTTTGGCTGCCAGTAGCGGTTCGCCAGAAAGCGGCCAGGGAATCGCCAGTGCCGGGTCGTTCCAGAGCAAGGTGCGGTCGTGCGCCGGACTCCAGTAGTCGGTGGTTTTGTAGAGGAATTCCGCTGCGTCGGATGTGACGCAAAAGCCGTGGGCGAAGCCGGGCGGAATCCAGGCCATGCGGTGGTCCGCCGCAGAAAGCTCGAAGGCGACCCACTGGCCGAAGGTGGCCGAGGAACGGCGCAGGTCGACCGCGACGTCATACACCGCGCCAACCGTGACGCGTACCAGCTTGCCCTGGGCATGCTCGATCTGGTAGTGCAGGCCGCGCAGCACGTTCTTCTGCGAGCGGGAGTGGTTGTCCTGCACGAAGTCGGCATCGATGCCGGCGTCGGCGAGGGTCTTTCGGTTCCAGCTTTCGAAGAAGAAGCCGCGATCGTCGCCGAAGACCTTTGGCTCCAGTATCAGCACGTCGGGGATTGCGGTAGGAATGACCTTCATCCCTGCACCCCATGCTCCAGCAGTTTCTGCAGGTACTGCCCATACTGGCTCTTGGCCAGCGGCAGCGCCAGCTTCCCCAGTTGCGCGTCGTCGATCCAGTTCTGGCGCCAGGCCACTTCCTCGGGACAGGCGACCTTGAGGCCCTGACGTTTTTCGATGACCTCGATGAACTGGCCGGCTTCGAGCAGCGACTCGTGGGTGCCGGTATCGAGCCAGGCCATGCCGCGACCCATGATCTCGACCTTGAGCTGGCCCTTTTCGAGGTAGACCCGGTTGAGGTCGGTGATCTCCAGCTCGCCGCGCGGCGAGGGCTTGAGCTTCGCCGCGATGTCGCAGACCTGGTTGTCGTAGAAGTAGAGACCGGTCACCGCGTAACGCGACTTGGGCGCCTCGGGCTTTTCCTCGATGCTGATGGCGCGACCCGTCTCGTCGAAGGCAACCACGCCGTAGCGTTCCGGATCGCTCACGGCATAGGCGAACACCGTGGCGCCGGCGCCGACTTTTGTGGCGTGCTGCAACTGGGTGGCGAAATCGTGGCCATAGAACAGGTTGTCACCCAGCACCAGGGCCGACGGATTCCCGCCAACGAAGTCGCGGCCGATGATGAAGGCCTGCGCCAGGCCGTCGGGGCTGGGCTGCACCGCGTATTCGATCTTGATGCCCCACTGCGAACCGTCGCCCAGCAGTTGCTCGAAGCGCGGCGTGTCGAGCGGGGTCGAGATCAGCAGGATTTCGCGGATGCCGGCCAGCATCAGCGTGGTCAGCGGGTAGTAGATCATCGGCTTGTCGTAGATCGGCAGTAGCTGCTTGGACACGGCCAGCGTGACCGGGTGCAGCCGGGTGCCGGAACCGCCGGCGAGGATGATGCCGCGTGTGCTGGTCATGTTCGATCTCCGTAGTTGCGATCCATCCACTGCCGGTATTCGCCCGAAACCACGTGGGCTACCCAGGCCGAGTTTTCGAGGTACCAGCGCACTGTTTTCTTCATGCCGGACTCGAAGCTTTCCTGCGGCGTCCAGCCGAGTTCGCGCTGTATCTTGCCGGCGTCGATGGCGTAGCGCTTGTCGTGGCCGGGACGGTCGGTGACCGAAATCTTCTGTTCGCGGTAAGGCTTGCCGTCGGTGCGCGGATGCATTTCGTCGAGCAGGGCGCAGAGGGTGTCTACCACTTCGAGATTGGTCTTTTCGTTGTGGCCGCCGATGTTGTAGGTTTCCCCGGGCGTTCCCTTTTCGAAGACGAGTTGCAGGGCGCGGGCGTGGTCGTCCACGTAGAGCCAGTCGCGCACGTTGTCGCCCTTGCCGTAGATCGGCAACGGTTTGTCCGACACGGCGTTGTGGATCATCAGCGGGATCAGTTTTTCGGGGAACTGGCAGGGGCCGTAGTTGTTCGAGCAGTTGGTCATCACCGTCGGCAGGCCGTAGGTGTGGTGCCAGGCACGCACCAGGTGGTCGGAGGCGGCCTTCGAGGCGGAGTAAGGGGAATTCGGTTGGTAGGGGTTGGATTCCAGGAACAGGCCCGTGTCGCCCAGCGAGCCGAACACTTCGTCGGTCGAGACGTGGTGGAAGCGGAAGGTCGCCTTGCCGTCGGTGTCAAGCGTCGACCAAAAGGCGCGCGCGGCTTCGAGCAGGGTGTAGGTACCGTTGATGTTGGTTTCGATGAAGTCGCCGGGGCCGTGGATCGAACGGTCGACATGCGATTCGGCGGCGAGGTGGATCACGCCGCAGGGCCGGTGGGTCGCGAACAGGGCATCGAGCGCTGCGCGATCGCAGATGTCGGTGCGGCTGAAGACATGGCGTGGATTGGCGGCGAGGTCGGCCAGGGATTCGAGATTGCCGGCATAGGTCAGCTTGTCAATGTTGACCACGCGCCAATCGGTGGCGGCGATCAGTTGGTGGATCAATGCCGAGCCGATGAACCCGGCACCGCCGGTAACAAGTATGGTTTTCATGTCGGTTCAGTGAGAATGTAGGGAGGAGTGCAGGTATCGGGCCGGAGCCGGAGCGCTATTGTATTCGATCAAAATATCGCTTCGGGTGGTGCGGGCCATTGACATTAAAAGCTTTAGATATAAAATATCGCAACCCTGTGTAGTTTGGCCAGTCGAGGAGATCTCAATGCGCATCGTATGCTTGGGCGGCGGTCCTGCCGGCCTGTATTTCTCTATCCTGATGAAAAAGGCCAATCCAGCGGCCGACATCACCGTGATCGAGCGCAACCAGCCTGACAGCACCTTCGGCTGGGGCATCGTGTTTTCCGACAAGACCATGGACGGCTTTCGCCAGGACGACCCGCGGGTGGTCGAGGAAATCGAGAGCAACTTCCATCACTGGGACGACGTCGATGTCTTCTTCAAGGGACGACGCCTGGTTTCGGGCGGCCATGGCTTCTGCGGCATCGGCCGCCTCAAGCTGTTGCAGATATTCCAGGCGCGGGCGAAGGAACTGGGTGTACGCCTGCAGTTCGAAACCGAGTTCAAGGATCCCGACGACTATTCGCGCGAATACGACCTGGTGATTGGTTCCGATGGCGTCAATTCGACTACGCGGGCCAAGTATGCCGACCATTTCAATCCGCGCATCGACGTGCGCAAGTGCCGCTTCATCTGGCTCGGCACCAAGATGAAGCTAGATGCCTTCACCTTCGGCTTCAAGGAAACCCCTTGGGGCTGGTTCAACCTCCACGCCTATCAGTTCAACGAAGAATGGGCCACATTCATCGTCGAGACGCCTGAGGACACCTGGCTCAAGGCCGGCATCGACAAGATGGACCCCGACCAGTCGATCGCCTTTTGCGAGGAATTGTTCGCCGACATGCTGAACGGCGCCAGGCTGATCTCGAACGCACGCCACCTGCGCGGTTCGGCGGTCTGGATCAAGTTCAACCGCGTGCTCTGCGAGCGCTGGTTCAAGGACAACATCGTGTTGCTGGGCGATGCCGCGCATACGGCACACTTCACCATCGGTTCCGGCACCAAGCTGGCCATGGAAGATGCGAGGGCACTGGTCAACGTCATCAACAGCAGCGAGGGCGATGTGCCGAGCCGCCTTGCGCGCTATCAGTCCGAGCGCGAGATCGAGGCGCTCAAGCTGCAAAGCGCGGCGCGCAACCGCATGACCTGGTTCGAGCAGGTCGATCGCTATGTCGATATGGAACCGGAGCAGTTCGCCTTCGCCGTGCTGACCGGCAGCCAGCGCGTCGGCCATGCCAACCAGAAATTGCGCGACCCGGCGTATACGGATGATTTCGACCGCTGGTTCGCCGCGCGCTGCGGCGTCGCCACGCCGCCCGGACAGAAGGCCGTGCCGCCGATGTTCACCCCGTTCAGCCTGCGCGGCATGCACCTCGCCAATCGCGTCGTCGTCTCGCCGATGTGCACCTATTCGGCCATCGACGGCATGCCCGGTGACTTCCATTTTCAGCACTACACCGCTCGCGGCCTGGGCGGGGCGGCGCTGGTGATGACCGAGATGACCTGCACGGCGCCCGACGCCCGCATCAGTCCAGGATGCGCCGGAATATGGAACGACGAGCAGGTCGCCGCATGGAAGCGCATCGTCGATTTCGTCCACGCCAACAGTGGGGCGAAGATGGCGCTGCAGATCGGCCACGCCGGGCGCAAGGGCTCGACCAAACTGGCCTGGGACGGCATCGACCAGCCGCTCGATTCCGGCAACTGGCCGCTGATCGCGCCTTCGGCGCTGCCCTATGTCGCCGGTAGTTCCCAGGTGCCGCGCGAAATGACGCGGGCCGACATGGATCGCGTCAAGGCGGACTTTGTCGCCGCGACACGCCGTGCCGCCAGCGCCGACTTTGACATGGTCGAGTTCCATGCCGCCCACGGCTACCTGATGTCGTCCTTCATTTCGCCGCTGACCAACCAGCGTTCGGACGACTATGGCGGCAGCCTGGAGAAGTGCTGTCGCTATCCGCTGGAAGTGTTTCAGGCGATGCGTGAGGCCTGGCCGGCCGGCAAGCCGATGTCGGTGCGCATCTCGGCGCACGACTGGGTGCCCGGCGGCATCACGCCCGACGATGCGGTCGAAGTGGCCAGGCTGTTCAAGGCGGCCGGGGCCGACATCATCCATGTGTCGTCAGGCCAGGTCAGCAAAGACGAGGCGCCGGTCTACGGTCGCATGTTCCAGGTGCCGTTCTCCGACCAGGTCCGCAACGAACTCGATGTGCCAACCATCGCGGTGGGCAACATCTTCGAGGCCGATCATGTCAATACCATCATCGCCGCCGGCCGCGCCGACCTTTGCGCGCTGGCCCGCCCACACCTGGCGGATCCGGCCTGGACCCTGCATGCCGCCGCCGAGCAGGGCGTGCGGGATGTGGCCTGGCCCAAACAGTATCAGGGCGGCAAGGTTCAGCTCGAACGCAACCTCGAGCGCGCCGCCCAGCTCGCGCTGAATGCCTGAGGCCGGCGTGAGTACGCAGGGACGGCATGCGCTGGTGACCGGCGGCAGCCGCGGCATCGGCGCCGCAATCGCCGGCGCGCTGGTTGGCGCGGGCTTCCGTGTCACCGTCACCGGCCGCGATGCGACGGCACTTGCCGAAGTCTCGTCGCGCCTGGGTGGCGCGCAGCGCTGTCGCGCCGTGACCATGGAGGTCGCCGATCGTGCCGATGTGGAACGCGCGATGGCGGTCGCCAGGGACGGCTTCGGTCCGCTCGCGGTGCTGGTCAATAACGCCGGCCAGGCCGAGAGCGCCCCCTTTCGCAAGACCGGCGCG
Source organism: Sulfuritalea sp. (assembly GCA_044359585.1). Classification (GTDB taxonomy): domain Bacteria; phylum Pseudomonadota; class Gammaproteobacteria; order Burkholderiales; family Rhodocyclaceae; genus Sulfuritalea. The sequence goes on along the minus strand of JBIKLV010000024.1, from coordinate 1,396 downwards.
GAGCTTTTCGAACGCATGTTGGCGGTGAACCTCGGTGGCGTGTTCCATTGCACGCAGGCCGCGCTGCCCGACATGCTCGCCGCTGGCTGGGGCCGCGTGGTAAACGTAGCAAGCACCGCGGGCCTGGTCGGCTATGCCTACGTATCTGCCTACTGCGCGGCCAAGCATGGCGTGATAGGCCTGACGCGATCCCTTGCGCTCGAATTCGCCGCGAAGAACATCACCTTCAACGCGGTCTGCCCCGGCTACACCGATACCGACATCGTCGCCCGCGCCGCAGCGAACATCGCCGCGCAGACCGGCCGCGACGAAACGCAGGCTCGCGCCGAACTGGCGAAAGGCAATCCCATGAAGCGGCTGGTCACGCCGGACGAAGTCGCCGACAGCGTGCTCTGGCTGTGCGGCGAGGGCGCGGCAAGCATCAACGGACAATCCATCGCCATCGCCGGTGGCGAAGTCATGTAAGGAGTTTCGGTGAAATGAAGCATCTTCCAGGCAAACCCCACGAACTGCCGGGCAACCGACAGAGTTTCCAGGCCTATCAGGCGCGCCATTTCAGCTACCGAGTGGAAGGCAGCGTGGCGGTGGTCAGCCTAGATCGCCCCGAGCGGAAAAACCCGCTGACTTTCGATTCCTATGCCGAGCTGCGCGACCTGTTCCGCAACCTGGCCTATGCTGAAGACATCAAGGCCGTGGTGTTGACCGGCGAAGGCGGAAGTTTCTGCTCGGGCGGCGATGTGCACGACATCATCGGACCCCTGACGCAGCTCGACATGCCTGGCCTGCTCACCTTCACCCGCATGACGGGCGACGTGATCAAGGCCATGCGCGCCTGCCCGCAAATGGTGGTCGCCGCCATCGATGGCATTTGCGCCGGCGCGGGCGCCTTGCTCGCGCTCGGTTCCGACATGCGCTTGGGCACGGCGCGCTCGAAGACCGCGTTCCTGTTCTCCCGTGTCGGCCTCGCCGGCTGCGACATGGGGGCCTGTGCCATGCTGCCACGCATGATCGGCCAGGGTCGCGCCACGGAACTGCTGGCCACCGGGCGCGCCATGAGTGGCGAGGAGGCGGAGCGCTGGGGATTCTTCAATCGCCTGTGCGAGCCGGATGCACTATCCGGCGAGGCACTGAAGCTGGCGCAGGACCTGGCGAACGGCCCGACCTTCGCCCATGCCATGACCAAAAAGATGCTGCAGCAGGAATGGAACATGGGCGTGGACGAGGCCATCGAGGCCGAAGCACAGGCCCAGGCCATCTGCATGGCAACCAACGACTTCCACCGCGCCTATCACGCCTTCGTCGCCAAACAGAAACCCGTGTTCGAAGGGGATTGAGCATGGCCGATCGCGCTTACCTGGACTGGCCATTTCTCGATGCTGGACACAAGGAACTGGCG
>JBIKLV010000093.1:0-14305 GCA_044359585.1 Sulfuritalea sp. | reverse complement strand
GACCTCGGCCGCTGGTTCAGCCTCGATGCGCTGAAGGCTCAGCAGGCGGCGATCGAGGCCTATCGCGCGGCCAATCCGTGGCCGGCGGCCGGAATCTTCTTCGTTGTGTATGTGGCCGTCACTGCGCTGTCGCTGCCCGGCGCGGCGATCATGACCCTGGCCGGCGGCGCGGTGTTCGGTCTGCTGTGGGGCACCGTGCTGGTCTCCTTCGCTTCCAGCCTGGGCGCCACGCTGGCTTTCCTCGCCTCGCGCTTCCTGCTGCGCGACTGGGTGCAGGTGCGCTTCGGCGACCGCCTGCGGGCGATCAACGCCGGGGTGGAGAAGGAGGGCGGTTTTTATTTGTTCACGCTGCGCCTGGTGCCGGTGTTTCCCTTCTTCATGATCAACCTGCTGATGGGCCTGACGCCGATGCGCGCCTGGACCTTCTACTGGGTCAGCCAGCTCGGCATGCTGGCCGGCACGCTGGTGTTCGTGAACGCCGGCACGCAACTGGCCGGCATCAGCAGTCTTTCCGGCATCCTCTCGCCGGGCCTGATCGGCTCGTTTGCCCTGCTCGGCATCTTTCCGCTGATCGCCAAGAAGATCGTCGACGGCATCAAGGCGAAGAAGGTCTATGCGCGCTGGACCCGGCCGGCGAAATTCGACCGCAACATCATCGTCATCGGCGGTGGCAGCGCCGGATTGGTCACGGCCTACATCGCGGCGGCGGTGAAGGCGAAAGTGACGCTGATCGAAAAGCACAAGCTGGGCGGCGACTGCCTCAACACCGGCTGCGTGCCATCCAAGGCGCTGATCCGTTCGGCGAAGTTCTTGTCGCATGTTTCGCGCGCAAAAGAGCTGGGTTGCCGTAGCGCCAGCGCCGACTTTCAATTCTCCGAGGTCATGGAGCGCGTGCAGCGCGTGGTGCGCGAGATCGAACCGCACGATTCGGTCGAGCGTTACACCGGACTGGGCGTCGAGGTGATCGAAGGCAGCGCGAAGATCGTCTCGCCCTGGGAAGTCGAACTCACTCGCCACAATGGCGCCACGGAAAGACTCAGCACGCGCAGCATCGTCATCGCTGCCGGCGCGCGCCCCTTCGTGCCGCCGATTCCCGGCATTGAGGAAGTCGGCTACCTGACCTCGGACAACGTCTGGAACCTGCGCGAACTGCCCAAACGCCTGGTGGTGCTCGGCGGCGGGCCGATCGGCTGCGAGCTGACGCAGGCCTTCGCCCGCTTTGGTTCGAAAGTGTCGCAAGTCGAAATGCTGCCGCGCCTGATGATCCGCGAAGACCCCGAGGTTTCGGACCTCGTCGCCGCGCGCTTCCGCGCCGAAGGCGTCGATGTACTGCTGAACCACAAAGCCAAACAGTTCGTCATCGAGAACGGCGAGAAGATCCTTATTGCAGAGCACCAGGATGGCAAAAGCGGCCGCGAGGTGCGCATCCCCTTCGATGCCGTGCTGGTTGCGGTGGGCCGTGTCGCCAACCTCAAGGGCTACGGGCTGGAAGAGATCGGCGTCGCCACGACGCGCACCGTCGACACCAACGAGTTCCTGCAGACCACTTATCCCAACATCTACGCCGCCGGCGATGTCGCCGGTCCCTTCCAGTTCACCCACACCGCCGCGCACCAGGCCTGGTATGCCGCCGTCAATGCGCTGTTCGATCCCTTCAAGAAATTCAAGGCCGACTACTCGGTGATCCCCTGGGCCACTTTCGTCGAGCCCGAGGTGGCACGCGTCGGCCTCAACGAAACGGACGCGAAGGAAAAGGGCATCGCCTATGAAGTGGCGCGCTACGACATCGACGATCTCGACCGGGCGATTGCCGACAGCGAGGCCCACGGCTTCATCAAGGTACTGACCGTGCCGGGCAAGGACAGGATACTGGGCGTGACCATCGTCGGCGAACATGCCGGCGACCTGATCGCCGAGTACGTGCTGGCCATGAAGCACGGCATCGGCCTCAACAAGATCCTCGGCACCATCCACATTTATCCGACCATGGCCGAAGCCAACAAGTACGTTGCCGGCGTCTGGAAGAAAGCCCACGCTCCCGAAGGCCTGTTGGCTTGGGTGGCGCGCTTCCATGCCTGGCGGCGGGGAGAATGACATGAAGCTGCGCAAGTTTCTGCTGGGACTGTTCCTGATCGCCTCGGCCGCGCTGGCACAGGCGCAAGGCTTTGAGCACTCGCACGCCGCATGGCATGCGCTGCTGGCGAAGCACGTCAAGCCATTCGCCGGCGGCAACGCCAGCGCCGTCGATTACGCCGCGCTGAAAGGCGAGCAGGCGGCGCTCAAAGCCTATCTCGGCACGCTGACGGCGGTGAGCGAAGCCGACTACGGCAAGTGGAGCAAGCCGCAACGCCTCGCCTTCCTGATCAACGCCTACAACGCCTTCACCGTCGAACTGATCCTGACCCGCTACCCGGACCTCGCATCGATCAAGGATCTGGGTTCGGTGTTTTCCTCGCCGTGGAAGAAGAAGTTCTTCAGCCTGCTGGGGCAGGAACGCAACCTAGACGACATCGAGCACGGCCTGATCCGCGCGCCGGGCGCCTTCGACGATCCGCGCATCCATGCCGGCGTGGTCTGCGCCTCGATCGGCTGCCCGATGCTGCGGGCCGAAGCTTTCACGTCGGAAAAGCTCGACGCCCAACTCGACGACGGCATGAAGCGCTTCCTCGCCGACGGCAGCCGCAATCGCTTCGATGCCGCGTCCGGCCGGCTGCAGGTGTCGAAGATCTTCGACTGGTACGGCAAGGATTTCGAGAAGGGGCACAAGGGCTACGATTCGCTGCAGGCAACCTTCGCCCGCCACGCCGCACAACTCGCCGCCACCCCCGAAGCGCAGGCCCGCGTGCGCAGCGGCGACTACCGCCTGGACTTCCTCGATTACGACTGGCGCCTCAACGACGTCCGGCGGTAGGGAATCGCCGATAAAGTAGCAATTCGTCATTCCGGCGAACGCCGGAATCCAGGCAAATCAAGGCGCTGGACACCGGCGTTCGCCGGTGTGACGACCTATTCAGCGTTTTCATGGATTCCTTCGCCGCCGCCGCGCGCGGCGCTTCGCGTATGATCGGGCGCCCATCCGGAGAGCATTGAATGCAGGCCAAGGCATCACCCGTATTGCGCGACATCGTCCTGATCGGCGGCGGCCACAGCCATGTCGGCGTGCTGCACATGTTCGCCATGAAGCCGATTCCCGGCGTGCGCCTGACGGTGATCTGCACCGATACCGATACGCCTTACTCTGGCATGTTGCCGGGCTACATCGCCGGGCATTACAGCTTCGACGAGGTGCATATCGACCTGCGCCGCCTGGCCGAATTCGCCGGCGCGCGCTACTACCGCGACGAAGTGGTCGGCATCGACCGCGCCGAACGCAAGGTGATCTGCCGCCAACGTCCGCCGGTCGCCTACGACGCGCTGTCGATCAACATCGGCTCGACGCCGAAACTCGACCAGGTGCCCGGCGCCGCCGAATACGCGGTGCCGGTAAAACCGATCCGCCGTTTCAACGAACGCTGGCTGGCGCTGTTCGAGCGCGTGCGCGCCCACGCCGGAGCGACCACCATCGCCGTGGTCGGCGCCGGCGCCGCCGGGGTCGAACTGACGCTGGCCATGCAATACCGGCTGCGCAATGAACTGGTCGCGCTGGGGCGTGATCCCGACGAACTGAGCTTCCACCTGTTCTCCGCCGAGGCGCAGATCCTGCCCACGCACAATGCCTCGGTGCGCCGCGCCTTCGAGTCGGTGCTGGCGGCACGGGGCGTGGTGCTGCATCTCGCGGCGGAAGTCGCGCGGGTCGATGCCGGGCGCCTGCAAACCCGCGCAGGCGAGTCGCTGGCGGCCGACGAGATCGTCTGGGTCACCCAGGCCGGCGGCGCGGCGTGGCTGACCGATACCGGACTGGCGCTGGACGAGTCGGGCTTCATCCGCGTCAATGACTTCCTGCAAAGCGAGACCGATCCAAGTATCTTCGCCGCCGGCGATTGCGCCTCGATGCGCGGCCAGCGGCTGGAAAAGGCCGGCGTCTTCGCCGTGCGCATGGGCCGCCCGCTGGCCGAGAACCTGCGCCGCACGGTGACGCGCCAGGCACTGGTGCGTTATCGCCCGCAGCAGCGCTGGCTGGCCCTGATCAGCACCGGCGACCGCCACGCCGTCGCCTCGCGCGGCGCGCTCTACGCGCGCGGCGACTGGATCTGGCGCTGGAAGGACGCGATCGACCGCCGCTTCATGCGCAAGTTCACCGAACTGATGCCGATGGCCATGGATCGCAGAATCGACCGCGACGACGTGCCGCTGGCGCCCGAAGAGCAGACGCAGGCCATCTCGGCGGTCGCCATGCGCTGCGGCGGTTGCGGCGCCAAGGTCGGCGCCAGCGTGCTGTCGCGCGCGCTGGCCAGCGTGCAGCCGATAGCCCGCGACGACGTGCTGATCGGCCTGCACGCGCCCGACGACGCCGCCGTGCTGCGCGTGCCGGCCGGGAAAGCCATGGTGCATACCGTCGATTTCTTCCGCGCCTTCATCGACGACCCCTGGACCTTCGGCCGCATCGCCGCGAACCATGCCCTGGGCGACATCTTCGCCATGGGCGCCGAGGCGCAATCGGCCACAGCGATTGCCACGGTGCCGCCGGGGCTGGAAGCCAAGGTCGAGGACATCGTGTTCCAGATGATGTCGGGCGCCGTCTCGGTGCTGAACGAGGCCGGCTGCGCGCTGGTCGGCGGCCATACCGGGGAGGGCAGCGAACTGGCGCTGGGCTTCGCCATCAACGGCCTGATCGATGAGCATCTGGCCGGCGTGCTGACCAAGGGCGGCATGCGCCCCGGCGACGCGCTGATCCTGACCAAGCCGATCGGCACCGGCACCCTGTTCGCTGCGCACAAACTGCTGAAAGCGCGCGGCAGGTGGATCGACGCCGCGCTGGAATCGATGCAGGTCTCGAACCGCGCCGCCATGCCTGTACTGCTGGCCCACGGCGCCACGGCCTGCACCGACCTCACCGGCTTCGGCCTGCTCGGCCACCTGGTCGAAATGACGCGCCCATCCGGCGTCGATGCGGAACTCGACCTCGCCGCGCTGCCGCTGCTCGACGGCGCCGCCGAATGCGTCGCGGCCGGCGTCCTCAGTTCATTGCAGCCGGCCAACCTGCGCCTGCGTCGCGCGCTGAAGAACCAGCAAGAAGCGCTCGGCCACCCCAACTACCCGCTGCTGTTCGATCCGCAAACCGCCGGCGGCCTGCTGGCGACGCTGCCGGCGGCACAGGCCGACGCCTGCCTCGCCGCGCTGCGCGCCGCCGGCTATCCGCAGGCGGTCCGCATCGGCCGCATCCTGGCGCAGGGCGAAGCGCTGGAACCGATACGTCTGTTGCTGTAGAAAGCTGCAAGAGTCGGCGCCGACGGCACGGCGGCGGCGACTCGTTTTCCAACCGTGTCCGACCCAAGGAGAAAGCCATGTTCCTCATGTCCCGCCTGATTTCCCGCAGCGCCCTGTCGCTCGCCCTGATGCTGGGGGCCGCCACCTGCTTTGCCGACACCTTGCGAATATCGGCCATTCCCGACGAAGCGCCGACCGAACTCCAGCGCAAGTTCAAGCCCCTGGGCGAGTACCTGGAAAAGGAAACCGGGCTCAAGGTGCAATTCACGCCGGTCAGCGATTACGCGGCCGTGGTCGAGGGCCTCGCCGCGAAGAAGATCGACATGGCCTGGCTCGGCGGCTTCACCTTCGTCCAGGCCAAACTGCGCACCAATGGTGGCGTCACCCCCATCGTGCAGCGCGCCGAGGACGAGAAGTTCCTCAGCAAGTTCATCGTGCCGGCCGACAGCCCGGCCAAGACTTTGGCCGACCTGAAAGGCAAGAACTTCGCCTTCGGCTCGCCCTCGTCGACCTCCGGCCACCTGATGCCGCGCCACTTCCTGCTCAAGGACGGGATCAATCCCGACAAGGATTTCAAGAACGTCGCCTTCTCGGGTGCGCATGACGCCACCGTGGCCTTCGTCGCCTCGGGCAAGGCCGACGGCGGCGTGCTCAACGCCTCGGTGATGGACAAGCTGCTGGAGAAGGGCGACGCCAATGCCAAACGCGTGAGGGTGCTCGCCACTACGCCGCCCTACTACGACTACAACTGGACCGTGCGCCCCGACATGGACGCCGCGCTGGCGAAGAAGCTGACCGAGGCCTTCCTCAAGCTCGATCCCGCCAACCCGGCGCACAAGGAGCTGATGGACTTGCAGCGGGCCTCGAAGTTCATCGCCACCAAGGCGTCGAATTACGACGGCATCGAAGCGGCGGCACGCAATGCCGGCCTGATCAAGTAAGACCGGACAGCGCGGGGGTGGCGCCCGTTGCGCCGCCACCGCGAAACCGGGATCCGCATGTCCTTCACTACCCATCAGCTCGGCCTCGAGCACGGCAACGGCCTGCGCGCCCTGCAGAGCCTCGACCTGGAACTCGCGCCCGGCGAGCGCGTCGCCGTGATCGGACCGTCGGGCGCCGGCAAGACCAGCCTGATCCGCCTGCTCGGCAGCGCCTTGCGCCCCACCGCGGGACGCCTCGAACTGCTCGGGCAGAATCCGTGGCAGCTTTCCGCCGCCGAACTGCGCCGCCTGCGCGCGCGCATCGGCACCATCCACCAGACGCCGCCGCTGCCGCCGCGTCTGCGCGTGGTCACCGCCATCCTCGCCGGGCGCCTCGGACGCTGGCCGGCGTGGAAGGGGCTGGCCTCGCTGGTCTATCCGGCCGACATCGCCGGCGCGCGCGAGGCGCTGGCGCGCCTTGACCTCGCCGACCGCCTGTTCGACCGCTGCGACCGGCTCTCCGGCGGCCAGTTGCAGCGCGTCGGCATCGCCCGGGTGCTCTACCAGCAGCCCGAACTGATCCTCGCCGACGAGCCGGTGTCCGCGCTCGACCCGACGCTGGCCGACGCTGCCATCGGGCAGATCGTCGCCGATGCCGAGCGGCGCGGCGCCAGCGTGTTGGCCTCGCTGCACGCCGTGGACCTGGCGCTGAAATGGTTCCCGCGCGTGATCGGCCTGCGCGGCGGCGAACTGGCCTTCGACCTGCCGGCGGCGCAAGTCGGCAACGACCTGCTGCGCGACCTGTATGCCAGCGAGGGCAACGTGGTGCCGACCCAGGCTAACGATCCGGCGCTGTTGCGCGCGATGGGCGATCCCGTGGAGGCCGACCGCGACGACAACGTGGTGCGCATCGACAGCTGCCGGGGGCGCGGGTGAGCGCCGCCGTGCTTGGCGGCCCGGCGGTTCAGGACCCCGACGCGCGCCGCCGCCTCGGCGCCGCGCTGTTCGCCATCGCATTGCTGTGGCCGTTGCTGCAACTGGCGGAATTCCGCCCCGCGGCGCTGTTCGAGGCCGGCAACCTGAAGGTCATGGCCGGCTTTCTCGCCGGCTTCCTGCCGCCGGCCGGCTCGCCGGAGTTCCTCGGCATGCTGGCCCGGGCAACGCTGGAAACACTCGCCATCGCCACCGCCGGCATCACGCTGGCCCTCTTCATCGCGGCGCCGCTGGCCGTGCTCGCCACGCGCGCGCTTTCGGTTTCCGCCATCGGCCCGGGGCCGGGGCGCTGGCGCGGTGCGCTGCTGCGCAGCGCCTGCCGCGCGGTGCTGACCGTGCTGCGCGCGATTCCGGAAATCGTTTGGGCGCTGATGTTCGTGCGTGTGCTGGGCCTGGGGCCGGCGGCCGGGGTGCTGGCCCTGGCCATCACCTACGGCGGCATGCTGGGCAAGGTCTATACCGAAATCCTCGAATCCACCGATACGCGCCCGGCGCGCGCGCTGTTGCAATCCGGCGGCGGCCGCCTCGCCGTGCTGGGCTACGCGCTGCTGCCCAATGCCGCGCAGGAACTGGCCTCCTACACCGTTTATCGCTGGGAATGCGCGGTTCGCGCCTCCGTCATCATGGGTTTCGTCGGCGCCGGCGGGCTCGGGCAGCTGATGGACCAGTCGATGAAAATGCTCAACGGCGGCGAAGCCAGCAGCATCCTGCTGGTGTTCCTGCTGCTGGTGCTGCTGGCCGACGCGATCAGCGCCATGCTAAGAAAGGCGCTGGCGTGACCCGGGCCGCCGACTCCTGCCCGCCGCGCGGACCGGCCGACTTCTGCCTCAGTTGCCTGCTCAGCAGCGGCGCGTTGCTGCTGGCGGTGGGGGGCAGCTTCGCCTGGCTCGACATCGACTTCGGCGCGCTGTTCACGCGCGAATCGGCCGTCGGTATGGGGGCCTTCGCCGCCTCCTTCTTTCCCCCCGACCTCGAAGCGGACTTCGTGCGCAAGACCCTGCTCGGCAGCCTGCAGACCTTTGCCGTGGCGGCGGTCGGTACCTTGCTCGCGGCCGCGTTCGGCATCCTGTTCGCCTTGCCGGCCGCCGGGCGGCAAGGCACGGCGGCCCGGCGCCTGGCGCGCTTCGCGATGAACCTGCTGCGCAGCGTGCCCGAGCTGGTCTGGGCCACGCTGATGGTGCTGGCGGCGGGGCTGGGTCCCTTCGCCGGCACGCTGGCGCTGGCGCTGCATACCACGGGTGTGCTCGGCCGCCTGTTTGCCGAAGCCATCGAGAACGCGCCGTCCGCGCCGGAGACCGGCCTGCTCGACGCCGGCGCCGGCAGCGCTGTGGCCTTCGTCTATGGCACGCTGCCTCTGGTCTGGCCGCAGTTCATCGCCTACAGCCTCTACCGGCTGGAGATGAACATCCGCATGGCCGCCGTGCTCGGCTTCGTCGGCGCCGGCGGCTTGGGCCAGATGCTCTACTTCCACCTCTCGATCTTCCAGCAGGCCCAGGCAGCCACCGTACTGATCGCCATGCTGCTGCTGGTGCTGGCGGTCGACGGGCTGAGCCACCTGCTGCGGGGGCGGCTGGCGGGGTAGGCGTGGCGCATTCATCCGATGCGCCACGCCGTTCCACCAGCGCCGACTTTTCTGGCTTTCGGCGCAGGGAGATACCGCTTCGCACAGGCTTTCAGCGCCCGGTGCGGAAGTTCGTGACGGTTATGTCAATCTTTGGCAATGTTGGATAGCATTGACAGCGGCAGTCGCCGACCGGCGGCTGGCACTGCGAGGGATCGAGCATGGGCATGAACGTCAATCTCACTCCGCATCTTGAAGAAATGGTGCGGCAGAAAGTCAATTCGGGGCTATACACCTCGGCCAGCGAGGTGGTGCGGGAGGCCTTGCGCCTCATGGATGAACAGGACCATCTGCGCGCGGCAAAACTGGAGCAGTTGCGCCAGGATGTGCGAGCCGGTCTGGACAGTGGTGCGGCAACGACCTGGGATGCCGCGAGCGTCAAACAGGCGGGACGCGCCAGGCGCCAAACGAAGGCCGGCGCAACCAAGTCATAGCATTGCGCGCATCCTGCGGCGGCCGCTTGCCGGCGCCGATTCCAAGGGAGAATGCCCATGACCATCGTCGAACAAATCACCCGTATCGTCGGCACCCTGCCCGAGTCGCTGGCCAGGGAGGCGCTGGATTTCGTCCGCTTTCTGCAGGCGCGTGAACGTGGCGATCTCGCCGACTGGCAGCTGGCGCAGGTGGTTTCGCTCGCGCATGTGTGGGACAACGCCGACGACGAGGTCTGGAATGACGTTCCGCTGCGGTGACATCGTCCTGTCGCCGTCCCGCAAAAATGTCGGTCACCCTGGTGATTCAAAAGTCGGCGGCGGCGACACGGCGCCACGCGCCTGGCCTCACTGCCCCAGCCAGTAAAGCAGCGTCGAGTAGAGCCGGTTGGGATCGACCGGCTTGGACAGGAAGTCGTTCATGCCGGCGTCCATGCAGAGTTGGCGGTCTTCGTTGAAGGCGTTCGCCGTCATCGCCACGATCGGGCAGCGCGCGTTGTCGCCGGGCAGGAGGCGAATGCGGCGGGTGGCTTCGAGGCCGTCGACGCGGGGCATCTGCATGTCCATCAGGATCAGGTCGTAGTGCTTGCTGCTCGCCAGATTGACCGCGACCTCGCCGTCGTCGGCGGTATCCACGGTCATTCCGACATCTTCCAGCAGCATCAGCGAGATCTCGCGGTTGACCGGTTCGTCTTCCGCCAGCAGCAGGCGCCGGCCGCGGAATTCCCGCAGCAGCCTGGACTGGATTTCGGCGGCGCTGCCCGTGGGCTGGCTCGGGCCGACGCCGGCACCGGCTTTCTTCAGGCGCACGGTGAACCAGAAGCGGCTGCCGCGTCCCGGCTGGCTTTCGGCGCCGGCCTGGCCGCCCATCAGTTGCGCCAGTTGGCGGGAAATCGCCAGGCCGAGGCCGGTGCCGCCGTACTTGCGGGTGGTGGTGTTGTCGGCCTGCTCGAAGCTGGAGAACAGGCGCGGCATGGCGTCCGCGGCAATGCCGATGCCAGTGTCCTCAACTTCGAAGCGCACCAGCGCGTCGTCATCGGTTTCCTCGTAGATACGGCTGCGCAGCGCGATGTGGCCGGACTCGGTGAACTTCAGCGCATTGGTCGCGTAGTTGAGCAGCGCCTGCTGCACGCGGGTCGAATCGCCGGTCAGGCGCATGGATTGCACGGGCAGGTCGAGCCTCAGTTCCAGTTTCTTCTGCTCGGCTTTTTCGCGCAGCATGGCGGCGACGTCACGTACTATCGCCGCCGGATCGACGGCGCTTTCCTCCAGCACGAACTTGCCGGCTTCGATCTTCGACAGGTCGAGGATGGAGTTGATGATCTCCAGCAGGTGTTTGCCGGCGGCCTCGATCGTCGCCAGGCGGTCGAGTTGCGCCGCCGTAAGTGAACTTCGGCGCAGCAGGTGGGTCATGCCGATGATGGCGTTCATCGGGGTGCGGATTTCGTGGCTCATGTTGGCGAGGAAGGCGCTCTTCGCCACGTTGGCTGCTTCGGCGGCGTCCTTGGCGTTGCGCAAGCTTAGTTCTGCTTCCTTGCGCTGCGTGATGTCGGTGAAGAAGGCGATCACGCGAGCCGCCGAATCCGGCCCGCCTTGATGGAAATAGGCCGTCGCTTCCACCGGCAGCAGGCGTCCGTCACAGGTTTGCAACGCGGTTTCGAACCGGATGAAACCCTGTTGGCGAATTGCTTCGATGATTTGCGCGAAGTCTTGCGAACGGGAGGGATCGATGTCCGGTACCCGCAGTCCTTGCATTTCATCGACGCGGTAACCGAGCATCTCCGCCGCATGACGGTTGACGTAGACCAGTTGCCCGCTTTCCGGATCGACCCAGTGGATGCCGATGCCGACGCTGTCCATGGCGAACTGCGTGTCCTGCAGCACGGCATTGGCCGCGTTGAGCTCGGCGGTGCGCTGGCTGACCAGTTCTTCCAGCCGGTTGCGATAGCGTTCCAGCTCCGCCTCGGCGGCCTTGCGTTCGCTGATGTCGGAGCAAAGGCCCATCACCTTGCCGTCGGGCAGCACCACGGTACGCAGGGACACCTCGATCAGGCGGCCATCCTTGCGGCGCAGGTTGAATTCGAGGTCGTCGAGCTTCTCCGCCTTCATGTCCTGGTAGAGCCCGTCGTACACCGTGGCGGCGTTCGGCGGCGCGAGGTCGGTTACCGACATCGTCAGCAGTTCCTCGCGCGTATAGCCGACCAGGGCGCAGGCGGCCGGATTGACTTCGACGTAATGTCCCGCGGCATCGGCGACGAAGATCCCTTCAGGCGCGGTGTCGACATAGCGGCGATACATCGATTCGCTTTCCAGTTGGGCCTCGGCCGCCGCCAGGCGCTGCTGCCAGAAGCGGTGCACCAGCCAGACGCCGGCGGCGCTGGTGAACAGCAGGGCGCCCAGCAGGGCCAGCGTGGCTTTGACCTCGTCGTACCATTGATCAAGGTAGTCCTCCGGCGCCATCCCCACGGTGACCACCAGCGGCACGTCGCGCGCGCGGTGGAAGGAGTAGGTGCGCTCGATGCCGTCCGGCGCCTTGAGCGTATGGAAGCTGGCGTCGGCGACGCCCGATGCAATCAGCGAGGCGAATTCTCCGGAGACTGTCTTGTCGCCCGTCATGCCGCCTGCGCCGACCACCGGCGGGAAGCGCGTCACCAGCGCGTGATTGGCGTGGCGGATCACCGCTGAGCCGTGGGCACCCAGCTTGAGTTCGGCCAGCATGTTGGTGAAATGGGCGAGTGGCACCGCAGTCGAGACGATGCCGGCGAAGCTGCCGTCCGGATTGCGGAACGAACGTGTGAATACAATCGCCCAGATATTTGCCACGCGGGTCACCATTGGCTCGGTGATGATCAGTCGCTGGCCGGGGGCGGCTCGATGCTGCGCAAAAAACTCTCGATCTGTCAGATTGGGGAGATTGCGTGCCGAAATGCCCTTGCCCCAGCGCATGACGCCCTGCTGATCGCTGACCCGGAAGCCGTCGACCTGCGGCAGGCGTCCGTCATAGGTGCGCAGGACGCGTTCGATGCCCGCGTCGGAGAGCTTGTCTTCTGCAAGATGGTGTTCCAGCGTATCGGCGATGCCCACCAGCGCCAGGTCGATGCGACGCGCCGATTCGCTCAGGTTGTTTTCCGTCAGCGCCGCCAGGTTGGCGGTGGTCAAGCGGACTTGATCGACGTTGCGTTGCCGGCTGTTCTGCAGGCTGACCGTGGCCAGTACCGCCACGACCAGGTTGATGGCGAGCACGGCAAGAATCAGGCGCGGCAGGAAGCCTCGGTGAATCGCGTGGGACTGGAAGGATGGTGGCACGATCAGACGCTGGTGTTGCGGGGCTTTGCACTGCTGCCTTGCGCCCCTGTTTTGTCGAATAGGTCGAAAACAACATTATCCACCTTTCTTTCATGGGCGCAGGCCCGGAATGGAGAGTGGTGGTGGCCCGTGCTGCCGGGCCGACGGCGATCGTCTCAGCGCCCGTGCTGGCGATAGACGAGTTCGGCCAGGCGCAGCATGTCTTCGCGGCCGGTATTGCCGGACAGCGCATAGCCGAAGCGGCTGTCGGTCCAGTAGAAAACGTCGATGCCCTTCTCCTGCGCATAGCGGAAGGCGGTATCGGCCTGCTTCGGCGCGGCCGGGCGCAGGTAGAGCGTGAGGCGGTTGCGGGCGACGTTCTCGTACATGAACTGCGCCACTTCGCCGCTGTCGCCGGGCAGCAGGCGGCCGCCGACCAGGCGGTAGCCGGCTTCATCCAGATGCGGCGGCTGCAATGGCGAGCCGAGCCGCTTGGACAGCCAGGCCGCGAGGTGGGCTTCCTGGTCGGCGCCGACTTCCACCGGATGGCGTACTTCAGGCACGAACACGGCGTGCGCCACCGCCGCCTGGCGCGGCAGCGAGGCCATCGCCACGGTCGCCGGGTCGCGCGCGGTCTCGCCGCGCAGGACGTAGCCGCAGACGACGCCGAGCGCGATCCAGGCCACTGCCGCCAGCTTGCGTGCGTCCAGCCAGCGGCCGGCGTTGGCGGCGGGCAGCAGGCGCGCCGGCAGCGGTTCATCGAGCACGCGGTCGAAGGCGCGGTGCAGCGCGGCGGCCTGTGCGCGCCATTCCTCGGCCTGGGCGCGTTGCTCGGGGTGCGCGGCGAGCCAGGCTTCGACCCGGGTCAGGCGCGCGGCGTCGAGCCGGCCGTCGGCCCAGGCGTGCAGGTCGTCTTCGGAAATCGGCGAGTTCATGTGCTGACTACTTTCAGGATGGTCGCGGCTTCTCCGGCCAGGATCGCCTTGAGCCGGGCGCGCGCTCGCGACAGGCGCGACATCACGGTGCCCTGCGGAATCTTCAGGGCGCGCGCGACCTCGGCATAGCTCAGTTCTTCGAGGCCGACCAGCAGCAGCACTTCGCGCTGGTCGGGCGGCAGCAGCGCCAGCGCGCGTTCCAGGTCGCGCAGTTCCAGGTTGTCCTGCTGGTGCGCACGCTGCACCATCACGGGCAGTTCGTCGTCGTCGCGAAAATCGACGCGGTGGTCGCGACGGCGACCATCGACGTGCAGGTTGTGCATGATGGAGAACAGCCAGGGCCGGATCTCGCGTTCGCTTTGCCACAATCGCCATTTTTCCAGAGCGCGCTGCAGGGTGTCCTGTACCAGGTCGTCAGCCGTGTCGACGCGCCCGGTCAGCGCGCGGGCGTAGCGGCGCAGGCGGGGAATCTCGGCAACGATGGCATCGCGGGTGTTCATGGTGTGGCTGCGCAAACCGGAAGAGTCTCGGGGTATATACGGATGGCGGCCGGTTTTCATTCCCTGTACCCTGACGCATATCCTGAACACACCGGACACAGCTGATTCTATCCATGGACGTACAGTATCAAACCGGCATCGAAGAAATCGACGCGCAGCACCTGGAGATCGAAATGGTCGCCACTGCCGTGACCGAGGCGGTCGCCGCGAAGGACAAGTGGCATAGCGTGCATTACCTCGTGGTGCGGCTCTA
>JBIKLV010000092.1:0-14393 GCA_044359585.1 Sulfuritalea sp. | reverse complement strand
GCTTCCCCTTGTGCATACCGCGCAGCAATCCGTTTACCGCGGGCACGGATCCGCTGTGTCCGCAGTCAAACCGCCCTCTGGCGCCTTTCTGCCCCAGCTTCCCCGATGGCACTGGCATCCCCCCCTTGCCGCCGCAGACCACGGGGTATTGCACCAGCTTCGTGATGAGTGCACCGAAGACGCCTGCGCCGGCCGGCCTGACGTGCCCCGGGCCCGGGTGTCCGACCGACCCGACCCGGCAAGCCCCGCTGCAGGTGGGCGATACGATTACCTTCAAGGGAACGCTCAAGGCGGACGCCAAAGGTCTTTATGTTTCGGCGCACACGATCACCGCCAATCTCGGTATCTATACCCAGCCCAACAGCAAACCGGCGTATGTGGTTGTCGAGGAGATCCTCGCCGGAACGGCTGCGCTGCCGGTGGCCGGTCTGGCGCAAGAGACCACACAACGCATGCGCATCGTCGGCTTCACCACCGACCCGACCAATCTCGTTGATATCTACGCGCTGGACCAGGACCCGGTGACGGGCGAGCTCAGCGAGCGGCACCTGGGTACGCAAAGCCCGATGGCCACCGCGCAACTTGGGCGCTTCCGCACACCGGGAAACATCGGCGGCATATTCCTGCCGCCAACGCGCATGTATCGCGCCATCAGTCGCACCCTGTGCGCGGAGCGTCCGGGCAGCCAGTTCATGACATGTGGGCTGGAGGGGTCGGGCACGGCATCCGCCAATACCTTTGCCAACGGGCTGGTGGCGGGGCAATTTACCCTGCCCAACTACGATTACATTTTTCCGGAAAACCTGAACTTCGGGCAGGCGCTGGTGCCCAACAATTTTCAGGACCTGCCGTTTCTGTATTGCGGCTCGGGTCCCCTCGACGGGCCGGGTTCCAACTCGCCCGTGGTGGGACAACTGAACCCCGCGCCATGGGGCGTGCCGATGCAGGATCCCATCTTCCGCTCGACGCTATGCCCCCAGGCCAAGCCGGTTGGGGCACCGCTGGTGTTCCCGGTGGTCAATGGCCCGCGCGATACGGTGACGATCCATGCCGCGAGCTGGGACAATCAGAAGGGTAACGGCAAGATCAACCTGGTCGTGAGCTCGTCGATTTCGCCTGCGACACCGGACATGTTCGTGACGGCGACGATTTCCAACAGCTGGATGACGCCGACGGCGCCTGGCGGGGTCGAGAACCCCATCGTCGCGCAACTGACCCAGGTATCGAATTCCCTGGCCGAGCCCAGGCAGTGCCCGACGGCGGCGCCATGCTGGAGCCTCAGCGCCCCCGGCTTCATTGTCGACCCCGGCGTTGCTCCTTTCCTGCCCGAACTGGTGCCGCCAACGACGATCGTGGTCAGGTCAAGCAAGGGGGGCACGTCAACGGTCTCTAAGGGCGCGATCCGATTGATCGCCTGTCAATCCACCACCAAGTACAACTGTCCCTGAGCGGGCCGATCCCATCCGCCCCGGCGATTACTCCCATGACGCTCTCCCATCCTGTTATGCGCACGAAACCCTGGCGGCGGGCGACGGCTTTGCTGCTGTCCGCACTTATCTTCTGCACGCCAGTGAGCGCGCGCGGACCCGGGCGGGCAGGGATCGATGCCCTGGTCGATGCTCCTGATGAACTGGCTCCGGCTCGCGCCAACCTGCCGGCCAACCGCGCACCAACGAGCGAAGCCACCCTTGGACTGCCGGGGAATCCCTTTGTTTCCGGCACGGAGTTTGATACGGCGGGGCGCCTGGAAATCACCGTTTCCCAGGATGCGGTGGCGGGTGCGCCTGACGGCATGGCGCTCGGTACGCCGCAGTATTCGGCGAGCGGCGAGATGGTCGTGCCCCTTCTGGGGGTTTCGTCCAGCGCAAGCGTCAACGGACGTCCGGCCGTGCCCGCGGTCCTGGCTAACTTCGGGCGGATCGATTTGATCCCGCCGCTGGCCGCATTGAAGACTGTGCAGATTCCTTCCGTGCTCGGCCTGGATTCCTTCGTGCGGGACAGGAAGGCGGCAATCGCCCTGGGCAAGGCGCTGTTCTGGGAGGCCAAGGGCGGCAGTGACGGACTCGCCTGCGCCAGTTGCCACTTTGCTGCCGGCGCCGACAATCGCATGAAGAACCAGCTGAGCCCCGGGCTGCTGGCCGGGGATCACGTCTTCAACCGCAATGCGAGCCGTTCGATGTCCACAGCGCTGGCTCGTGACGACGAGGGATTTCGCCGCCCGCGCGAGCTGAAGGCGACCGCCACCGGCAGCGGCGGCCCCAACTACACGCTCAAGGAAGCCGATTTTCCCTTTCATCGCCTGGCCGATCCGCTGGACCGCAATTCGGCGACCCTCTTCAGCAGCAATGACGTGGTTTCATCGCAGGGGACGTTTGCCGGCGAGTTCTCCTCGCTGGCGGCCGGCGGCATCGAGAAATGCGCACCCCGCGGGCTCGATGAATTCAATGTGGGCGGGGTGCTGACCCGGCGCGTCGAGCCGCGCAATTCGCCGACGGTGATCAACGCGGTATTCAATCACCGCAACTTCTGGGACGGGCGCGCCAACAACGTTTTCAACGGCGTCAATCCGTTTGGCGATCGCGATCCGGATGCCCGGGTACTCGATCTCCTCGGCAACGGGACGGTGGTTCCGGTGCGAGTGGCACTGCCCAATGCCAGCCTGGCCTCCCAGGCCGTCGGGCCGGCGCTAAGCGATTTCGAGATGTCCTGCTCGGGCAAGAACCTGAAGGATCTCGGGCGCAAGCTGCTACCCCTGCGCGGCCTGTCCGTCCAGACCGTGCATGCCGAGGATTCCGTGCTGGGAACGATTGCCGCCAAGGGAGGCAAGGGTCTCAAGCAAGCGTATGCCGACATGGTCAAGCAGGCGTTCCACCCGCGCTGGTGGAACGGGACAGGGAAATACGACGGCTACGCCCACATGGAGTCGAACTTCTCCTTGTTCTGGGGGCTGGCGATCATGATGTATGAGTCGACGCTGGTCTCGGACGATGCTCCGATCGACCGGTTCGTAGGCTGGGCGGGGATGCCCCCGGATCTGAAAGCGCTCGGCGAGAAGGAACTGCGGGGCCTGAAGTTGTTCCGTGGCAAGGCGCTGTGCGTTTCCTGCCACCGGGGTGCGGAACTGACCAGCGCCGCTACCGGCCTGCAACGCAGCGATGAAACCAACCTCACCGAGCACATGTTCGTCGGCGGCGGCCAACTCGGGCTGTATGACAATGGCTACTACAACATCGGTGTTCGCCCGACGGCGGAGGATATAGGCGTCGGCGCTCAGGATCCCTTTGGCAATCCGCTTTCGTTCTCCCGCCAGTTTCTCGATGTGCTGCGCGGCAAGGATGCGCCTGACAGTTTCCTGGTCCGTCCTTGCCTGTTCGGGGTCCGGACCGATGCCAAGGAGTGCTGGACGGCGCCCGATCCCGAGCGGTCGCGGACCGGGGTAGATGGTGCCTTCAAGACGCCGACCCTGCGCAACGTGGCGCTCACGCGACCCTATTTCCACAATGGCAGCCGGCTGACGCTGGAGCAGGTGGTTGAGTTTTACAACCGCGGCGGAGACAGGAGAGGGCCGAACGGCAACGACACCACCGGCTACACGTCGCCGAAGGCGCCGGGCGGCGGCGCATCGAACATCCATCCGAACATCCGGCCGCTGAACCTGAGCAAGCAGGAACAGGCCGACCTGGTGGCCTTCCTGCGAAATGCGCTGACCGACCGCCGGGTGGCCTGCGAGCAGGCCCCCTTCGACCATCCCTCGCTGCAATTGACCAATGGCCATGCGGGCACGGCGGGCAAGGTGCTTTCGGGAAGTGTCCAGGGCCTCGCCAAGGACGCATTCCTTACCCTGCCGGCGGTTGGCGCCAAGGGGCAGGCCAGTGGCAAGTGCCTGCGCAACGATGATGGCAGTCCGGTACGGCCAGCGACAGGAGTGGCGGCAAATTCTCCGTAGCCGGCACACTGCGTACGACCGGAGATTGCTGCCTGCCCCTGAGGTCTGCGCCACGACAACGGGATACCTGTGCCCGACACGCGCCAGGCTGGCCGGCGGCATCTTCTGGAACAACGTGAAGGTGCCGGAACTGTGCGACAATTCCGCCGCTCCGAAGGGCCGCCAGAATTGTCGTCGCCGATACCCCTCCCCCCCCTCTGCCCCATGCCTCCATCGGACAATCTTGCTGTGATTGATGCATCGCCAGCCAATCTTCTCCTGAAGGCCCGGGTTGCCGTACTCGATGACGATGCCGACTTCTGCAAACTGGTCCGAGCCAGCCTTAGAGGCGACTTTTCGGTGACATTGATTGAGAACCACCACCAGTTGATCAGCTTGATCGACAGCCGTTCGGTCGACGTAATCCTGCTCGACATCGGACTGCCTGAGCAAGACGGCATATCGATTGCCAAACAGATCCGAGCCACATCCGACATCCCTCTCATTTTTCTGTCCGGATACTCATCGGAAGACATGGTCGCCAAAGGGCTGAACATCGGTGGCGACGACTACGTGACGAAACCATTTCAAAAGAAGGTGCTGCTTGCGCGCATTCGCAACGCCCTGCGCCGCAAGGAGGAGAAGACGACACTCCCGGCGTCAAACATTCAACTGGGCAATGTCGTTTTCTATTTCTGGGAACGAACGCTGACTGGAGTTGATAGCCGAAGCATCGCGCTGACAGAAACGGAAGCACTGATCCTCCTTGTGCTCGCCCAGGCCGAAAGCCAGGTCGTATCCCGCGGCGAACTGTTCCGCCGCATCCATGGCCGGGAATGGGACCGGATGAGCCGCAAGCTTGATGTGCACGCATCGCATCTTCGCCGAAAGCTAGGTGAGATTTGCGGCTCGACCAACCCGCTGATCAGCATTCGCGGCATTGGCTATTGCCTTAATCTGGGTCCCGCTTAGCTCAAGAACTCCGCTGTCCGGCCTGCCAGCCGGTGCTGAAACCACAGCCCAAAGTGCGCTAAAACGTGATTGGGTGCCAGGACTCATTAACAGTTCTTGACAATCGGTGGCAAATCACCGGGCGACAATCATGGTAACTGCTGCTCGCGACTTTGCTGGCAGCGACACGCGGACTCTAGCGACGTGCCATGAGCGAATCCATCCTGCCGACGAATACATGGTCCAACTCCAGCTCCAGTTTGCTGCGTGGGGCAATGCACGTGGCAAACGGATGGTTGGATCGGCTCGAAAGGACCGACGAACGGCACCCCAGAATCGCGTACATGATCAACTACATCGACGACCGAATCATGGCCGAGGACTGCACGCAAGAGACCATGGGCACCCCGCGTGAAATGTTCTGTGTCTGTTGCCGCGGCCTCAACCCGGAAATTGCCAAGCCCTGCACTGGACGGCCCCTTGAGCACTGCCTGCTGCTGTCGTAGCCATATTGGACAATGAGATGAATGTCAGCAAGGCTTTCCCATGATCAACGAAGCCCTATCCCTGTTGGGGAGCCAGCATCTGGACCCCGCCCGAAGACAGTTGGAGTCCGTGAGCCGAGTGAGTGGAATTTGGATTCGGGGGCTTGAACCAGGAGATGCTCACCGGAGCAGACTGCTGGCGATGACCACATTCATCCAGCAATGCATCGGAGTAGGGGACTACTCATCCGACAACATGGAAGCCGTGCAATCCATTATGTGTGCAAGTTGTGACCATCTCCAACCTGGACTAAGTGCCCTATGTTCCCGGAAGCGCGGTTTGGAGGGATGCTGGTTCTTGGGCCTACTGGTGTAGCCCTAACGCTCATGCCACCCAGCGCCACCCGCAGAAGATGAAACACGCGAAAGTCGAATTAAAGGCCCCCCACCCCCGGTCCACGGCCGGCCCTGCATGGCCGGCCGGCTGCGGCGGCGCGAAGCAGTGCTTCGCGAAACCCCGCCTGCGCCCCCTTCCCAGGGCGGGGCTACCAGTCAGCGCGCAGGGCGCGGAGATCACAAGAGGCTCCGAACCGTGTATTTCACGTTAAACCGACTCCGCCCCAGGACCGCGGCGTACTAATAAGAGAAGCCATGCCAACAGCCCATGATCATCATCACGTCAGTTCCCGCTTTCTGCTGGACGCAGTCGTTCAGGTTCACTACGGGTGGCTCGTGCAACTTCCGCCGGATGACGGACAGCGGAGCACGATCCTGCTGCTGGTGAGTTTTATCGACGATCGCGTAAAGCAGGCCGACTATTCCACCGCCACCATGATGACGGCGCGAGCGATATTGTGCATTAACTGCAGCGGCATCCACCCCTCGCTTGCGAAGGCATGCGGGGGACAGTCATTGGAACAGTGCTGCCTACTCAAGAGACTTACCTAACCAGGCCGATGGAACGTGCGCCCCCCTTTCGTCAGATGAAAGGGGGGGGCAATGTGACCAATGACATTGCTTTGCTAGCTAAATGGCATAGAAATAGCTATATCCATATGGCCCAGGGCATAGTCGCCGACAGTTTTGAGGGCAATTCCGTATTTATGAGTCAGCCTGCCAAGGTCAATCTGGTAGAGACGCCCGCTGAGTGCCTCTAAGAGGGGCTATGGCAGATCAACTGCGGTAGCCCGATGGGCCGCGAACGTGCTGCCAGTACCGGGGCGGGCCTGGCGTGCACAGCAATGAACTAACGCGGGTACAAGAGTGGGAGCGGCGAGCTATGCGCTATACATTAATCAGACGATCATCCCCATATGACGTATGGACAAAGCGCCATGTGATGTTCTGCAAAGATCAGATGAAGCGGGGCGGCCTGACCAAGGGGAAATGCGTTCTTTCGAGGGGTTCGGTATGAGTCCCGTAATGACGGTGGCCGAAGGCGTGGTTCAAAGCAATGCACCGCGCCGGAATTGGCGAATACAAGCTTTGGCGCGTGGATGGAAAGCTGAAATCCAAATGGACGGGATTTACCTGGCATGGGCTACGTCACACATTTGCATCGTGGCTGGGTCAGGCTGGAGTAGCTGAGATGTATATCGATCAGTTATGCGGCTGGGCAGAGAAGGACACGCGGGGCATCTACACCCATCTGGATGTCGAGCATCTGCGACCGTTCGCAAAGATCATCGATGCCAAGCTCGCCACCCTTCCTGAGCTATCGCTCGCACAGTTTGCTACACAGTCTCAAAACATCGAAGTAGTTACTCTCACTGCAACCCGCTAATACTGGTCCGCCCGACAGGACTCGAACCTGTTACCCCCGGCTTAGAAGGCGGAAATATACGCTACCATTACATCCCCTATTTACAAGGGTTTCTAGCCACTGATACGGTTATAAAATACATTTCGGTCACAAAACGGTCACACCAAGGTGTTTGTGCATTCCAAATTGACCGAGATGTTGGTGCGAAAAGGAGCGCGACAAGATGGCGACAATTCGGCAACGCACGTCTGGCTACTGGCAGGCGATTGTACGGCGAAAGGGAGCACCGGATCAATCGAAGACCTTCAGGAAAAAGAAGGATGCCGAGGCCTGGGCAGCCACGATCGAGAGCGAAATTGCTCGCGGAGTATTCGTCAGCCGCGACGAGGCCGAGAAGACAACATTCGCCAAAGTTGCTGAACGATTCGAGGAAGAAGTTTTGCCCAACAAACGCAGTGGCGATCGCGATGTCTATCGACTGCGTCAGGTCGTCGAACATTTCGGCAAACACACGCTGGCCGCCATCACCAGCAGCATGATCGCCGCCTACCGCGATGACCGCCTGAAAACCCTGTCACCCCAGACCGTGGTCCATGAAATCAACCTGCTTTCCAGAATCTTCAAGGCCTGCACGATGGACTGGGGAATCAACCTGCCAATGGGGATTCCAACAGCGCAGGTGCGGAAACCCAAAGTTGCGAATGCCAGGGAGCGACGACTGGAGTCTGATGAAGAGCAGCGCATCTTCGCCGCCATCGAGCGCGGGAGTAGACATTCTTCATTGCGCTCGGTCATTGAATTTGCGCTTGAAACCGGAGCACGACAGTCGGAGATTACGTCTCTGGTTTGGCGGGATGTGGATACGGAGAAACGCGTCGCACGTATTCGCGGCATCGACGGCCGCGAAACAAAAAACCGGGATACTTTTCGCAATGTACCCCTCAGCACCAAAGCTATCGCAGTCCTCAACGGGATTACCCGCCCAAAAAAGGGTGGGCTTGTTTTTCAGACGTCGGCGAGTTCGATCAAGCAAGCGTGGGACTCCGCCATAAAAAGAGCCCGAAAAGATTACGAGCGGGACGTCATCCGGAAAAATCTTCAAATTGCAGGCTTCAGCGAAAAGGAAATCAAGGCCGAACTTCGGAAGATCATGCCACGCGGCGGCCCCAAACCCGAGAATCCCAAGCCACCGAGGAAAGAGACGCTGCGAAGCATTGAACAACTGAAAAAAGATCCGATCCTCGCCAACCTGCATTTCCACGACTTACGTCATGAGGCTACATCGCGCCTCGCAGAGAAACTTCAGATGCACGAACTCATGAAAGTTACGGGCCACAAGGGCACGGCAATGCTGGCGCGCTACTACCACCCTCGCGCCGAAGACTTGGCGAAAAAGCTCGGTTAAGCCTTACGGTCGGCAGTTCGTTCAAGCGCACAACCACGAAGAGCGGGGTCAGGTTATCCCAGCGTGCGCGGACCTCCTCCGCGGCGGTCTTTGGAAGGGGGTCGCCATGTGCGAAAGTGCTCTACCGAGATCCTCCCATTCCATCACGTATCCTATCTGTCTTGCATATAGCGGGCGAACAGCGCGGGCTGTGCCTCGCGCAGTTTTCTGCGGTTCTCGACCAGTTCTCCATGACGCCCCTGGCGTTCGAGCGCGAGCAGACCAAGGACGACGCGGGCACAGCTCTCCGGTAGCGTATGCGCGCCGTCCTTGGCCAGCCGCAGCCCCTCCGCCAGTCGGCCATCGGCGATGAGCGCCCACGCGGGAAGCCAAGAGAAATCGTCTGGGCTACCCTCTCCTTCAAACTCGGCGTCGAAACCTCGCACGAGCCAGTCAAGCGCAGGTAGTTCAAGCCGTGGCGTGAGTGCTTGTGCGCGGCGCGGCGCCATCCACGCGAGTTCGGCCAGCAGCGGCCAGATCGCATCGAATCCGCCGAGCCGGCATCGCGCTTCGATCATCCAAGCCAGCGGCGCCGGCTGCCGCCGCCACGAGTCGATGCTCTCGATGCGCCCAGCAGCATCGGCCCAGCGCCCTGCATGGAGTAGCAGTGGCGCCGAGTGCAGTGACTCGTTGCCGGAATCGAACGGGTACTTGGCAATAGCCGCCGCCAACTCGGCCCAAAGCGGCGAAAGCCACTCCTGCGCCGCTCTGCCGAACACCTTATGGGCCGCTGCCGCAATAGTGCCTCTGGTTTCCTGCAGGATCGCGATGGCGGCCTCGCGTGAAATCGGGTTCGGAGTCGGAGAACGCAACTTCTCACACAGGAGATCCAAGGCCGGCAGCAGCGGATCGGTGCTGTATTCAGCGGCAAGCGTCGCCACCGCTTGCGCGCACGCACCCGTGTCGCGCTCTCGCAAGGCATCCATGGCCGCGTTGCGCAAAACCACGTCGCGGCTGTGCTCGAAGATGTCGAGTTGCATTGGGAATGTCGGCTGGGTCGTGCCGTGATCAGTCTGCGCGGAAACAACTCCGATCAAATAATGCTGACGAGCTGTACGTTGAAACAATTATGCCATCACCAGACCGGCGGCAATCGCGCTCCGGCGCACTTCAGTAGTAGCATTCACCAGCGTCAGCTTTCGGGTTGCGTACCAAGCCCTTCCATGATCGCTGGTAGCGAAATTGGAGGCCTTGGCTGGCGGTCGGCAACCGGCCATCAGCCGACGTAGCGGTAGGGTCGGCAATCCAATTGCGAACGGCCGGTATGAGGTCGACACCCGCCGTAAGCTGTCGTGTTCCGACGCCGTTAACTTTGCCGAATGAGCTGCCGTGGCTGCCCAGTCTTGCCTTGCCACAGAGCCATATTCAGCATCAGAATATTCGGCAGAAAGCCGCGAATCATCACGACATCCGTTCGGATGAGGACAAACACCGCCGCCATTCAGGATCTGGCCACATGATGGAAACGTGGCCGATACCCGGTCGCACAATCTCGACCAAGATATGGGACACCAACCGTTCGGATTGTTCTACCTGGCCGACATCGCCCGCGGTGGCGCACAGCGCTGCATAGCGACGGGAGGCTTCGACAGCACCTCGCGTCTATGGCACGTCCCTCATAATCCGTTGTTTGCGAAACGAAGCCTGAGTTTCCTATCAGAACTTGCCGTCATCTACCTTGAGCACCAGATCCAGCGTCACCTGCTCAAAGCTGAGGATGCGCCTGCCCTTGTGGTCCTTGAGGAAATCCGCCGCATCCTCCTTGCTGGCCAGCGGCACCAGTTCATGCCCCATGGGACCCAGCACGTCGGAACCAATGACGTACCTGGCCTTGCGCGCATCGATGGCTTGCAGGTTGTAGAAGTCGGTCACCCAGATCGCGACCATGTCCTCGCGCTTGTGGCCCGCGGCGTACTTCGCCGGCTCGAACCAGAACTTGAACATGTCCTTGGCACCGTCGAAATGATGGGCGTGCCCATCCTTGTAGACGATGGTCGCCACCCAGTTGGGATACTTCGAAACCAGCATGCCGCACACCGGGCACAGATCCTTCGCACCCGGCTTCGGCACCTTGGCCCCGCCGACCTGGGCGAAGGCCAGCCCAACCCAGAACGCCAAGACCAGCGCCGACAACCATCGCCGCATCGCAAAGTCAGCCCTGCTTCTGCATCATCTTCATGCGGCGTTCCTCGCGCATCTTGCGAATCATCGCCACATCATTGGCCATGTCCAGATAGGACTGCTTCAGCGCCTCATTGAAATCGCCGAAGGTTCCGCCATGCTTGGTCTGGAACTCCTTTGCAACGTCGAGCGACGCAAACGAATGCTTGCTGCGCTTGGTCATCGCGTGCTTGAGATCGGCGCCGATCAGGTAGGTCAGCTTCTCCACTGGCACCAGCGGGCGCGGCTCGGCGGCACTGCCGTAGTCCGGTCCCCAGATCGCCTTCGGCTCGCGGTCGATATTGACTCCCAGGCTCAAGCCCAGGCAGTGGATCGAACATACGCCGTCGACCAGGTTGTCGCTGTACTGCACCAGCATGCGGGCGCGGTGATGCTCTTTGCGGTCCATGCCGCAGTATGGGCACTTCGGATACTTGTCCAGTTCCTTGTCCATCGGATTGGCGTCGGCCGCCTTCTTCGGCGTGAACTGCGCCGGCGTGCCATCCGTGGCGCAGGCCTGCTGCGCCTGCGCGCCGCCGGCGGCGAGGCCGACACCGGCCAATAGGGAGAGTTTGAGTGCTTCGCGTCGGTCCATGATGAACTCCTTGGTAAGTGGGAAATGTGCAGCGCAATATTAGGTGTTGCCGATGAACAATTCCTGCGGCATTTTGTCGCAGTAGTACCTTGCAGCCCGCATTTTTGCGGGAGTCTTTGATCCTGATCAATTCGCTGGGCAATCAGTGCCGCACTGCGACACCATGCCGCGCGGCGAATCGCCACATGTGACCTTTTGCCGCACGAGCGTCAGGCCGCAGCGCATCACAATGCGCGCCTTGTTCCTCTGATGGCCTCTGTTCCCATGAAAACCTGCACCCCGGTCGCGACTCTCGTGTTGCATTGACGTGACGCCGATGGGTATTTTATTTCCTCGCCTTCCCGACGTCGGTCGCCCCGAACGTCCCGTGTTCTCCCTCACCGGAGCGGCGGCGGCGCATGTTGCGCTCATCGCTTTCATTGCGGTAGTGGTCCCGGCCGAAGAACTGAAAAATGCCCTTCGCCCCATGGCGGTACGTCTCGTCGAAATCCTGCCGGAATTGCCAAAACCGGCCAAGCCGCCTGAAGCGCCGAAGCCAAGGAAGAGCTTGCCGCCACCGCCCCAGCAGTTGCTGACCTCAAGTACGGTCAATGATGCGCCGTCTTCATTCAGCGTCCCGCCACAGCCGCCAGCCCCTGTCGCGGCGCCGATCAACGTCGCGCCCGCGCCGGTGGCAATCACCGCAGCCCGCTTCGACGCCGACTACCTGCACAACCCGAAGCCGGTCTACCCGCATGCCTCGCGCCGCCTCGGCGAGCAGGGCAAGGTCCTGCTGCGGGTCTATGTCAGCGCCGCCGGCCTCGCCGAGAAAGTCGAGGTCAAACTCAGCAGCAGCTTTGCGCGCCTCGACAAGGCCGCCGAGGACGCCGTCAGCCGCTGGCGCTTCGTCCCGGCGCGACGCGGCGACCACGCGATCGCGGCCTGGGTTCAGGTTCCCATCACCTTCCAACTGGAAAGCTAATCCACCATGCAAACGCAATTCGGTCTGATTCATTTCTGGCAACAGAGCGACATCGTCACCCATGTCACGGCCCTGATCCTGCTGCTTCTATCCATCGTCAGTTGGGCCTTGATCGTCGGCCGCTTCGCGCGCCAGTTGCGCATCAACCTCGCCAGCGACCGCGCCCCGGAAGCCTTCTGGCAGGCACGGTCCCTACCTACAGCGCTTGACGCCATCGAAGCTGCCGACCGCACCGGCTTGTATGCCGGCATGGCGCGTGCAGGCGCGCGCGAATCCCAGGCCTACGGATGCCCGATGGCCGGCGATTCGGCGCCGATCAATCCGGCGCAATGCGCCACCTGCGGCGATCCGGCCAAGAGCTGCCACGCCTCCCGCGGCCTCGGCGCCGGCGTCAGTCTTTCCGAATCGGTCACGCGCGCCTTGCGCAATCACATGCTCTCGGCTCAGGCCAGCCTCGAAACCGGGCTCACCTTCCTCGCCTCAGTTGGCTCCACCGCACCCTTCATCGGCCTCTTCGGCACGGTCTGGGGTATCTACCATGCACTTGTCGCGCTGTCCGGCTCCACCAGCGTGGTTCTGGACAAGGTCGCAGGCCCCGTTGGCGAGGCCCTGATCATGACGGCGGCCGGCCTTTTCGTCGCGATTCCCGCCGTCCTTGCCTACAACGCGCTGACCCGCGCCAACCGGCTGGTCATGGCACAGCTCGACGGCTTCGCCCACGACCTGCATGCCTATTTCACCACCGGCGCTCGCCGTCCCGCCAACGCCGACTTTTCCGCGCCGCGCACCGCCGCGCCGGAAATGGCGCCACCGCTAACGCACGTCGCCTGAGGAGCTCGCCATGTCATTCGGTTCCTTCAGCGAGGGCGGCATCACCCAGCCCATGGCGGAGATCAACACCACACCCATGGTGGATGTGATGCTGGTACTCCTGATCATTTTCATCATCACCATCCCGGTGATGCAACAGGCCGTGCCGATCGACCTGCCACAGGTCAGTTCGCAGAAGGTCGAAGACAAGCCGGTAGTGATCCAGCTTGCGCTCGATGCCAATGGCCGCTACTACCTCGACGGCGCTCCGGTCCATCGCAGCGAAGTGGAAAGCCACTTCGCTGCCACCGCTGCGCGCAACCCGGAACTGCACTTGCGTGCGGATCGCGGCACACGCTACGACAAGGTCACCGACATTCTCGCCGTGGCACAGAAGGCCGGCATCAACCGCATCGCCTTCGTTACCGACCCGAATCTTCAATTCAATCAATAGGACCATCATGCGATATCCACAACACATCCGTCTGCCTCTCGCCATTGCCGTCGGGGCCGTAATCGCGGCCTCCTCGGCGGTTGCCGACGACGCCGTACTGAAGCCCGTCATGACCACCGCCACTCGGACCGAAACACTGGCCGAGACGGCGCCAGGCAGCGTCAGCATCGTGACCCGCGACGACATCGACAAGGCACCCCGGGCCGGCGTCAAGGGGTTGGTAAGCAACCTCGAAGGAGTCGTGACCCACCAATTGCGCGGAGTATCCGACCTGTCGCCCGAGATCACCATGCGCGGACTGCCCAACCAGGCCCGTACGCTGCTGCTGATCGACGGCATCCCGATGAACACGAGCTACAGCGGCCAGGCACAACTATTGGGCGGTGTCGATGTCGAGGACTTGAAGCAGGTTGAGGTCGTGCGCGGGCCGTTCTCCAGCCTCTATGGCAGCGCCGCCATGGGAGGCGTGGTGAACTTCATCACGGCGCTTCCCGACACGTCTGAATACAAGGCCACCTTCGGGCATGGCGACGCGTTCGAGAAGGGCCGCGCACAGCAACTCTTTAAAGGCCACCTGTCCGCAGCGGAGAAATTCAACGACGTCTTCAAGGCCAAGATCAGCTACGGCTGGACAGACTCGAACGGCTACAAGTCGGACTTCGTCACCACCACCACCGCACCCGCAGGCGTCACGGGGTACTACCAGACGCCGACCTCCACCGGCGGAACCCAGTATGTCGCGGGAAATCGCGGTAACGGAACCCACGACCGGAATGACCTGAACGTGAAGCTCGAACTGAAGCCGGGCGCGGGAGATACCCTGGCGCTCACTTACATCAAGTCGGA
>JBIKLV010000091.1:0-14504 GCA_044359585.1 Sulfuritalea sp. | reverse complement strand
CCAAGTCCTCCTGCCAAATGCTCCATATAGTGCTCAAACCTCTGGCTCGCACTCATCACTCCTCCGGAATCGGTCGAAGAAGTGCCTACAATACATTGTTTTTAATGACACAGTAAGATTAATCCGGGTCGACCATCGGCGGCGCAACCTTGATCACTTCCGCGATGGTGGTCAGCCCCGCCGCTACTTTCTTCGCGCCGGCGATGCGCAGCGGCTTCATGCCTTCGCGCATGGCCTGCTCGCGCAGCCTGGACAGCTCCGGGCCGTGCACCACCTGTTTGCGGATCTCGGTCGACATCGGCATGATTTCGTAGATGCCGACGCGGCCCTTGAAGCCGGTCATGCGGCAGTCGAGGCAGCCGACCGGATGGTAGAGCTGGGCCGGCTTGCTGGATTTCCACGGAGCCACCAGCGCATTCCATGCCGCCTCGTCTTCCGCGCGCAGGCCGCCGGGCTGCTTGCAGGCCGGACACAGGGTGCGGATCAGGCGCTGCGCCATGACGCCGATCACCGTCGCCGCCAGCAGGTAGGGCGGCACACCGAGCTCGATCAGCCTCGTCATCGCCGACGGCGCGTCGTTGGTGTGCAGCGTCGACAGCACCAGGTGCCCGGTGAGCGCGGCCTGGATCGCCATGTCGGCGGTTTCGATGTCGCGTATCTCGCCGACCATGATGATGTCAGGATCCTGCCGCATCAGGGCGCGGATGCCTTCGGCGAAACCGATGCCGATCTCGGGCTGGATCTGGATCTGGTTGAAGGATGCCTCGACCATCTCGATCGGGTCTTCCAGGGTGCACACGTTCACCTGGGGCGTCGCCAGTTGCTTGAGCGTCGAATACAACGTCACGGTCTTGCCGCTGCCGGTCGGCCCGGTCACCAGGATGATGCCATTGGGCTGGGCGGCCATGCCGTTCCACATCGCCAGTTCGTCGGCGGCGAAACCCAGCTCGGAAAAATCGCGGACCAGCACTTCCGGATCGAAGATCCGCATCACCAGCTTTTCACCGAAGGCGGTCGGCACCGTGGCCAGCCGCAGCTCGACTTCCTGGCCGTCGGCGGTGCGCGTCTTGATGCGCCCGTCCTGCGGGCGGCGCTTCTCCACGACGTCCATGCGGCCGAGCACCTTGATGCGGCTGGTCATGGCGTTGAGCACCGCCTTCGGAATCTGATACACCTGATGCAGCACGCCGTCGATGCGGAAGCGCACGATGCCGAGATCGCGCCGCGGCTCGACGTGGATGTCCGAGGCGCGCTGTTCGAAGGCGTACTGCCAGAGCCAGTCGACGATGGTGACGATATGCGAATCGTTGGCGTCGAACTGCTTGTTGCTCTTGCCCATCTCGACCAGCTGCTCGAAATTCGAGGCGCCGCCGGCAACATCGCCCTTGCTCATCGCGCCCTTGATCGAGCGCGCGAGGTTGTAGAACTCCACCAGGTAGCGCGTGATGTCTTCCGGGTTGGCGATGACGCGGCGGATATCCTTGCGCAGGATCGGCTGCATCTCCGCTTCCCAGGCACGCTGGAAGGGTTCCGCGGTGGCGATCACCACCTCGTTGGAGCGGACGTCCACCGGAAGGATGCGAAATCGCGTCGCGTAGATGTTGCTCATCACCTCGGTCACGGCCGAGAAGTTGATCTTCAGCGGATCGATGTGCAGGTAGCCCAGCCCCGACCATTTCGCCAGCCACTGGGTCAGGGTGTCGATGTCGAGCACCGGATGCGGCGGCAGCAGTGACTTCCAGCGCTGCTCGGCAATGACGATCAGGGGATGCGCCTCGCCCTTGTAGTAGCGCCTCTCCTGCTTGAAGGTGGCCGCCGCGTCGCTCGCCACCAGGCCGTCGGCGACAAGCGCATCGACCACTTCGGGAAGGGTCAGGCGGTGCTCAGTGGGCTCTACCTTGTTCATGGACGAAAGTCGGCGCGGGCGATACGGCGAACTATAGCCGACAACCCGGCCGGCCCTCAATGCGGGAGTATTATTCCGCCATCGATTTCACCCGTAGTGCGGAGGCGAATCCAAGATGGTGCGACTGTTTGTCCTCGCCGCGTGCGCCCTGCTGTCGCTGCCGGCCCTGGCCGAAACCGCGGCCGACGATTGCGCCCGCGCGCGCGATCCGGGACGCTGCGAGGCGCGCCAGGCCGCGCTCAAGGCCTGCTCGGAAAAGCGCGGCCCGGAACGGCGTGCCTGCCTCGAAGCCAGCATGCCACCGGTCGATTGCGCCAAGGCGCAGGATCCGGCCCGGTGCGAGGCGGCGCAGAAGGCCAAGGACCTCTGCAAGGGCAAGACCGGCAAGCAACTGAAGCAATGCCTGCGCGAGGAGCAGCCGCGCAAGAAGAAGCCGCGCAAACCCCGGCCCAAGGCATGACAACCCCGCCGCGCCGGGAGTGCGGCGCTCCATGCTGAACATCACAGGGCTGTCGAAGCGCCACCCCCACGCCTTGCGCCCGGTGTTCAGCGGCCTGGGCTTTTCCGTCGCCGCCGGCGAGATCGTCGCCCTGACCGGCGAATCGGGCGTCGGCAAGAGCACGCTGCTCAACTGCATCGCCGGGCTGGAACCGGCGGACGCCGGCACCATCCTGATCGGTCGCGAGTCGACCGACATCCTGCGCCTCGACGAAGCGCCGCGCGCCGCCTTGCGCGCGCGGAGCATCGGCTTCGTGTTTCAGGCCTTCCACGTGCTGCCCACGCTCTCGGTGGCGCAGAACATCGCGGTGCCGCTGCTGCTGTCCGGCGTCGCCGCCCGCGACCATGCCGCGCGCATCGATGCGCTGCTGGCCCGCGTCGGCCTCGCCGGGTTCGGCCCGCGCTGGCCGGCCTCGCTGTCCGGCGGCGAACTGCAGCGCGTGGCGATCGCGCGTGCGCTGGTGCATGGCCCGACGCTGATCCTCGCCGACGAACCCACCGGCAACCTCGATCCGCGCACCGCCGACGAGGTGCTGGCGCTGCTGCTCGAACGCGTGCGCGAGGAGCACGCCAGCGCGCTGATCGTCACCCACTCGCAGCACGTCGCGCAGTGCTGCGACCGCATCCTGACGCTGACACCGGACGGATTGCAATGACACGACTGTCCTGGTGGCTGATCCGCGCCCAGTTCATGACGCGGCGCACGGCGACCGCGCTGTCGATGCTGGCGATCGCGTTGGGCGTCTCGCTGGGTTATGCCATCCACCTGATCAACGACGCCGCGCTCGCCGATTTCTCGCAGGCCATGAAAAGCGTGCAGGGCGAGCCCGACGCGGTGCTCGCGCCGAATGACAGTTCCGGCCACGTGCCGCTGGCGCTGGTCGACGCGCTGGCGAAGGACGAGGCCGTCGCCCTGGCCGTGCCGGTGATCGAAACCCGGGTGCGCCTCGACGACACGGCGACCACGGTGCGCCTGATCGGCCTCGACGTATTCAGTGCCGCCCTGCTGATGCCCAACCTGATGCCACGCCTGGGCGGGCCTGACGGCGGGACCACGAACATCTTCGAAGACGGCGTGTATGCCTCGCCGGCGCTGCTGGCCCGGCTGAATACGAAAGTCGGCGCCGGCGTCACGGCGACGCGCGGCGAGGCGCGCTGGACAACGCGCATCCGCGGCGACCTGCCCGCCGTGCGCGGCGACGAACTGCTGCTGGTGGCCGACATCGCCTGGGTGCAGGCGCACTTCGGGCCGCGCGAGGGCGTCGGCGAAGTGCGCCTGCGTCTGGCCCCCGGCATCCGCCCGGCGACCTGGATCGCGACCTGGTCGGCGCGACTGCCAGCCGGGCTCGGCCTGCGCGCGGCGGACGACAACCTGGCGCGCATGTCCAACGTCTCGCGCGCCTATCGGGTCAACCTCAACGTGCTGGCCATGGTCGCCCTGCTCACCGGCGCCTTCCTGGTGTTCGCCACCCAGCTCACCGCCGTGGCGCAGCGCTCGACGCAATTCGCGCTGCTTGGCGTGCTCGGCCTGCCGCCGCGCATGCGCCTCGCGCAGGTGCTGGTCGAGGGACTTGCCATCGGCATTCCTGGCGCCGCCGCCGGCCTCGGCCTCGGCTACGGGCTGGCCGTGCTGTTCACGCGCCTGCTGGGCGGCGACCTCGGCGGCGGCTTCTTCGCCGCGAGTTCCCCCGTGGTGGTGCCTCAACTGGCGCCGGCGCTGGGCTTCTTTGTCCTCGGCTGCGGTGCCAGCCTGATGGGCGCGCTGTATCCGGCCTGGCTCAATCGCGTGCAACCGCTGGCGCTGGCGTTGAAGACCGGCTTCGCGCAACTCGCGCCGGCCGCGTCCGCAGCGCCGCGGCGCGGCAGGCAAGTTGCGCTGGTGCTGGTTGCGGTCGCCGCGGTCGCGCTGACGCGCCTGCCGGCGATCGACGACCTGCCGCTGGCGGGCTACACCGCCATTGCGCTGGTGCTGGTGCTGGGCATCGCCGCGGCGCCGGCCGCGACGCGCCTGGTGTTCGGCACGCTGGCGCGCACGTCGCTGTCGGCGCCGCTGCGCATCGCGGTGCAGAACATCCTGCAGGCGCCGTTGATGGCGCAGGTCGCGGCCAGCGGCCTGATCGTCAGCTTCGCCCTGACGGTGAGCATGGTCACCATGGTGTCGAGCTTTCGCACCGCGCTCGACCACTGGCTGGACGACGTGCTGCCGGCGCCGATGTACATGCGCAGCAAGGGCGTGCCGCTGCCGGCCGACATGCTCGCCGAACTGCAGCGGCCACAGTCGCCTTTCGCCCGGGCCGAGCGCATGGCCACCGTCATGCTGACGCTCGATCCGCGCCGCCCACCGGTGGCGCTGCTGGTGCGCGAACTCGACCGCGCCGATCCCGCCACGCGGCTGCCCTTCACCGGTGCGGTGCTCGCCGCCCCGCCCGGACGCATCACGGTCTGGATCAGCGAGCCCCTGCAGGAACTGCACGGTCTGATGCCGGGCCAGACGCCGCGCCTGCCGCTGCTCGGGCGCGAGGTCGAGGTCTTCGTCGGCGGCGTCTGGCGCGACTACGCGCGGCAGTTCGGCGCCGTGGTGATCGCCGCGGCCGACTACCGCGCCCTCGGCGGCAGCGTTGCCGCCACCGACCTCGCCCTGTGGCCGCGGCCCGGCCAAGAGGATGTCGCCAGCATCTGGATGCGCGAGCAGGCAAAGCGCCACGGCATCGAAGGCGCCAGCAGCGGCGAGATCCGCGAACTGAGCCTGTCCATCTTCGACAAGAGCTTCGCCGTCACCTACGCGCTGGAAGCCGCCGCCATGCTGATCGGCCTCTTCGGCCTCGCCGTGACGCTGGCCGCCAGCGTCTGGCTGCGCGCGCGCGAACTGGCGACGCTGTCGGCGCTCGGCTTCGACCGCGCCATGCTCGGCCGCGCCATCGTCTTCGAGGGCGCGCTGATCGCCGTGATCGGGCTTGCGCTGGGGCTGGCCTGCGGCATCGCGGTGGGCGCCATCCTCACCCACGTCGTCAATCCGCAGGCCTTCCACTGGCGCATGCCCCTGCAGATTCCCTGGACCCAGGTGCTGCTCGGCGCCGCGCTGACGCTGGTCGCCGGCATGGGCGCCAGCCGCTTCGCCGCGCGACAAGCGACGCGCCTGCCGGCGGCGCAAGTGCTGGCCAGCGTACAGTAGAGAGCCAGAATGCAACGCCGCCGCTTCCTGCTCACCCCCTTCCTGCTGCCCGCATTGGCCGCCGCCCGCGACGCGCCGCGCTATGCGGTGGCGAGCCGCGCCACGCGCCTGGCCTTCCCGCGCGACCACGGCGCGCATCCCGGCTTCCGCACCGAGTGGTGGTACGTCACCGGCGCGCTGGATGCGCCGAGCGGCGGCATGGGCTTCCAGCTCACCTTCTTCCGCAGCCGCCCAGGGATCGCCGAAGGGCTCGACTCGCCCATCGCCGCCAGCCAGATCCTGTTCGCCCACGCCGCGCTGACCCGGCCCGGCCAGCGCCTGCTGCATGCCGAACGTGCCGCGCGCGCGAATCTCGGCGCGGGATTCTCCACCACTGACTGCGACGTGCATGTCGGCGCCTGGTCCATGCAGCGCAGCGGCGCCGGCGCCGAGGAACTTTTCCGGCTCGTGGCGCAGGACGCCGCCTTCGTCTTCGACCTGCGCCTGACGCCGACCCAGCCGCTGCTGCTGCAAGGCGAAGGCGGCTGGTCGCAGAAGGGGCCGCGCCCCGAACTCGCCAGCCATTACGTGAGCTGGCCGCAACTGCGCGTCGGCGGCAGCCTCACCCTCGACGGCAAGAAACAAGAGGCAGCGGGCCGCGCCTGGTTCGACCACGAATGGTCGAGCGAGGTACTGGCCGCAGGCGCAGTCGGCTGGGACTGGATCGGCATCAACCTCGACGATGGCGGCGCGCTGATGGCCTTCCGCATCCGCGATGCCGCCGGCGACACGCTCTACGCCCACGCCAGCCTGCGCGACGCCGGCGGTCACTTGACGCGCTTCGGCCCCGGCGAGGTGGGCTTCACGCCGCTGCGCCGCTGGACCTCGCCGCGCAACGGCGCGCAGTATCCTGTGCAGATGGAAATCCGCGTCGGACCTAACCGCATCGAAACCGCGCCGGTGGCCGACGACCAGGAAATCTCCGCACGGCGCCCGCTGCCGGTCAGCTACTGGGAGGGACTGGTGGCAATTCGCGGTACCCTTGCCGGTCGCGGCTACCTCGAACTCACGGGCTATGCCGGCGCATTGAACCTTTAAGGAATTGCTGATCAGGTGTCGATTCGTCATTCCGGCGAACGCCGGAATCCAGGAGAATCAGGGCGCTGGACACCGGCCCCGGATCGTGGTCCGGGGTGACGTTCTATCGCCGGTGTGACGGCTTATTTAGTATTTCCTTGGGAATGAACGCACCATGATCGACGGCATACGAAATTTTTTCAACCAGGTGATTGCCCCCGGCGCGGCCGCTGCGGCGGGCGCTGACTCGCAACACGCGCTGCACGTCGCCACGGCTGCGCTGCTGCTGGAAATGATGCGCATGGACGCATCGATCACCGCCGCCGAGACCGAATCCGTGACGCGTTCGCTGCAACGCCAGTTCGGGCTCGAGGCGGCGCAGGTCGATACACTGATGGCGCTCGCCGCCGAAGAAGCGCGCCTGGCCACCGACTACTTCCAGTTCACCTCGCTGATCAACAAGAACTTCAGCGCCGAGCAGAAGGTGCAGGTGGTCGAATACCTGTGGCAGGTCGCCTACGCCGACGGCCACCTCGATGCCCACGAGCAGCACTTCATGCGCAAGATCGCCGACCTGCTCTACGTCTCGCACGCCGACTACGTCGGCGCCAAGCAACGGGCACGCGACGCGACCCCGTAGCACCAGCGCCGACTTCCGCAGGTACTCCGCAAGGCGCGGGCGAACCCGCCGCAAGCTTCAGTCGCGCAGCGCGCTGAAGACAAAGTCCTTGTCCTTCTGCGCCACATGGCAGGCATGGCAATCCGCCTGGGCCTTGGCGTCGAGGCTGCCCTTCTTCGTCTTCGGATCGAACACCTGGTAGCCCCAGCCGTCCGTGGCCTTGTACTTCGCGCTGCCCTTGGCCATCACCACCACCGCCTTGTGCGCACCCTCCGATACCGCGTTGTCCTTGTCCACGGCCTCGAACAGGTCGAAGGTGATCACCGAACCGTTGGCGAACTTGCCCGCCTTGTAGCCGGCCATTGCCTTTGCGTTGCCGTAGATGTGGTGCATGCCGCCGACTGCCCCATACAGCGGGTGCCCCTTGTTGATCACCATCGACTTGACATGCTTGCCGTCGCGGAACTTCTCGGGGTAGGCCACGTCGGCGGCGATGGCGGTAACGGACACCGTGGCGACGGCGGCGGCGAGTACGATCTTCTTGAACATCGAAATTCTCCTGGTCTGGTTGATGAACGATCGATTCGCGAACGGCAGCACCGTTATTTGTTTCGAATCGATACCGCTTATAGTATCGACTCGCTACCTATATTTGTCAAGATGGTTTCGTTCCGATACCATGCCGCCATGGCTACACAAAGTCTCCACGCGCTGCTGGCATGCCTGTCCCGGGTGCTGCAAAGCGAGCAGCGGCAGCAGGCGGTCGCCGCCGGACTGCCTGCGGTGCAGTGGACCATCCTCCAATACCTGCGCCAGGCCAACCGCTACAGCAATACGCCCCAGGCGCTCGGCGAATACCTCGGCCTGACCAAGGGCACGGTGTCGCAGAGCCTCAAGCGCCTGGAGGCGCGCGGCTGGGTCAAGCGCGTGGCGGATGCCCGCGACGGGCGCGTGGTTCGCCTGGCGCTGACGCGTGGCGGACTGAAGCAAGTCGATGACAGCATCGACACCGAATGGGCGGCCGCCGCGGCAAGCCTGCCGGCCGCCGAGCGCAACTCCGCCGAAGCAGCACTGACGCGACTGCTCGCCGGCTGGCAGCAATCGCGCCAGGGGCGGAGCTTCGGCGTTTGCCGCAGTTGCGCGAATTTCCAGGCGGGGCCGGGCGAACACCGCTGCGGCCTCACCGGCGAACCGCTGTCCGAGGAAGACAGCACCCGCATCTGCCGCGAACACACCTGAGGCAGCACCGGCATCCCCCGCGTTCCGCTAGGGAAATACTGAACAAGTAGCTACCGTTCGGGCTGAGCCGTGAGCTTGTCGAACGGTCGAAGCCCTTGATTCGACTTGCTTGCGTTTCGACAGGCTCAACGCGAACGGACTAAATCAGTACTTCCCTAGACCATCTTCACCACGATGTCGTGCAGCGTATTCGCGCAATGGGCGATGCGCTCGGCGGCGTTGTCGAGGTGGCGGTAAATCTCGCGGCGCTTGAACATCTGGATGTAATCGTCGCCCTGGAACAGCGACGCCAGCGCCTTGCGGTAAAGCTTCTCGACTTTGCGATTGGCCTTGCGCGCATGGTCGGCATCGGTCGCGGCTTCCGCCGGCGCCTTGCCCAGCCTGGCAAAACCGTGCATCAGCGACAGCGTGCCGTCATGCAGCAGGCCGGCCATGGCCCGCGTGTACTCGTCGGGCTGCACGCCGAGCGCGTCCATTTCGTTCACCGTGTCCTTGCAGTAATTGACGATCTCGTCGAGCATGGCGATGGCGCGGTAGATGTCCTCGCGGTCGATCGGCGTCGAGAAGGCTTCGTTGAGGGTGTGGATGTTCTGCACCTTGATCTTGTCGGCGGCGTGCTCGTCCTGTTTGATCTGGACCGCGATCTCGGGCGCGCCGGTTTGCATGAACTCGACCAGCAGGGCCACGGTGTGTTCCACCTGCTTCGCCTGTTCGGCCAGGAGTTCGAAAAAGTCGGGCGTCTGCGGGAAGACGCGCTCCATGATCCTGACCAGCAGGGATTTGGACTGGCTGTCGGGCATCGAGTGCTCCTCAGGCAAAGGCGGCCAGCAGCGGCCGCAGGATGAAATAGGCCACGATCGAGACAAAGGCAGCGCCCGGTATCGTGATCACCCAGGTGGTGGCGATTTCGCGCGCCTTGGCCCAGCGCACGGCCTTGGGCCGCTCCGAAGCGCCGATGCCCATGATCGAGGTGGCGACGACGTGGGTGGTGGATACCGGGGCGCCCAGCGCGGAGGCGGCAAAGATGATGCTGGCCGACGTCAGCTGCGAATCCAGCGCGTGCAGCGGCCGTACCTTGTAGATGGCGAAACCCAGCGTGCGCACGATGCGCCAGCCGCCCGACATGATGCCCAGGGTCAGCGACACGGCGCAGGCCAGAATCACCCAGAGCGGCACCACGAAGCTATCGATGAAGCCCCCCAGCAACAGGACCAGGGTCAGGATGCCCATGCTCTTCTGCGCGTCGTTGGCGCCATGGGAAAAGCCCAGGGCCGCCGCCGTGAGGAACTGCGCGTTGCGCAGGTGGCGGTTCATGGCCGGGGCGGCACGGCGCAGCA
Organism: Sulfuritalea sp.; assembly: GCA_044359585.1. Classification (GTDB taxonomy): domain Bacteria; phylum Pseudomonadota; class Gammaproteobacteria; order Burkholderiales; family Rhodocyclaceae; genus Sulfuritalea. The sequence continues at coordinate 4,677 of JBIKLV010000091.1, read as the reverse complement.
GGCCCAGCATCACGCGGTGCAGCAGGAAGCCGGCCCAGAAGCCGATCAGCGGCGACAGCACCAGTGCCAGCAGCACCTTGACCACGCCGGTCACGCGACCCTGCGCCAGTTCGGCGAACCCCCACATGACATGGTCGGGGCCCACCGCGACCACCACGGCGCCGGCCAGACCACCGACCAGCGCGTGCGAGGATGACGAAGGAATGCCGCGCCACCAGGTCACCAGGTTCCAGGCGATGGCGCCGATCAGGCCGCAAACCAGGATGGTCAGTGCCGCCACCCGCGGCACATCGTCGAGCACCACGAACTTGCCGATGGTGTTGGCCACGGCGGTGCCGCCCAGGAGCGGCCCGAGGAACTCGAAGACGCCGACGATCAGCACCGCCTGCACCGGCGTCATGGCGCGCGAGGCGATCACGCTGGCGACGATGTTTGCCGCATCGTGGAAACCGTTGGTGTAATCGAAGACGAGAACGATGACGACCGCGCAAACGGCCAGAACGAAGGCGACATCCATGCGCCGACTATACAACGGAAGCCTGCTGCCGCTGCACGGGGCGGTCCGGACGGATGGAATATCCGGCACGGTCAAACGTATATCCGGAGCAGGCCCCTCCTCCTCCCAACCTCCGGAGATCACCCATGAATAAAGCTGCCTTCGCCATCATCCTCGCCTTTGCCGGCGTGCCCTTCGCCTTCGCCGCCGACCCGGCGCCCAACGGCATCACCCTGCCCGAGGGCTACAAGGACTGGCGCCTGCTCAGCGTGCACCAGCGCGGCGACAACAACACCTTGCGCGCCGTGCTGGGCAACGACATCGCGATCAAGGCCGCGCGCGAAGGCAAGACCAACCCCTGGCCGGACGGCGCCGTGCTGGCCAAGACGGTATTCAAGGGCACCAAGCACGACCGTTTCGAGGCCGCGCTTGAGCCGGCCGCCTTCGTCCATGCCGAATTCATGATCAAGGACTCCGCCAAATACGCCAAAACCGGCGGCTGGGGCTACGCGCGCTGGCTAGGCATGGAGCAGAAGCCCTACGGCAAGGACGCCGACTTCGTCCAGGAATGCATCGGCTGCCACACCCCGGTCAAGGACCGCGACTGGGTGTTCACCCACCCGGTCAAGCTCCCGTAACATCAGGGAATCACTGGACAGGCCCGTCATTCCGGCGAACGCCGGAATCCAGGTTTCCGGACGCACTGGATTCCGGGTCAAGCCCGGAACGACGGCTTCCAACCCGCCCGGCGGCTAGCCGACTTCCTTGCGTGCGGCGCCGACGCCGATCCCGGCGGCGCGCTTCATCTCGCCGGTTTCGAACATCTGCGGATCGTCGATGAACGCGTTGCACCAGGCAATGGTGTCGCTGCCCCAGAAGTTCTCGCCGCGCACGGACAGCGTCGGCACGCCAAACACGCCCAGCGCCGCGGCGGCCGCCGTGTTGTCCATCAGGCGCTGCTTGACGGCGGGATCGGCCACCAGGGTCGCCGCCTGCGCCGCATCGACGCCGAGCCGCGCGCAGAACTGCGGCCATTCCGCGGCGACGTCGCACCCTTCGCCGAAGACGAAATCGAAGGCCGCGTCGACCGCCGCGCGCGGGCTGCCCAGCGCCACCAGCAGGCGCAGCGCGTGCAGCGGATTGTAGGGATGGCGCGGCGGCATGCGGAACGGGATGCCGTGCTGCGCCGCCGCCCACACGCAACTGCGATAGGTATGCAGGCGCTTGGGAACGATCTCGGCCGGCCCCTTGTTCTCCCAGTGCTTGAGCAGGCCGGCGAACAGCACCGGCACCAGTTCGACCTCCAGCGCCGGATGCAGTTCGCCGAAACGCTTGAGGTGCAGGTAGGCGAAAGGCGAGACGAGGTCGAAGTACCAGCGCGCGGGGACGGTCGGGGTCGGCATCAGGCGTTCCCCCGCCAGGCCACAACGCGCTGCGAGACGCAAGGAAGCAGCGCAGTCACGGCGCAGGCCTTGCCTTTGAATGCGGATAATGTCATTGGCATCATGATCGGGCGCCTAGAACATCGTGTTGCCGTTGGCGGCTGATTCTGGCACCACCTGCAACACGTCCCAGTGCTCGACGATCCGGCCCTCGTCGTCGAAGCGGAAGATGTCGATCCCGGCCCAGTCGCGGTTCGCGTCGCCGGGCCAGACCTGGTGACAGTGCAGCACCACCAGGTCGCCCTGCGCCACCGAACGTTTGAAATGCACGCGCTTGCCCGGGTACTCGCTGGCCATGCGCTCGAAGTAGTCGATGAAGGCCTGCTTGCCGTCGGCCACGTGCGGGTTGTGCTGGATGTACTGCTCGCCCGCGTAGCGCGCAATGGCCTGCGCCGGCTGGCACTGGTTGAACATCAGGTCGTAGAACGCCATCGCGCTATGCCGGTTGCGTTCGCTTGCGTCGCTCATCGGACTGCCTCCGTGGATCGATAGGGTGTGGACAGCGGCTCACACATGGGGAAAGGCCGGATTGTGCGCGACTTCCCAGAAGAAACCGTCGAGGTCGGTGAAATACCCCGAGTAGCCGCCCCAGTCCGTGGGGTGCCCCGGCCGGGTGATCGTCGCGCCGAAGGCGGCGACGCCCAGGGTGATCAGGCTGATGCGTGGTTCCATCGCAGGCTCCTTGGATTGGCCGGACACGCGCACCGGCTCGCGGCGGCGACACGCATCGCGGCCCGCGACCCTAAAACCACCGGCGCACCGAGTGCGCATAGCTTGCATACTCGGCGCCGAATCTGGCGGACAGCAGGCGTTCCTCCGGCGCGATCTGGAAGCGGTTCATGTAGCCGACATAGGCCGGCAGGAACGCCAAGGGCAGCGCATGGGCGAGGAATACCGCCCAGCCGCCCAGCGCGAGCAGGAAGCCGACGTACATCGGGTTGCGGCTGAGACGATAGACGCCCGACGCGACGATGGCCGTGGTGGCCTGCGGCCGGGTCGGATTCACCGTGGTCCCGGCCCGGCGAAAGGCGTAGCCCCCGGCCAGCACGAACAGCACGCCGATGCCCACGAGTAGCGCGGCGGGAAACGGGTGCCAGGGAATCGCCAGCGCCAGCGCGGGCGCCGCCCCGGCGGCGAGCCACATCACCAGCGCGAAAACGAGCGCCAGGGCCAGCGGCGGCACTTTCAGTTCGAGCGCGTTCATCGCCACGGAGGCGGAACCCGCACCAACCCAGAAATGATGACCTGGCACGGCCCGGCCATCCTGCGATCGCCCGCATTTCCGTCCGTTGCCCTCACCGCGCCAACAATGCCCAGGCCCAGTAGCCCGCGATTCCCAACTGCGCCGCGAACGCCGTGAAACGCGCGGTTACCGCGAATTCGCTCAGCGAGGCGAGGTGGATGCTCGATTGCGCCACCCGTGCCAGCATCAGCCACGGCGCCAGCGGATCGGTAATCGCGGCGCGATCAGTGACCAGCGCCACGATCAGCAGGCCGCCGAAGATCGGAAAGCCCTCGACGCAGTTCGCATGCGCCCGCGCCAGGCGCTGCATGAAGGGCGACAGGTTGCCGTTATCCGGCTGGAAACCATTGGCCGGCACGCGTCGCGACGTGACCAGCCAGGATCGTCGCAGCTCCATGAGCACAAGCAGGAACAGCGTCCAGGAGATGAAGAGGGTCAACACCACGCCCGATGTACTCATCATGAGACTCCCATGCAAGGCAATGCCCGCGGCCGCGGGCCGGATTGTTCGCCGCCGACAGTATGGCAAATTTCAAGGCGCCGGCCGCACCTTAACGCCGTGTCACCAGCGCCGACTTTTCGGAATCCAGAGAACGGTCAGAAAGCGAAATGACGCTGACTACTATCGACTCCATCACCCGGACCTCACGCGCCTTGCGCGGCTTTAAGCGCGAGACCCGGGCAATGAAGGGTTCGGCCACACGGGCAGCCTGGATTGCTCAGGCCGCCAGCAACCGACACCGGGAAATACGTGACAGCGTCTCGCCCATGGCTTCGCGGGCGATCGCCGTATCGTAATTGGCCTGCCCTCGAAGCCACCATCCATCACTGAGCCCGAAGTACCGACATAGCCGCAGGTCGGTGTCGGCGGTAATGGCGCGCTTGCCGGCGACGATGTCGCCAATTCGTTGAGGAGGAACACCGATGTCCTTGGCCAGGCGGTACTTCGTCAGGCCAAGCGGCTTAAGAAATTCTTCATCCAGCATTTCACCGGGCGAAACAGGGGGAACGGTGCGCATGGTCAATTCCTTTAGTGATAATCCACAATCTCGACGTTCTTCGGACCGTCCGGGGTCCAGGCAAAGCACACGCGCCATTGATCGTTGATGCGAATGCTGTGCTGACCGGCGCTGCGCGACTTCATCGCGCAGCGTCCGTGTTGATGGATTGATTGGGCCTCTGCTCACTCATAGTGTGTCCACATGCGTAGGACACGAACCGTTTTCTCTTTGGCAAAGACCTCGTACACAATGCGCTGCTGAATATTAATGCGGCGAGAATATGCGCCAGCGAGATCACCGACCAACTTTTCGAAGGGTGGTGGAATCTGAAATGGATTGTCGGCAAGAACCGCGAGTAGTTCTTGTGCCTTTGATTTAAGACCACTTGCAGCAAGCTTCTTTGCGTCCTTCATTGCTTGCTTGGCATAAACAATTTCCCAACTCACCACTTAAGCGCCTTCGAACTTTTTGCGAGGGGCTCAGCCATACCAGCTT
>JBIKLV010000090.1:0-14658 GCA_044359585.1 Sulfuritalea sp. | reverse complement strand
GACGCATCGGCGGCGTGATCCGGCGCATTGAAAAGGACTGGCTCGAAGTCGAAATCACCCATGCCCGCGACTGCGGCGAAAAGCTGGCCGGCGACAAGGGCATCAACCTGCCGGACAGCCAGCTCAAACTGCCGGCCCTGACCGCGAAGGACATCGAGGATCTGGCCATCGTCGCCGAGGAGGCCGATCTGGTCGGGCTGTCGTTCGTGCAGCGCGCCAGTGACATAACGACGCTGCGGGCCGGACTGCGCCAGCTTGGCAAGCCGGACCTCGGCATCGTGCTCAAGATCGAAACGCGCCGCGCCTTCGAGAACCTTCCCGAGCTGTTATTCGCGGCGATGGCCTGCAAGGCGGCGGGAATCATGATCGCGCGCGGTGACCTCGCCGTCGAATGCGGCTACGAACGCCTCGCCGAAGTGCAGGAGGAAATCCTCTGGGCCGCCGAAGCCGCGCACATGCCGGTGATCTGGGCCACCCAGGTTCTCGAAACGCTGGCCAAAACCGGCCTGCCCTCGCGCGCCGAAATCACCGACGCCGCCATGGGCGAGCGAGCGGAATGCGTCATGCTCAACAAGGGGCCGCACATCACCGAAGCCATGCGCACTCTGGACGACATCCTGCGCCGCATGCAGGCGCATCAAGCCAAGAAGCGGCCGCTGCTGCGCGCACTGCGCGCATGGTCCCTGCCGTCGGAAATCCAGAGCCAGTAGCGCGAACGGCTCGCGACCCGGGATCAAACCGGCCGACGCGGGTTTGACTGATGCAAGCGCAGGAATCGCCGTCCCGCCGACCTGATCGCGCAAGGTAATTTGCCGAGGCAAACAGGCCCGCTTCAGCCCTCTCCAGTAAAATGGTCTGATCATGCATCCTGGGTCATTCCTTCTAGCCCTGTTGCTGCTACTCTGGAACGGCCTTGCCGGCGCCGCACCAGACAGCCGCAACCTGCAAATCGTGGCCGACGGCGAGAAGCGAGTCGCGTTGGTCATCGGCAACAGTGCCTATCCCGGCCTGGCGGCCCTCAAGAACCCCGTCAATGACGCCAGCGACATCGCGGCCAAGCTCAGGAGTCTTGGCTTCGACGTCACGCTCAAGACCAATGTCAATCTCAAGCAAATGCTGCGCGCCATGACAGAGTTTGGCGGCAAACTTTCTGATGGCAGTGTCGCCTTGTTCTTCTACGCTGGCCACGGCATGCAGGTACGCGGCAAGAACTACCTGATCCCCGTCGATGCCGAAATCCTCAGTGAAGCAGCCGTCAGCAGCGAAGCCGCTGATGCTGACCAACTGCTCGATAAACTCGCGCCTGCTCGCGTCAGCATGGTCATCCTCGACGCCTGCCGCAACAATCCCTTCGAACGCAAGTTCCGCAGCGGCGGCGGTGGCGGTCTTGCGCAGATGAATGCACCGGCGGGTACCCTGGTGGCCTACGCCACTGCTCCAGGCAAGACTGCGTCGGATGGAACGGGCCGCAATGGTCTGTACACCCATGAACTGCTCAGTGCCATGGGTGAGCCCAACCGGAAGGTCGAGGACGTCTTCAAGCGTGTCCGCACCAACGTGCTCAAGAAGAGCAGGGAAACCCAGATCCCATGGGAGTCCTCCAGCCTGACTGGCGATTTCTACTTCATGCCGGGAGCTGCACTGACGCCATCCCCTGCTGCGCCTGAAACCCCTCCTCCGCCTGCAACGGCTGTTGATGAAGCCGAAAGGATGCTATGGCAGGCAGTCGAACGGAGCAACAACCCGGCCGATTATGAAATCTATCTGAAGCAGTATTCTCGCGGCCACTATGTTCAGCTGGCGCTGGCGCGCCTTGATCAACTCAAGGAGGAAGCAGCCACGCAGGAGGAATCAAATGCCTGGAAGACAGCTGAACAGGGGAGTAAAGCCGATGTTGCAACTTACCTGGAACGCTTTCCGAATGGAAAATATGCCGGCCTGGCACGACTGCGGCTGGCCAGGATTCAGACGGAAGAAACAAAGGCGACAGACATCTATGTGGGGAAATGGATTTGTGTCATGAAGGCTGCGACCGGACCCGGCCACACGTGCCAATTTGGAATCACTCGCGGCAGGAACAACGATATTCTGATTGCCGGTGCCTACGAATGGAAAGGATCATTTGGAGCCGGCGTAAACAAGCCTTTTTCGAATGCGCGGCTTGTGGATGGCCAGCTTGAGTTTCAGATAGTAAATATCAGCGGCCACCCGAATAACACGGTAAAACTTCGTCCTGTCAGTGCCTCCCGGCTTGAAGGCACGGTAAATGAAAGTAGCGTGATCCACGCGACGAGGCAGTAGGGCAATGAAAATCCCAAGGTTGATTCGGAATTGATAGCCCGGCAGGGTGACTGCTCGATTCGGCAACCGGCCATGCGGCTGACGGCGGCAATCCCCGCCAGCCTCAGTGACTCGTTCCCTCTGACCGGTTGATCTTGTTGTAGAGGTTGTATTTCCCGACCGGCTTGTCCATCGGGATGCGCTTCACTTCCTTGAAGGTCGCGGCGTCGAATACGATCAGCGCGCCACCGTCGGCCTTGCGCTCCCACAGGCTGGCCAGTACGTACTTGCCGTCGCGGGTGAATTCGACATGGGCCAGGGTCTTGCCCGGATCGGTTTTCACTTCGGCGACTTTTTCCAGCGTGCGCTTGTCGATCACCTGCAGCGTGTCCTTGCCTTTCGACATCATCGAGTCGGTCCACGCGTAGGGCGTGTTCTCGTGGCTGCGCATGAAGAAGCCGGGGCCGAGGGTCGGGATGGTCTTGATCGTGCTCCAGTCCTTCATGTCGATCACCGTGATCAGGCCCTCCTTGAGGTTGGGCGTGGCCATCACCATGCGGTCCTGCGCGCCCTGCGGCGGTTTGTAGTTCCAGGTAATGCCGGAGCCCAGGTGCGGCATGCCGGGCAGCTTGAGGTCGGCGATTTTCTTGCGCACGTCGAGGTTGACCACCTGGCCCTTGCCGGCTTCGCGGCTGGAGCCCATCAGCTCGGAGTAGTTCTGGGTGAAGAAGAAATCGTCGAGCGGTTCGGAAAGAAAACTGCGGCGCGGGTTGAGGAAGCCGGGGATGAAGCTGCCTTCCTTGTACTTGAAGTCGTGGATCATGCCGACGGGAATGTCATCGGCCTTCGGGTTGTAGCTGATCTCCCAGACCTCGGGTACGTCCTTCAGCGCGGCGACGAAACTCTGGCGCGGCGCGGCGTCATACACGGCCGAGACGCGCGAACTTTCCTTGCGGTCCTTGTCCAGCACCTGGTGCACCTTGAGCAGGTTCAGGTCGGCGTCGAGCAGCACCAGCGTGTGCGGCAGGTAATTGGCCACCGCGAGGTACTTGCCGTCGCCGGAGACGGCGACATTGCGCGTGTTGATGCCGGCGCGGACTTCGGCCACCACCTTGAGGTTCCAGATGTCGAACTTGGTGATCCAGCCGTCGCGCGAGGCGAAAAACACGTAGCGGCCGTCCGGCGTGAACTTCGGCCCGCCGTGCAGTGCGTAGCGGCTGGGGAAACGATGGATCGGTTCCAGCTTGTCGCCGTCGAGCACGGTGACATGATGGTCGCCGGTCTCGACCACGATGAACAGGTTCATCATGTCCACGCCATTGAACACCTCCGCGGGTTTGGCCGGCAGGCTGCCCGGCGCGAAATTGACTATGCGCGAGGCCTTGATGTCGACTTCCGTAAGAGTCGGCGCTGGCGACACGGCGGTATAGATGTAATTTGCCAGCGCGGCGATCTCGTCCTTGCTCAGGCGGTCGGCAAAACCCAGCATCTGGGTCGCCGCGCGGCCTTCGGTGATGGTCTTGATCGCTTCGGGCTTGCGCAGGCGTGCCAGGCTTTCGGGCAGCAGCGCCGGGCCGGTGATGCCGAGGCGGCCGGGGCCGTGACAGGCTGCGCAATGCTGCTGGTAGAGCGGCGCCGCGTCGGCCGCGATCGACGGCGCCGGGATTGCGGCCAGGCCGCACAGCAGCCCAAGATGCATCGCCAAACTCCGAAACGCAAACCACGCGCCCGTTTCCGACGCTACCGACATGCTGACTGTGTGCTGGTTTTTCATGCTGGGTTCAGCCCTCTTGCGCGATTTTTTCCAGTGCGGCAATGTCGCCGCGGAAATATTTGGTGCCCTTGCTGCCGTAGATGTACTGCAGGATGCCGAGCCGCTTGAACTCCGAAACCAGGCGGCTGACGGTTTCGAAGGTGATGCCGAGGATCGCCGCCATGTCCTCGCCGGTGAAGCGGATGATGCGGTCGCTGTTTCCGGTGCGCAGCTTCAACAGCAGCCGCGCCATGCGGGTGCGCGCCGGAATGTTGCCGCCGACAATCTGCGCCAGCCAGTTTTGCGCCTCGCTCAAGGCCGCCTGCGATGTCTCCATCAGGCGCATCTGCAAGCTGCCGTGGCTCTCGATGAACTTGTGGAAATACGGCATCGGAATGCGGCAGGCACGCACCGTCCCGACAGCGATCGCGGAATATTCGTGACGTTCGCGGAAGGTGGCTTCGAGTCCGGCGACATCGCCGGTCTTCAGCACGCGCACGATGCGGACCACGCCGCTGGGTTCGTAATGCACCATCTTCACCGCGCCGCCGCGGATGCAATACACCGCGTCGGCCGGCGTTTCCATGGCGAACAGGGTGGTGCCCGGCGCGAAATCGAAGTCGTCGATCCCGGCATGGAAATCGATCAGGTCGTCCAGCGAAACGTCGCCGCACACCATCTCGCGCCGTAGCGCGCAGGCGTTGCAATTGCTGCGCCCCTGGCAGCTTCTGTGGTGGTTTGTCTTGGTCATGGCGATTGGGCGGCGGCAGCGATCTGTTCCGACGCGAAGCCGCAGATTATAAGTCGGCGCTGGCGCTACGGCGGCAGCCGCGGCGCAAGCTCAGAACTTGCCGTCGTCGAGCCTGAAGGGAAGATCCTTCGTCACCTGCTCGAAGGTGAGGATGCGTTTGCCCTTGTGATCCTTGAGAAAGTCGGCCGCGTCCTCCTTGTTCGCCAGCGCGACCAGCTCATGGCCCATGGGACCGAGCACGTCGGAGCCGGTGACATACCAGGCCTTGCGCGCATCGACCGGCTGCAGATTGTAGAAATCCGTCACCCAGATTGCGGCCATGTCTTCGCGCTTGTGGCCGGCGACATACTTCGCCGGCTCGAACCACATCTTGAACATGTCCTTGGCGCCGTCGAAATGATGCGCATGGCCGTCCTTGTAGACGATGGCCGCCACCCAGTTGGGATATTTCGCCACCAGCATGCCGCACACCGGGCACAAATCCTTCGCGCCCGGTTTGGGCGGCTTGGCGGCGCCCGCCTGGGCGAACGCGAAGGTCGCCCAGCAGGCCAGCAGCAAAATCGACAGCCAGCGCCTGATCACGAACTCAGCCCGCCTGCTGCATCATCATCTTCTTGCGGCGCTCTTCGCGGTTCTTGCGGATCTGCGCGACGTCGGCCGCCATGTCGAGGTAGGACTGCTTGATCGCCTCGTTGAAATCGCCGAATTCGCCGCCATGCTTCTGCCTGAACTGCTCCGCGACGTCCTTCGCGGCGAAGGAATGCTTGCTGCGTTTGGTCATCGCGTGCTTGAGATCGGCGCCGATCAGATAGGTCAGCTTTTCCACCGGCACCAGCGGACGCGGCTCGGCGGCGCTACCGTAATCAGGCCCCCAGATCGCCTTCGGTTCGCGGTCGATGTTCACGCCGAGGCTGAGACCCAGGCAGTGGATCGAGCACACACCGTCGGACAGGTCGTCGCTGTACTGCACCAGCATGCGGGCGCGATGATGCTCCTTGCGGTCCATGCCGCAGTAAGGGCACTTCGGATATTTCTCGAACTCCTTGTCGAGCGGCGCGGCATCGGCCGGCTTCTTCGGCGTGAATTGCGCCGGTGTGCCGTCCGTGGCGCAGGCCTGCTGCGCCTGAGCGCTGCCCGCCGCCAGGCCGACGCCGGCGAGCAGGGAGAGTTTGAGGGCTTCACGTCTGTCCATGATGGACTCCTTCATTAGTGGGAAATGTGCAGTGCAATAGTAGGCGTCGCGAATGCACTTTCCGTGCGGCATTTTGCCGCAGCACGGCCTCTTGTCGCGCAATTTCGCATGCGTCTTTGATCGCGATCAAAAACCGCCCGATCACCGCCGCAGCGCGACACCATGCCGCGCGGCGAATCGTCACATGTGGCGCTATGTCGCATAACTTTTGGTCCGGACGGCGACAGAATTCGCCACCCAAATTATTTGTGACGGCGACTGACGGGTAACTCAACTTGAACGCAAGTCTCTCGTCACAACGGCCAGAACACCATCCCAAGGAAGCAACAATGAAGACCAGATATTCTCGTCCGAGTAAACCCGTCAATAAGTGCTGGGCGGCACTCGCCATTGCCGGAGTCGTCGCGATTCCTGCAGCGCACGCACAGACGAGTCTCCCGGCCATCACCGTTACCGGCGCGGGCCTCGAACCAAACGCCAGACTGCCGCTCGACAACACGACCCTGACCGGCAGCCGGCTGGGTCTGACCGCGCGCGAAACAGCAGCCACGATCAACATCGTCGACCGCGACACGATTGAAGCGAGTGGGGCGCGCGACACGGCGGAAACACTCAAGAGCGTTCCCGGCATTGTCGCGCACCAATTCAGAAGCGCCAGCGGATCAGTCTCGATGCGCGGCTTCTCGTCCATTTATGGCGCGACCGTTACGCAGCTGTTCAACGGACTGGATGTTGGCTACGGCAGTGCCACCAACCCCATCGACTCATGGTTACTCGAACGGGTCGAAGTCCTGGGCGGCGCCTCCAGTTTCCTTTACGGCCAGGGGGCCGTGGGTGGCGCCGCGAACTACGTCTCGAAGGTCGCGGCGCGCCAGCCGCTTCAGCACGACACGCTGCTGCGAGCCGGCAGTTTTGGTACTTATCAGACGGCCTACGACGTCAACGGCGAAATCGGCGGCAAAGGCTCGGGCCACTTTGCACGCGTAGCCATCAGCCATCAGGGCACCAGCGGATATGTGGAGCGTACCGACGGGCGCTCGCTGGTTCTTTCCGCTTCCTGGCTGGCCGATCTGACGCCGCAACTGACGCACACGCTGGCCTACGAGTACCAGACCAAGGACCAGCAGAACTACTGGGGCACGCCGCTGCTCAATCCGACCACCGATGCGCAAATCGACCCTGCGACACGGTTCAAGAACTACAACTCGGCGGACGGCGCCTACGAACAGACCGTGCATTGGCTGCGCTCGATTCTCGAGTATCGGCTCTCGGACAAGACCACGCTGACCAACACGTTCTATCACTACGACGCCGAACGCGACTGGCGCAACGTCGAGGGCTATCAGTTCAACGCGACCAACACGCTGGTACAGCGATCCAAGGTCTATATACAGAAGCACGGTCAAAGCATCCTGGGAAACCGCATTGAGGCACTGCACAAGACCCAACTGCTCGGCAAGCCCACGACCTGGTCGTTCGGCTTCGACATCAGCCGCAACAACCAGACCAGATACCCTTATTCGGCTGCCGGCATATTCAGTACCGTCAATCCGTATGGCTTTACGCCCGAATTGATTTCCCAGATCGCCGGTGTCACTCCAGCCACCAATCCCGATCAGGACAACCGCACCTGGACACAGGCACTCTATGCTGAAAACCATACCAAGCTGGACGAGGCATGGAGCATCCTGTCCGGCCTGCGCGTGGAACACATCAAAATCGACGCTGTGAATCATCGCGCGATCAATGCCGCGAATCCCCTGTATTTCCAGAGCCACTTCAACCCCATCACCGGCCGCCTGGGTGCGATGTATCAGTTCGCGCCCAAGGCCAACGTATACGCCACTTACAGCACCTCGGCGGACGCACCCTCGGGAGGCGGTCTCAGCACCATCAACTACGGCAGCATCAAGGATTGGGACCTGACCACCGGCCGTCAGTTTGAAGTGGGAAGCAAATTCGATTTTCTGGACGGCAAGGGAAACGCGACCATCGCCGCCTACAAGATCGTGCGCAAAAATCTGGCCATGCCCGACCCCGCCAACCCCACCGTCAGTATTCCGGTCGGCCAGCAATCCTCGCGCGGAATCGAACTTCAGGCCGGCCTGAAGCTTTCGCCGACATGGAGCCTGCGTGGCGACTTGGCGCTGGTGGACGCTCGCTACGATACATTCGTACAGACCGTCGCCGGGGTCGGTGTTTCCCGCGCCGGCAACACCCCGATTTCCGTTCCTGATCGCATCGCCAATGTCCACCTGGGCTGGGACTTCGCCCCCGCATGGACTATGGCAGCCGATGTTCGCAACGTCTCGGCACAATGGGGGAATGTGGAGAACACCCAGCGCTTCCCTGGCTACACCTTGCTCGGAGCCAGCCTGTCCTGGAAAGTGGACAAGAACTCGACGCTGGTTCTGCGAGGCCGCAACCTGACCGACAAGCTGTACATCGAGCAGGGCGATTCGATCCAGGCGCGACTCGGCGAGCCCCGGAATTTCGATCTCAGCCTGCGCAGCACGTTCTAGGCCCCCCTTGGTCGCGACGCGTATCGGTCGGCGCTGGCTTTACATCATCCATCGGTGGACAGGCATTGTGCTGTGCCTTTTCATGGCACTGTGGTTCGTTTCCGGCGTGGTGATGATGTACGTCGGCTACCCGAGGCTGACCCAACTCGAACGCCTGGAACACCTGCCGCAACTGTCCTTGCCCGGCGCCTGCTGCGTTTCGCCGCAGCAGGCGTTCCAGGCGACAAGAAGTGTGTTGCCATCGACTGCGCAGGAGCAGAGGACGGGGGGAGCGGACACGCCGCCGGAACTGAAACTGGCAACGATAGGCGACGCCCCCTATTGGCTGGTCGGCGAAGGGCGCAATCGCCAAACAGCCGTAAATGCTGTCACGGGGAACGCAGTAGAGCGCTTCGATGAAGCCCACGCTCTGCTCGCCGCAAAGAGATACGCCGAGGGTAGTCATCCGACCCTGTTGGAAATCGTGCATCAGGACATCTTTACGGTTACCAGCACACTCGAACCTCACCGCCCCTTGTTCCGCATTGCGCTGAACGACACCGACGGCACCGAGTTGTACGTTTCGTCGCGCACCGGCGAAGTGGTTCGCGATTCAACGCGGCTGGAGCGCGGCTGGAACTATGTCGGATCGATTCTTCATTACTTCTATCCGCTAAAAGGTGAGTTCTTCGACAAGTGGCGTCGCGACATCATCATCTACACGTCGCTGGCAGGGACAATAGTCGCAATTCTCGGCGTCTGGATCGGCATCCTGCGCTGGCGATTCCAAGGGCGATTCACCAGCGGCTCCCGCAGCCCCTATCGAGGCGGCTGGATGCGTTGGCACCACATCAGCGGGCTGATCTTCGGTCTGGTCACGATTACATGGGTATTCAGCGGAATGCTTTCCCTGAATCCCTGGAAAGTTTTTGAGGCTGGTGGCACAAAGCCCGAACTAGCCGCGTTTGCCGCTACCGATCTGGACCATGCGCGTTTCGCGCTTACGCCGCAAGAGGCAATCACGCGTGTCGGATTTTCGGTCAAGGAAGTCGGTGTCCAGTTGTTTGATGGTCGTCCGTACTACGTTCTGCGGGCAGGCGACGGACGCACGGGGATCATCGTCGCCGACGATTCCGGCGTTGCCAACAAACCCGTGGAGATGGTTCCCGATGCTTCCCTGCTCGCCGCCGCCGCGAGGCTGATGCCGGACCACAACATCACCCGAGTGACACGCCTGGATCATTACGACAATTACTACTACTACCGGCAGCCGCACAACATGGGCGGCCAAATTGTCCGCCGCCTACCGGTTCTGCGCGTCGAGTTCGACGATCCGGAGCACACCTGGGTGCATATCGATCCTTATACGGCAAGCGTTTTCAACCGTCTCGACGATCGTGTCAGGGTAAAGCGTTGGCTATTCACATTCCTGCACAGTTTCGATGCACGCGGATTCGTGGAGAGCCACCCCTTGTGGGACGTCACCCTGATCCTGCTCAGCATCGGCGGCTTCGTGCTTTGCATCAGCGGGATTGTGATCGGCTGGCGCCGCTTGCGGCGTCCTGCTGCCACCGTTGCAACACAATGATCGCGCCCGCCCCTCGCTGGCCAGGCTTGGCTTTCGTCGTCCTGCTTCACGCAGTCGCCCTCTACGGACTTTGGCAGCATCGCCTGTTGCCATCGCCGGCTGAGGTGACGACCTTGTTCGTGAACTTCATCGCTCCGCCCGCGCCACAGAAAATCGAGCCGCCCAGACAACTGCCGCCACCCAAGCCGCGCCCGATCGAGACACCTCAGCCACGACAACTCGTGGCCGAAACGCCGGTAATCGCTCCGACGGATTACGTCGCGCCACCGGCCCCACCGAAACCGGAACCGGCAATTGAGGCGCCTCCCATGCCTTTGCCGCCTGGACCGATTGCCCTGCGATCGGAGCTATCGCTGGCCTGCCCGGAGCGCTCGGCCCCCGCCTATCCCGCTCTGTCGCGACGATTTGGCGAGACAGGAAAGGTCGTACTGCGCGTCGAACTCGACGAGCAGGGACTGGTCGCCGGCGCCCGAGTGGAGACCGCCAGCGGCTTCGAACGGCTCGACCACGCGGCACTGACCGCCGTGAAGTCCTGGCGCTGCAACCCGCCGCTTCGCAACGGCCAGCCAGTGCGCGCCGTTGCGAAACAACCCTTTCATTTCGTATTGCAAGGAAGCTGATTGATGGAATCCACAGTTGTGAATGGTCTGGGCTTCGCCCATTTCCTTACCCAGACCGACGGCGTCGGCAAGGGCGTGCTTACCGTGCTGCTGATGCTTTCGGTGGCAAGCTGGTACCTGATCGTTACCCGCGCCATCGCCAACACGCTGGCGCAAAGGCGCGCCGATGCCTTTCTTGTCGGCTTCTGGGCCGCGCCGTCGCTGCAGGCGGCGGACGCCGTACTCGCCGATCCGGCGCTGGCCAACCCATTCTCCGACCTGGCCCGGCAGGCGCTCAAGGCCGCCGCGGACAACGCCGCGCACGGACAGCAGAACCTGGCCGCGGCCGGCGGCTTCGGCGAGTTGCTGACGCGGGTGCTGCGCAACGGCATCGAACAGGAATCCGCCGCCGCGGAACATGGCCTGACGGTGCTGGCTTCGGCCGGCTCGGCCGCACCCTACGTCGGACTGTTCGGCACCGTGTGGGGCATCTACCACGCGCTGGTACAGATCGGCCTGTCAGGACAGGGAACGCTGGACAAGGTGGCCGGCCCGGTCGGCGAGGCGCTGATCATGACCGCACTGGGATTGGCCGTGGCGATTCCCGCAGTGCTCGCCTACAACGCCTTCAACCGCCGCAACCGCCTCTGGCTGGCACGGCTCGATGCCTTCGCGCACGACGTCTATGTGCTGCTGACGGTTGGCAAGCCGACCGGAGCAAAGTGACATGGCGATGGGAAGCTTCGACAATCGTCGCCACGCCGCACCGATGGCCGACATGAACGTGGTGCCACTGGTCGATGTGATGCTGGTGCTGCTGGTGATCTTCATCGTCACCGCGCCGCTCTTGACCCACGCGGTGAAGATCGACCTGCCCAAGGCCTCTTCCAGCGCGAACATCACCAAGCCGGAGCACATCGAGTTCGCCATCCGCGACAGCGGCGAGCTATTCTGGAATGGCGAGCCGGTGACCCTAGCCGAACTCCAGCCGCGCTTCGCCGCCGAGGCAAAGCGGCAGCCGCAGCCGGAACTGCACCTGCGGGCGGACAGCAACGCGCGCTACGACAACGTGGCGAAAGTCATGAGCGCAGCGGCGAAGGCGGGACTGACGCGCATCGGCTTCGTCACCAGCGGTACCGACGGCAACTCGCCTCCGTAGGACATGCGCGAAAAACTCGGCGCCAGCGATACGGCGCTCAGACCACCAGTTTGTACATCACCAGATAGAAGCGCACGCCCTGCCACAGCGTAGCCACGCCGAGCGCAATCACGAACAGCGCCGCGAGCTTTTGCAGGCCACCGCGCAAGCGTGGCCCAAGCTTGCCGAACAGCACCGAGGCGAACAGCATCGAAGGTAGCGTGCCGGCGCCGAAGGCCAGCATCAGCAGCATGCCCTCCGGCGGCGTCGACGCGGTGGTGGCCTTGACCGCCATCGCCATGGTCATCGAGCAGGGCATCAGGCCGTTGATTGCACCGCTGATGGCGGCGCCGAGCACCGGGCCTTTCTGCGAGGCGGTGACGAACTGCCTGCGCAGCCAGGCCATCGGCGCGAAGCCCCAGGCATTGCGGATCGGCGAGACGCCGAGCAGATCGAGGCCCAGCAGGATCACGATGGCGCCGGCGACAATTTGCAGCACACCTTGGGCGAGGCCCGTCATGCCGCTGGCCACCAGCACGGTGCCGAGCAGCGCGGCGATCAACCCGACGCCGCCGTAGATGGAGATGCGCGCCGCGTGATAGGCGGCGTAGGGCCAGGGCCCTTTGGCCTGGAGCTTCATGAAGCAGCCCGACACCAGCCCGCCGCACATGCCGATGCAATGTCCGCTGCCGAGGATGCCGACCATGAAGGCGGCCCAGTAAGAGAACTGCGAGGAAAACTCGGCGATGTGGACGTGCTGGCTGTGATCCACGCGGCTACTTCTGCAGCCGCAGCGAGTTGGTCACCACCGAGACCGAACTCATGGCCATCGCCGCCGCAGCGATCATCGGATTCAAGCGGCCGGCGGCCGCGACCGGGATGGCGACGACGTTGTAGCCCAGCGCCCAGAACAGGTTCTGGCGGATGATGCTCATGGTCCGGCGCGACAGTTCGATGCCGCCGGCGACGCGCGCGATGTCGCCGCCGACCAGCGTGATGTCGGCCGATTCGACCGCGATGTCGGCGCCGCCGCCGATGGCGAAGCCGACGTCGGCCGCAGCGAGCGCCGGCGCATCGTTGATGCCGTCGCCGATCATGCCGACGCGGCGGCCTTCGGCTTGCAGCGTGCGGATCAGTTCCAGCTTGTCGGCCGGCGTGGCGCGCGCGATGACGCGATCAATGCCGACCTGGCGTGCGACGTGATTGGCAACCGCCGCGACATCCCCCGTCGCCATCACGGTTTGCAGGCCCAGGCGATGCAGCAGCGCAATCGCTTCCTTCGCCCCGGCGCGCGCCTGATCACTGACCGCGAACAAGGCGACGCAGACGCCGTCGATGGCCACATACACCGGCGTCTTGCCCTGCTCGGCCCAGGCCTGTGCCTGGTCCTGCTGGGCGCGGAAGTCGATGCCGGCCGCCTCCAGCAGCGTGGCGTTGCCCACCAGGACCTCGCTGTCATCGGCCAGGGCGCGTACGCCGCGGCCGGGCCATGCTTCGAAATCGAGAGTCGGCGCTGGCGACACGGCGCGCGCACGGCACCATGCGTTGATGGCGCGCGCCAGGAAGTGTTCGGAATGCGCCTCGACGCCGGCGACCAGCGCCAGCGTGCCCGCTTCATCGCGACCTTCGAGCAGCAGGAAATCCGTCACCGCGGGTTTGCCTTCGGTGATGGTGCCGGTCTTGTCGAACACCAGAGTGTTCAGCGTGGCCGCCGTTTCTAGCGCTTCGCCGTTGCGGATGTAGATGCCGCGCCGCGCTGCCTGCCCAGTGCCGACCATGATCGCGGTCGGCGTCGCCAGACCGAGCGCGCAGGGGCAGGCGATCAGCAGCACGGCCACCGAGTGCGCCAGCGCACGCGAGGCCGGATGCCCCGCCATCAGCCAACCGGCCAGCGTCAGGCCGCCGATGCCGGCCACCGCCGGCACGAAGCGCGCCGAGATGCGGTCGGCGAGTTTCTGCACCGGCAGTTTGGCGCCCTGCGCATGGTCGACCAGCTTGACGATGCCCGACAGCACCGTGTCGCCGCCGACGGCCGTAACGCGCATGATGAAGCCGCCATTGCCGTTGAGGCAGCCGCCGACCACGGCATCGCCGATGCCCTTCGATACCGGCAGCGATTCGCCGGTGAGCATGGATTCGTCGAGGCTCGACCCGCCCTCCTCCACCACGCCGTCGGTCGGCACCTTGTCGCCGGGGCGCACGCGCAGGCGGTCGCCGACCTGCACGTCGTCGATGGCGACGGTTTCGTCGCCACTCGCACCGACGCGGATCGCGGTTTCCGGCTGCAGTTCGATCAGCTTGCGGATCGCCTCGGAGGCTTTGCCCTTGGCGCGCTCTTCCATGTAGCGGCCGCCGAGGACGAAGGCGACGATGGCCGCCGCCGATTCGAAATACACATGATGATGCGGGCGCAACACGCCCGGCAGGCTGTAGAGATAGGCCGCGCCGGCGCCCATGCTGATCAGCGTGTCCATGTTGGCTTCGCGCTGCTTCGCCAGCATCCATGCCTTCTTGAATATCTCGCTGCCGCTGCCGAACACGACCGCGGTGGACAAGCCGAGTTCCAGCACGCGCAGCACCGGCGACTGATGCATCAGCATGCCGGAAACCATCACCGGCGCGGTCAGCAAGGCGGCCTGGAACAGACGCTTCTTCGCATCGGCGAGGCGCGTCTTTTCGCGCTCGACGATCAGCCGGCGCTGGGCCAGCGTGTCCATCGGTCGCGCCTCATAGCCGAGCCGCTTTACCGACGCAAACAATTCCTCGCGCGGCAGGTGGCCCTTCACCGTCACCGTGCCGGCGGCGAAATTCACCGCCGCCGCATCCACGCGCGGATCGCGCTGCAAACTCATCTCG
>JBIKLV010000169.1:0-4078 GCA_044359585.1 Sulfuritalea sp. | reverse complement strand
ATCAGCAGCATGCGCAGCTGGCCGCTTTCGTTCTGCTCGACGACAAAGACAAAGTCATGGTCGTCGATGAAGTCGATGACCTCGTCGGCAAACGGGAAGCCGCGCACTCGCAGCGTATCAACGTGCACACCCTGCGCTTCGAGCAGGGCGGAGGCCTCGGCCATGGCCGGACTCGTTGATCCGTAGTAAATCGCGCCAAAACGGGTGGACTGCGATGCCGGCTTCAGCACCGGCGCCGGCACCATCTTCTTGGCCGATTCGAACTTGCGCCGCAGACGTTCCATGTTGTACACATAGTCCGTTCCGGCTTCGCTGTATTTGGCGTAGGCATTGCGCGTGGTGCCGCGGCTGAAGAAGGCGCCCTTGGTCGGATGGGTACCGGGAATCGTGCGCCAGGGAATGCCGTCGCCGTCGACATCGAGATAGCGGCCGAAGTTCTTTCCCGCCTCCAGCATCTCCGCCGTCATTACCTTGCCGCGATCGTAGCGACGGCTGTCATCCCAGTCGAAGGGCTGACACAGCCGGTCGTTCATGCCGATGTCGAGGTCGAGCAGGACGAACACCGGCGTCTGTAGCCGATCCGCAAGGTCGAAGGCCTGCGCGCCGAGCGTGAAGCATTCGTAGGGGTCTTCGGGAAACAGCAGCACGTGCTTGGTGTCGCCGTGCGACGCGTAAGCACACGCGATCAGATCGGATTGCTGGGTGCGGGTCGGCATGCCGGTGGATGGACCACCGCGCTGGACGTTGAACACCACCACCGGAACTTCGGCGAAATAAGCCAGGCCGAAAAATTCCTGCATCAGCGAAATGCCGGGGCCGGACGTCGCGGTAAAGGCACGTGCACCGTTCCAGGCGGCACCGATCACCATGCCGATCGAAGCCAGTTCGTCCTCGGCCTGCACGATCGCGTAGCGCGCCATGCCATTGTCGGGGTCGGTGCGGTACTTGCGGCAGTAGCTGCCGAAGGCTTCGATCACCGAGGTTGATGGCGTGATCGGGTACCAGCCGGCCACTGTGGCGCCGCCATACACCGCGCCGAGGCCGCAGGCGTCGTTGCCGTTGATGAAAATCTTGTCGCCCACCCCATTGCAACGTTCGACGCGCAAGCCGATCGGGCAAGGCAGGCTGGACTTCGCATGCTCGTGGCCGAGCTTGAGCGCATTGACGTTGGCGTCGATCAGTTTGTCCTTGCCGCGGTACTGGTCGGCGATCAGCTTCTCGACCACGCTGAAGTCGATGCCGAGCAACGCCGTGAGCGCGCCGACGTACATGATGTTCTTGAACAGCTGGCGCTGGCGCGCATCGCTGTATTCGCGGTTGCAGATTTCGGTTAGGGGAATGCCCAGCACCGTGATGTCCTCGCGAAAGCGCGAACGAGGTTGTGTTTTGGTCGAATCGTAGAACAGGTAACCGCCCGGTTCGATCTCGGCAACGTCGCGATCCCAGGTCTGTGGATTCATGGCCACCATCAGGTCGCAACCACCCCGACGGCCGAGCCATCCTGCCGCGGAAACCCGCATCTCGTACCAGGTCGGCATGCCCTGGATGTTGGACGGGAAAATGTTGCGCGGCGCTACCGGCACTCCCATCCGCATGATGGCCCGCGCGAACAGTTCGTTGGCCGACGCCGACCCGGAACCGTTGACGTTGGCGAACTTGATGACGAAATCGTTGCTGCTTTCAATTGGCTTCACTTGGCTCATGTCCTCCTGGCCTCCGTTCCGGCTTCGGCGCATTGCATGAAGAATTTCTGCATGTCCCAGGCGCCCGTCGGGCAACGCTCGGCGCACATGCCGCAGTGCAGGCAGATGTTCTCGTCCTTGACCATGACGCGCCCGGTCTTCAGATCGTCGGATACATACAGTGCCTGGTCGAGAACCTTGGCTGGCGCCTTGAGGCGACCTCGCAAGTCGGTTTCGTCGCCATTGGCGGTGAAGGTGATGCATTCGGTCGGGCAGATATCAACGCAGGCGTCGCACTCGATGCAGGCTTTTTCGGTAAAGACAGTCTCGATGTCGCAATTCAGGCAGCGCTCGGCTTCGGCGCAGGCCATGAAGGGATCGAAACCCATTTCCAGTTCGAGCTTGATGTCCTTGAGGGTCTTTTCCAGTGCTTTCACCGGAACTTTCTTGCGCTCCTCCTCGGAAACCTGGTTGTCGTAGCTCCACTCGTGGATGCCCATCTTCTGGCTGACCAGGTTGAACTGCGGCGGCGGACGATCGTCCAGCTTTTTGCCGCGGCAGAAAAGGTCGATCGAGATCGCCGCCTCATGGCCCTGCGCCGCGGCGGTGATGATGTTCTTCGGACCCAGCGCCGCGTCACCGCCGAAGAAGACATTCGGCAGGGTCGACTGCAGGGTCTTCTCGTTGAGTACCGGCATGTCCCACTTGTCGAACTCGAGTCCGATGCCCTTTTCGATCCACGGGAAGGCGTTCTCCTGGCCAATGGCCACCAGCACCTCGTCGCATTCGTGCAACTCGTCGGGCTCTCCGGTCGGGATCAGGCTGCGTCGGCCCTTGGCGTCGTACTCGGCGCGCACGATCTCGAACAGCACGCCGGTGAGCTTGCCGTTGTCGTGGCGGAACTCCTTGGGCACGCGCATGTTGATGATGGGAATGCCTTCGTGGATGGCCTCCTCCTTCTCCCAGGGCGAGGCCTTCATTTCCTCGAAGCCGCTGCGCACGATGACCTTGACGTCGTCGCCTCCCATCCGGCGCGCCGACCGGCAGCAGTCCATGGCCGTATTGCCACCGCCAAGGACAATCACGCGCTTCGATATCTTGGTCGTGTGGCCAAAGGCCACGTTGGAGAGCCAGTCGATTCCGATATGGATGTGCCTGGCCGCTTCCTCGCGCCCCGGGATCGGCGCATCGCGCCCGCGCGGCGCGCCGGTGCCGACGAATACGGCATCCCATCCCTCGGCCATCAAATCGCGCAGGCTGCCGACCCACTGGTTGTACCGGGTCTCGACACCGAGGCCGATGATGTATCCGCACTCCTCGTCGATGACATCGTCGGGCAGGCGGAACTTGGGAATCTGGCTGCGCATCATGCCGCCCGGGGCGGCGCCGTTGTCGAATACCGTGATCTGGTAACCCAGCACCGCGAGATCACGGGCCACGGTCAGCGAGGCCGGACCTGCTCCCACGCAGGCAATTCGCTTTCCATTCGTCTTTTGCGGCCGCGGCAGGCGGCCGGTGATGTCATCCTTCAGGTCAGCTGCGACACGCTTCAAGCGACAGATCGCGACAGGTTCCTTGTCGACGCGCCCGCGCCGGCATGCCGGCTCACAGGGGCGGTCGCATACACGCCCCAGAATTCCCGGAAAAACATTCGAACGCCAATTGATCATGTAGGCATCCGAATAATGGCCGGCGGCGATCAGGCGGATGTACTCTGGAACGGGGGTGTGGGCCGGGCAGGCCCACTGGCAATCCACGACCTTGTGAAAGTAGTCGTGGCCGCCGATGTTCGTCGGTTTCACGTGCGCGCGGTCTCCAGTGGCGGGGTAGGGCGATGGGGTCGTCGGGCGGTCGCCGACGCTACATCGGGTGCACTCTAGCATCCTCCGGGCGGAAGAAAAACCGCTGCACCGCCGCATCCAAAAAAACACGGAGGGGCCCTACCCTCGCAAGCATAAAATCGTTTAGTCTTTACACCTCCTGAATTGTCTGGCGACTTTTTCATCATGGCACTGCGCGCACTTATTTTCGATGTCGACGGTACCCTGGCCAATACTGAACGTGACGGCCATCGCCCGGCGTTCAATGCGGCCTTCGCCGAAGTCGGGCTCTCATGGCACTGGGATGAAGCCTTTTACGGCACGCTTCTGGATGTTGCCGGTGGCCTGGAAAGAATCCGTCACTTTGCCCGCCAGAATGACCCGGCAACCTGCGCCCGACCAGACTTCGAAGAATTGTTGCAGCGCATTCACGACATCAAGACGCGAAAATACCAGCGTCTCCTTGCGGCCGGAGCCATCCCGTTGCGCGCCGACATCGGGCAACTCATTTGCGACGCACGCACCGAAGGCGTCCGCCTGGCGATTGCCTCGAGTTCAAAGCTGGAGAACGTGGTT
>JBIKLV010000168.1:0-4086 GCA_044359585.1 Sulfuritalea sp. | reverse complement strand
GCTGGAACATTTCCCTACCGGTTCCCTGATTGCGCCTCCCGTCGGATTGACGGATTCAAGTTTGAGGGTCGGCGCAGGCAATGCGGCAGGTAACGCGAAATGAAGCTCTGGCTGGCGAAGCAGCGCTACCTGATCGACTTCACGCTGGCCTCGCTGGCGCGGCGCAAGACGCGCAACCTCGGCCTGCTGGCGGTCTACACGCTGTTGGTGTTCATGCTGGCCTCGGTGACGCTCTACACCCACGCCCTGCGCCAGGAAGCCGCCCGCGTGCTGGCCGCCTCGCCCGAGGTGATCCTGCAGCGCATGGTGGCGGGGCGCCACGACCTGATTCCGCCCGGCTACATCGAGAAAGTGGGGCGCATCCGCGGCGTGCAGAAGATGGAAGGCCGTCTCTGGGGCTACTACTACGACGCGGTGACCAAGGCCAACTACACCTTCATGGTGCCGGCGGAGGGTGCCCCGCAAGCCGGAGAAATCATCGTCGGCCCGGCACTGGAGCGCTCGCGCGGTCTGGCGAAGAACAACGGCATTTCCTTTCGCTCCTATTCCGGCAAGCTGCACAGCTTCATCATCGCCGATGTGCTGCCGCAGGCATCGGAACTGGTCAGCGCCGACCTGGTGCTGATGAGCGAGGAAAGCTTCCGCGCCTTCTTCGACTATCCAAACGGCCATTACACCGACATCGCGCTCTCGGTCGCCAACCCGCAGGAGGTGCGCAATGTCGCGCTGAAGCTGGCCGCCGCCTTGCCCGAGGCGCGGCCCATACTCCGCGACGAGGTGCTGCGTACCTATGCCTCGATCTACGACTGGCGCGAAGGCATCGTGCTGGCGCTGCTCTCTGCCGCGATCCTGGCCTTCGGCATCCTCGCCTGGGAGAAGGCCTCGGGCCTCTCGGCCGAGGAAAAGCGCGAGATCGGCATACTCAAGGCCATCGGCTGGGAAACCGGCGACGTGATCAAGATGAAGTTCTGGGAAGGCCTGCTGATCTCGCTGACCGCCTTCCTCGCCGGCTTCGTCGCCGCCTACATCCATGTCTTCCACTTCGCCGCTTCGATGTTCGAGCCGGTGCTGAAGGGCTGGGCCGTGCTCTACCCGCGTTTCCAGCTCACGCCCCATATCGACGGCCTGCAGGTGGCGACGCTATTCTTCTTCACCGTGGTGCCCTACGCGGCAGCGGTGCTGGTACCGATCTGGAAGGCGGCGATCACCGACCCCGACTCGGTGATGCGAGGCTGAGATGATCGAACTGACCTCCATCCGCAAGGCCTTCAACCAGGGCCGCGACAACGAGTACTGGGCGCTCGACGGCATCGACCTGCACATCGAGGCGCAGAAGGTCACGGCCTTGCGCGGCCCCAGCGGCTCCGGCAAGACCACGCTGCTGACTCTGGTCGGTTGCCTGGCACGGCCGACCGAGGGTCGCGTACGGCTGGACGGCGAGGACATCTCGGGCCTGCCCGAGCGCTTCCTGACCGAGATCCGCCGCCGCCGCTTCGGCTTCGTATTCCAGCAGTTCAACCTGATCAAGGGCCTCTCGGCGCTCGACAACATCATCCTGCCCGCCTACCCGACCGGCCGGCCGCGCAAGGAACTTCTCGAGCGCGCCGAGGAACTGCTGGCCCGGCTCAAGCTCGGCCACCGCCGCGCGGCAAAGGTCGAATGGCTCTCCGGCGGCGAGCAGCAGCGCGTCGCCATCTGTCGTGCCCTGATCAACGATCCCGAGCTGTTGATCGCCGACGAGCCGACCGCCAACCTCGACACCCACCTGGCAAAGGAGTTCATGGCCATCCTCGAAGGCCTCGCCGGCGAGGGTCGCAGCATCCTGCTCACCAGCCATGACCCGCTGGTCACCGAATCCGACGTGGTCGACCGCGTGGTCGAGATGCGCGACGGCCGCATCGTGGACGATCGCTGACGCCGTAGCACCAGCGCCGACTTTCATGCTGTTTCAGCCCGCCATCATCGCCCTGCTGCTCGCTTCCGCGCTTTGCGTGCTGGCGCTGGTCGCCAGCGCTCCCTTCGCGCTGCAGGTAATCCGCCGCTGGGACATCAGGAGCGGCAGCGAGCGCCAGTTGGAGCTCGAACGCCGCACCTACCTGTTCTCGACGCTGCTGACTTTCGTGCTGGCCCTGCAACTCGCTGCCGTGCTGCTGTTCGTCTTCAACGCGGAGAAAATGTCGGGCATGTTCGTCGGCGCCATGTGCGCAGTGGGCACGCTCAACGTCAATGCCTTCGGCTTCCCGGCGCTCAACGCCAAGATTGCGGTGTTCTTCCTCGCCGCGATGTGGCTGGCGATCAACCACATCGACAGCCGCGCCCACGACTATCCCCTGGTGCGCACCAAGTACGCGCTGCTGCTTCTGCTCGCGCCGCTGCTGGCGGCGAGCGCCTGGATCGAGCTGCAATACTTCCTCGGCCTCAAGGCCGACGTCATCACCTCCTGCTGCGGCAGCCTGTTCTCGGAAGGCAGTCCGACGCTGGCGGCCGAGGCGTCGTCCCTGGCGCCGGTACCGGCGATGTGGCTGTTCTACGGCAGCCTCGGCGCGGCGATCGCGCTGGCGGCCTGGCACGGCATCGGCGGCGGCAGGAGCCGCATTGCCGGCTATGCGCTGGCGGCGGCGAGCGCGCTGGCCTTCGTCGCGACCATCGCCGGCATCCTGTCCTTTGTCTCGCTCTACATCTACGAGCATCCGCATCACCACTGTCCCTTCTGCATCCTCAAGCCCGAATACGGCTACCAGGGCTACTGGCTCTACCTGCCGCTGTTCGTGGCCAGCGCTGCAGGGCTGGCGGCCGGCGCGGTGCAGCCTTTCGCCCGCATCGACAGCCTGCGCGAAATCGTGCCGGGCTTCTCGCGCAATCTTGCCGCCATCGCCGCGAACGGCTACGCCTTGACCGCCCTTATCGCTTCGGTGATGATCTGGCAATCCCGTCTGATATTGCTGGAGCATTGATGCGCTTCGCCGTTCTCGTCCTGTCCTTCGTGCTGCTGGCCGCCTGCGGCAGCGACAAGCCGCCCGCCAAGCTCAACATCGGCGATATCGCGCCTACCTTCCAGACCTTCCGTGCCGACGGCATGCCTGCGCACTTTCCCGCGGCCTGGACCGGCAAACCGCTGGTGATCCGCTTCTGGGCCGACTGGTGCAAGTACTGCGAAGGCGAAATGAAGGATATCGAGGCGGTCTACCAGCGCCTCAAGCCGCGCGGGCTGGAGGTCATCGCGATCAATGCGGGACAGGACAGGAAGACCGTGGTCGAATTCATGCAGAAGCTCGGCGTCAGCTACCCGGCACTGATGGACGAAAACTCGGCGATTGCCAAACGCTACGGCGTGGTCGGCCTGCCCACCACTTATTTCGTCGACGCCAAGGGGTTGGTGCGAGCCAAGCTGGTCGGCGAGGCCGATGCCGCCACCTTCGAACGGACGGCGCTGGCAGTGCTCAAGTGAGCGAGACGATCGATCCCAAGGCGCCTTGCGACCTGTGCAGCCTGCCGGTCGGGGTAAAGCCGTTTGCGCTGGCTACGCCGGAAAAGTCCCTGGTTTTTTGTTGCGAAGGCTGCAAGGGGATTTACCAGATGTTGCACCAGATCAAAGAAACCGGCGACCCGTTGGGGAATAATTGAGCCACAGCTATGCGAGGGAGAAGAAAATGATGAACGAAGAAATGATGAAGCAGATGCCGGGCATGATGAGCCACCCTGTGGCCAAGGGCGCGATGATGGCGGCCACGGGCTATGCCGCGACGCGCGCGGTGGTCACTCACGGTTTGTTCCGGAGTCCGTTGCTGCTGCTGGCGGGCGGCATCGCCGGTGGAGTCGCGGTGGGCTACCTGCTGCACAAGCACGAAAAGGAAGTGGTGCTGGCGATTTCGAAGGCGATCGGCATGGGCAAGGATTTCGTCATGCAGCAGCGCGAGAACCTCGACGACCTGGTGGCCGAAGCCAAGGAAACCGAAGCGCAGGCGGCGCCAGCGGCAGCAGCGGCGGCAGAGCCGGGCAACGACGCACAAGCCTGAGGCGGGCCATGAATGCCGACGATCTGGCGCGACGCATTGTCGTCCGCCATCGCGAGGCCGGATATCTGCG
>JBIKLV010000167.1:0-4123 GCA_044359585.1 Sulfuritalea sp. | reverse complement strand
GATCGCCGGACGCGTCCTCGAAGTGCGCGTCGATGCCGGTCAGCGCGTCAAGCAGGGAGAACTGCTGATGCGCATCGATGCTCGCGAAGCCGCAGGTTCGGATGCCAGTGCACGTGCGACATTGGCCCAGGCCGCAGCCGCCTATGAGCGCGCCAAAAATCTGCACGCGCAGAAGTTCATCAGTCAGGCGGCGCTGGACCAGGCTGCCGCGGTCTACGAGGCTGCGCGCGGCGCCGCTGCATCGTCCGGCGCCGGCGCCTCGCACGGCACGGTGACGGCGCCGATTTCCGGGCTCGTCGCCGAGCGCCACGTCGAGGCCGGAGAAATGGCGACGCCGGGCAAGCCCCTGATCACGATCTTCGATCCCAGGGGCATGCGCGTGATCGCCAGTCTGCCGCAGTACCGGCTTGCCGAGCTGAAAAAATCGCCGCGCGCGCGCATCGAGTTCCCCGAAACCGGGCGCTGGATCGAGGTGCAGCGCATCGAGATTCTGCCCACCGTCGATGCCCGCAGCCACACCGCGATCGCCCGCCTTTACCTCGCGGAGAATGTCGAGGGCGTGGTGCCCGGCACCTATGCCCGCGCCCACTTCACGGTGGGACAGGCGAAGAAGCTGACCGTGCCGCCGGCAGCGGTCCTGCGCCGCGGCGAAGTCACCGCCGTGTATGTGCTGGATGACAAGGGCGCGGCCAAGCTGCGCCAGGTGCGACTGGGCGAGGCCGTCGCCGGTGGCGAACTGGAAGTGCTGGCTGGAATCAACTCCGGCGAACGTGTCAGCCTGACGCCGCAGAAGACCGGCATCGAAGCGAAGGCGGCTGTTCCCGCCGCAGCGCGCTGAAACCGGAGCCTATCGTGGGCATTTCCGGACGCATTGCCGCGTATTTCCTCAGGAATTCCCTGACGCCGCTGATCGCCCTGATCGCGCTCTTGCTGGGCATCGGCGCCACGCTGATCACGCCGCGCGAGGAAGAGCCGCAGATCAACGTCACCATGGCCAACGTCTTCGTGCCTTTCCCCGGCGCGTCGGCGCGCGATGTCGAAGCACTGGTGGCACGGCCCGCCGAGCAGGTGCTGTCGCGCATTGCCGGCATCGAGCACGTGTACTCCGTATCGCGTCCGGGCATGGCGGTGATCACTGTGCAATACCTGGTTGGCGAGGATCCGATCCAGGCCCTGGTGCGGCTCTACGACACCATCAATTCGCACAAGGACTGGCTGTCGCCCAACCTCGGCGTGCTCGATCCCATCGTCAAGCCCAAGGGCATCGACGATGTGCCGATCGTGACGCTGACCTTCCACAGCGCCGACCCCTTGAAGTCGGCCTTCGAATTGCAGCAGGTGGCGCGCGCCACCGAGATCGACCTGAAGCGCATTCCCGGCACGCGCGACGTCGCCACCATCGGCGGTCCGGGCCATGTGATCCGCGTCGTCATGGACGCCGACCGCATGAACGCGCACGGGATCACGGCGCAGGATCTCAAGGCCGCGCTGCAGGTGTCTAACGCCTCGCAACCGGCTGGCGCCCTGGTTTCCGGCAACAAGGAACTGCTGGTGCAGACCGGCACCTACATCGAATCCGCCGCCGACGTGAAGCGCCTGGTGGTCGGCGTCTACGAGCGCAAGCCGGTGTACCTGGCCGATGTCGCGCAGGTATTGGATGGCCCCGACCAGCCCGCGCGCTATGTCTGGCACGGTACGAAACAGGGAGAATCGCCCGCCGTGACCCTCTCGATATCGAAGAAGCCCGGCGTCAACGCCGCCGACGTCGCCGAATCGGTGATCGCCCGCGCCGAGGCGCTCAAGGGCACGGTCATTCCCGAGGGCGTCGAGTTCTCGGTGACGCGCAACTATGGCGCGACAGCCACCGACAAGGCGCAGAAGCTGATCGGCAAGCTGATCTTCGCCACGATGTTCGTCGTACTGCTGGTGCTCTTTGCCCTCGGCAAACGCGAGGCGGTGATCGTCGGCGCGGCGGTGACGCTGACTTTGGCGGCGACGCTGTTCGCTTCCTGGGCCTATGGATTCACCTTGAATCGCGTGTCGTTGTTCGCGCTGATTTTCTCCATCGGCATCCTGGTCGACGACGCCATCGTCGTGGTCGAGAACATCCACCGCTGGAGCCTGCTGCATCCGGACAAGCCGCTGTGGGAGATCATTCCGCCGGCCGTGGATGAAGTCGGCGGGCCGACGATACTCGCCACCTTCACCGTGATTGCGGCGCTGCTGCCGATGGCCTTCGTCACCGGCCTGATGGGCCCCTACATGAGCCCGATCCCGATCAACGCTTCGATGGGCATGTTCATTTCGCTGGCCATCGCCTTCGTCATCACGCCCTGGCTGGCATTGAAAATGATGAAGCCGGTGGCGCACGGTACGGCCGGGCATGTTGTCGATCCCACCACCGCCCGGCTCGATCGCTTCTTCCGCCGCCTGATGACGCCGCTGCTCGATCCGCGGACCGGTGCGTCGGCGCGGCGCAAATTGTGGATCGGCATTTTGGTCGCGATCCTGGCTTCGGTCAGCCTCGGCTTTTTCAAGCTGGTGGTGCTGAAGATGCTGCCCTTCGACAACAAGAGCGAATTCCAGATCGTGCTCGACATGCCGGTCGGCACGCCGCTCGAAGAAACCGCGAAGGTGCTGCGCGAAATCTCCGCCGAAATTTCCCAAGTGCCCGAGGTTGCCGACTACCAGGCCTACGCCGGCACCGCAGCGCCGATCAACTTCAACGGCCTGGTGCGCCAGTACTATCTGCGCAGTGCGCCGGAAATGGGCGACATCCAGGTCAACCTGGTCGGCGCCAAGCACCGCGACCGCCAGAGCCACGAAATCGCCGTCTC
This sequence comes from Sulfuritalea sp., assembly GCA_044359585.1. Classification (GTDB taxonomy): domain Bacteria; phylum Pseudomonadota; class Gammaproteobacteria; order Burkholderiales; family Rhodocyclaceae; genus Sulfuritalea. Next base: position 1,286 of record JBIKLV010000167.1, on the reverse strand, counting down.
GGTGCGCGACCGCGTGGTGGCGGTGGCCAAGAAGCATGGCGGCAACGCCAAGGTTGTCGAAGTGCCACCCGGCCCGCCGGTCATGTCGCCCATCGTCGCCGAGGTCTATGGTCCCGACTATGCCGGCCAGATCGCCGTTGCCAAGCAGGTGCGTGCCGCCTTCGAAAGTACCACCGACATCATCGGCGTCGATGACACCATCGACGAGGACGCGGAAAAGCTGGTGCTGCGCGTGGCGCAGGCCAAGGCGGCGCTGCTCGGCGTGGCGCAGAAGGACATCGTCGAGGTGGTGCGCATGGGGCTTTCCGGCGAGGACGTGACGCCGGTGCACGACGGTGACGCCAAGTATGAGATTCCGGTGCGCATCGTGCTGCCCGCCGAGCGCCAGAACAGCATCGACCAGTTGCTCAAGCTCAAGGTGCGCGGCCGCGACGGCGCGCTCGTGCCGGTGTCGGAAGTGGTCGAGATCAAGCGCATGCTGCGCGAGAAGCTGATCTATCACAAGGACCTGCTGCCGGTGGTCTTCGTCACCGGGGACATGGGCGGCAAGCTCGATTCGCCGCTCTACGGCATGTTCGACATCCGCAACAAGCTGGCTGACCTGAAACTGCCGCAGGGCGGCACGCTCGGCGAATACTTCTTCAAGCAGCCGAAGGACCCGTACGCCCAGTACTCGATCAAGTGGGACGGCGAATGGCAGGTGACCTACGAGACATTCCGCGACATGGGCGCGGCCTATGCCGTCGGCCTGATCCTGATCTACCTGCTGGTGGTGGCGCAGTTCAAGAGCTACCTCGTGCCGCTGATCATCATGGCGCCGATCCCGCTTACCATCATCGGCGTCATGCCCGGCCACGCCCTATTCGGCGCCCAATATACGGCGACCTCGATGATCGGCATGATCGCGCTGGCCGGCATCATCGTGCGCAATTCCATCCTGTTGGTCGACTTCATCAATGAGCAGGTCGCCGCCGGCATGGACTTCGCCGAAGCCGTGATCCAGGCCGCCGCGATCCGCGCCAAGCCCATCGTGCTGACCGGGTTGGCCGCCATGCTCGGCGCGCTGTTCATCGTCGATGATCCGATCTTCGCCGGGCTGGCGCTGTCGCTGATCTTCGGCATATTCGTGTCCACCATGCTGACGCTGGTGGTGATCCCGGTTCTGTATTACGCGGCGATGCAAGGCCGCATCGTCAAATCCGCCATACCCCAATAAGGAGCTTCACATGACCGTCAATCAGATCGTTCGCATCGTCGCCGGATTCTTCATCATGACTTCGCTGGTC